>NZ_CAKAKE010000001.1:2215000-2815000 GCF_916618915.1 Stenotrophomonas sp. Marseille-Q4652
CAGGTCGTCGCCGATCTTCATGGTCTTGGTGACGATGTCGATGGCCGGCTCGCTGACACCAATGTAGTTGCCCAGCGACTTGGACATTTTGTGGACGCCATCCAGGCCCTCCAGCAGCGGCATGGTCAGCACTATCTGGGGCTTCTGGCCATGCGCTTCCTGCAGGCCACGGCCCATCAGCAGGTTGAACTTCTGGTCGGTGCCACCGCATTCGACGTCGGCCTGCAGCGCGACGGAGTCATAGCCCTGCACCAGCGGGTAGAGGAACTCGTGGATGGCGATCGACTGCTGGGCGGCATAGCGCTTGGCGAAGTCGTCGCGCTCAAGCATGCGCGCCACGGTCAGCTGGCTGGCCAGGCGGATCATATCGGCGGCATCCATCTTGCCGAACCATTCGGAGTTGAAGCGGACCTCGGTCTTCTCCGGGTCCAGCACCTTGAACACCTGCTCCTTGTAGGTCTCGGCGTTGGCCAGCACGTCTTCGCGGGTCAGCGGCTTGCGGGTGGCGCTCTTGCCGGTGGGATCACCGATCATTCCGGTGAAGTCACCAATGAGGAAGATCACCTGGTGGCCCAGTTGCTGGAACTGGCGCAGCTTGTTGAGCAGCACGGTATGGCCCAGGTGCAGGTCAGGCGCAGTGGGGTCGAAACCCGCCTTGACCCGCAGCGGGACGCCGCTTTCCAGGCGCTGGCGCAGCTCCTCGATCTTGAGGATCTCGTCGGCGCCGCGGCCGATCAGGGCAAGGGTTTCTTCAATGGAGGACACGCTAGAACTCCCGGCAAAGCCGTCAGGATATGTGAACAAGTTAAGAGCAAGTTAACCGCACCGGCTTCACAAAAGCCAATGGGCTCAAGGGTTTGACGCGCTCTTCATAGCTCTCTATGTTACCGGCGTTTGGGCCCGAGCTCAGGGCCGACAGAGACCAGCTGATGCCGAATAACGATTTTGGTCGTGTGCGCAAGCAGCGTTTCCACGAACGCCTCAATGTCCTCCACGATAGCGTCCTGCATCGCAAGCTCAAGCAACACCTCCCGGCTGCGTTCAATGAACGCTGGGACCGCCGCCACTGGATACATGCCAGTCTGTTCCTGACGATCGGCGCACTGGCCGCCACCATCGTCCCTGGTTTCTCCAACTCAATCGACGCGCCGACGGGCCTGGCGCACTCGACGCTGCCGCTGCCGCTGCCGCCCCTGTCCCCCTCGCGCCAGCAGGAAGTTCCGGGTAGCAGCTGGCAGATCCTGCAGGTAAAGCCGGGGCAGACCCTGGGTGCACTGTTCGAACAGGTCAACGTGCCGGCCACGGTGATGCACCGCATCCTTGAACATCCCGGCGTGCGCGAGTCGCTGACCCGCCTGCGCCCGGGGGCAGAGATCGCATTCGACCTGCCGGTCAACGGCCAACTGCGGACCCTGCGTTTCGACCGCAGCCCCAGCCAGCGCGTCGAGCTGGCGCTGCGGGGCGACAGGATCGAGGAGAAGGTACTGGAGCGCGTCACCACCAAGCGCACGGTGGTGGCCAGCGGCGAGATCACAAGCTCGCTCTATGCCTCGGCCAGTCGCGCCGGCCTGTCGCCATCGGCGATCGCCACGCTGACCGACGAGATCTTCAAGTACGACATCGACTTCTCCAAGGACGTGCAGCCAGGCGACCGCTTCAACGTGGTGCTGGATGAAACCTGGCGCGAAGGCGAGCGCATCGATGCCAGCAAGATCCTGGCAGCCACCTTCACCACCGGCGGCAAGACCTATACCGGCTTCCGCTTCGAGCGCGATGGCAAGTTCGAGTACTTCGACATCGACGGCCGGCCGCTGAAGAAGAGCTTCATCCGCAGCCCGATCCAGTTCGCGCGCCTGTCCTCGAACTTCGGTTCGCGCCGCCACCCGATCCTGGGCACGATGCGCATGCACAAGGGCGTGGACTACGCCGCCCGCACCGGTACGCCGATCATGGCCGCCGGTGACGCCAGGGTGCAGTTCGCCGGCACCCAGCGCGGCTACGGCAACGTGGTGATCCTGGACCACGGCCGCGGCCACACCACGCTGTACGGCCACATGTCGCGCTTTGGCAATGTCAAGACCGGCCAGCGCGTGGCCCAGGGCACGGTGATCGGCTACGTCGGCTCGACCGGCATGTCCACCGGTCCGCACCTGCACTACGAATTCCGCGTCAACGGCCAGCATCGCAATCCGCTGTCGGTCACCATGCCGCCGCCGGAGCCGCTCAAGGGCGCCCAGCTGGCCGCCTTCCGCGCACAGACCGCGCCAGCCATGGCCCGCATCCGTGGCATGGAAGAGCTGATTTACGCCGAGGCGGGCAAGCCGGCCAGCGCGGCCAGGGCCGAACGCGGCTGAGGCCGGCCCTGCGGCATTGACGCCCGGATCGGGAAGCACCGAAGCTTCCCGGTCCTTCTGCAGACCCTGCCGCCATGTCCCCTTCGTTCGATCCTGCCGCCCCGCTCTTCCTGGGGCTGATGTCCGGCACCAGTGCCGACGGCATCGATGCGGCGCTCGTGCAGTTCGGCGAAGGCGGCAATCGCTGCCGGCTGGTCGCCGGCCTGACCCATCCATGGGATGCAGCGCTGCGCCAGGAGCTGATCGCGCTGGGCCAGGGCGGCGACATCACCTCGCTTGACGCCCTCGGCCGCCTCGATGCGGAGGTCGCGATCGCCTTCGCCGCGGCCGCCAACCAATTGCTGGAGGAAACTGGCATCGCAGCCCGTCAGGTACGGGCGATCGGCTCGCATGGACAGACCGTGCGCCATCGCCCCCTTTCCTACCCGGCTTTCACCTGGCAACTGGGCGATGGCAACCGCATCGCCGAGCTCACCGGGATCACCACCGTGGCCGACTTCCGCCGCCGCGACGTGGCCGCCGGTGGCCACGGCGCACCGCTGATGCCGGCCTTCCACCTGGCGATGCTGGGGACGGCTGACGAGGATCGCGCCGTGCTCAACCTCGGCGGCATCGCCAACCTGACCCTGATTCCACGGCAGGGAACGGTGCGCGGTTTCGATACCGGTCCGGCCAATGCACTGCTCGATGGCTGGTGCCAGCTGCATCTGGGCCGGCCCTTTGATCGCGGCGGTGCCTTCGCCGCCAGTGGCCAGGTGGATACCGGGTTGCTGCAGCGGCTGCGCGCCGAGCCGTGGTTCGCTTCACCGCCACCCAAGAGCACTGGCCGCGAACAGTTCCACCTGGACTGGCTGCGCGGCCATCTTGGGGGACAGGCCCGGGCCGCTGCCGACGTGCAGGCCACGCTGCTGGAACTGACCGCGCTCACCGTGGCCGATGCCCTGCTCGCCCAGCAGCCGGATACCCGCCGCCTGCTGGTGTGCGGCGGCGGGGTGCACAACCCGGTGCTGCTGCAGCGCCTGGCTGCGCACCTGCCACAGGTCGCAATTGGATCCTTGGCCGGGCTTGGGCTGGATCCGGATTACCTGGAGGCGATGGGCTTTGCCTGGCTGGCGCGCCAGACCCTGGAAGGGCGGCCGGGGAACCTGGAAGCCGTCACCGGTGCTCGCGGTCCGCGCATCCTGGGCGCGATCCACCCGGCCTGAGCCTGCGAACGCCTAGATATCCGAGCCGGCCGGCAGCGCCTTCAGGGCCGCGATCGCCTCGGACAGCGCGTCCACTTCCGGCGTTGCAAAGCCGCTGCTGACTTCATGCTCGCTGACGAACAGCCCCTGTTCGATCAGTACCGTCACGGTGTGCTGCTGGGTCCAGCCCCGGGCCACGGAAACCCGGCGGATACGCTCGAGCAGTAACGGGTCGGCGTCGCGCACTATCAGGTCGGGCATCAGGACATCCCTTGGCTCTTCAAAGGCCGGCCATGATCGGAGCTGGCTCGCCGGCTTTCAAATGGACGCAGTTCACGCTTCTACCCTTGCCAGGGTGGTTGCATCCACCTCGCGGCGCAGCCACCAAGCCATCACCAGGCCTGGGATGCCCACCACCACCGACACCAGGAAGAATGTCTGCCAGCCATAGGCATCGGCCAGCACGCCGGCGAACGGGCCCACGAACACCCGACCCAGGGTGGCGAAGGCGGACAGCAGGGCGTAGTGGGTGGCCGAGAACCGGGCCCCGCACAGGCCACTGAGCAGGGCAACGAAGGCTGCCGTACCCATGCCGCCAGCGAAGTTGTCCAAGCTCAGCGCGAACAGCAGCAGGCCGTCCATCTGCGTGGGCTCGTCCAGATGCACGATCAGCAGGTTGAACGCCGGCAGGGTCAGGTGGCCCCACGCCCCAGCACCCTCGCGCGCGAGCGCGTAGAAACCCAGGTTGGAGAGCAGCTGCAGCACGCCAAAACCCAGCACCGCGTTCGACAGCCGTACCCGCAGCAGGAAGAACCCACCCACGATGGCGCCAACGATGGTCATCAGCAGGCCGATGGTCTTGTTGGCCAGGCCCACCTCGGACTGGGAGAAACCAATGCCCTTGAGCAGGAACGGCGTGGATAGGCTCAGCGCGAACGCGTCGCCAACCTTGTACAGCACCACCAGCGCCAGGAACGCCCCCGCACCACGCATGCCGAAGTAGCTGCGCAGCGATGCATTGAGCGTTTCGAACGGCACCCAGCGGGTGGCGCCCAGGCCCACGGTCATGCCTGCCACGATCTGGGTGACCACGAAACCCAACCGCACCCAGCGGTCGCTGCTGTCCGGGTCCAGCCCGATCAGCACCAGCGCCCAGTGCGCCAGCCAGGCACCCAGCGCGACGCCGGCGATCAGGGCCAGGAAGCCACGCAGCTCGTGGCCGGCCCGGGACACGGGCGCCTTGAACCGCGCCGGAAGCGGCGGCATCAGGGCTAAGGCGAGCACGCCCACGGCCACCGACAGCCCGGCCATCACCCGGTACACCTGCGGCCAGCTCTGCCACTGCTCGGCCCAGATCAGGGTGATGCCGCCGGACAGCACCATCGCCAACCGGTAGCCGAGCACGGTCAGCGAGCCGCCGAGGCCGCGCTCGGCCGGTTCCAGCAGGTCGGTGCGGTAAGCATCGATGACCACGTCCAGGGTGGCCGACAGGCAAGCCACCAGCACCGCCACGGCGGCGAACACACCCAGGCTGCGCGAGGGCGAAAGCGTGCTCATCAGCAGCAACATCGCGCCCAGGGCGAGCAGCAACAGGACGATCCAGCCACGACGCCTGCCCAGCACCGGCAGGTCGAAGCGGTCGATCAGCGGTGCCCACAGGAACTTGAAGGTGTAAGGAATGCCGATCAGCGCCAGGAAGCCCAGCGTCACCAGATCCACGCTATCCACGGTCAGCCAGGCCTGCATCGCCCCGCCGGTCAGCGCCAACGGCAGGCCGGAGGCAAATCCCAGCAGCAGGATCACGAACAGCCGCCGCAGGCGCTGCGGCAGGCCATGCGGCGCCGCCACCATCTTGTCACTCATTCGGCGTAGTCCACGGTGAACGGCGCATGGTCGGAGAAGCGCTCGTCACGGTAGATCGAGCAGGCGCGCAGGCGCTCGCGCAGCGCCGGGGTGACGAACTGGTAATCGATGCGCCAACCAACATTGTTGGCGCGGGCCGCGCCGCGGTTGCTCCACCACGTGTAGTCCTGCCCGGTGGGATGCAGCACGCGGTAGGCATCGCTCCAGCCACGGCCGCTGGCCGGGTCCGGCGCGTCGCCGGCGTCGGCGCACAGCTGGTTGAGCCACTCGCGTTCTTCCGGCAGGCAGCCGGAATTCTTCTGGTTGGACTTCCAGTTGCGGATGTCCAGCGCGGTGCGGACGATGTTCCAGTCACCGCACAGCACGTAGTCGCGGCCGCTGCGCAGCCACTGGTCCAGAACCGGACGCAGCCATTCCATGACCTCGAACTTGAACCCCTGGCGCAGCTCGCCCGAGCTGCCCGACGGAATGTAGAACGAGACCACGCTCAGGTTGCCGTAGCGCGCCTCGATGTAGCGGCCCTCGTCGTCGAACGGCGCCCAGCCCAGCGAGGTCAGCACCTCGTCCGGCTCGCGTTTGCTGTAGATCGCCACGCCGCTGTAGCCCTTCTTGGTGATGGCATCGCGGTAGAAGCAGTGGTGGCCGTCGGGACGGAACATCGGGTCGGACAGCTGCGATTCCTGGGCCTTGGTTTCCTGCAGGCACAGCACGTCGGCATCCTGCTGCCGGAACCAGTCGAGGAAACCCTTGGTGGCGGCCGAGCGGATGCCGTTGGCGTTGAAGCTGATGATGCGCATGGAAAACCGTAAACCCGGGCAAAGACCGGCAAAGCATACCGCTCGGGCCAGCATTCCCGGGGGCCATGCTTTACGCTTTACGCCTTTCCGCACGAGCGACGGCATCCATGAGCGATCACCGCACCCGTTTCCTGCAGCTTGCGCTGGGCGCCGACGCGCTGCGCTTTGGCCAGTTCACCCTCAAGTCCGGCCGCCTGAGCCCGTACTTCTTCAATGCCGGCCGCTTTGACTCGGGCCTGCGCATGGCTGGCCTGGCCGCCTGCTATGCCGATGCCATCGACGAGGCCGGGCTGGAGTTCGAACTGCTGTTCGGGCCGGCCTACAAGGGCATCCCGCTGGCGACCGCTGTAGCCTGTGAATACGCGCGCCGCGGCCGCGACCTGCCGCTGTCCTTCAACCGAAAGGAGGCCAAGGACCATGGCGAGGGTGGCACCCTGATCGGCGCGGACATGGCCGGCAAGCGTGTGCTGATCCTGGATGACGTGATCACCGCCGGCACCGCGATCCGCGAGGCGCTGGCGATCATCCGCGCCGCCGGTGGCCGTCCGGCCGGCATCGTGGTCGCGCTGGACCGCCAGGAAGTGGCTTCCGAGCAGGATCCGCGCTCGGCCGCGCAAGCCGTGGCCGAGGAAACCGGCATCCCGGTGGTGGCCGTGGCCAACCTCGGCGACCTGCTTGCATTCGCTTCCGGAAACCCGGAACTTGTTGGCTTCCGCGAACCGCTGCTGGCCTACCGGGCCCGCTACGGAATCCAGTCTGGCTGACAGCAGGGGGCTGCCATGATGCCGATCCGCAACACTCCACGCGTTCTGGGGCTGGCCGTGCTGGCCGCGATGGCGCTGCCTGCCAACGCCTCCGCCCAGACGGTGAACAAGAAGCTGTATTGCTGGGACCAGGCCGGGCAGCGCATCTGCTCGGACACGCTGCCGCCGGAAGCGGTCAATGCAGCGCGCGACGAGTTCAACGCGCGCAGCGGCCTGCGCAGTGCCGAGGTCGAGCGCGCGCTCACCGCCGAGGAACGCGCGGCCGCGGCGGTGGCCGAGGCCCAGGAGCGTGCCGACCGCGCCGCCGAGGAAACCCGGCGCCGCACCGAACAGGCGATGCTGGTCACCTACCAGAACGAGGACGCCCTGCGCCGCGTGTTCAACGAGCGCATCGGCATCATCGACAACAACATCCAGACCGCACGCTACAACGTGGCCAGCCTGCGCGAGGCGCTGGTGGCGCAGCTGCGCAATGCCGGCGACCGCGAGCTGGCCGGGCAGAAGGTGGCCGACAAGCAGGCCGAGGACATCACCCTGCGGCACCGCGAACTGCTGGCACAGCAGCGCCAGCAGCGCTCGTTCGAGCAGCAGCGCGTGGCGTTGGATGCGGAGATCGAGGAAACCCTGCAGCGCTACCGCCTGCTCAAGGGCATTGCCGCCGCCGATACCCCCTGATTCGGGATCGACGCGCGTGAAACAGGAAGGGCGGCCAGTGGCCGCCCTTCCTCATTCCATCAGAACCCGGCTTCGATGCCGGGCAACAACGACTGCAGCTGGCTGCGGAACAGGTCCTTGATCCGTTCCAGCGCGGCGTTGTCAACGGCCTCGAAGCGCAACACCAGCACCGGAGTGGTGTTGGAAGCACGCAGCAGGCCCCAGCCATCGCTGAAGTCGGCACGCAGGCCGTCGATGGTGGACAGGCGCGCGCCGGCGAACGGCGATTCCTCGGCCTGCGCGGCGGCCATGAACAGGCCCACCAGCGCGTGCGGGGTGTCGGCCTCGACCGGCACCTTGATCTCCGGCGTGGAAACGCTGTCGGGCAGCTCGCCCAGCACTTCGGACGGTTCCTCCTCGCGCTGGGCCAACACCTCGAGCAGGCGCGCGGCCGCATACAGGCCGTCGTCGAAGCCGTACCAGCGCTCCTTGAAGAAGAAGTGGCCGCTCATCTCGCCGGCCAGTTCGGCATCGGTCTCGCGCATCTTGGCCTTGATCAGCGAATGCCCGGTCTTCCACATCAGCGGGCTGCCGCCATGGCGCAGCACGTAGTCGGACAGCTTGCCGCTGCACTTGACGTCGTAGATCACCAGCGCGCCCGGGTTACGCTGCAGCACGTCGGCGGCGAACAGCATCAGCAGGCGGTCGGCGTAGATGACCCGGCCCTCGCGGGTGACCACGCCCAGGCGGTCGCCGTCGCCATCGAAGGCCAGGCCGAGGTCGGCGTCGAAGCGCCGGACCGTCTGCACCAGGTCCTCGAGGTTGCGCGGATCACTCGGGTCCGGATGGTGGTTGGGGAAGGTCCCGTCAACATCGCAGTACAGCGGGATGACCTCGGCGCCGATCGCCTCGAGCAGGCGCGGGCCGATCTCGCCGGCCACGCCGTTGCCGGCATCAACCACCACCTTGAGTGGCCGGTCCAGCTGTACGTCATCGGCGATGCGCTGGATGTAGTCGGCATCGACCTCGCGCTGCTGCACGCTGCCCGGGTGAGCGGCCACGTGCAGGCGGCCCTCGCTGATGCGCTGGTAGATCTCGGTGATCGTCGCCCCGGACAGGGTCTCGCCGCCGATGACGACCTTGAAGCCGTTGTATTCGGGCGGATTGTGGCTGCCGGTGACGGCCACGCAGCTGCCCGCGCGCAGGTGGTAGCTGGCGAAGTACACCACCGGCGTCGGCGCCAGGCCGATGTCGATGACGTCGCAGCCGGCCAGGCGCAGGCCTTCGATCAGCGCCTCGCTCAGTTCCGGGCCGGACAGCCGGCCGTCGCGGCCGACGACGATGTCGCGCAGTCCCTGGCCCTGCATCATGCTGCCGATGGCCTGGCCGATCAGCGTGGCGACCGCCGGAGTCAGCTCGCTGCCGACCACGCCACGGATGTCGTAGGCACGGAAGATGCCCGGCGCCACCTCGATGCCGACGCCGCTGTCGCTGCCCTCGACCCGGGTGCTGGCCGCCACCGGCAGCGGTTCCTGCTCCAGGCTCTCGCGCAGGGTCGGGCCTGTCTCGGTCTCGACCTCGACCTTCTTGCGCCGCACGAACCTGTCCGGCCCGAGCAGCAAAAGCACCGCGACCAGGGCCAGCAGCGCAGCCACGATCGCGCACGGAATCACACCCATGCCCAGCGGCCCCGGCTCGACGTCGGGCATGGCCGCGGCCACGCGCAGGCCGGTGTCGCCGACCGGTCGCGCCAGTGCCTCGGCACCACCGGCACCGATGGCAGAATTGCCCTGTTCGACGACGTTGTGGTTGCCCTGGCGCAGCGCCAGATAGGCACTGCCCGGGGAGTGGATGCCGTCAAACACGCTGGTCAGCCGCTGCAGCGGCAGGCGTACGTAAACCACCGCCGGGGTCTTGCCCAGCTCGGCCGGGGCGGCCACGCCCAGGCGCTGGCTGCCCGCGTCACGGACCACGCGCACGACCGGCTTCTGGTCGCGCAGGGCGGTTTCCAGCAGCGCCAGGCGCGAATAACCAAAGTTGGCGGCATCGGCATAGGCGACATCCAGCGCGCTGGCCATCACCTGCACGTCCTCGGCGCCAGGCCAGTTGCCTCGCACGGTCACGGCCGCGGCATCGGCGTCGCCGCCGGCCAGCGCGGCTTTCACTTCCGCGAGGGCCAGCACCTTGGTCATCTGCGCCGCCTGTTCGGTCATGGCCTGGTGCAGGCCGACGACCGCGGCGTCACGCGCCTCTTCCAGTGCCACCCCGATGGCGTCATTGCGCCACTGGCTGTAGGCGCTCCAGCCAAACCATCCAGCCAGCAACAACAGCATGACGGCCAGCAGCCTGGACGTACGTCCCAGGTCCGCGCCGGCGCGCTTGCCTTGATTCGCATCGCTCATGTTGACATCCCCTGTCAGCGCACCCCGGTATGGCCGAATCCACCCGTTCCCCGTGCGCTGTCGATGAAAGTATCCACTACCTGCAGGCTCACGCGGGCGATCGGCAGCACCACCAGCTGTGCAATGCGGTCGCCGGGCTCGATGGTGAAGCTTTCCCGGCCGCGGTTCCAGATGCTGATCAGCAGCGGGCCTTGGTAATCGGCGTCGATCAGGCCGGTGCCGTTGCCGAGCACGATGCCGTGGCGATGGCCAAGCCCGGAGCGCGGCAGGATCACCGCGCACAGGCCCGGATCGGCGATGTGGATGGCGATGCCCGAAGGCACCAGGGCGGCATCGCCCGGGGCCAGCGTCATCGGCACATCGATCGCCGCGCGCAGGTCCATGCCGGCGCTGGCCTCGGTGGCATAGGCCGGTAGCGGCCAGGCATCACCAAAGCGCGGATCCAGCAGCTTGACCTGCAAGGGCTGCGGTGCGGGATTCGTGCTCATGCGTGCAGCCTCTCTGCGATCAGTTCCAGCAGTTGCGTGGCCAGTTCGGTCTTGGCGGTGGCCGGAAAGGCACGCTCGCCGTCGGCCCAGTAGGCCACGGCCGCGTTCTGGTCGCTCTCGAAGCCGCTGCCGCTGATGCCGACCTGGTTGGCGATGATCAGGTCCAGGCGCTTGTCGGCGAGCTTGCCGCGCGCATAGCGCTCCACATCATGGGTTTCGGCGGCAAACCCGACCACCAGCTTCAGCGCCTGGGTCTGGGTGGCGACTTCGGCCAGGATGTCGGCGGTGCGCACCAGCTCCAGGGTCAGGGTGGTGTTGTCGCTGGTCTTCTTCATCTTCTGCGACAGCACCTTGCGCGGGGTGTAATCGGCCACCGCAGCGGCGCCGATATAGATGTCGGCCGGCAGCGCGGCCAGCACCGCCTCGCGCATCTGCGCGGCCGAGCGCACGTCCACTCGGCGCACGCCGGCCGGGGTGGCCAGCTGCACCGGTCCGCTGACCAGCACCACCTCGGCGCCCTGGCGGGCAGCGGCGGCGGCCAGGGCATAGCCCATCTTGCCGCTGCTGCGGTTGCCCACGTAACGCACCGGATCGATGTCCTCGTAGGTGGGACCGGCACTGATCACGACCTTCAGTCCGGCCAGCGCAGCCGGGGTCGCCGGCGCCGCGCCCTGCCCGCGGATCCCGGCCAGGGCCTGGACGATCGCCACCGGTTCGCTGAGCCGGCCCGGGCCGGACTCGCCTTCGGCCAGCGGGCCGTCTTCCGGGCCGATCACCTGGGCGCCGCGCTCGCGCAACAGGGCGATGTTGGCCTGGGTGGCCGGATGCAGCCACATGCGGTGGTTCATCGCCGGGCACACCGTCAGTGGCGCGGTCGTGGCCAGGCACAGGGTGGTGACCAGGTCATCGGCATGGCCGTGGGCCAGCCGCGCCAGCAGGTCGGCCGTGGCCGGGGCGACCACGATGCGGTCGGCCCAGCGGGCCAGCTCGATGTGGCCCATGGCCTGCTCGGCAGCGCTGTCCCACAGCGTGGTGCGGCTCGGGTGGCCCGACAGGGCCTGGAAGCTCAACGGGGTGACGAACTGCTGGGCCCCTTCGGTCATGGCCACCTGTACCTGCGCGCCGGCATCACGCAGGCGGCGTACCAGGTCCAGGGATTTGTAGGCCGCAATGCCGCCGCCAACGCACAACAGGAGCTTCTGTCCTTCCAGCGGCCGCACGCCGGCCGGGGTACCAGGGGAAGAGGCAGTCACGTGGGGTTATTCCTACCCATACAAGGGCCGTTAGCTTAACTGATGGGTCTGGCGCGGCTGATGCCGATTCCGCGGGCGCAGCGGCACATTCGCCATATGCACATCCGCGACTGGCCCAGCACCGAACGTCCCCGCGAAAAGCTGCTCGCCCAAGGGCCGCGCTCGCTGTCCGACGCCGAGCTGCTGGCGATCTTCCTCGGCTCCGGGCTGCGCGGACGCGACGCGGTGCAGACCTCGCGCGAGCTGCTGCGCGAACACGGTCCGCTGCGGCGCCTGCTGGACCGCGAGCCCGGCGACCTGGCCCGCCTGCCAGGCCTCGGTCCGGCCCGGGCCTGCAAGCTGGCCGCGGCGCTGGAGCTGGGCCAGCGCCACCTCGCCGCCGACCTCGAGCGCGGCGCCACCCTGACCGACCCGATGGCCGCCGGCCGCTACTTCGCCCAGCGCCTGCGGCCCCGCCCGAACGAGGTCTTCGCCGCGCTGTTCCTGGACACCCGGCACCGGGCGCTGGCCTTCGAGGAACTGTTCACCGGCACCATCGACGGCGCCGAGGTGCATCCACGCGAGGTGGTGCGGCGGGCACTGGCGCACAACGCGGCGGCGGTGATCGTTGGCCACAACCACCCTTCCGGTAACCCCGAGCCCTCAGCGGCCGACCGCGCGGTCACCGAGCGCCTGCGCCATGCCCTGGGGCTGCTGGAAGTCCGGCTGCTGGACCATTTCGTGATCGGCGACGGCGCACCAGTATCGCTGGCCGCCCGCGGCTGGCTCTGAAGCCCTTGCGCGGCGGGCCCCGCGGCGGTGGACAGGCAACTGAACCGTTCCCCGGTCCGTACGCGGCCGGGTCGGGTAAAATGCCCAGTTCCGCGCTTCAAGCAGACCTGACGTGAAACCCCTACTCCGAGCCCTGATCGGCCAAGGCATCGAAGCCTTGCGCGCCAACGGCACCCTGCCTGCCGACACCCTGCCGCCGGACTTCGTGGTCGAGCGGCCCAAGACCCGCGAACACGGCGACTTCGCCACCAACGCCGCGATGCTGCTGGCCAAGGCCGCGCGCACCAATCCGCGTGCCGTGGCCCAGGCGCTGGTCGAGGCGCTGCCGCACAGCGACGACGTCAGCCGCGTGGAGATCGCCGGACCGGGTTTCATCAATTTCCACCTGGCCCCGAGCGCCTTCCAGCGCGAAGTGGCCAGCGTGATCCGCGAAGGCACCGACTACGGCCGCAACCTGTCTGGCAACGGCCGCACGGTGGGCGTCGAGTACGTGTCGGCCAACCCGACCGGCCCGCTGCACGTCGGCCACGGCCGCGCCGGCGCGATCGGCGACTGCATCGCCCGCGTGCTGGAAGCCAACGGCTGGAACGCCAGGCGCGAGTTCTACTACAACGACGCCGGCGTGCAGATCGAGAACCTGGCCGTGTCCGTGCAGGCCCGCGCCCGTGGCATCAAGCCCGATGAGGCCGGCTGGCCGGAAGCCGGCTACCGCGGCCATTACATCCAGGACGTGGCCGACGCCTACCTGGCCCGCGCCACCGTGGACCTGGAAGGCCACAAGGTGGTGGGCGAGGGCGACGTCGAGAACCTCGAGGCGATCCGCCGTTTCGCCGTGGCCTACCTGCGCAACGAGCAGAACCTGGACCTGGCCGCGTTCGGCGTGGACTTCGACATCTACTTCCTGGAGAGCTCGCTGTATTCGGACGGCAAGGTCGCCGAGACCGTCGAGCGCCTGGTGCAGTCGGGCCACACCTACGAGGAAGGCGGCGCGCTGTGGCTGCGCTCCACCGACTTCGGTGACGACAAGGACCGCGTGATGCGCAAGTCCGACGGCACCTACACCTACTTCCTGCCGGACGTGGCCTACCACCTGTCCAAGTGGCAGCGCGGCTACGAGCGCGCGATCACCGAGCTGGGTGCCGACCACCACGGCTCGCTGGCGCGTGTGCGCGCCGGCCTGCAGGCGCTGGACGTCGGCATTCCGAAGGGCTGGCCGGAATACGTGCTGCACCAGATGGTCACCGTCATGCGTGGCGGCGAGGAAGTGAAGCTGTCCAAGCGTGCCGGCAGCTACTTCACCCTGCGCGACCTGATCGAGGAAGCCGGACGCGACGCGACCCGGTGGTTCCTGATCGCGCGCAAGCCTGATTCGCAGCTGACCTTCGACATCGACCTGGCCCGCCAGCAGAGCAACGACAACCCGGTGTTCTACGTGCAGTACGCGCATGCGCGCGTCTGCTCGCTGCTGCGCCAGGCGCAGGAGAAGGGCCTGGTGTACTCCCAGCCCGAGGGCCTGGCCGCGCTTTCGCTGCTCGACGACACCGCCTCGCTGGAGTTGATGAACGAGATTTCGCGTTATCCGGAAGTGGTCGAGGCCGCCGGCCTGGCCCTGGAACCGCACCTGGTTGCGCAGTACCTGCGTGAATTGGCCAATGCTTTCCACACGTGGTATCACGGGACGCCGGTGCTGGTGGACGACGCTGCCGCGCGCAACGCCAAGCTCGCCCTTGCCTGTGCCGCGCGACAGGCCCTGGCCAACGGCTTGAATGTCCTGGGCGTCAGCGCCCCGGAAAAGATGTAAGCGAGGAGATGCAGTAAATGGCAGCACGACGTGGCAAGAGCCAGGCGCGACGCAACAGTGGCAGCGACACGCCGGGCTGGGTGTGGCTGGTAGCCGGTGCAGCGATCGCGGCCGTGGTATTCCTCGCTGCGCCCAACGTGTTCAAGAAGGATGGCGACGGCTTCCTTCGGGTCGGCCCGCAGCCGAACCCGGATGCGCAGCCTGCCCCGGTGGCCGACGCCGACATCGATGCCGCGGTGGAAGCACCGCGTTCGGCCAAGGCCAGCGAGCCGGCCAAGCCGGCCACGCAGTACGACTTCTACACGCTGCTGCCCGGCGAGGAAGTGCAGATGTCCGACGCCGAACTGGCCGCCAGCGCCAAGGCCGAGGAGCAGCGCCGCGTCAGTGACGAGGCCCAGCGTGCCCGCGCTGCACTGGAAGGACGTCCGGTACCGGCCCCGCTGCCGCCGGCCGTGCCCGAATCGCCGGCCACGGTGCCGGCACCGCTGCGCGAGCCGGCCCCTGCCACTGTGGCCGCCAGCACCACGCCTGCGACCACCACCACCGCCGCACCGGTACCGGCACCGGCCACTGCCGCACCGGCCGCTGCGGCAGGCAACGATGCCCCAGCCGTGGCAGCGGCATCGGCCCCGGCTGCCGAAGCCAATGTGCGCTACATCCTGCAGGCCGGTGCGTTCGGTGCCTCCGGCGATGCCGAAGCCACCAAGGCCAAGCTGGCGATGATGGGCATCACCGCCCGGGTGGAATCGGCGCAGATCAGCGGCAAGACGGTGTACCGCGTGCGCATGGGGCCGTACGGCACCGCCGGCGAACTGGCCGAAGCCAAGCAGAAGCTGGCCAGCAACGGCATGCAGGCGATGGCGATCAAGGCGCAGTAACGCGCTTCGGCTGTCGGTTCCGTCTCGAGACGCCCATTGCCCGCAACGGGCGTTTTTCGTTCGGCCGCGTATGGACACCGGTGGTTGGCTCCCGCAGCCCTGGAGCATTGGTGAACTGGCAGCGATGGCCAAACGGGAGGAAAATCGATCGATCACCTTCCTGGAGCCTTGCTGATGACCCGTACCGCCCTGATCACCGGTGCCACCTCCGGCTTCGGCGCTGCCGCTGCGCGCCGTCTCGCCAGCGCGGGCTGGCGCGTGATCGCCACCGGTCGCCGCGCCGAGCGCCTGCAGCCGCTGGTGGCCGAGTTCGGCAGCGACGTGATCCATGCCGCCGCGTTCGACGTGCGCGACGAGGCGGCCATGGATGCGGCCATGGCGGCACTGCCCGAGGCCTTCCGCGGCATCGACCTGCTGGTCAACAACGCCGGCCTGGCGCAGGGCACCGCACCGGCACAGTACGCCGACCTGCAGGACTGGCGCACCATGATCGACACCAACGTCACCGCGCTGGTCACCCTGACCCACCGCCTGCTGCCGCAGCTGGTCGAACGCCGCGGCGCGATCATCAACATCAGCTCGGTGGCCGGCGTCTACCCCTACCCCGGCGGCAACACCTACGGCGGTACCAAGGCCTTCGTCAGCCAGTTCTCCTTGGGCCTGCGCAGTGACCTGCATGGCACGGGCGTGCGTGTGACCACGATCGAGCCGGGCATGGCCGAAACCGAATTCACCCTGGTACGCACCCACGGCGACCAGGCCGCCTCGGACCGTCTCTACACCGGCGCAGAGCCGATGACTGCCGAGGACATCGCCGAGCAGATCTTCTGGGTGGCAACGCTGCCGCCACACCTGAACATCAATCGCCTGGAAATCATGCCCACCACGCAGTCGTTCGCCGGCTTCCAGGTCGCCCGCCAGGGCTGAGTTCCCTTTGCCCTCCCCCATCTCGGGGGAGGGTTGCCGGGCACGCGATGTGCCACGCTGCGCGGCTGACGACGACACGGAGCCAGCCGCATGCGTGCCCGACTTTCCCTGCTGATCCTGCTCGCCCTCGGCGCCGCCAAGGCGCAGGCCCAGGCCACCTGCCCGGCCGGGCAGGACACGCTGTTTGCGTGCACGACCGGCAACGGCAAGCAGGTCCAGGTCTGCGATGCCGGCAAGACGATCAACTACCGTTTCGGCCGCCCGGACAAGCCGCCCGAAATGTCACTGGACGTCCCGCGCCAGCGCGCTTCGACCTGGCAATGGCCCGGCGTCGGCCGCACCACCACCTATTCGGTCACCCTCCCCAACGGAGATACGAGCTACACCGTGTATTCCAGCTTCGACCGCCTGGCCGACGAGCTGGAGTTCGAGTACGGCATCCACGTCGAGGTGCGTGGTCGCCAGGTCGCCAACCTGCGTTGCCGCGAGGGCGATGTGATCGACACCTGGAAGGCGTGGACTGCCCTCCGCCGACTGAAATCCGCCCCCCCGGCGCTGCGGCCACGGGCATCGCGCAAAGTAGAAGAGAAAAAGGCCGCGACGATGTTGTGGCCTTTTTCATTCGTGCCTACGAAAAACTCCATCAGCCCTCCATTTGCTCTCCGGCTCGACCAAGCGACACGCCTTGTCGCATGCCTGGCGAAAAATCCTCCCACCGCGAAGTGCGAGACCAAGGAGACCGGCATGTTCAAGATCGTAGGTGGGGTAGTCGTGTATGGATTGGCGCTGCTGGGATTGGCGACTTACGTTGAAAAGCTCCACAAGGGAGCGTCCCGATGAGCAGCGTGGACCAGAAAGACATGCTCACGCCCCGGACGCTCGTATGTGGATTCTGCGGGTGGAAAACCACTTACCGACTCAAGCCCCCGCACATGGGTCGCCATGCCCATGACTTGCAGGCACTCCACCGTTGCGTTTGCGACGGAGCCGTGTTCAAAGAGCGCCCGGCGACCCGTCTGGAAGCACTCAAACTCTGGCTGACGGGCGATATCACGCCTTGATGCACGCCGGCGCTAAAGAAAGGGCGAACCTAGCCGTTATCCACGATACCCGGCAGTATCTGATCCCCGCCGCAACGGGGATCCCCCCATCAAGGACAACTGGATTTGACCATGGATGTGTTGAATGCACCCCAGCCAGAGCGAAACTGCAAGACGGCGCGGCAGCCGGTTGGAAGCCGCTGCGCACTTCCTCAACTGCCCTGCGGCCATACCCCGGGGCTCCAACATTGAGCCCGGTCGCTGAAAACAAGAGGTCTGACAAGAGCGATGCATTACTGCGGACGCTCGTCCTGCTGCGTCTGATTCCACGATATCCAAGCAGCATTTCCACGGTGCAGCTGCACTCTGCACTGGGCGGCGAGGGCTTTAAAATCAGCCTACGTTCCCTGCAGCGAGATCTGGACGGGAAGCTCAGCCAGCAATTCGACCTGATGTGCAGCAAGGACGATCCGGATCCAGAGATAGCCAGGCAGCGGCCTTTCCGCTGGAGCTACCAACCCCATGCACGCCCTGGCCTGCCGGTGATGAGTTCAGCCGAGGCCATGGCCTTCCAGTTGTGCGAAGGCCACCTGCGCCACCTGCTGCCGCCCGGCGTACTGAGCCAACTGGAGCCGCATTTTGCCGAAGCCCGGCAGACCCTGAGCCGACGCGAGGGCAGCAAGCATGCGCGCTGGCTGGACCGCGTACGCAGCCTGCCTAACGGCAAGGCCCTGCTGCCGGCCGTGGTCGCCCCGGAAGTCTGGGAAAACGTCGCCACCGCCGTGCTCGAACAGCGCCAACTGCAGGTGGATTACTTCAGCCGGGTCAAGGGTGAAGTCAAAACCATGACCCTGCACCCCAAGGGCCTGGTGTCACGCGGCCCCGCCACCTACCTGATTGCCAGCGTCGGTGATTACACAGACATCCGGCATTTCGCATTGCATCGCATCCAGCGGGTGCTGGTGCTGCAAAAAAGTGCTCACGATGGCGACTTCGACATGGGGGCTTATCTGCCAACCGCGGCCTTTACCCCGAGGCAGGGAAAAGGAATGGTGGAGCTGATAGCCGACGTACATCCGGATACTGCGAAAATTTTGCAGGAAACCCCACTCAGTGAAGACCAGACTTTGGATTCACTACCTAGAAATGATTGGCTGCGACTAACCGCCCATGTGCCAAATGACCAAGAAACACTTTTGTGGCTATTTGGCCTCGGAGAACACTTAATCATCCATGAGCCAATGTATTTAAAATCTACAGTTATCGGAAAAGCCAAAAGGATTCAATCCGCCTACACCAAAGAAAGAATCTTAAATATTAACAATTGAATTAATAAACTCAGCTGCACAACCCACCAAAAAGCCAAAAAAGACCGATTAAAATGGACTACAACATCCTTAAAGATTTACCAGCCGAACAGCTCAATGATATTTTGAGCAAAATCCGCAGGACAAAAGTCAATGTACTTCTTGTTGGCGGCACCGGTGTCGGCAAAAGCTCAACCATCAAGGCCATTTTCGAAAGCGATGGGAAAAACAATGGAAATCCAGAGGTGGGTGACGGAGCACGTCCAGAAACCATGGAAATCAACAAGTACGAACTCAACGAAAACCTCATCATCTGGGATTCCCCGGGCCTGGGCGATAGTCCAGAAAAAGACGACGAACACAGCAAGAAAATCATTGAGGCCCTTCGCAAGCTGGATGACAAGGGTAAGCCACTGATCGACCTTGTATTCCTGATATTGGATGCAGGCAGTCGCGACTTCGGCTCGGCTTACAAACTCATAAAGGACGTCATCAAACCGAACTTGAATTCATTTGATCATGACCGCCTCTTGATTGGCCTGAACCAAGCCGATCAGGCAATGAAAGGACACTATTGGAACAAGTTTGAAAACCGACCAGAAGAGAAACTTCTGGAACATCTTGACAACGTGGTCGAAGTAGTCCGTTCACGCGTCAAAGAGGGAGCCGATCTGGATGTAGAACCCATTTACTACTCGGCCGGATGCGTTATTAATGGCGAGCGTCTTTCCGAGCCCTACAACCTGACAAAACTACTCAGCTTCATACTTGAGCATCTGCCAAAAAAGAAACGCGCCGTCATTGCCGATCACATCAACCAAGACGAAGCAAACTTTCGGCACAATGACAACAAGGAAAACTATCAGCAAAAGGTAGAAAAATCGATCCTCTCTTCCTTCATGGATTGGGCAGGCGAAGTCGCCAAAGATATTGGCGACTGGGCCAAAAAAGAGGCAACAAAGCCTGAGAACCTGACAATGGCCGCCCGCTTTATCTGGTCACTATTCAAGAAAAAATAAAGGACAGTAGACCATCATGGCATACCGCTACGACCCCGATCTCGAATTCCTTGCCGAAATGACAAGCGAGGATCTCCATGACCTTGTCGAAACATTAACCAAAGACAAGGATGGAGAAAATCTCTGGACCGAAGAGCTTACAGGCAACCCTTCCTACAAAGCATATTATCCAAACCACGCCAAGTACTGGCAGCTGATTGCTGCCGAACTTCAGTGTTTTGGCGCAAACAGCCTGATGACAGTCCTGCGCGGTGGAAAAGGCGTCCTCTACCATGAAATTCTTTGTGACGTGGCAGAAAAAGCGAGCATTAAGGATGTAAAAAAGAGCGACAGCGCACTGGAAGTCGAAGACAAAATCCTGCAAAGGCTTCTTGGGGACGCCATTGAAAAGATGACTGAATCCGAGCGTTCTGAATTCGCAAAAATCATTGGCGTCACAAACCTTAAAAACCTCACCCCTGTCGCATTGACAGGGGCAGCACAACTTATTTTCAAAGCCGGCGGATTCAAGTCATTCCAACTGACCCTTATTATCGCCAACGCAGTAAGCAAAGCTATTTTAGGAAAAGGCCTTGCACTGGCAGGGAATGCTGCGTTAATGAGGACAGCTGCAGTTCTAACCGGACCTGTAGGCTGGGCACTGACAAGCGCTTGGACAGCAATTGACATTGCAGGACCGGCATTCCGGGTCACATTGCCCGCTGCAATCCAGGTTGCTCTTCTCCGGAAGAAATATGAGACCGAACGCAACGGCCTTATGGAAGAAATAAATTCCCAACTCTGAGATCAATGCCAAGCAGGGGCTGTCCAATACAGCCCCTGATTTTTATCACACCAACGGCTCATCACTCAGGTAGGTATAGCCGGTCAACCCCGCTTCCAGTGCCGCATCCAGCTCGGTGGCCCGCTCGGACGACAGATCCGCTGCCGCCACCCGCGCCTTGTAGGCGGCACGCAGGTCATCGAGCTTGTAGCCGACGTAATCAAGCATCACGTCGGTGGTGTCGCCGCGGCGCTGCTGGGTGATCACGCAGCCATCGGCGTCGGCGATGACTTCCACCGCGTCGGTGTCGCCGAACAGGTTGTGGATGTCGCCAAGGATCTCCTGGTAGGCACCGACCAGGAAGAAGCCGAACAGGTAGCTCTCGCCGTGGCCGAGGCTGTGCACCGGCAACGAGGTGTCCAGCGACTCGTTCTCGACGTAGGTCTTGACCACGCCATCGGAGTCGCAGGTCATGTCGGCGATGATGCCGCGGCGGTCCGGGCGCTCGTCCAGGCGCTGGATCGGCAGGATCGGGAACACCTGGTCGATCGCCCAGACGTCGGGGATCGATTCGAACACGGAGAAGTTGACGAAATACTTGTCGACCAGGCGGTCGTTGAGCTCGTCCAGGATCGGACGGTGGCTCTTTTCCTCGTGGCTCAGGCGCGCGCGCACGCCGTGGGCAATCGCATAGAACAGGTCGTCGATGCGGGCACGGGCGACCAGGTCGATCTGGCCCAGCGCGTAGGCGCTCAGGCCTTCGGCGTGGAAGTGCTGCGCTTCCTGGAACAGCTCCACCGCCGGGCGCACGTCAAGCTCGGAATGGATCTCGCGCAGGTGGCGGATCGGTGCCGGCTCGTCGTCGAAGGCCTCCGGCACGCGGCCTTCCGGCGCCTGCTCGACCTCGGCCACGTTGGCGATCAGCACCGCGTGGTGCGCGGTCATGGCGCGGCCGCATTCGGTGACCACGCGCGGCTGCGGCAGGCCGTGCTGCTCGCAGGCCTCGGCCAGCGGCTGCACGATGTTGCTGGCATAGGCGTGCAGGCCGTAGTTGATCGAGCAGTAGCTGCGCGAACGGGTGCCTTCGTAGTCGATGCCCAGGCCGCCGCCGACATCGACGTGGCTGATCTTCGCGCCCAGGCGCGAGAGCTCGACGAAGTAGCGGGTCGCCTCGCGCATGCCGTTGGCGATGTCGCGCACGTTGGAGATCTGGCTGCCCATGTGGAAGTGCAGCAGGTTCAGGCAGTCGGCGTACTCGCTGTCACGCAGCGTCTTCCACAGGTCCAGCACCTGGCGCGGGGACAGGCCGAACTTGGCCTTGTCGCCGCCGCTGTTCTGCCACTTGCCGGCGCCGAGGCTGGCCAGGCGCATGCGCACGCCCAGGCCGGGCTTCACGTCCAGCGCGCGCGATTCCTCCAGCACCAGTTTCAGCTCGGAGGGCTTTTCGATGACGATGAAGGTCTGCAGCCCCAGCTTGCGGCCGATCAGCGCCAGGCGGATGTACTCGCGGTCCTTGTAGCCGTTGCAGACAATCAGCCCGCCCGGGCGCGACAGCGCCAGCACCGCCATCAGTTCCGGCTTGGAACCGGCTTCCAGGCCGAAGCCTTCGCCGGCGTGCGAGGCCAGCGTGCCGGCCACGCCCTGGTGCTGATTCACCTTGATCGGATAGACCGCGGTGTAGCCGCCGGCGTAGTCCCAGTCAGCCTGGGCCTGGGCGAAGGCGGACTGCAGCTTGCCCAGGCGCTGGCCGAGGATTTCCGGGAACCGCACCAGCAGCGGCAGCTTGGCGCCACCGGCGCGTGCGGCCTCGACCACCTGCGGCAGCGACACCACCGGGCCGTCGGCACCGGTCGGCCTGACCACGACATGACCGGCCTGGTCGACGTCGAAATACCCGTCCGCCCAGTGCGGGATCGAGTAGGTCTTGCGGGCCTGGTCGAGGGACCAATCGGTCATTACGGTGCTCGGCTGAACGAAAAGGACGCGCATTCTAACGTCTGGCCGGGCAAGGGTCCGTTACAATCCGCGCCGCGCCGCAGGCTGCATCCCATCGCCGTGGCGCCGGGAGCGTCCCCGCCGGAAGTCCAACCGGCCGGCGCGATCCATCGCCCAGGGCGCGCAACGCCGTCCCACCGTCCACGTCGAACGCGCCCCGAGCGGCCGTCGCCGGTAATCCAAGGAATCCCATGAGCAGCAACGACAACTGGTACATCGAACATTTCCAGCCGACCGGTTCGGCCATTGGTTTCCGCATCACCGGCAAGCTGGACGAGGTGCAGTCGCCGTTCCAGAAGATCGAGATCTATGACTCGACCGACTGGGGCAAGCTGATGGTCATCGACGGCGCGATGATGCTGACCACCAAGGACAACTTCTTCTACCACGAGATGATCAGCCACCCGGTGCTGTTCACCCACCCGAACCCGAAGCGCGTGGTGATCATCGGCGGTGGCGACTGCGGCACGCTGCGCGAGGTGCTCAAGCACCCGGGCGTGGAGTCGGCCACCCAGTGCGACATCGACGAGCAGGTCACCCGCATGGCCGAGAAGTACTTCCCGGAGCTGTGCGAATCCAACAACGATGCGCGCGCCGAGCTGCTGTTCGACGACGGCGTGGCCTACATGGCCAACTGCGAGCCGGGCAGTGTGGACGTGGTGATCGTCGATTCGACCGACCCGGTCGGCCCGGCCGAAGGCCTGTTCAACAAGGCGTTCTTCGAAAGCTGCTTCCGTGCGCTGAAGGATGACGGCCTGCTGGTGCAGCAGAGCGAATCGCCATTGGCGCTGCTGGACCTGATCCGCGACATGCGCGCGGAAATGGGCAAGGCCGGCTTCCAGTCGTTCAAGACCCTGCCGTTCCCGCAGCCGTGCTACCCGACCGGCTGGTGGTCGGTGACTGTGGCCAGCAAGCAGGCCGGCTTTGGTTTCGGCTTCCGCCAGGAAGACTCGGCCAACAAGCCGTTCGAGACCCTGTACTACACCGCGCCGCTGCACACTGGCGTGTTGGTCAGCCCGCCGTTCGTGGCCAAGGCCCTGGGCGAGTGACTCACCCAATCAGCTGTTTGCGAAGCCCCGCCTGGCCCCTGCCAGGCGGGGCTTTCGTTTTTCCGGAGCCGTGGTAGCCAGGACCGCTGGGACGAAGCGTTCCTTTTGACATTTTTTTTACATTCAGAATTGTTGTACTGGCCGGTACTAGAATTTCCCGCCCGGAATCGTGATCCGCAGCGCACCTGCGGCTCGTTCCGTCGCGCATCGACGACCCGCAATGAACTGCACAGCTGCTTCCTTCCCCTTCCCCGCTTCCTCGCGCGAGGTCCATATCCTCAAGCGCGGCGAACGGCTGCTCGAGCCGGACGTGTATCGCACCGTCGTGGACGGCACGCCCGCGGTGGTCAAGGACTACCGTCGCTACCGTGGCACGCCGCTGTCGCTGGTCGCGCGCCTGCTGGTGCGCCGCGAAGCCCGGGTGCTGGAGCAACTGAAAGGGTGGAAGCATGCACCGGCGCTGCTGGACACCATGGGCGGGCTGGCCCTGGGCATGGAGTTCATCCCCGGTAGCACGCTCAGCGCGGGGGTGCAGGTCGGCCAGGAGGTCTTCGACCAGCTGCAGGGCGCGCTGCTGCGCCTGCATGCAGCTGGCATCACCCACAACGACCTGAATGGCACCAACGTGGTGGTCAGTGCCGGCGTGCCGGTGCTGCTGGACTTCACCTCGGCCTGGCGTTCGCCGCGCTGGCTGCGCAATGGGCCGATCGCCCGGCAGCTGCGCCGCAGCGACATGAAGAACCTGGTGAAGATGCGCGCGCGCCTGACCGGCCAGCCGCCGAGCCCGGAACTGGCGCAGATGCTGGCTGAACCCGGCTGGGTGCGGACCATCCGCAGCGCATGGAAACAGCTCTACCGCCGGATCAAGCGCGACGCCTGATCCGGCCCGCGATCAGAGCGCGTCGGCGTCCAGTTCGCCGGTGCGGATGCGCACCACGCTGCCCAGGTCGTACACGAACACCTTGCCGTCGCCGATCTTGCCGGTGGCTGCCGCCTTGACGATGGCTTCGACCACGTCCTCGGCCTGGTCATCGGTAACGGCGACCTCGATCTTCACCTTCGGCAGGAAATCGACCACGTATTCGGCGCCGCGATAGAGCTCGGTGTGGCCCTTCTGCCGCCCGAAGCCCTTGACCTCGGTCACCGTGATCCCGGTGACGCTGCGCTCGGCCAGCGCCTCGCGTACGTCGTCGAGTTTGAACGGCTTGACGATGGCCATGATCATCTTCATCTGCGGCTTCCCTGGACGTGTCTGCGCAAAAGGATAGCGCGCCGCCGGCGATGTGGCCGCGGGCGTATCGGATTATCCTTACCTCCCCACGTTCCACTCCCCGATGGCCGCAGGTGCGCAGCCGCCATAGGCTCCATTCCTCCTGCGGAGACCGCCCATGATCGACCTCAACCACATCGACGACCTCGCCCGCCGCCTCAGCGACCTGGTGCCGCCGGGCCTGCGCGATTCGCGCGAGGAGCTCCAGGCCACCTTCAAGAGTGCGTTGCAGGCCGGCCTGGCCAAGCTGGACCTGGTCACCCGCGAGGAGTTCGAGGTGCAGCGCGCGGTGCTGCTGCGTACGCGCGAGAAGCTCGAGGCGCTGGAACACGTGGTGACGACGCTGGAACTGCGTCAGTCCCAGACCAAGCCGAACGACTGACCCACCATGAGCCTGGCGCTGGTGCACAGCCGTGCCCGCGCAGGCGTCCACGCGCCGCCGGTGCGCGTCGAGGTCCACCTTTCCGGCGGGCTTCCTTCCACCCAGATCGTTGGCCTGCCCGAAGCGGCAGTGCGTGAATCGCGTGACCGCGTGCGTGCGGCCATCCTCTGCGCGCAGTTCGAATTCCCGGCCCGGCGCATCACCATCAACCTCGCCCCGGCCGACCTGCCCAAGGACGGTGCCCGCTTCGACCTGCCGATCGCCCTGGGCATCCTCGCCGCCAGCGGCCAGATCGATCGCGAGGCCCTGGCTGGCCATGAGTTCATCGGCGAACTGGCGCTGACCGGCGAACTGCGTGGCGTTGACGGCGCCCTGCCCGCCGCGCTGGCGGCCGCAGCCGAAGGCCGCACGCTGGTCGTACCGCACTGCAGTGGCGGTGAGGCCGCCTTGGCGCAACAGGCCACGGTGCTGGGCGCGCGCACGCTGCTGGAAGTCTGTGGCGCGCTCAACGGCACCCGGCCACTGCCGGCCGCCGAGGCGCCGCCCACGACCATCGCCCGGCTGCCGGACCTGGCCGACGTACGTGGCCAGGCGCAGGCGCGGCGCGCTCTGGAGATCGCCGCCGCGGGCAGCCATCACCTCCTGCTGCTCGGCTCGCCTGGCTGCGGCAAGACCCTGCTGGCCTCGCGCCTGCCCGGCATCCTGCCCGAGGCCAGCGAGGCCGAAGCACTGGAGACCGCCGCCATTGCCTCGGTCAGCGGGCGTGGTGTGGATCCGACGCGCTGGCGGCAGCGGCCCTATCGCGCGCCGCACCACACCGCCAGCGCCGTGGCCCTGGTGGGCGGCGGCTCGCATCCGCGGCCGGGCGAGATCTCGCTGGCGCACAACGGCGTGCTGTTCCTCGACGAACTCCCGGAATGGAACCGACATGCGCTGGAAGTGCTGCGCGAACCGCTGGAATCGGGCGTGGTCACCGTCTCGCGGGCGGCCCGCAGTTCCGAGTTTCCCGCGCGCTTCCAGCTCGTGGCCGCGATGAACCCGTGCCCGTGTGGATGGGCCGGGGATGCGAGCGGGCGCTGCCGCTGTTCGAGCGACAGCATCCGCCGCTACCGGGCGCGCATTTCCGGACCATTGCTGGACCGCATCGACCTGCACGTGGCAGTACCGCGCCTGGCCCCCTCCGAGTTGCGTGAAAGCGGGCCGGGGGGCGAGGACAGCGCGACGGTGCGGGCACGGGTGCAGGCGGCACGCGAGCGCCAGCAGCATCGCGCCGGCCGCGCCAACGCGCACCTGGACGCCGCCCAGACCCTGCAGCACTGCCGGCTGTCGCTGAACGACCAGCGCCTGCTGGAACAGGCGATCGAACGCCTGCAGCTGTCGGCACGCTCGATGCACCGCATCCTGCGCGTGGCCCGCAGCATCGCCGACCTCGCCGACGCTGCGGACATCCAGACCTCGCACCTGGCCGAGGCGATCGGCTACCGGCAACTGGATCGCGCAGCGGGTGCCGAGCGGGCCGAAGCGTCGGCCGCCTTCGGCTAGCTGCAGGCCAGCGACTGGGGCAGGCCCACTGTCACGGTCGATCGCGGGATGGAAGGCTCAGCGTTGATGCACGCCCGTGGATGAGTTCGCCTGTCGGTGCGGGAACGTGCTCGCGAAGGGATTCCCCCAAGCGCGCACGCCCGGTACCCACGCGGCTGGGCGAGGCACTCGAAACGGCTGGGGAAAAGATGGCGCGCCCGGAGGGATTCGAACCCCCGACCAATGGCTTCGGAAGCCACTACTCTATCCGGCTGAGCTACGGGCGCGTTTTGGAACAACCCACCGCAGGCCGTCGCGGCGGTTGCGGGGAACACCTGCCGTTGCGGCGGGTGGAGGCGCATTCTAGCGGCAAAAGCGTCGCAGGTCTGCATCCGTCTCCGGCACGCGCATTCCTGCCCGCACAGGCATGCCTTGAAGCAACGTCAGCCTTCGGCACCTGGCTCGCTGGAAGCAGGCTCGCTGGCAGCCGTGTCCGAGGGCGCGTCCGACGGCAACGGCTTTGGTTTGGCGGCACGGCGGACGCGTGGCTTGGCCGGCTTCTTTGGCGCAGCGCCCGGGGCCGGCACTGGCGACAGGCGGACCTGCTGCAGTTGCTCCACCCATGACAGTGCTTCGGCGTAGGCAACGAAGTGCTGCAGGTATTCGGGCGAGGTGGCCTGCATCAGGGTCAGCGCGCGGTGCACCAAGACGCTGGAGTTCAGCGGGCCGGCATCTTCCTGGGCCGGGACCAGTGATTGCCGTAGCTGGCTGGCGGTACGCACGCCATCCCAGATCTCACGCACTTCCTGCAGCAGCGGCATTTCCTCGGACGGGATGGCCGTCACCGGCGCAGGTTGCGGTGCCGGTGCCGGTTCCGCCTCTGCCGCGGGGCCCGCCAATGCGCCTTGCTCCCTGGTGCGTGTGCTGGCGAACTCATCGAGCAGACGGCCGAGCGCGCCACGTCCTTGCGCGGTCTCCCGCGCCCGCGCAGAAGCGCTGCCATCTTTTGGCCTGCCTTCCACCTCGCGGGCGTACTCCTCCAGCAACCCGGCCAGCCGCTGTTCCAGCAGCTCGCGTGCCGCATCCTGCAGCCGCGGCAGGCGCGCGGCCAATGCCTCCAGATAGGCAAAGCGCAGCGGCTGGCAGGCATCCACGCCCTGCTCTCGCCAGCGCTGCAGCTGTGCTGCGATGGTGGACGCGTCAGCGTGCACTGGCCGCCTGCTGCTTCGGCCGCGGGATCGGCGCGATCTCGACGCGGCGGTTGCGCGAACGCCCTTCCTCGTCGCTGTTGCTGGCAACCGGCTGCTCGGAACCGAAGGCGGCGGCAAACACCGATGAGGCCGGCACGCCCTCGGCGACCAGGGTGCGGGTGACGGTGAGTGCGCGCTGCGCCGACAGTTCCCAGTTGTCGGCGAACTGGCGGTTGCTGCCGCGCACCTGGCGGTCGTCGGTGAAGCCGCTGACCATCAGGATCTCGTCGCGCGCGGACAGGTAGGCGGTCAGCGGCGCGGCCAGGCTTTCCAGCACCTTGCGGCCCTCGGGCTGCAGCTGGTCGGAGTTGAGTGCGAACAGCACGTTGCCGCGGATGCCGATGCGGCCATCGACCAGGGTCACCCGGCCGGCGGCCAGCGGCCCGGCCAGCGCCTGTTCCAGCGCCTGGCGCTGCTGCGCTTCCTGTTCGCGGCGGCGCACTTCCTCGTCCAGTTTCTGTGACAGCTGCGCCTGCACCGCGATCACGCCGACCAGCACCAGCACGAAGGCGCCCAGAAGCACCGCCATCAGGTCACCGAAGCTGGCCCAGATCGGGGCCGAGGCCTCGCCGTCGTCGAACTCCACGCTCATGCCGCGTTACCGCCCGCGCCGCGCCCGCCGATCTGCTGCAGGTCGGCGATGATCTGGCGCTGGGTCAGCAGGCTCAGGTCGATGACCTCGCGCGCCTGCGCCACGTAGTACTCCAGTTGCTCGTCGCTGCGCGCCAGCGACTTCTCCAGCGCGCCCTCGACCACGGCCAGGCGGGCGGCCAGTTCCTCGCTGCTGCGGCCGAAACCTTCCACCGCGCTGGCGAAGGCCTCGCCCAGGCTGGCGACTTCGCTGGCGCCGACCGCGACCTGCGCGGCGGCGGTTTCCAGACGCGAGGCCTCGGCCTGCATCTGTTCGCCGAAGCGGTTGCCGACGCGCTCGAGCAGGTCGGCCGAGGTCGCCACCAGGGCATCGATCGCACTGCGCTGCTCGGTGGAGGCGTGGTTGACCGCCTCCAGCAACGTGCCAAGGGTGCCGATCAGCTGGGTGCGTTCCTCCAGCATCGTGGTATCGCGCGCCATGCTGTCGGACAGCTTCTGGCGCAGTTCGGCGATGACCTCGGCGGCGGCCTTGGGCGCCTCGGCCGCGGCATCGACCAGGCGCGAGATCTCGGCGATGGTGCGCTCGGCATGCGCCTGCGCCAGCGCGGTGACGTCGTTGGCGCTGCGTGCCAGCGCATCGCAGATCGCCTGCTGGCGTTCGGCCACGCCGGCGCCGGCCTGCTGCCAGTCCTCGCGCAGGTTGGCACTGGTCTCGGCCAGGGTCTGCGCCCAGGCCTGCAGGCGCGCCTCGTCCTGCTCGCGCAGGGCCTGCTGCAGCCGGGCATGACCTTGGTCCATGGTGGCCAGCAGCGCGCTGGCCCGCTGTTCGAACACGCTGCCGGCGTTGCCCAGCGCCTGTTCGTTGCGGGCGGCCATCGCCTCGTTGGCGGCCTGCTGGTTTTCCAGGGCTCGCGCCCATGCCTCGCCCAGGCCAGCAGCCTGTGCCTCCAGGCGCTGCGACAGGCTATCGGCCAGGTTGCCGGCACGCTGCTCGAACCGTTCGGCGTGCTGCTCCAGGCTGCCCTGCAGCGCGCCGACCAGTTCCTCGTTGCCACGGCGCTGTTCGGCCACGGCATCGGTCCAGCTCTTCGCAGCGGCGTCGCTGACGCTGGCGAATCGTTCGGCCTGCAGCTCCAGGTTGCCCTGCAGCGCGCTGACCAGTGCCTCGTTGCCACGGCGCTGTTGGGCCACGGCATCGGTCCAGCTCTGTGCGGCTGCCCGGCTGGCGGCATCGAAGCCGCTGGACAGGCCGTCGAGCTGGCGCTGTACCGCCTGCTCAACGCGTTCGTGCAGGGCACCGGCCTGGCTGGCCAGACCCGCCAGCGTGGTCTCCACCACCGGCTGCATCGCATCGCCGACCGCGCGTGCGCTGGCGCTGACACTTTCCTGCAGCGCCTGCTGCAGCGACTGGCCCAGCTCGCGGTAGGCCGCCTCGCTACGCTCGTGGAAGGCATGCTGGCTGGCGACCAACTGCTCGCCGTGGCTGGCGGTGCTCTGCTCGATGCCGCCGACCAGTGCCTGCAGGCGCTCGACCAGCACCGGCATCAGCGCGGTCTGCTGCTGCAGCAGGGCAAAGGCCTGCTCGCGCTGGTAGGCCTGCGAATGCGGGTGCAGCGAGGTCGCGATCTCGGCGTCGAGCTGCTGGACCACCTGCAGGCGTTCGCGCCGGCACAGCGCCGACAGCAGGCCGAGCATGGCCGAGGTCGCCACGCCGGCGATCGAGGTGCCGAAGGCAAAACCCAGGCCCTTGACCGGCGCGGCCAGCGAGCCGCGGATGGCCTGCAGGTCGGCCGCGTTTTCCAGCGCCAGGCCGGTGCCACGCAGCGTGGCCATCATGCCCAACAGCGTGCCGAGCATGCCCAGCAGCACCAGCAGGCCCACCAGGTACGGGGTCAGCGCCGGGGCCGGCAGCGGTACGCGCGCGCCCTCGATGCGCAGCCGCACCGGATTGCGCAGGCTCGGATGCAGCCGGCCCAGCCAGTTGCCCAGGCCCGACTGCGCCGACGCCACCTCGGCCAGTGCCGCGGACAGGCTGGCGGTGGCCTGGCGGTAGCGGTGCAGCTCCAGCGCACCGGCCAGGTAGCCGGCGGCGATCAGCAGGCACACCAGCAGGGCCAGCGGGTTGGACAGCACGTAGCCGGCGCCGATCCAGCACACCGCGCACAGGCCAAGGAGGAAGACAGCAGCAAGGAAGAGGTTTCTGGACAACATGGTTTCCCAGTTAGCGGGGGCGCAGCGCCGCAAGCAGCGCGTCGATGGGTTTGAAACGGACATCCAGCTCGGCCATCAGGGCCGCCTGCATGTCCTTCCTGAAGAGCGACAGCCAGCTGCCATCGGCCGCCGGCAGCAACCCGGGCGCCGCGGCATCGGTGGCCGGCTGCAGTTGCTCGAAATGGCGGCCCAGCAGCGCCGGCACGCCGGCCAGCAGTTTCTGCTCGCGCGGGCTCAGGGTCATTTCCATGACCGCATCCACCTCGGCCAGCCGCGCCAGTTCCGGGCCGCGATGGCCCAGCAGGTCGCGCAGCTGCCCGCGCAGCTTGCCGGCGGCCGTGGCCATGGCCCGCTGCAGCGACAGGTAGTGCTGGCCGAACGGGGCGAAGTCGAACCGGCCATCGGCACCGGGCCGCGGGCTCGGAAAGCGCGCCTCGTCGGCAATCGCCGCCACCAGCGTGGCCCGCACCCGCGCGCATTCCTGCGCCTGTCCGTCGACAAGGGCCGGAGCGTCGGCCGGCTCGGGCAGGCGCCCGTCCAGCGCGCGCGCCAGGGTCACCGCGCGGTTCCAGTCGACCCACTGGCCCAGCCGTTCGGGCAGCGCCGCGGACGGCGCCGGCACCTGGACCGCGGCCAGCCGCGCGAGCAGGCGAATGAACGCCGGGCCCTGTATCGCGACCCGTGGAGGTGCTTTCGCCATGGTGCTGATCAAAAGATCGCCATTTTACACGGGGCAGGCACCGCGGCGGCGGGGATCAGGCCGGGCGCGGAAGCTGAATCGGCCTCAGCGCCCTGGCAGCTGGGCGAAGGCGCGCTGCATGCAGTCCTCGCGCGGACAGACCCGGCAGCCCGGACCGATAGACACCGAATTGCCCGGGCGGTGGATATCCAGACCGCGCGAGTACACCAGCCGCTCGGCGTGCTGCAGGTCGCAGCCCAGCGCCACGGCAAAGGTCTTGCGCGGCTGGCCATGGCCGACCGGGCCGCTGCTGACCTGCCGGGCGATCCAGAAATGGCGGCGGCCGTCGGGCATGCGCGCGGTCTGGGTGAGGATCCGCCCGGGCTGATTGAAGGCCTCGTAGACGATCCACAGCGGGCACGAGCCGCCGACCTGGGAGAAGTGGAAGTCCGTGGCCGAATGGCGCTTGGAAATGTTGCCGGCGCGGTCCACGCGGATGAAAAAAAACGGCAGGCCGGGGGCGCTGCGCCGGGCCAGGGTGCTGAGCCGGTGGCAGACCGCCTCGAAACCGACGCCGAACTGGTGGGCCAGCAGTTCGATGTCGTAGCCGCTGCTTTCCGCGGCCTGCAGGAAGTGCCCGTACGGCATCACCAGCGCGCCGGCGAAGTAGTTGGACAGGCCGATCCGGGCCTGGGCGATACGCGCCTCGTCCTGGAAACCGGTGCGGGCGATCACCGCATCGATCTGCGCCGCGTAGCCGTGCAGGGCCAGTTCCACGGCCATCTGGAAGGCCTGCTGCCCCGGCTCCAGGTAGTCCGGAAGCCACAGCGTGCGGCTGGCTGCATCGAACAGGCGCTTCTCGCGCCCGGCCTGCAGCGGTGCCACTTCCACCAGCACGCCGTGGCGGTCGGCCAGCAACTGGCGCAGCCGCGGCGCGACGTGGCCTGGCGCCAGCCCCCATTCGGCGAACAGTGCCTCGGCCAGGTCGTCCAGCTCGGGGATGTGGTTGTGCATGCGGTTGAAGAAGTCGCGCACCGAATCGCCGGCCGGCAGGCTCTGCCCGGCGCTGGGTTCGCCCAGCTGGAACTCCAGCGCCGCGGCGTGCTCGCGCAGGGCCAGATGGCGGCGGTGCAGGTCCAGCAGCGCCTGGCTGACCTGCGGCAGGTTGCCGGCCATGGTCCGCAGCTCGGCGGTGCTGACCTCCGGCAGGCCGAGGTCGCGCAGGGTCTCGCCCAGGGCCTCCTGCAGCGCGGCCGGCTCGTCGGCGTCGAACAGTCCGGACACATCGCCCAGCACCTGGCGCAGGCGCTGCTGCACCGCCGGGGTCAGGGGCCGGCGGTTGCGCTCGATCTGGTTCAGGTAGCTGGGCGAAACCCCCAGCTCGCGGGCCAGCGCGGCCTGGCTGTAGCCGTGCTGCTGGCGCAGGCGCAGCACGCGCAGGCCGATGTGGCGCAGGGCAGGATCGTTCACAGGATTAACAAAAATCTGCGGCCGGGTTCGCCAGATTAAGCGTGTTCGGCCGGGAAATCGAGATTTTCGCTGTGAATAATGCCAATCACCTTTCCCGAACCGCCGGAAACGCCATGACTGTTGAAGCCCCCCGTGTCTGCCTGCTGATTGACGGCCAGTTCGTCGAGTCCACCACCAGCCACTGGCAGGACGTGGTCAACCCGGCCACCCAGGACGTGCTGGCGAGGGTGCCGTTCGCCACCACCGGCGAGGTCGATGCCGCCGTTGCCGCCGCCAGGGAAGCGTTCAAGACCTGGCGCAAGACCCCGATCGGCACCCGCGCGCGCATCTTCCTGAAGTACCAGCAGCTGATCCGCCAGAACATGAGCGAGCTGGCGCACATCCTCACCGCCGAACAGGGCAAGACCCTGCCCGACGCCGAAGGCGATGTGTTCCGCGGCCTGGAAGTGGTCGAGCACGCGGCCGCGATCGGCAACCTGCAGCTGGGCGAACTGGCCAACAACGTGGCCAACGGCGTGGATACCTACACCCTGATGCAGCCGCTGGGCGTGTGCGCCGGCATCACCCCGTTCAACTTCCCGGCGATGATCCCGCTGTGGATGTTCCCGATGGCCATCGCCACCGGCAACACCTTCGTGCTCAAGCCCTCCGAGCAGGATCCGATGGTGACCATGCGCCTGGTCGAACTGGCGCTGGAAGCGGGCATCCCGCCGGGCGTACTCAACGTCGTCCACGGCGGCGAGGAAGTGGTCAACGCGATCTGCGACCACCCGGACATCAAGGCCGTGTCCTTCGTTGGTTCCACCCGCGTCGGCACCCACGTCTACAACCGCGCCTCGCTGGCCGGCAAGCGCGCGCAGTGCATGATGGGCGCCAAGAACCACGCCGTGGTGCTACCGGACGCCAACAAGGAACAGACCATCAACGCCATGGTCGGCGCCGCGTTCGGTGCGGCCGGCCAGCGCTGCATGGCCGCCTCGACCCTGGTGCTGGTCGGCGAGGCGCGCAGCTGGATCCCGGACCTGGTCGCCAAGGCCAGGGCGCTGAAGGTCAGCGCCGGCAGCATCGCCGGCACCGATGTCGGCCCGGTGATCTCCTGCGCCGCGCGCAGCCGCATCGAAGGCCTGATCGCCTCGGGCGTGGAACAGGGCGCAAAACTCGAGCTGGACGGGCGCAACCCGAAGGTCGACGGCTTCGAGAAGGGCAACTTCGTCGGCCCGACCATCTTCTCCGGCGTCACCACCGACATGCGCATCTACCAGGAGGAAATCTTCGGGCCGGTGCTGGTGATCCTGGAAGCCGAGACCCTCGAAGACGCGATCGAGCTGGTCAACGCCAACCCCAACGGCAACGGCACCGCCGTGTTCACCCAGTCCGGCGCGGCCGCACGCAGGTTCCAGGAAGACATCGACGTCGGCCAGGTCGGCATCAACGTGCCGATCCCGGTGCCGGTGCCGCTGTTCTCCTTCAGCGGCTCGCGTGCCTCCAAGCTTGGCGACCTCGGCCCGTACGGCAAGCAGGTGGTGCTGTTCTACACCCAGACCAAGACCGTCACCGCACGCTGGTTCGATGACTCGACCCTGGGCCACGGCGTCAACACCACCATCAGCCTGAAGTGACCGCCATGGACGCCATCAACATGCACGCCGCGTCCGGCTTCACCGAGGAGCAGGAAGCATTCCGCCAGGCCGCGCGCGATTTCGCCCGTGCCGAGCTGGCCCCGCACGCCGCGCACTGGGATGCCGAAGGCATCTTCCCGCGCGAGGTGATCGGCAAGGCCGGCGAACTGGGCTTCTGCGGCATCTATACCGCCGAGGACGCCGGCGGTATCGGCCTGACCCGGCTGGACGCGGCGCTGATCTTCGAGGAACTGGCCGCGGCCGATCCCTCCACCGCCGCCTACATCACCATCCACAACATGGCCACGTGGATGCTGTCGCGCTGGGGCGGCGAGCGCCTGCGCGGCGAGTGGGCCGCGGCAATGGCCAGCGGCGACAAGCTGGGCTCGTACTGCCTGACCGAGCCGGGCTCCGGCTCGGATGCGGCCTCGCTGAAGACCCGCGCGGTGCGCGATAGCGATCATTACGTCATCGATGGCAGCAAGGCCTTCATCTCCGGCGCCGGGGCCACCGACATGCTGATCGTGATGGCGCGCACCGGTGGCGAAGGCGCGCGCGGCATCAGCGCCATCGCGGTGCCGGCCAACCTGCCCGGCATCGAGTACGGCAAGAAGGAAGAGAAGATGGGCTGGAACAGCCAGCCCACCCGCACCATCAGCTTCAGCGGCGTGCGCGTGCCGGTGGACCACCTGCTCGGCAACGAGGGTGAGGGCTTCAAGATCGCGATGAAGGGCCTGGATGGCGGCCGCATCAACATTGCCGCCTGCTCGCTGGGCGCGGCCCAGGGCGCACTGGACGCGGCGCGCGGCTACATGCGCGAGCGCAAGCAGTTCGACAAGGCGCTGAGCGAGTTCCAGGCACTGCAGTTCAAGCTCGCCGACATGGCCACCCAGCTGGTGGCCGCGCGGCAGATGGTGCACACCGCCGCGCGCAAGCTCGATGCCGGCGCCGCCGATGCCACCGTGTGGTGCGCGATGGCCAAGCGCTTTGCCACCGACGCCGGCTTTGCCGTATGCAACGACGCACTGCAGCTGCACGGCGGTTACGGCTACATCCGCGAATACCCGGTCGAGCGCCTGCTGCGCGACAGCCGCGTGCACCAGATCCTGGAGGGCACCAACGAGATCATGCGGGTGATCGTGGCCCGCCACCTGCTCAACACCGAAGAGGAACTTCGATGAACGACTACCGCTCGCGCGACTGGACCGGCCTCAGGCTCGAGGTCGATGGCCACACCGCCGTGGTCACCCTCGACAACCCGCCGGCCCACACCTGGACCGTGCACAGCCTGGCCGCGCTGCGCGACCTGGTGCGTGCGCTGGACGCCGACCGCAACATCTACGCGCTGGTGATCACCGGGGATGGCGAGAAGTTCTTCTCCGCCGGGGCCGACCTCAACCAGTTCGCGTCCGGCGACAAGGCCGCCGCCCGTGAGGCCGCGCGCCGCTTCGGCGAGGCGTTCGAGGCGCTGAGCGTATTCCGCGGCGTGTCCATCGCCGCGATCAACGGCTATGCGATGGGCGGCGGCCTGGAATGCGCGCTGGCCTGTGACCTGCGCATCATCGAGGAACACGCCCAGGTCGCCCTGCCCGAGGCCACCGTCGGCCTGCTGCCGTGCGCCGGCGGCACCCAGAACCTGCCGCGACTGGTCGGTGAGGGCTGGGCCAAGCGCATGATCCTGCTCGGCGAGCGCATTGATGCCGACACCGCGCTGCGCATCGGCCTGGCCGAGGAAAAGACCGGCAAGGGACAGGCCCGTGCGCTGGCGATGGAATGGGCGGCCAGGGCGGCCAGGCAGAGCCCGACGAGCGTGGCCGCGTGCAAGACCCTGGTGCAGGCCACCCGCACGGGCAGCCACGCCTCGGCGCTGGTGGCCGAGCGCGAGGCCTTCGTCGACCTGTTCGACAGCGCCGACCAGGTCGAGGGCGTGGCCGCCTTCCTGGAAAAGCGCGCACCTCAATGGAAGAACGCATGAGCGCCGGACTGACTGCCGACGAGGCACCGGTGCTGTTCGAGGAGCGCAGCGCCGGCAACGGCATGCGCGTCGGCATCGCTACGCTCAACGCGGCGCGCACGCTCAACGGTTTCTCGCTGCCGATGGCGCACCTGCTGCACGAGCGCCTGCTGGCCTGGGCAGCGGATGCCGGCATTGCCCTGGTGGTGCTGCAGGGCGCCGGTGAAAAGGCTTTCTGCGCCGGTGGCGACCTGCACAGCCTGTACCAGAGCATGCGCCGCTTCTGCGAGGACGGGCGCAGCGACATCCGTGACAACACCTATGCCGCCGAGTTCTTCGACGTCGAATACCGCGTGGACTACCTGATCCACAGCTTCCCCAAGCCGGTGCTGTGCTGGGCCCACGGCATCGTCATGGGCGGCGGCATCGGCCTGATGTCCGGGGCCAGCCACCGCGTGGTCAGCGAGCGCTCCAAGCTGGCGTTCCCGGAAATCACCGTCGGCCTGTTCCCGGACGTGGGCGGCAGCTGGCTGCTGCAGCGCGTGCCCGGCCGTGCCGGCCTGTTCCTGGCGCTGACCGGTGCACTGCTCAATCCAGGCGATGCGATCTACGCCGGGCTGGCCGACCTGCACGTGGCCGAAGCGCGCCGCGGCGAGGTGTTCGATGCGCTGCTCGACGTGGCCTGGAGCAGAGAACCCGACGACAACCACACGCGCCTCACCGCCCTGCTGCAGTCCTTCGCCAGCGATGCGCCGACCGGCCCGCTGCTGGCCAACGCCGCGCTGATCGATGAGCTGTGCGATGGCGATGCACTGGAGCCCATCGTCGAGCGCATCGGCGCCCTGCAGACCGACGATGCGTGGCTGCAGGCCGCGCAGAAGACCCTGGCCGCCGGGGCACCCGGTTCGGCCCGGCTCGGCTTCGAACTGCAGCGCCGTTGCGCCGGCATGGACCTGGCCGCGGTGTTCCGCACCGAGTACACCGTCGCCCTGCACTGCGCCGCGCACGGCGATTTCGCCGAGGGCATCCGCGCCCTGCTGATCGACAAGGACCGCAACCCGGCCTGGCAGCCGGCGACGCTGGCCCAGGCCAGCAGCGACTGGGCCGAAGCGTTCTTCATTTCCCCCTGGCCGGCCGACCAGCATCCGCTGGCCGACCTGGGCCTTCCCGCACTTGAAAGGAGCCTGGCATGAGCCGTGTAGCATTCATTGGGTTGGGCAACATGGGCGGTCCGATGGCCGCCAACCTGGCCAAGGCCGGCCACGCCGTGCGCGTGTTCGACCTGGTGCCGGCCGCGATCCAGGCCGCCGCCGATGCCGGCGCCACCCCGGCCGGTTCGGCGCGTGACACGCTGGCCGACGCCGAGGTGGTGATCTCGATGCTGCCGGCCAGCCGCCACGTCGAAGGCCTGTACCTGGGCGAAGGTGGCATCCTCGACGCCATCCCCGCCGGTGCGCTGGTCATCGACTGCAGCACGATCGCCCCGGCCAGCGCGCGCAAGGTCGCCGAAGCGGCGGCCAAGCGCGGCCTGCAGATGATCGACGCGCCGGTCTCCGGTGGCACCGCCGGTGCCCAGGCCGGCACCCTGACCTTCATCGTCGGCGGCGACGAGCAGGCACTGGAACGCGCGCGCCCGGTGCTGCAGGACATGGGCCGGAACATCTTCCACGTCGGCGGCAACGGTGCCGGCCAGGTCGCCAAGCTGTGCAACAACATGGCGCTGGGCGTGATCATGGCCGCCACCGGCGAGGCCATCGCGCTCGGCGTGGCCCACGGGCTGGACCCGAAGGTGCTGTCGCAGATGATGGCCGTCAGCACCGGCCGCAGCTGGGCCACCGAGGTCTGCAATCCGTGGCCAGGCGTGCTGGAAAATGCGCCGGCCTCGCGCGGCTACACCGGCGGCTTCGGCAACGACCTGATGCTCAAGGACCTGGGCCTGGCCGCCGAAGCGGCGATGGGCGTGGGCGCCTCGATCCCGCTGGGCGAGCTGGCCCGCAACCTGTACGCGATGAACAGCCAGGCCGGCAACGGCGCGCTGGACTTCTCCAGCGTGGTCAAGCTGGTGCAGCGCGGCTGATGCAGCACGAGGTGGCGCGGACAGACCGCGCCACCTTGCTCAGGCCAGCCGCGTCTCCGTCCCGTAGGGCGGCGAATCCGGATAGTCGCCACGGCGGAATCGCTCCTGCAGGTCCCGCCACCACGCCGGATCGAACAGATGGCCATGGGCTTCGGTCACCGCCGCCAGCTGCGCGGCTGGCAGCCCCATGAACAGCGGGAAGCGCTCGGGGAACACGTCATTGGGCGCGACATGGAACCACGGCTCCGAGGCCATCGCCTCTTCCTCGCTGCGCGGTTTGGGCCACTGACGGAAATTGCAGTCGGTGACCAGGCACAGCTCGTCGTAGTCGTAGAACACCGCGCGGCCATGGCGTGACACGCCGAAGTTCTTCAGCAGCATGTCGCCGGGGAAGATGTTGTTGCGGGCCATGTCGCTGATCGCCTGCGCGTAGTCCAGCGCGGCGGCACGCGCGGCCTGCGGTTCCTGCTCGCGCAGGTACAGGTTGAGCGGGCGGAAGCGGCGTTGGGTGTAGCACAGGGTGATCACCACGTCGTCGCCATCGAGCATCACGCTGCGGCTGCAGCTTTCCAGCAGGTCCTTGAGCAGTGCCGGCGCGAAGCGTGAGGCGGGGAAACGCAGGTGCCGGTACGGCTGCGCGTCGAGCAGGCGGCCGATGCGGTCCAGGTTGAACACCAGCGCGTACTTGTCCTCCACGTCCTGCCGGCTCATGGTCTTGGGCCAGCCGAAACGGTCGCGGATCAGCTTGAACACCAGCGGGTAGCTGGGCAGGGTGAACACCACCATGACCATGCCCGGCGTGCCTTCGGCATGCACCAGCAGCTCGTTCTCGTGCTGCTGGAAGTGGCGGAAGAAGGTGCGGAAGCGCTCGGTCTTGCCCTGCTTGGCGCGGCCAAGCACGGTGTAGATCTCGTCGATCGGCTTGCGCGGCAGCAGGCTGCGCAGGAACACCACCGCATCGCCGACCGTGGCCAGGTCGGCCTGGAAGTAGCTGCGCGAGACGCCGAACAGGTGGGCGACGTCGCGGCGCCGGCTCAGCACCGCATCGACCTTGAGCTGGCCGCCATCGTTGACCAGCGCGATCACGCACGGCGAGAAGCGGTGTTCGCCGAACACGCGGCCGACCAGGTAGGCGCGGCGCTCGCGGTAGAACACCGTGTCCAGCAGCTCGATGCCGCGCACCGGATGCTCGCCCCAGTGGGCCAGGTCGTCCTGCAGGCGCACGGCAATCGCCGCCGCGCAGCGCAGCTGGTGCGCGTACGGCACGTCGAAGCGGTAGTCGCCGAGCACCCGCATGAAGGCCTCGGCCGGGCGCGTTTCGGACACCGCGTAGCTGTGCCGCGCCACCGGATGGGTGATCGCGTCCGAGGGCTCCACGTCCATCGCCACGAACTCGATGTCCGGGTCCACCCCGCGCGCGGCGAACAGACGCCGGGCCAGCGTGTTGTAGAAGGTCTTGTACAGCTCGCCGTCGATCTGGCCTTCGATCTGCGCGGCGAACAGCCGGCGCACGTCGCGCCACAGCGCACGGTCATGCAGCTGCACGCCGGCCTCGGCCGACAGCCGCGCCATGCACTCGGCGATGCATTCGTCGTACAGCTCGATGCGCTCGACCGCGTCGGCGCGGGCGCCAGCCCAGTCGCGCTGCTCGAAGCGCACGCGGGCGCGGCGGGTGATCTGCGCAAAACGCGCGTGGTAATCCTCGAAACCCTGGCGGATCACGGTCGCCAGCCGTTCGGCCGGGGCGCTCATGGCGACCGCACGCAGGCAGCGGGGGCAGGCAGGTAGCTCAAGTCGGGCTCGATCGCTTGGGGGAGCCCAGACGATACGACACGCCCCGCGCTGCCCGCACCTCTGCTGGCCATCGCCCGGACCCGCCAACGAAAAAGCCCGCGCTGGGCGCGGGCTTTTCCTTGCAGCGTTGCGGGACGATCAGCGCAGCGTGGCCAGCGCGTTGTTGAAGGTCGCACTCGGACGCATCGCCGCACTGGCCTTGGCCAGGTCCGGACGGTAGTAGCCGCCAATGTCCACGGCCTTGCCCTGCACCGCGATCAGTTCCTCGACGATCTTCTGCTCGTTGTCGGCCAGTGCCTGCGCCAGCGGGGAGAAGCGTGCCTTCAGGTCGGCGTCCTGGTCCTGCGCGGCCAGCGCCTGCGCCCAGTACAGGGCGATATAGAAGTGGCTGCCGCGGTTGTCGATCGTGCCCAGCTTTCGGCCCGGCGAACGGTCGTTGTCCAGGAACTTGCCGTTGGCCTCGTCCAGCGCCTTGGCCAGTACCGCCGCCTTGGCGTTGTCGTAGCGCTGGCCCAGGTGTTCCAGCGACGCGGCCAGGGCCAGGAATTCGCCCAGCGAATCCCAGCGCAGGTAGTCCTCTTCCACGAACTGCTGCACGTGCTTGGGCGCCGAACCACCGGCACCGGTCTCGAACAGGCCGCCACCGGCCATCAGCGGCACGATCGACAGCATCTTGGCGCTGGTGCCCAGCTCCATGATCGGGAACAGGTCGGTCAGGTAGTCACGCAGCACGTTGCCGGTCACCGAGATCGTGTCCTGGCCCTTGCGGATGCGCTCCAGCGAGAACTTCGTCGCTTCCACCGGCGCCAGGATGCGGATGTCCAGGCCGTTGGTGTCGTGATCGCCCAGGTACTTCTCGACCTTGGCGATGACCTGGGCATCGTGGGCGCGGCCCGCGTCCAGCCAGAACACCGCCGGGGTATCGCTCAGGCGGGCGCGGCTGACGGCCAGCTTGACCCAGTCCTGGATCGGCGCGTCCTTGGTCTGGCACATGCGCCAGATGTCGCCGGCCTGCACCGCGTGCTCGAACACCACGTTGCCGCCGTCGTCGGTCACGCGCACGGTGCCGTCAGCCGGGATCTGGAAGGTCTTGTCGTGGCTGCCGTATTCCTCGGCCTTCTGCGCCATCAGGCCGACATTGGGCACCGAGCCCATGGTCGCCGGGTCGAAGGCGCCATTGGCCTTGCAGTCCTCGATCACCGCCTGGTACACGCCGGCATAGCAGCGGTCCGGAATCACCGCCTTGGCGTCCTGCAGCTTGCCTTCGGCATTCCACATGCCGCCGCTGTCGCGGATCATCGCCGGCATCGAGGCATCAACAATCACATCGCTCGGCACGTGAAGGTTGGTGATGCCCTTGTCCGAGTTGACCATCGCCAGCGCCGGACGCTGCGCGTACAGCGCCTCGATGTCGGCCTTGATCGCGGCCTGGGTGGCTTCGGGCAGCTGCGGCAGGCGCGCGTACAGGTCGCCGATGCCGTTGTTGGCATCAAAGCCGGCCTGCCGGAGCACGTCGGCGTGCTTTGCGAGCACGTCCTTGTAGAACTCCTCGACCACCACGCCGAACATGATCGGGTCGGAGACCTTCATCATCGTGGCCTTCAGGTGCAGCGAGAACAGCACGCCCTGGGCCTTGGCATCGGCGATCTGCGCCTGCACGAATGCCGCCAGTGCATTGCGGCTCATCACCGAAGCATCGACGATCTCGCCGACGGTGACCGCGGTCTTTTCCTTCAGCACCTGCACGCTGCCATCGGCCTTGACCAGCTCGATCTTCAGGTGGCCGGCGCTGGACAGGGTGGCCGACTTCTCGCTGCCGTAGAAATCACCGGCCTCCATGTGCGCGACATGCGACTTCGACCCGCTGGACCACTTGCCCATGCGGTGCGGGTGCTTGCGTGCGTAGTTCTTGACCGATAGCGGCGCGCGGCGGTCGGAATTGCCCTCGCGCAGCACCGGGTTCACCGCCGAACCCTTGACCTTGTCATAGCGCGCCTTGATGTCGCGCGACACGTCGTCGGTGGGCACGTCCGGGTAGTTCGGCAAGGCAAAGCCCTGGTCCTGCAGTTCCTTGATCGCGGCCTTCAGCTGCGGAACCGACGCGCTGATGTTGGGCAGCTTGATGATGTTGGCATCCGGCGTGGTCGCCAGCTGACCCAGCTCGGCCAGGTCATCGCTGTGTTTCTGCCCGTCCTCCAGGTAATCCGGGAACACTGCCAGGATGCGGCCGGCCAGCGAGATGTCGCGGGTCTCCACGGCGATGCCGGCGGTCGCGGTATAGGCCTCGACGATCGGCAGCAGCGACTGGGTCGCCAGGAAGGGGGCTTCATCCGTGAGCGTGTAGAGGATCTTCGGCGTATTGGACATAGGGGGCGTTGGCTCTCTTGCGGACTCGGTGCGGAACAGGACGGAACGGCGGGCCGCGCAATGCGCGCCAGCCTTCGGCCGGATGGCGTATCCGCGCTCGCAACCGCATGGCGACGGGAACGGAAACCCCGTCATTGTCGCTGTTCCCGCCACCCTCCGCAAAAGAAAAGCGCCATACGCCGACGTACCGCGACACACGCCCACGTATGGGCAAAAAAAGGCGCAGCCGGTGGCTGCGCCTGGGGCCTCGACTGCCGGGAGAGAGTCGGCAGGCGAAAAGCTGTGAGCAGTTGTTACTTGATCTCGAATTCCTGGGCGGTGCCCTGCGGCTGGCCATTGACCATGACTTCGGCACGGTACTTGCCGGCCGGCCAGCCATTGGCATTGGTGAACTCGATGTTGGTGGTCTCCGGACCAGTGGTGTTGAGGGTGGCGCTTTCCTCGCCAGCCACCTGGCCGTCCTGATAGGTCAGGCGGGCACTGACGTTGGTGTTGACCGCCGAGCCATCGGTGCGGACCGAGACGATGATCTTGTCCCTGGCGCCGATCTGGGCGACCGGCTGCACGCTGCGGTCGGCAGCGGCGTTGTTGCCCACGGTCACCGCGCTGACGGTGACATCACCGGCACCGGCCATCGAGTTCATCGGGTTGGTGGCCGGAGTGGTGGTGTCGGTGGCGGCCGGGGTGGTGGTATCGGTCGCCGCCGGCGTGGTGTCCATGGCCGGGTTGTTGGCCATGGTGTCGTCGGTGTTGTCGCGCTTGCAGCCAGCCAGCGCCACGGTGGTGGTAAGGGCAATCAGGAGTGCACTGCTCAGAGTGGACTTGCTCATGGAGTCTCCTCGCGATTCGTAATGGGATGGGATCGGGATGCGATGACGGCTTACTGCGGAATGCGCAGGGTCTGGCCCGGAAGGATCCTGTCCGGGTCATCGAGCACGTCACGGTTGGCTTCGAAGATGCGCTTCCAGGCGTTGCCATCGCCCAGATGCTGTTGGGCGATCTTTGACAGCGTGTCGCCCTTCTGCACGGTGTACTGCTGCCCGGCAATCTCCGCCGAGCTGTCGACCTTGCTGGTGACGCCCGAGAAGTCGGCCTTCGGCGCGACTTCCGCACTGCTGTCGACCCTGGAGGTCACACCGGAAAAATCAGCTTTCTTGTCGGTACCCATCGTGGCTTTCCGCTCCTGCTGAGTGGTGGCCACGGTTGCACAGCACCTGTTAACGAGCCATCGCGCCAACGTGAAAGCTGGCGCAACGTTTCAGGCGGCTTACTGGCGCTCGTCGCGCATGGCCGGGAACACGCCGGCGACATCGGGTGTTGCCCGCCATGGATTGATGTCCAGCCCACCGCGGCGGGTGTAGCGCGCCTCCACCTGCAGCGAACGCGGGCGGCAGTGCTGCATCAGCTCGCTGAAGATGCGCTCCACACACTGCTCGTGGAACTCGGCGTGGTCGCGGTAGCTGATCAGGTAACGCAGCAGGCCTTCGCGGTCGATGCGCGGGCCTTCGTAGCGGATCCACACGCTGGCCCAGTCCGGCTGGCCGGTGACCGGGCAGTTGGACTTGAGCAGCGAGGACACCAGGGTTTCGCTGGTCTGCACCGCATCATCGGCCAGCAGGTAGCGCGCCTGCGGCGGGCCATAGCAGTCGATGTCCACGTCCAGCAGGTCGATGTTCTCGCCCTCGCCCACCGGATCCACCGGCGGCAGGCCGAACTCCACCAGCACGTCGGCACCGGCGCGCGCCGACAGGTCCAGCGCGATCCGCTCGCGCACCGCTTCGGGGCTGTTGAAACGCTCGGCGTTGAGCGAGTTGAGGTAGAGCTTGAGCGACTTGGACTCGATCAGGTTCGGCGAGTCGCACGGCACGCGGAAGGTGGCCGTGGCGACGTAGGGCTTGCCGCGCGCATCGAGCCAGCTCAGTTCGTAGGCATGCCAGCGGTCATGGCCGATGAAGGGCAGATGCGTCTCATCGATGCCGATCTCGGCACGGGCGGCAGTGCGGGGAATCGGGAAGAGCAGGCCCGGGTCGTAGTGCGAGGGATAGGTGACCTCGCGGCCGAGGCTGGAATCTTGTGGGGTAGTCATGCGCGGAATTGTAGGAGCTGGTGGATGAGCGGTGGCTATCGGACGAACCGGTGCCACGGCCCGTCCACCCGGTACCGGCGCGCTGCGCCCGCCCGGATCCCGGTCGTGCCTTCCACCCGGGTGCCGCGGTGGCGGCACCCCTGTTCCCCCTGTCGTCGTGTCTGCATAGCGCCGGCTGCGTTAAACCGGCGTCCGCAGGGCTCCGGCTACTTCAGTCGGCCCCGCCGTGGAGGTAATCCAGGCTGACCTGCAGCAGCGCGCGCAGGCCCACGTCCAGTGCGCTCTCGTCGAGCAGGAACTTCGGCGAATGGTTGCTCGGCGCAGTGGCCGGGTCGATGCCTTCGGCGGTGGCGCCGACGAAGAAGAACATCGACGGCACCTGCTGGGCATACAGCGAGAAGTCCTCGGCGCCCATCTGCAGCGGCGGCTCGTAGACGTTGTCGGCGCCGACCACCGCCTGCAGGCTGGGCAGCATGCGTTCCGTCAGCGCCGGGTCGTTGACCGTGGCCGGGTTGCCGTCGGCCTCGTCGATCTCGGTGGTGGCACGGGCGCCGTGCGCGGCGGCCACGTGATCGGCGACGTTGCGCAGGTCGGCGAAAATCTGCGTGCGCATGGCCGGGTCGAAGGTGCGGATGGTGCCGACCATCTCCACCGAGTCGGGGATGATGTTGTAGCGGATGCCACCCTTGATCGCGCCGAAGGTCACCACTGCCGGCTGTTTCGACAGGTTGGCGCGGCGGCTGACGATGGTCTGCGCGCTGCCGATCAGGTCGGCGGCGGCAACGATCGGGTCCACTCCGTTCCATGGCGCCGAGCCGTGGGTCTGGCGACCGGTGACGGTGATGCCGAAGCGGTCGGAGGCGGCCATCAGCGGGCCACCGCGCACCGCGATCTGCCCGGCCTGGACGCTGGAGAACACGTGCAGGCCGAACATCGCGTCCGGCTTGAAGTCGGCAAACAGGCCTTCCTTGAGCATCAACGGTGCTCCGCCCTCCTCCGGCGGCGGTGCGCCTTCCTCGGCCGGCTGGAATACCAGCATCACCTCGCCGGGCAGGTCCTCGCGCATGCCCACCAGCGCCTCGGCCACGCCCATCAGCGTGGCGGTGTGGGCGTCATGGCCGCAGGCGTGCATCACCCTGACGGTCTCGCCGCGGTACTCGGCCGTGGCTTTGGACGCAAACGGCAGGCCGGTCTGCTCGGTCACCGGCAGCGCGTCCATGTCCGCGCGCAGGGCGATCTTCGGCCCCGGCTTGCCGCCCTTGATCACCGCGACCACGCCATGGTGGGCGAGGCCGGTGCGCGGCTTCAGGCCCAGCGAACGCAGGTGCTCGGCGACCCTGGCGGCGGTGCGCTGCTCGCGGTTGGACAGCTCAGGATGCTGGTGGAAGTCGCGTCGCCACTGCACCACCTTGGGATTGAGGCGTTGCGCGGCAGCGGCCACCTCGGGTCGCTGCTCGGCCGACCAGGCCAGCGGCGGCATCAGGCACAGCAGGGCGGACAGCATCGCGGCATTGCGGACCATCGTCAGCTCCAGGGCCTGGGAATGGACCGACTTTAGGCCATCGCCGCCAGCGGCGGGAGGCCGGCTCCGGCGCCTCCTGGGTATGGCCCCGGACGGCCCCACCCCTCCCATCGGTCATGGAGGAATGCAGCCGGCGGCCGGGTATCCTTTGCAGCTACGCCGTGATGGCGGGCGTCCCAGCATCCAGGAGTGGTTTGAATGTCGCGTTTCGGGAAGATTGCACTGCTCACCGTTGCGGTGATCGTGGTGGTGGCGGTAGGGGCACGGATGCTGGGCGGCAACAAACCGCAGGCGCCGGGACAGGAACAGGCCGCCGGCGCAGGTCCGGGCAAGGGCAACGGCAAGGGCAAGCCCGATGCCGGGCCGGTGCCGGTGACCGTGGTCGAGGCCAGGCAGCAGGAAGTGGCCGTGCACCGCACTGCGCTGGGTACGGTGTCGGCGATGAACACCGTCACGGTCAGCCCGCAGGTGGGCGGCCAGCTGCTGAGCCTGCACTTCAAGGAAGGCCAGCTGGTGCGCAAGGGCGACCTGCTGGCGCAGATCGATCCGCGCACCGCCCAGGCCGCCTATGACCAGGCCGTGGCCGCCAAGCGCCAGAACGAGGCGCTGCTGGCCACCGCCCGCGCCAACTTCCAGCGTTCCAGCTCGCCGGAGTACCGCCAGTACGTCTCGCAGACCGACCTGGACACCCAGCGCAACCAGGTCGCCCAGTACGAGAGCGCGGTGGCGGCCAACGCCGCCAGCATGCGCGCCGCCCAGGTCGAACTGCAGTACACCCGCGTGACCGCGCCGATCACCGGCGTGGCCGGCATCCGCAACGTCGATGCCGGCAACATCGTGTCCGCCGGCACCCCCCTGGTCACCCTGACCCAGGTACAGCCGATCCACGTGCTGTTCAACCTGCCCGAGCGCGAGCTCGGCGCGGTGCGCCAGGCCCGCAACGCCGGCAAGGTTCCGGTGCAGCTGAGCGCGCGGGGCGGCAACAACGTGCTGGCCAGCGACGGCGAGCTGGACGTGGTCGACAACCAGATCAGCACCGACAGCGGCACCTTCCGCGCCCGTGCGGTGTTCCCCAATGCTGACGGCACGCTGTGGCCGGGCCAGTTCGCCAACGTGCGCCTGCAGCTGGGCACCATCGACAGCGCCGTGGTGATCCCGGCCGAGGCGGTGCAGCGCGGCCCGAATGGCGATTTCGTCTACGTGGTCGACGGCGACGTGGTGCGCCAGCAGGCCGTGACCGTGGGCATCGAGGTGGATGACCGCAACGTCCAGGTCAGCGAAGGCCTCAAGGGCGGCGAGAAGGTCGTCACTGAAGGCCAGTTCCGGCTCAAGCCGGGCACCAAGGTGATCGCGCTGGCCCCGGGCCAGGCCCCGCCCCCGCCGCCGGAAGAAAAGGCCGGCGACAAGGACAAGAAGGGCGGCAAGGCCGGCTGATCCGGCCCCGCTCCCTGCGCCGGCCACCGTGCCGGCGCCGTACTGCATCCCTCTTCGGGCCCGCGCGCCCGGCCCCACCCGCAGGAGTCACCCGTGGGCTTTTCGACGATTTTCATCCGCCGTCCCGTCGCCACTTCGCTGCTGATGGCCGGCCTGCTGCTGCTTGGCCTGATGGGCTACCGCAAGCTGCCGGTCGCCGCCCTGCCGGAGATCGATGCGCCCTCGCTGGTGGTCTCCACCCAGTACCCGGGCGCCAGCGCCGAGACCATGGCCACCCTGGTCACCACGCCGCTGGAGCGGCGCCTGGGCCAGATCGCCGGCCTGGAGTTGATGACCTCCGACTCCTCGGCCGGCCTGTCCACGATCGTGCTGCAGTTCGCGATGAACCGCGACATCGACCTGGCCGCGCAGGACGTGCAGCAGGCGATCCGCCAGGCCACGCTCCCCGGCTCGCTGCCGTACCAGCCGACCTACAACCGGGTGAACCCGGCCGACGCGCCGATCATGACCCTCAAGCTGTCCTCGGCCACCGTGCCGCTGCGCGAGATCAACGGCATCGCCGATTCGATCCTCGCCCAGCGCCTGGCCCAGGTGCAGGGCGTGGGCCTGGTCACCATCGCCGGCAACGTGCGCCCGGCCGTGCGCATCCAGGTCAACCCGGACCAGCTGTCCAACATGGGCATGACCCTGGAGGACCTGCGCGGCGCGCTGACCCGCGCCAACGTCGCCGCCCCCAAGGGCACGCTCAACGGCACCACCCAGAGCTACACCATCGGCACCAACGACCAGCTCACCAGCGCGGCCGCCTACGCCGAGACCGTGATCCGCTACAGCAACGGCCGTCCGGTGCGCCTGCGTGACGTGGCCACCGTGGTCGATGGCGCCGAAAACGACCAGGTCGCTGCCTGGGCCGATGGCCTGCCGGCGGTGCTGCTGGAAGTCCGCCGCCAGCCCGGCGCCAACATCGTCGCCACCGTCGAGCAGGTGACCAAGCTGGTGCCGCAGCTGCAGGGCCTGCTGCCGGCCGACGTGCAGATGGAGGTGTTCTCCGACCGCACCCAGACCATCCGCGCCTCGGTGCACGAGGTCCAGCTCACCCTGTGGCTGACCATCGGCCTGGTGATCGCGGTGATCTTCGTGTTCCTGCGCCGCTTCTGGGCGACGCTGATCCCGGCCCTGGCGATCCCGCTGTCGCTGGCCGGCACCTTCGCGGTGATGGCCGCCACCGGCATGTCGCTGGACAACCTGTCGCTGATGGCGCTGGTCGTGGCCACCGGCTTCGTGGTCGACGACGCGATCGTGATGATCGAGAACATCGTCCGCTACCTGGAGCAGGGCAAGGACGGCAAGGAAGCGGCCGAGACCGGTGCGCGCCAGATCGGTTTCACCGTGCTGTCGCTGACCATCTCGCTGGTGGCGGTGTTCCTGCCGTTGCTGCTGATGCCGGGCATCACCGGCCGGTTGTTCCACCAGTTCGCCTGGGTGCTGAGCATCGCGGTCGTGTTCTCGATGCTGATCTCGCTGACCCTGACCCCGATGATGTGCGCCTACCTGCTCAAGGCCGACGAGCTGCCCGAGGGCGAGGACGCACACGAGCGCGCGCACGCCGCCGGCAAGGTCACCTGGTGGTCGAAGCTGGTCGGCCTGTACGAGCGCAGCCTGGACGTGGTGCTGTCGCACCCGCGCATCACCCTGGGCGTGGCCGGCGGCGCGGTGGCGCTGACCGTGCTGCTGTATGTCGCCATTCCCAAGGGCCTGCTGCCCGACCAGGACACCGGCCTGGTCACCGCGGTGGTGCAGGCCGACCACACCGTGGCCTTCGAGCAGATGCAGCAGCGCACGATTGCCGTGGCCGAAGCCCTGCGCAAGGACCCAGCGGTGACCGGCGTGGCCGCCTTCATCGGCGCCGGCACGCTCAACCCCACGCTCAACCAGGCCCAGCTGTCCATCGTGCTGGCCGACCGTTCCGAGCGCGAGAACGTGGCGAAGATCCTGCCGCGCCTGCAGCAGGCCGTCGCCGATATCCCCGGCGTCACCCTGGCCCTGAAGCCGGTGCAGGACGTGACCCTGGATACCCGCGTGGCCTCCACCGAGTACCAGTTCGTGCTGTCAGACGTCGACGCCAGCCGCGCCGAGGCCGAGGCCGTGCGCCTGATCGCCGCGCTGCAGGCCCGCAAGGAACTGCGTGACGTGGACAGCAACCTCGGCCAGCTCGGCCGGGCGCTGGCGGTCAACGTCGACCGTGACAAGGCGGCGATGCTCGGCGTGCCGATGCAGACCATCGACGACACGCTGTACGACGCCTACGGCCAGCGCCAGATCTCGACCATCTTCACCAACCTCAACCAGTACCGCGTGGTGCTGGAAGTGGCGCCGGAATTCCGCACCCGCACCGCGCTGATGGAACAGCTGGCCGTGGCCTCCAACGGCGCCGGCGCGCTCACCGGCTCCAATGCCACCACCTTCGGCATGGTCACCAGCGCCAATTCCTCCACCGCCACCGGTGTGGGCGAGCGCAACACCGGCCTGGTCGTCGGTGGCGGTGGCGCGATCCCGCTGTCGGCCATCGCCAGCGCCGAGGTCACCACCGCGCCGCTGCTGGTCAGCCACCAGCAGCAGCTGCCGGCGATCTCGATCGGCTTCAACCTGGCCGAGGGCTACTCGCTGTCCGAGGGCGTGGCCGCGATCGAGCAGGAGGTCGAACGCCTGCAACTGGGCGACACCGTGCATGCCACCTTCACCGGCAAGGCCGCCGAGTACGCCTCCAGCCGCTCCAACGTGGTGTGGCTGCTGCTGGCCTCGCTGGTGGTGATCTACATCGTGCTGGGCGTGCTGTACGAAAGCTGGATCCACCCGATCACCATCATCTCCACCCTGCCCCCGGCCGGCGTGGGCGCGCTGCTGGCGTTGATGGTGTTCGGCAAGAGCCTGTCGGTGGACGGCATCGTCGGCATCATCCTGCTGCTGGGCATCGTCAAGAAGAACGGCATCATGATGGTGGACTTCGCCATCGAGGCACGCCGCGCCGGTGCCAGCGCGCATGACGCGATCCGCCGCGCCTGCCTGCTGCGCTTCCGCCCGATCATGATGACCACCGCCTGCGCCCTGCTCGGCGCGCTGCCGCTGGCACTGGGCACCGGCATCGGTTCGGAGCTGCGCCAGCCGCTGGGCATCTCCATCGTCGGCGGCCTGCTGCTGAGCCAGCTGGTGACGCTGTACACCACGCCGGTGATCTACCTGTACATGGAGCGGATGGCGGCGTGGTGGCAGTCGCGCCGCGCCCCGGCCCACGCGCCGCAGGTCGCCTGATGAGCATCTCCGGCCTGTTCATCCGCCGTCCCATCGGCGTGGCCCTGCTGGCGATGGGGCTGTTCGTGCTGGGCGTGATCAGCTACCTGCGGCTGGGCGTCTCGGCGCTGCCTCAACTGCCGATCCCGGTGATCTACGTCATCGCCCCGCAGACCGGTGCCGACGCCACCACCATGGCCTCGACCGTGACCGCGCCGCTGGAACGCCGCCTGGGCCAGGTGCCCGGCATCTCGACCATGCGTTCGGGCAGCAGCGAGGGCAACTCGATCATCTTCATGATCTTCCAGGCCGGGCGCGACATCGACTCGGCCTACCTGGACGTGCAGACCGCGCTCAGTGCATCACAGTCCGACCTGCCGGCCGGGATGATGACGCCGATGGCGTTCAAGGCGAACCCGAACGACGACCCGGTGTTCGCCCTCGCACTGACCTCGACCACGCAGTCCACCGACGAGCTCTACAACCTGGCCGATTCGCTGCTGGCCCAGCGCCTGCGCCGCATCCCCGGCGTGGCCACGGTTGACATCGCCGGCGCCTCCACGCCCGCCGTGCGCGTGGACGTGGACCTGAAGAAGCTCTACGCGCTGGGCCTGACCACCGACCAGCTCGGCAACGCAGTGCGTGCGGCCAACGTCTCGGTGCCCACCGGCTTCCTGTCCGATGGCACCACGCAGATGGCCATCGCCGTCAACGACCAGCTCAAGCGCACCCAGGACTTCGCCCAGCTGGTGATCGCCACCCGCCCCGATGGCCGCGTGGTGCGGCTGCAGGACGTGGCCACCGTCTACGACGGCCAGCAGGACATCTACCAGGCCGCGTGGATCAACGGCCAGCAGTCGGTGCTGATGTTCATCAACACCCGCAGCGACGCGAACATGGTCGCCACCGTCGACCAGATCAAGGCCGACCTGCCCAACCTCAAGACCTACCTGGAACCGGGCACCGAGCTGAAGCCGTTCTTCGACCGCACGCCCACCGTGCGCTCGTCGCTGCACGAGGTACAGATCACCCTGCTGATCGCGCTGGCCCTGGTGATCATGACCATGGCGCTGTTCCTGCGCCGGCTCGCCCCGACCCTGATCGCCGCGGTCACCGTGCCGCTGTCACTGGCCGGCGCGGCGGTGGTGATGTACGTGCTCGGCTACACGCTCAACAACCTGAGCCTGCTGGCGCTGGTGATCGCCATTGGCTTTGTTGTCGATGACGCCATCGTGGTGATCGAGAACATCATGCGGCACCTGGATGCCGGCATGGGCCGGATGCAGGCCGCGCTGCTGGGCGGCAAGGAAATCGCCTTCACCATCGTCTCCATCACGCTGTCGCTGATCGCGGTGTTCATCCCGATCCTGTTCGCGCCGGGAATGATGGGTGCATTCTTCATGGAGTTCACCGTCACCCTGGTCGCCGCCATCGCGGTGTCGATGGTGGTGTCGCTGACCCTGACCCCGGCGCTGTGCAGCCGCTTCCTCTCGGCCCACGACGACGCCCAGCCGACCACCCGCACCGGCCGCGCCATCGAGGCCTTCCACGCCTGGATGCTGCGCGTCTACACCAGGCTGCTGGACTTCTCGCTGCGCCGCGCGTGGCTGCTGGCCCTCACCCCGCTGCTGCTGATGGTGGCCACCGGCATGCTGATGGGTGCGGTCAAGAAGGGCGCGTTCCCCGCGCAGGACACCGGGCTGATCTGGGGCCGCGCCAGTTCCAGCACCACCGTGTCGTTCGAGCAGATGATCGGCCGCCAGCAGCGCGTCACCGACATGCTCAGCGCCGACCCGGATGTGGAGCTGGTCTCGGTGCGGCTGGGCTCCGGCCGCCAGGGCGGCAGCGCGCAGTTCATCATCCAGCTGCGCCCGCGCAAGGAAGGCCGCACCGCCACCACCGCCGAAGTGCTGTCGCGGCTGAGCAAGCAGGCCGCGATGTACCCGGACCTGGAGCTGCGCCTGCGCGCGATCCAGGACCTGCCCAGCCAGGACGGCGGCGGCAGCAGCCGTGGCGCGCAGTACCGCATCGCCCTGCAGGGCAACGACGTCGGCAGCCTGACCAAGTGGCTGCCTGTGCTGGCCGAGGAGCTGAAGAAGAATCCCAAGCTCACCGACGTCGGCAGCGACATCGACGCCGCCGGCCTGCGCCAGAACATCGTGATCGACCGTGACCGTGCCGCCCGCCTGGGCGTGTCGGTCGGCGACATCGACGGCGCCCTGTTTGGCGCATTCGGCCAGCGCGAGATCTCCACCATCCACTCCGGCATCCACGAGTACAAGGTGGTGATCAACGCCCTGCCCGAGCAGACCGCCACGCCCGCCGCGCTGGATGCCATCCACGTGCCCGCGCGCGACGGCCGCATGATCCCGCTCACCGCCTTCTCCTACCAGGAACCGGGCCTGGCCCCGGCGCAGATCAGCCACGACAAGCAGTTCCCGTCGATGGAGCTGAGCTACAACCTGGCCCCGGGCGTGAGTGCCGGCGAAGGCAAGAAGATCATTGCCGACACCCTGGCCGGCCTGCGCCTGCCCGGCGACATCCGCATCGCCGAAAGCGGCGGCTTCGGTTTCGACGGCGACCCGATGGACATGCTGGTCCTGCTGCTGGCGGCGATCATCACCGTCTACGTGGTGCTGGGCATGCTCTACGAGAGCCTGCTGCACCCGGTGACCATCCTGTCCACCCTGCCGGCCGCCGGCGTCGGCGCCCTGCTCGCGCTGACCCTCACCGGGACGGAGCTGAGCGTGATCTCGATGATCGCGCTGGTGCTGCTGATCGGCATCGTCAAGAAGAACGCGATCATGATGATCGACTTCGCCCTGGTGGCCGAACGCGAGCACGGCATGAGCCCGCACGACGCCGCCCGCGAAGCCTCCATCGTCCGCTTCCGCCCGATCATGATGACCACCATGGTCGCCATCCTCGCCGCGGTGCCGCTGGCCATCGGCCTGGGCGAAGGCTCCGAACTACGCCGCCCGCTGGGCATCGCCCTGATCGGCGGCCTGGTGTTCTCGCAGGGGCTGACCCTGCTGAGTACGCCCGCGCTGTACGTGGTGTTCAACTGCCTGAAGGGGCATCTGCAGCGGTTCAAGCAGTGGCGCAAAGCCAGGCGGCAGGCCCGGCGGGAGAAACGGGCGGCCAAGCGGGCCGGAGCCAGGGAACTCGCTGGCTAGGACCAGCGACACAATGGATGGAAGCGACAGGAGCCCGGCATTGTCCGGGCTTCTTTTTTGGGGGCGGGTGCGGAACTTCGCCGTAAAGGACTGATTAGGCCGGCTTCTTGAGTGTGTAACCAGAACGCGCCGACCAGAGGGGTGTAACAATCCCCGCTAGGGCCAATCGAGAGCCCTTCGAACTTTCGCAAGTAATTGAATGGAAGCCAGAAATGCGGCTTCCAATCTCAAGGGGCATAAGGGCATACTCGATTGCAACGCCGCAGATAGGCGGTCTAATAGTAGTTAGGCGGCTAGGGGGCTTGGTCGCAGCCGTTAGCACCAACCGTACAAACAGGGGACAACTTGGTGGAACCACAACTCGACGCTCTTCGCTTTCTTCCTTTTTTGGCTGAGGCCACAGCAATGCTGGGAACGAGCTGGCTGCTCAAGCGCTGGATGCGCCCGCCTCCGAATTTTGGCGGACGCTACTGGCGTTCGTTCCTCGCCTCTATGGCTTCCTTGCCAGTTGCACTGGTTGCAGTTTTTGCGGCTGGACTGGTCGGCAGCCTCGCTTATCAATCTGCAGGTGGTCAGTACGAGAATTTTTCGGGCCAGCATCTAGCAGCATTTATGTTTGGCACTCTTGGGCGGGCATTTATCGTCTGGCCATTTGTCATAGCATGGCTCGTGGTTAAGCCAAGACAGCTTTCTCCTACGGCGCCGACATCTATGACCACGCCCCCTCCAATGCCGCCCCTTTCTTCTCAGGCGGCTCCCAATCCATCTAGATCGGTCAGCCTTCCGAACAAAGCGCCGTTTTTTCGCAACTGGAAGAACGCTTTTGGCCTGCCGGAGGTTGAAGGAATAGATGCACTCTCGGACCAAAGGATCAACGAGATATACACTGAGGTGCGAGAAGCATTTCGCGCCATTGCAGGAGGGAAGAAGGAGTTCCTTCCCGAGAGCACGATCAATGGATTGGTTCGGGACTTCCTTATGGATGAGGTCAACGGTCAGTACCCTGCACAGTTCTCCCAAGCAACCGCGATGTACAGCGAGCAGCCAATTGAGATGCTCTTTTGGAAGGGTCGCGTGTACTGATCGGCGTGTCGGCCCGCCGCATGACAATTCATTCAAGCCGACTCGGCCTCGCAGCGCGGTTTAATTCTGGTGCTCGACCCAGAGTCATGCTCTGCGTTTACCTTATGACCATCCATACCACAGGGGAGGATTCATGGCAGTAAAACTATTAGCTCTAGAGCCATTTCTAGAGTCAGTCGGTACGGCGATGCGTCCGCGGATGAACATGTCTATATACAACGGAACGTTCGATTGCGCCTGTGGTTCCTCGCATGAGTACGGCCCACATATCCATCTCCTGTGCGAGGGCCGCATGCGAGTGGTGATGGCGTGCCCCCACGACAGCAACTACCTCACCAACGTGGCAATCAAGACCTTTATGGTTGTAAAGTTTAAAGGGTTTGAGTCAATTTCGGGTTTCCATGCGAAGACCCCCGTCGATCAAATTACGATCCGATCTGTTGTCAGTGCATTGCGCTAGGAACGCCAGATGATATTTCTCGGCTTACTGGTTCTTGGGTTCGTCGGAATCTTTGTCTTTGCCTTCGTCAAGGCGAAGTCCCGGATGCACTACGCCAACACGCAACACGCTCGACGGAACCTGATCGCGGCTAGCGAAGATCAGACACCAAAGCTACCAACTTGGATCAATAACAAGGACCGCATGGACGAGTTCTTGTATGCGATCGTCAATTTGGCAAGACGCAAATCCGTCTCTCGCTTCTTCGTCGAGGGAGCTATTCGAGACCCAGGTACACTCAGGTTATTACTAACGCATGCCAGCCTCATGGAACGACAAAGGTCAGGATTTGTCGCTCAGCAGGCTGCTACTGCCGAACTGATGATAGACCTGTGGGATCGGCTCGGTCAGGAAAAGCAGCAAAAGTTCCGTGCAATTGACGAGCAGAGGCGCTAGTTTTTGCTTCTCGTGAGCAGGGCGCGCGCCTAACAATGCGTTCAAGCCGAAGCCGCTTCGTTCCACCAAGCACATGGCAGGTACAGCTTGCCATGTGCTTGGCTCCACTACGCAGCTCGGCTTAACTTAGGTGTTAGGCCCCACATGGAAGATCACGAGATGTTGGAACAAAAAACCGCTACGCGCTTCAGCCTCCTTCGCTTTGCAGTGGTTGCGCTCGTCCCCGGGCTTGCCATCGCTTTTTCCGCTAAAGGGCTCGATGCTCCTCGCGCGCTTTTCCTCATAGGCCTCGTGCTAATCGCTTTCTTCGCTGGCGTCTTCAACCCACTCAGCCCCACCTCGCTCAGGTTTAAGCCTGTCGGCACCCTGCAGTGGTTGGGTCTCTGGGCGGCAGTCGCCGGATCAGTGCTCATCCTGTTTAGCCTCGCCTTGCGGCTTGGGTGAGGCCTAACAATTCGTCCAAGCCGACGCCGCTTCGCGGCGCGGCTTAACTCAGGTGTTAGGGGCTCGTGAAGCATCATTGTCGTCATCCATCGATCAAGGGGAACCATGAAAAATCTGCTTACCATCGTCGCAACGATGCTCTTGGCCGCGTCCGCGGCTGCCGCTTCGCCGCTTCAGCTGTCTGGAGAATTTAGGTACCAGCCGTCCTCGCTAGAAGGGGAGCAGATTTGCTTCTACCCAGATCCGGCCGGGCAGCAGTCCATTCTGCGCGCGATCAAGATGTCGGCTGATCAGTACGGCCACGACGTGTGGTTTTGCTTCAACGACACAGAGGAAGCAGCCAAGCTGCTTGGTGTCTCGCTCAAACTCGCTCCCACGGTTTGCGGATTTGAAGGCCGCGCGAGCGTTTCTGTGTCGGGCTATTTGCCGAATCTCGAAGAAGGCGACGCCGTTGATCTCGCATCCCTTGATGCTGTCGGGTCCGTCACCGGTGTCAAGGCAATCGCGGAATGCGAAGAAGACCCGTTCGCCCCCTAACAATTCGTCCAAGCCGACGCCGCTTCGCGGCGCGGCTTAACTCAGGTGTTAGGCCCCAGGAGATTTCTATGTCGAGCTTTGGGAACTGCTGTGGTGACATGAAGGATGCGATGACATCGCCGCCAGAAAAGCTGCTTCGGGTTGAGGACAACGGTGTCCTGTACTTGACGGTTGGATATGCCAATACAGACCAAGGTGTCGGTTGGTTTGATCAAGCTGTTCTGTATTGCCCCTTTTGCGGCACAGCTCTCCAGTCCCGCGCAGAGATACAGCGCCGTACTGGGGCCTAACAATTCATTCAAGCCGACGCCGCTTCGCGGCGCGGCTTAATTCAGCAACTGTCTTGAAGCGCGCCGCTCAAGCCAGCGCCAAGCCTTCCATCCTGAGCTCGTCACGTCGCTTGGCGTTGACGATGCCAAGCAGCTTGCGCATGCACGCCACCAACGCAACCTTGCCCAACTTCCCGCGTGCCCTGAGCTGCTGGTAGTGCGCCTTCATCAGCGGATCCCAACGCACCGCCGAGAGCGTGGCCATGTACAGCGCGACGCGGACCGGAGCGCGCCCACCCCGGATCCGGCGTTTGCCTTGTCCTTGGCCGCTGTCCCGGTTCATCGGCGCCACGCCGGTGAGTTTGGCGATCTGACGACGGTCGAGGTGGCCAAGCTCCGGCAGGAGCGCAAGGACGGTGGCCTGGAACGCCGGCCCGAGTCCTTTGCTTGAACGCAGCGCGGGTGAAGCGTGTTCCTGGATCAAGGCCTTCATCGACCGCTCGATGGCGGCAAGTGCCCGGGTCAGTGCGGCCACGGTCCGTGCAACCAGCTTGCGGACCTCCGGTGGGGCCATGGCCGCCTGTTGCTTCTGCGCCTGAAGCAGCACGACCACCTGGCCACGGCGCCGAAGCCAGTCGCGGAGCTCCCGCTGCCATGCGGGCGGTGCCACATGGCGGCGCAGGCGATCACCGAACATTCCGGCCATCAGCGCCAGGAGCCTGGCATCGATGGCGTCGGTCTTGGCCAGCTCACCGGTGGCCCGGGCGAAATCCCGCGCCTGACGCGGGTTGACCCGCGCAATCCAGAGCCCGGCATCGCAACAGGCCTCAAGTAGCGGCTCTTCGTAACCGCCGGTGGCCTCGACCACGATCCGCTGCACGTCCATTGCCTCCAGGCGCTTGATCAGCTTGGTGATCCCCGCCCGGTTGTTGGCGAAGCGGTCCACGCCCGGCTGCCCATCTACGGCCAGATCCAGATTGGCCTTGCCCACGTCGATCCCTGCTGCCCGCATGCCCGTTCTCCGCTAGAGTTGGCCGGTCGAGAGCATCGCGCCCGAGGCCCACGCTTATCAGTTCGAGGGCAACCTCGATCAACTGTTCGGGCGCAGGGCGCGAGATCCGGCGTGCGGCCCCTGCTGAATTACGGTGGTGCTGACACCGAGGCGTTATCGGGCGCGCACGCCGGGCTCTCGGCTCTTAGGCTAGGGGAAACTCAAGACATAAGGCGTTAGGCGTCACATGGAGACTTCAAATGACTGAAGGAACAACAGGCGCCAAGACAATTTGGCTGACGCTTTTGCACGTTGTCGTCGGGACTGCCCTTCTGTTTGGCACTCTCTGGCCGTACGAGTTCACCGCACTGCTGCCACACGCGTACCAATTCGCGAACTGGCCCTTCGCCTTCAAAGTTGCTGTGGGCGTAGCAGCTGCGATCTGCGTCATCGGTGATGTCTGGTTCTTTGCGTTGCGACCCAGCCTCGAAATGCCTCAAACGAGACATGGGCGCCGTAGCGGTGGCGCCTAACAAATCATTCAAGCCGAACCCGCTTCGCGGGTCGGCTTAATTCCGGTGTTAGATTGCACAGGGGGTTACGTGGCAACTGTTTGGATTAGCTATGCATGGGCCGATAATCAACATAACGATGTTGACTTTATTGCTCAGGAGCTCGAGAGAGCTGGTCTGACTGTAAAGCTTGATAGATGGAACATCTCTGCAGGACGTCGTCTGTGGGATCAGATCGAGGGCTTCATCACTGATCCGCAGCAGAGTGGCGCATGGGTTCTTATAGCCACAAACAATAGCTTGTCGAGTGAGCCGTGCAAAGAAGAGTTCGCCTACGCGCTTGACAGAGCACTGCGTAGTAGAAATGCAGCCTTTCCGGTAATGGCTCTTTTCTTAACACATACCGACGCATCGCTGATTCCTGCTGGGATCCGAACTCGGCTGCACGTAAGCATCACCGATCCTGATTGGAAAGAGAGAATCGTGGCGGCTGCAGAGGGACGGGAGCATGCCTCTTCAAAACAGGATGTTCTTCCCTTCCATCTGCGAGTTCACTTCAATCAGCCCGGCGAAAAGACCATTGCAATTGAGGTAAGGCCCAGGGCCGGAGTCTGGGCGCCTTTCATTGCAGGCATACCGGCACAGGATAAGGACCGGGTACAACCAAATATTATGATTGGCCCCAGGGATGTACCAACTGGTTCTGGCATGCTTTTCAACTGCGGGGAGCAGATGTCACAAGATGGCTCCACCTGGCTGATGGCCGCTGGCAACCAGAGCACTCCTACGGAAAGCTATTACATCTGGTGCAAAGCTATGCCATCTAAGCTTGTGTTTGGTGTAAATGGCGGCGCACAGCATACGGTGACCCTTAATACGTCGGGTGCAATCTAACAATTCATTCAAGCCGAAGCCACTTCGTGGCTCGGCTTAATTCTAGCGTTAGGCACCGCTCAGACATTTCGTCAATCCCAGCAAGGAGCACTTCATGAATCTCAGACAACTTTGCACATTAGCCCTGCTGATTGCCCCTCTCACCTCCTTTGCAAAAGGCCCAGTGGGTATTGGCCAGCTTGAAATTGGCATGCCGCGCGCCGCAGTGGAGGGGCTTAGGGTGGATGGTGGAGTCCATCTCAGCTCCCCATTGACGCCCTATCAAAACAAATACTATGAACCGAAACCTGGTGAAGACAGGTTTGATGCAATGCTAATGACTCCCTTCAGCAAGGAGCCGCTCAAGTCTGTTCTCACATTCTCAGACGGCAACCTTAAATCAATCTACATTGATCTCGGCGATTCGTCACGTATCGTCGATCAAGTCAAAGAGCTGATCACCGCAAAATATGGTGAACCCAAGATTGAGAACTCCATGAAGGAAGAGCAATGCATCTATAAAGGGGGCGCAAATTTTAAAGTAAGCTCCGGCTCTATTCGGAACCTGTGGAGTCAAGATCGAGCGAATGCAGAGCCTATTTCAACCAGCCTATCGGACACAATCATTGACACCTGCCCATCCAACCTTCGGTATGCGATGGGCGCAATAAAATCGCGGAGTCTAACCATTGGCGTTGCTCAGCCGGTAAAGCCTGTCGTCAATCCTTTCTGACGGGGCGGTGCCTAACAATTCATTCAAGCCGACGCCGCTTCGCCGCGCGGCTTAATTCAGCAACTGTCTTGAAGCGCGCCGCTCAAGCCAGCGCCAAGCCTTCCATCCTGAGCTCGTCACGTCGCTTGGCGTTGACGATGCCAAGCAGCTTGCGCATGCACGCCACCAACGCAACCTTGCCCAACTTCCCGCGTGCCCTGAGCTGCTGGTAGTGCGCCTTCATCAGCGGATCCCAACGCACCGCCGAGAGCGTGGCCATGTACAGCGCGACGCGGACCGGAGCGCGCCCACCCCGGATCCGGCGTTTGCCTTGTCCTTGGCCGCTGTCCCGGTTCATCGGCGCCACGCCGGTGAGTTTGGCGATCTGACGACGGTCGAGGTGGCCAAGCTCCGGCAGTAGCGCAAGGACGGTGGCCTGGAACACCGGCCCGAGACCTTTGCTTGAACGCAGCGCGGGTGAAGCGTGTTCCTGGATCAAGGCCTTCATCGACCGCTCGATGGCGGCAAGTTCCCGGGTCAGTGCGGCCACGGTCCGTGCAACCAGCTTGCGGACCTCCGGTGGGGCCATGGCCGCCTGTTGCTTCTGCGCCTGAAGCAGCACGACCACCTGGCCACGGCGCCGAAGCCAGTCGCGGAGCTCCCGCTGCCATGCGGGCGGTGCCACATGGCGGCGCAGGCGATCACCGAACATTCCGGCCATCAGCGCCAGGAGCCTGGCATCGATGGCGTCGGTCTTGGCCAGCTCACCGGTGGCCCGGGCGAAATCCCGCGCCTGACGCGGGTTGACCCGCGCAATCCAGAGCCCGGCATCGCAACAGGCCTCAAGTAGCGGCTCTTCGTAACCGCCGGTGGCCTCGACCACGATCCGCTGCACGTCCATTGCCTCCAGGCGCTTGATCAGCTTGGTGATCCCCGCCCGGTTGTTGGCGAAGCGGTCCACGCCCGGCTGCCCATCTACGGCCAGATCCAGATTGGCCTTGCCCACGTCGATCCCTGCTGCCCGCATGCCCGTTCTCCGCTAGAGTTGGCCGGTCGAGAGCATCGCGCCCGAGGCCCACGCTTATCAGTTCGAGGGCAACCTCGATCAACTGTTCGGGCGCAGGGCGCGAGATCCGGCGTGCGGCCCCTGCTGAATTACGGTGGTGCTGACACCGAGGCGTTATCGGGCGCGCACGCCGGGCTCTCGGCTCTTAGGCTAGGGGAAACTCAAGACATAAGGCGTTAGGCGGACGTGAGGCAAAGTATGTCGTTGAATTTGGATGCCGAAATTGCGAGGGACTACAAGAAGCAGGCTTTTTTACGCGATCAAGGATTTTGTAAGTATTGCGGACTGGACTTCATGCAATCGCTTTCACACTTCTGGTCGTACACGGTCGACCATGTCGAGGCCAGATCGGTTGGCGGAAAAAATGTCGCAACCAATGTGGTGCTTTGCTGCAAGGCCTGTAATGAGGCGCTTAGCCGCTCGGGACACCTTCGCACTTTCGAAGAGCGCAAGAGCTACATTCAGTCTCAAGAGGAAGGCCGCCTTCCTATCTACAAAGCTTGGCGCGAACGCCTGAGGCGCGGTGCATGACAACTCAATCTAACTGGGGAGAATGTTATTAATATCAAGAAATGCGGTGGGCTATTGGCACTGTTTCTGGTCTATGCACCATCGGGCGTCGCCGGGGAACTTCAACAAAGGCTGGCTAGCCACGTTGCCACCATCGTGAGCGCCGTTGGCGTTCCTACGAGGGGCTATACAACAGAGAAATGCGCCTCCATGAAGAGTTTGGTGGAGGCTTCTGTCGAACGGTATCAGGACCCGGTGTGCGGGGGTGTGCGTCCGTACACAAAGGAGTGTGACAATGTCAAATTTCTGAAGGCAAAGACTGGCGCTGACGGTTACTGGGCCGACATCGTCAATCGAGAGGTTGGTGTCTACCTGCTGCATGGAGGCAACATCATGGTCATGCCGAACCTCGTATATGCGGAGTGCGGGAAGAAGATTGGCGAAAGCAATATCACAACGCTCAAGTAGGACGAGTCAACAAACAGGGGTCAGAGTCGGGTTTCCCGGGCAGCAGCCACCTGTGCGTGCTGGAATCAGAAGCTGGTGGCTCTGTCGAAGGATCGCTTGAAGGACGCAAATGACGACGCCCGGGCCTTGCGTGCAAGGCTCCAGGGGTTGCGCGCAAGCCAGAAGACTCCGGGAGCCGGGCTGCGGAGCTTGCGTTCAAGCTCCTAGGCTCGCGCGCAAGGCTGAAAGGCTTGCCGGTGCAAGGCTGCGGGCTCCGTGTGCAAGGCTTTTTGCCTTGCGCACAAAGCAAAAAGGCTTGCGCGCAAGCTTCCGGGCTTGGCCGCAACGGTGAAAGGCTTGAAGTTGCAAGGCTCCGCGCCTTGCGCGCAAGCCAAAACGCCTTGCGGTTGGAGCTTTTTGCCTTGCGGGCAGACGCCGCCTGCCGGCAACAGGCGCCAGGACGAGCCTGATGGCCGGTTGCAGGGCTGGGCGGCACGCCCCCGGGATACCGGCCTGCCGTTAGCTGGCGCTGGAGGGACCTGGATCAGTGACGCTTGATCGCCGCGGTGCGGCTGGTGTCCTTCTCGCGGGCCACGGTCTTGCTGTCGTCGTTTTCGGCCGCTTCTTCCTTGCCGTGGATGTCGTGCTGGGCCTTGTCGTCGGCCTGGTTGCCGCCGGTCTCGCTGCCGCGGTCGGCCCGGTCCACCGCGTCCTTGTCGCGGGGGCTGGAAGGCTGGTCACCATGCTTGCCGGTGTTGTTGCTGGACATGGGGGTCTCCGTCGTTGCTGGTTGCCCCTTGGTACCGTCCTGCCCGTCCACACGGGGTGAGATCGGCCGCCTGCCATCGCTGTCGGGCCGGTGCCGTGGTCCTCACGGGGCCGTGTCGTCACCAGTTGCGCGGGCCAGCGGGATCATCCAGCCTCCCGTTACCGATCGGAGGACCCCCATGCAGATCAACAGCGCCGGGCTGAAGGAACCGCGCGGTGCCCGCGAGTGGTCGCAGGAACAGATGGCCAGCCTCAGCGGCCTGAACCAGCGCGAACGGCGCGGATACCTATTCCTGCCAGCTCGGCGAACCGGATAATCAGCAGTTGCCCACGGCAAGCTCCCTGCGACGAACCACGGACAGGCTATGCGCATCCTATCGATCTACCCGGCCATCGCGCTGTTTGCCTGCGGGCTGGCGGCTCCGACTGCGATGGCGCGCGCCCCGGAAACCTGCCTGGCGCCAACCGAGCGCGAGCGCCTGCTCGCCCTGGACAAAAACGCCTTCGACCTGCGCGGTGGCTGGCGCATGCTGGCCGATACGCCCGGCTGCGAGGCGGGCCGCCGACCTGATCCGTGACTGGCGCGACCGGCACCAGCGCACCGACACCATCCTGTTCTGGCACGAAGGCCAGATCCGCGCCCAACTGGAGGCCGCCGTCGCGCTCTTCAAACAGTCGCTCAAGCTGGACGCGCCCGGCAACCACGCCTGGAACCTCTACGCACAGGCGACCATCGCCTTCATCACGAAGGACAGGCCCGCCCCGCAGCGCGCGCATGAGGAACTGCTGCAGATCGCGCTCCCCGATCACATCGAAGTCATCGATGGTCACTACGACGCGGCATTCGTCGATGGCTCCAAGGCGCGGCTGCGCTGGCCACCGAACATCGACGTGGTCGAGGGGCTGGTCCACTCGGGGCGAGCTACCAGGAGGCCTACGGCAAGGCCTGCCGCGACGGGACGCAACCCGGCCCGTAGCCCGGCGCTGGTTCTGGATCGACACCGTAACCCGCGACGCATCGGCCGATGCGTCTTCCACCAAAGATGTTCTTGCTCAAGGAAGAAGAAACATGCGCGTTGAAGAACAGCAAAAGTTGCAGGCGACACCTTTAACCAGCTTGACCGGATCGCCCAGAGGATCGAGAGTGGCGAGCTGTCGGTCGACGAGGGCAGCCGCTTGGCTACGCATTGACGGAGGATTCCCGGCGCCGGGAGACGGAACTGCGTGAGGCCGGGCGCCTGGAGAAGCGCCGTATCAAGATGTTGGTCATCGGGATGTTCACCCTTGGCTTCGCCTGCGCCATTGCCTACCAGTTCCTGACGGCGGCCTGATTCACCCGTGAGAAAGCCGCTTGAAACGCGCTGCGTTGCCGACCGGCACCTATCGGTGCTCCGCCAGTACCGGCCACTGGAGCACAAGAGGGTAGGCCCGCTCGAGCAAGTGAGTGACTCATTCGCGGGCGGCGGTCATTGGCAGTCCATCTGCTGCCAATGACCGCGTGCCCACGCTAGATCCCGTGGCTTTGCGCGTGCTGTCGCTGCTGCGCCTCAACCTGCTGCTGGACCCCGGCATTGAGTCTTTCAGCCTCGCGTGTACTGTCTTCGACGGTGTGCGCCTGCGCTTGTCGGTGCTCAACGAATACGCGGTGAGCGGCGGGATTGCCTGGCGTTCCCTGCACCGCGAACACACCGGTGCCATCAAGACGTGCGACAACAGTGTCGACGCGCTGCAGGCCGGAAGACCTGCTTGCGACTACAAGCTGGGCCGCAACACGCTCGGCCAGCACCCCATCAGGGTAAAGCGGATCCATGCCCCCCTGTAGCCGCTGCTGCTCCAGCAGCTGCAGCTTTTCCATCGCCTGGGTGAAGCGCGCATTGTCGGGATGGCCTGCATCCCGCATGTCCGATGCCTTGCTCTCCGGCGTATTGGCCCGGCTTGCAGCTGCCTCGAGTTTTTCCAGCGTACGCGGACCGGCTTTGCCGTCCTCCTTGAGACCATGATGACGCTGGAACTCCCTCACGGCGTACTCGGTGTTGGCTCCGAAATACCGGTCCACGACCAAGGGCTGTCCGTTCCTGCCGTGATGGCCCAGCGCGGCCAGTTTTTCCTGGAGAGCGCCAACAGCAGCACCGCGCTCCCCGTGGGTGAGCATTCCATCGTCCATCGCCGTGCGCCCGGTGGCATTCCGGCTGGAAACGTCCTGTCCGCAGGTCGGGCCAGCGAGCGTGATCCGGTCATTGAGTATGTCGCCCATGTAGCGACGAAACTGCTCCGGCTCAAGCTCGATGTGGGCGTGTACCGCGCCAGGCGTTCCGGCATCGGACTGCCGGATCAGCGGCGCACCGTACTCGATGAAGTCCCCGCTGCGGTATGTCGTGGTCCCCCGCTTGCCATGCAGCACCTGCCCGATCAACTCACGCTCGGGGTGGCCTGCAGGATGGCTGTAGATGCTGATGGAATTCCACTTGTCCTGGTTCACCTGCACGTAGCCGGCTACGGGGTTGGGGATCATCAGGTCCCGGTCACCGCGCGAATTGGCCAGGATAAGGTCCTTGTGCACCAGCGGAATGCCGTTACGGTCCCCTCGGGTACGGACCGTTTCCAGCTCCCCCTTGATGAATGTGGACGGTCGATCCGCCTTGCTGGCATCGCCCGTGCGCACGGCCTCCGCGTTGGTGTTCGGGTGGTGGATCTTCAGCTCACGGTATGCGTCCTCTCCGGATGTGCCGTGCTCGATGGTCCGGTTGGACCGTCCGTTGCCAAACGGCTCCATCAAGACTATGCGTTGGCTGACGCCCGCGGCTGCCGCCGACGCTGGCGCTGCACGCTGAGCCTGTTGCACGTCAGAAACGGCCGAGGAGCCAGCGGCGCGTGCTTCTGCGATCCTCTCCAGTTGACTGAGGGTATGACGCCCCACCTTTCCATCGACAGCTAAGCCATTGGCCTGCTGAAATGCCCTCACGGCGTACTCCGTGTTGGGCCCAAAGTGCCGGTCAGCTATCAAGGGCTGACCATCCTTGCCGGTATAGCCTCCCCGGATAAGCTTTTTCTGCAAAGCTTCCACTTCGGCGCCACGCTCGCCGACAGTCAACATGCCGTCGGCCATTGGCGCAGGCATCGAAGGTGGGCGAGCCCGACGGATGGGCTCGGGCTCACCGAAGACCTGCGGGTAGGACAAGCCTTGGTAACGCTCCGGATGGCGATTTACCTGGTCGTACCGTGCCAAGCCGATCAACGCGTCCTTCTCCTCCAGAGTCCGGTTGCGCAACCACTCCCATTGTCTTGGCGAGCTTTCGAAATGCCTGTGGACCTTGGCATGCTTGTAGTCCTGCACCGCCCTCACGATCTGCTCGTCGGTCAGGTCGGATAGCCTGTAGTCCTTGCCATGGGCTTCTTCGAGCCCCTTCCGGAACACCGAACGGGTGAGGCCCCGGTACTGCACCGAAGTGCTCCATAGCGCGTCCTGCACTGCAGGCCCGCGACCAGAAAGATCGATCCCGACGTCCTTAAGGCGACCCAATTGGACGTCGTAATACTTAGCCTGGATGAAGTCGTGCTGGTCCTTGGCAAAGCCCTGAGGATCAGCGGCCGCCACTTCCCGCCACCGTTCGCTGAAAGCCGGGGTACCTGGCTCAAGGCCAGTAAACCGGGCGCCGTAGGCAGAGCGCGCGACATATTCCGAAGCGCCGCCCACATTGGTCGCGAACTGATAGGTCCCGTAAGAGACACCGCCATGGTCGCCACGCCCGGTCGACACCGTGCCCGGACCGCGACCGCCGGTTTCATGGTGTTCGGAGGTCTGGCCCCGGCGCCATTCTCCAATCCGTTGTTTCGCCTTGGTTACAACGTCCATTCCTGCACTCCTTTGCGGGAAGATTTACTTGAGCTCAAGTGCCTGCAGTGCTTCGACACGATTTGCGACGCGGTTGATACGGCAGGACAGGGCGTCAAGCAGTTGCCCCTGGCCATCCTGTTCGGGGTGCGGCGCGCAATGACGGTTGGTGTCATGCATGTACGCTGCCTGGGCATCCAGGAGCGCGTCCTTTTCCTCGCTGTCCGGCATTGCCAGCATCCTTGCGAAAGCTTCCTCGAGTCTCTTTTCCTGATACTCCAGTTCTTCCTGACCACAGACCAGCAACTCTGGGGTGACCGCATCTGCGGCCTCGATGCACCGATCGTATTCCGGGCGCAGATTGGCCATGCGGTACGAGTCGTCCGGCCGCTTCGGAACCAGGTCGTCCTCGTCCTCTTCGGCTTCCGCGACAGTAGTCCCGCCAATCGGGGATTCGGGTGCACTGGCAGTGGCCGCGGTGGCGTCTTCGGGTGAGGTCGCTGCCGCGCCAGTGCCCTGCCCGTCCGCCGGGGCATGGCATGCCAACAGCACGGCACTCAACAGCAGGGCTACCACACCCTTGCCCAAGGAAGCGCCTTTGTTCGCGCTGGTATCGATATACATTGCAGTCATTGCCTGTTTCTCCTTGCGTCCGTTCGTGCCGGCCAACAGCTTTACACTGATGGTTGAGCCTTGATGGTTGAGCCTTGCGATTCATTCGCCACACGCGGAGGAAATCCGCTGCCGGCATCGGCGTGATTGTAGGGATCCTGGAGCCAGAGCGCTGGGATCGCTTCACACCAGGAACAATGGCGACTGGTCCGGTTCCTGCCCTGCCTCGGCTTTGACCGTCCTGGTGCTGGCGGCCTTTGCGGTGCAGTGTGTTTCCGTAGGTTTTCCACGGTAGTTGCTTCCGGAGATAGCTCGATGAACCAGACCAGGCACGGGGACAACAGCTGGTTTTCGCTGGCGGCAATCCCTTGGGTGATTCTTGGCATCTTCCTCAACCCGATGTTCATTGGCGTTGCCGGGATGATGCTGGCGGCGTCACACCAACGGAACAGGTTGTTGAGCGGACTATTGGTGGGCTTCGGCGTGCTTTTCCTGCTGTTCGTGCTGGGCTACGGCATCGGCAAGGACCTGGCGTACCGGGATGCCGCCGTTGCAAAAGGCGCGGTGAGCGTCTCCCGCTGACAGCCGGCAGCTGAGGATCTGAAACCGGATTTCCCGGGAGGGCCGACGGCCCTCTTTCCTGGTGTCGCCGAAGGCCCGAACGCCATATACCCGCGAAGGACTGGCCCCGTTTATGGCAAAGTTGCGCACGGCGCGCCGAGGGAGCGCGCCCGGTTCAGGGATGCCTCGCGGCCAATGCCCTGTTTCCGCAGACTTCTTCCAGGGGGAAAACCAGTGGTAACCAACGTCATCGAACCCAGGCACTCGGGCCTGGGCATCTCCTCGTTTGTCCTGAGCGTCATCATCGGCGTGCTGATGTTCTGCCTGTTCGTCATCGCCGGGGTGATCGAGCAGACCACGCCCGGCGGCATGGACGAGGAAGCCGTCAGCACGATGCTGGTGGGGCTGTTCCTGATCGGCTTCATGGTGCTGGACGTGGTGGCGATCGGCCTCGGCATCGCCGGCCTGTTCCAGGCCAATCGCAGGAAGCTGTTTGCGATCCTGGGCGTGGTGTTCGCCTCGATCACGCTGCTGCTCACCGGCCTGCTGATGGTGATCGGCCTGATGGCGTGACGGCCTGATGGCGTGATCCACCACGCGGCGGTGGGCTGGACGTACTGATCCAACAGGGGGATGTGGTCGTGAACCTCAACCAGGTAACGCTTCCTGTGCTGGACGTGGAAGCTGCGGTTTCGTTCTACCAGGGCATCGGCCTGAACCTGATCGTGCACTCGCCGCACTACGCCCGCTTTGAATGTCCCGAAGGCGATGCCACGTTCTCGGTCCACATTGCCGACACGGCGCCTGCCACCGGCTGCGTCGTGTACTTCGAGTGTGAGGACCTGGACGAGCGCGTCGAGCAGTTGCGCGGCAAGGGCTTCGTGTTCTCCCGGCTGCCGACCGACGAACACTGGCTGTGGCGCGAGGCGCGGCTGCAGGATCCGTCGGGCAACGAGATCTGCCTGTTCCACGCCGGCAGCAACCGGAAGAACCCGCCGTGGCGCGTGGGCGGCCAGCGATGAGGCTGCGCCCGCTCCCCACGCGTGCCGCGAAGTGTGGCGTGCTGATTGCCCTGCTGTCGCTTGCCGGCATGGCGATGGCGCATCCGGGCGGACTCAACAAACAGGGCTGCCACAACAACCGCCAGACCGGGGACTACCACTGCCACCGCGCACCTGCCGCCCCGTCGGCACCGATGAGGCTGGCACCGCCATCCGGACCATCCAATCCCGCCGACCGGCCCGGCACGTCCTATCCCAACTGCGCTGCCGCGCGTGCGGCAGGCGCTGCACCGGTACGGCGTGGCGATCCGGGTTACGGTCCGCATCTGGACCGCGACGGTGACGGCATCGGCTGCGAATGACCATGATCGAAGTGCGTGACGAGCGTGCGGATGACGCCGCGACGATCTCGGACGTCACCCGCGAGGCATTTGCCAGCGCACCGCACAGCAGCGGTACCGAGCCGGCGATCGTCGAGGCACTGCGCTCAGCGGGCCAGTTGACGGTATCGCTCGTCGCCGTGATCGACGGCGGCATCGTCGGCCATGTGGCGGTATCGCCGGTATCGATCAGTGACGGCACGGCCGGCTGGCATGGCCTGGGCCCGGTCTCGGTGCTGCCTGCGCACCAGCGGCAGGGCATCGGCGCAACACTGGTCCGCGAAGCCCTGCGGCGCCTGCAGGCACTGGGCGCACGCGGCTGCGTGGTGCTGGGTGAGCCCGGCTACTACGGCCGCTTCGGTTTCGTCGTCGTGCCGGGGCTGGTGCTGCCGGGCGTGCCGCCAGCCTACTTCCAGACGCTGTACTTCGGCGGCCCCTGTCCCCGGGGCGAAGTGCGCTACGCCGCGGCCTTCGACGCCGCCGGCTGACGCCACCCACCAGTGACAGCTCCATCAACCGATGGAGCCGTCAGCCGGATGCTCACTCGTCAGTGGATGCAGCCGAATCCACCAGGCCCTGGGCCAGCCGCATAAGCTGCACGGCCTGTGCGCGTTCGCCGTTGGGATCGGTGCCGCGTGCGCCCTGCGCGGTGGCGATGACCTTGTCCCAGCTCCAGCCGGGCATGCGCTCGCCGCCCCGCAACTGGTCGGCAAAGCCGGCGATGGCGGCCGCCCAGCGCAGGGATTCGCCCGGCGACTTCCTTGCGTCACTGGCCAGCACCGGCCGGCTCAGCAGCTTGCTGGTGTCCTGCCCGGGCAGCTTGTAGCGCAGGCGCAGCTCGGCGATCTCGCCGGCCACGCTGGCTGGCACCTGCGGCTTGCTGCTGGCGTAGCGCCGCGCCGGCAGTTGTTCGGCACCGCTGCCGACCGGGGTGATCTCGTACAGCGCGGTGACCTCGTGGCCGACGCCGATGTCACCGGCATCGACCTTGTCGTTGGCGAAGTCCTGGTTGGCCAGCACGCGGTTCTCGTAGCCGATCAGGCGGTACTCGCTGACCTGGGCCGGGTTGAATTTGACCTGGATCTTCACGTCGTTGGCGATGGTGTGCAGCGTGCCGCCCATCTGCTCGACCAGCACCTTGCGCGCCTGGCTGAGGCTGTCGATGTAGGCGTGGTTGCCGTTGCCGATATTGGCCAGCTTCTCGGCCAGCGCATCGTTGTAGTTGCCACGGCCAAAGCCGAGCGTGGTCAGGGCAATGCCGCTGGCGCGCTGGTCGGCGACCAGGGTTTCCAGTGCGGCCTGGTCGACGGTGCCGACGTTGAAGTCGCCATCCGTGGCCAGGATCACGCGGTTGGCGCCGTTGCGGATGAAGGACTGTTTGGCCAGCGCATAGGCGAGCTGGATGCCGGCGCCGCCGTTGGTGCTGCCACCGGCCTCGAGCTTCTCCAGCGCAGCGAGGATGGCCGCGTGCCGGTCGCCCGGCGTGGGAGCCAGCACCTCGCCCGCACTTCCCGCGTAGGCAACGATGGCGACGCGGTCACGCGCGCGCAACTGCGGCACCAGCTGGGCGAAGGCTTTCTTCAGCAGCGGCAGCTTGTCGGGCGAATACATCGAGCCGGATGTGTCGACCAGGAACACCAGGTTCATCGGCGGCAATGCATCGCGCGGCAGCTCGTAACCCTTGATGCCGATCATGAGCAGTTGCCGGCGCGCATCCCACGGCGCCGGCGCCAGCTCGGTGTGGAACGCGAACGGCACCTTGCGGCTGGCTGGCGCCGGGTGGCCGTAGCGGAAGCTGTTGATGAACTCCTCGGTGCGCACCGCATCGCGTGGCGGACGCTTGCCCGCCTCCAGCAGCTTGCGCACGTTGCTCCAGCTGCCGGTGTCCACGTCCACCGAGAACGTGGAGACCGGCTCGTCGGCCGTGGCCTTGACCGGGTTGTCGTCCGGGCGCTGGTACTTTTCGCGATCCACTGCAGCCGGCTGCATCCACCCCGGCGGTGGCGGCGGAAGCAGAGATGGGCGCGGGCCGGGTGCAACGCGGGCCATCGCGGCTGCTTCGTACGCATGGCGTGCCTGCGGAGGTGCCGGCGGACTGGGCGGTGTGACGATTTCGGAGGGACGCGTCTCCGGCATGTCGACGCTCGGTCCGGCGACGGGCTGCGCGGCGCAGCCGGCCAGGGCGATCAATACGGCGGTAGTGAGTACGACGCGATTCGTGTACATCGGCACTTCCCCTGTGGCGGAAGTGCCGACACTACCTGCGCACGGCCGGTGGCAACAGCACCGGCCGGGTGCGGGTTCAGCGATCAGGCAGCCAGCGCGTCCAGCGAGGCCTGCTCGATGCCGGCGTACAGCGCAAAGCCATCGGCCACTGGCGCGCCGAGTGCCTGTTCGAACGCACGCTGGTTGGCCTGTGCGGCGTAGGCACGCTGCTCGGCCCCGCCGAGGTTGGACTGGAAGATGCCCGCCGCGCTGACCGGCAGGAAGTCCTCGTAGACGATCGGGCTGGCGCTGGCCAGGCCACGCTCGACCAGGACTTCGGCCGGCAGCTGGCGCTGGTCGGCCGGCAGCGCGCGACCAGCCTCGGTCAACTCGTAGCGGTAGTAGCCCAGCCCTTCGCGGCGCAGCGTGTCGTGGTCGTCCGGGAACGCGGCAAACGCGGCCTGCAGGCGCTGCATGTAGTCACCACCGGCGCTGCCCTCGGCGGCACGGGCCTGGGCCAGCAGCGTGTCGTACAGCGCACGGCCCTTGGGCGTCAGCGCAAGGCCGCGCTGCTCGATCTCGCCAAAGCGCGCGGTGTGGGTGCCGGCGGCGCTGTCGTCGCCATCGGGGAAGTGCACGTTCTCTTCCAGCGCCTTGAAGCTGGTCTGGCGCAGCAGGATCGGGCAGTGGCGGCGCGGCGGGCCTTCGATCACCGCCTTGGCGTCGATGCCGCGGCGCTGCATCTCGTCCTGCGCCGCATCGATGTCCAGCGTGCGCGGGGTGAGGTGGTTGATGTGCGGGCCGCGGAAGCTGACCACGTCGGCAACCAGGCGGTGCGCGTCATGCAGGGCGCGGTAGGTCGGCAGCGACACCGTGGCCTGGTTGTGCCAGCGGAAGGTCTCCAGCACCTCGACCACGAAACGCCACGCATCCTCCTCGCCCAGTCCGCCGTCGCGTTCGCACTGCTCGATCAATGCCAGCGCGCCCGGGGTGAAGATCTGGCGACGCGCGAGGATGGCCGCGGCCTGTTCGCGCAGCGCGGCATCCTCGATCAGCTCCAGCCGCAGCAGCGAGCAGAACACGCGGAACGGATTGCGGTTCAGCGCGTCGGCATCGAGCGGGCGGAACGCGGTGGAATGCACCGGCACGCCGGCCACCGACAGGTCGTAATAGCCGACCGGATGCATGCCCATCACCGCGAACACGCGGCGCAGCGTGGCCAGTTCCTGCGCGGTGCCGACGCGGATCGCGCCGTGGCGCTCGACGTCCAGCCGCTCGCGCTCGCCGCTGCGCGCCATCTGCGCGGCCAGATCGGGATCGGCGGCAAGGACCTGTTCGTTGATCGCCCCCACCAGCTCCACCAGCGTGCCGTACAGCGGCACTTCGGTGCGGTACATGTGCGACATGGCCTGCGAGAACAGGCTGCGGATGTGGTCGGGCGATACGTGGTCGGTCATCGTTCGAAGGAGCAACGCCGGAAGCCGTCCGGCACTGCCTCATTCTCGCCTGCCGGCCCTGCCCACGGCTATCTGCAGGGCAACAAGGTCAGCGTGCGTCGCGTTCTTCGGCCCGCATCTGGCGACGCTGTTCGCGGTCGCCAAGCTGGCTGCGCAGCAGGGCGTCCAGTTCGATCGGCCGCTCCCAGTGGTCGAAGCTGGCGACGATGGCATGGCGCAACGCGCGCCACTGCGTGTTCTGCGGCTTCTCCGGCAGGCTGGCCAGCACGTCGGCCCAGCTGCCCTGCGGCAGGCGGCTGCGTGCGCGCACCAGCTCGCGGCATCCCAGGCCGCTGACCTTGCCCCAGACGCAGGCGAAGTAGATGTCCCCCGCCGGCCACTGCTGCTCGTTGAGCAGGGCCGCGGCATAGGCACGACGCGCGCCGCCGTAGCGCATCAGCTCATCGAGGAAGGCATCGGGATACCGCTCGGCATAGCGGTTGATGTCGGCCAGCTGGCGGTCCACCCAGGCATCGCCGGTGGCCGGCGCGTAGACCGCTTCGGCCAGCGGCGCTTCAGGCGCGGCCGCGTCCTGCGCCAGCGCGCTGGGCGCGGCGCCGGACAGCAGGCAGGCGAGCAGCAGGCCAGCGATGGGCAGGTGCGATGACATGGGCCGATTCTGCCGCAGCCCTGCCCGGGTGTCAGGCACCGTGGGCGCTCCGCGCCAGCGCATCGAGCTCGCGCACAGCATGTGGCCAGCCGGCCGCGGTCGGCACCTCGCGCAGGCGCGGTTCGCCGGCGGCCACGTCATGCTCGGCCTCGTGTGCCCAAGTGACCTCGTACGGGGTGTGGATCCCCCATCCACCCAGCGCGATGACCGGCTCCACGTCCGAACGCAGCGAGTTGCCGACCATCACGAAGCGTTCGGCCGGCAGGTCGAACTCGGCCAGCACCCGCGCATAGGTGGCCGCATCCTTCTCGGAGACGACCTCGATGCGCGGAAACAGGTCCTGCAGGCCGGACAGCGCGATCTTCTGTTCCTGGTGGAACAGGTCGCCCTTGGTGATCAGCACGACCCCGAAGTCGCGGGCAATCTCCGCCACCGCCTCGCGTACGCCGGCAATCAACTCGACCGGGTGCTGCAGCGTGACGCGGCCGATCTCCAGCACCTGCTGCAGATGGCGGGCACTGATGCGTGCGTCGGTCAGTTCGATCGCCGCCTCGATCATCGACAGGGTCATGCCCTTTACGCCGTAGCCGAACACGGCGAGGTTGCGTCGCTCCACCGCCAGCAGGTGGCCGAGGGTGCCGGCGTCGCCCAGGTCCAGGTAATGGCCGAGGATCTGCTCGAACTGCTGCTCGGCGGCGCGGTAGTAGTCCTCGCTGCGCCAGAGCGTGTCATCGCCATCGAAGCCGACCAGGCCGATGGCGTGGGAAGAAAGGGTTTTCATCGGGCGAGGATAACAACCGTGGCCTGTGCCACACATGGAAGGGGCGGCTTGCGCCGCCCCTTCCATCACCGGTCAACAACCCCCGAAGGTCAGTTGCCGCTGGCCTGCTTCTGGACGAAGGCCTTGTACTCATCCGGCGTCAGCTGGCCATCGGAATCGGCATCGGCCTGGTCGAACACCTGGGCCAGGCCCGGGTTGACCTGCGCCTCGCTGCGGCTGATCGAGCCGTTGCCATCGGTATCGACGCTGGCCCAGGTCTGGCCGCCGCCGTTGGACTGCGCCTGTGTCTGTGCCTGTGCCGCGGCAGCGCCTGCATCGGTGGTGGCGTCCTGGCCGGCGCTCTGGGCAAAGGCCGGAAAGCCCAGCGCCGCGCTGGCGCTCACGATCAGGGCGAGCAGGGAATTGCGGTTACGAAGATTCTTCATGGAATACCTCTCTGACGTGGGTGGAAACGCACGGTGTCTCCGCACGGGGCCCACCTTGCCGCTGGAGGCCTGAATCGTTGTTGCCGGGGAATCAGCGGATTACAGGCATTTAACCTGCTCGCAGGCGAGAGGGTCTAGCGCAGTGATTAGCGCGGCGTCAGTGCTTGGTAAGCCGCCCATTCAATGGGCCGTGAAAGCGTGACCCGTGACCGGATCAGGCGGCCGGCTTGCCGCTTCCGTCTTCCGGCCGGTGGCTGAACAGCCAGTACGCGAGCGCTACACCGGCCAGCGCGCCGGAGACTTCCAGCACCACGCGGGTACCCAGTTCGTTGGGATCGTGGATGGTGGCCAGGAACAGCCGCGCGTACAGGGGCGACTCCAGCCGCATCATCCCCATGTAGAACAGCTTCCAGATATCGATGCCCGCGCCGATCACCACGGCGATCACGCACGACCAGCCCAGAGCGTGGCCGATCGACCAGCGCAGCCAGCCGCACAGCTTGTGCCACAGCAAGTACACCGCGAACCCGACCAGCAGGGCGATCAATCCGGCTTCCAGCGAGCCCAGCAGTCCAAAGTGCAGCGGCAGGTTCATCGTGCGTGTATCGAAACGAGGGAAGCGCACAGTCTAGCGGCTGCGCGCTACGCCTCGTCGCCCGAGGTCACGTGCAGCCGCACCTCGCCGTCGTCGTCGACCTGCACGAACACCTGCATCGGCCGGCAGCAGACCTGGCAGTCCTCGATGTACTGCTGGTCGTCGATGGAGGGATCGACCACCAGGTCGGTAGGCTCGCCGCAGTACGGGCAGTGCACGGTCAGCAGCTGGGTATCCATGTGATCGCTCCTTCTGGACACCCACCCTGCACCGGCCGTGCTTCGCCCCGCGTCAACGCACCGGGAAGCCGTAGGCGGTGGTCGGGTCCGGCTCCGGGCGGAAGGTGAAGTGCCACCACTCCTTGGGATAGTTGGCAAAGCCACGCCTGGCCATCGCATCGAGCAGCTGCTTGCGGTTTGCACGCTGGGCATCGGTCAGCCCGGGTGTGTGGGTATGCGCGATCGGATCGAAGAAGTCGAACGGCGTGCCCATGTCCAGCGGCTCGCAGCGACCGCTGCGGCAGTCCAGCAGGCCAAGGTCGACGGTGGCACCGCGGCTGTGGCCGGAGGTGGAGGCGATGTAGCCCTCGTCGATGAGCGTGTCCTTGGCGACGTTGGGATAGTGGCGCTGCCTCGCCTGCGGATCGTCCGGCTGGCCGACCCAGTCGACGAACGAATGCACGGCCGGCACCGGGCGGTAGCAGTCGTAGACCTGCAGTGAGTAGCCACCGGCGCGCAGGTCGTGCTGGACCCTGGCCAGCGCCTCGGCCACCGGCTGCAGCAGGTAGCAGGCGGCGGCCTCGTAGCCGGGAACGACGTTGCCGGTGAAGTTGTCGCGGCCGGCGTAGCGGATGTCCATGGCGATATCCGGCGCCAGCGTGCGGATCTCCACCATGCCGGCCTGCGCGGCATCGATGGCCGTGGACACCTTCACTTCATCGGCGGCGGCACTGGCGCAAGCCAGCAGTGCGGCAGCCAGCAGGCTGCAACGGAGGGTGGCACCAGGGCGGATGCGAAGCATGGCAACCTCGGTTGTCTGTCGTCTCAGGGGTGGGCACCGGACGCGGGACACGCGCCGGTGCGGACGAAATGCAGGTCCTGGTAGTCGTAGCTGAAATCGATGTCCGGGTCGATGGCGCGCATCTGCATGACCCTTTTCCCGTCCTCATGCGAGAACTGCAGCCATGCCTCGGCGTCCTCGCCCAGCCGCTCCCACTGCACCAGCCAGCGCGACTCCAGGCGCATGACCTGGCCATCGAGCCGCGGCGACTTGCGCGATACCCAGCGCACCATGCCTTCCTGCGGGCACAGCGTGACCTCACCGAACCACGGATCGCGGTACACGCCGGCCCACTGCGACAGCCCGGCCGGGGTTGCCGGCTGGCGTGCGGTGGTATCCGTGGCAACCCGGCCGGCACTCTGCGAGGCCTCGCGGTCGGCCTGCAGCCGGTCGCCGTAATCGCCGACGCTGAAGCGCACCTGCGGCTGCGTCCAGCGCTGGAGCAGCACCTGCATCAGCGCGATGCGGGCGTCCTCGGCCTCGCCGTTGATCAGGATCACCACGCCGTTCCTCCGGTCCGGCAGCAGGGCCAGCGAGGAGTACATGCCCGACAGCGTGCCGGTGTGGGCAACCTTCCACTGGCCCTCCATGTCCGAGATCCGCCAGCCATAGCCATAACCCAGGAAGTGCGTGCCCTCCCATTGGCGCATGCGCTCGCTGATTGGCATTGGCATGTGCGCGGTCCACAGCGCGCGGCGCTGCGTGGTGTCCAGCCAGCCGGGCACGAGCTCCGGATCGAGCAGCACCTGGCTCCAGCGCAGCATGTCCGTAAGCGAGCAGCGCACGCCGCCGGCGGCCATCGACGGGAAATCGGCCTCCCAGTCGCCATCGCGACCGCCGACCACGTTGCGGCCCTCGCGGCGCACGTGCGGCTGGGCGACGTTGCCGGTCCTGGCCGGCGACCAGTCACCGGCCCGGCAGCCCTCTAGGCCCAGCGGCGCGAACACTTCCTCGCGCAGCAACTGGTTGTACGGCTTGCCCCCGGCCGCGGCGGCGACCTCGCCGGCCACCACGTACAGCAGGTTGTCGTAGGCATAGCCGGCGCGGAAGCTGGTCACCGGCTTGAGGTGGGCCAGGCCGGCGATGATGTCGGCGCGGCTGAAATCATTGGGTTCTGGCCACAGCATCAGGTCACCGGCGCCGAGGCCGAGGCCGGAGTTGTGCAGCAGCAGGTCGCGCACCTGGATCTGCTGCGTGACCCATGGGTCGTGCATGCGGAACTGCGGCAGGTGCCTGATCACCGGGTCATCCCAGCGCAGCTTGCCGGCCTGCACCAGCCGCGCCAGCAGCGCACCGGTCATCGCCTTGGTGTTGGAGGCGATCTTGAACAGGCTGTCGGCATCGACCGCCGCGGGTTCGTCGACGGCCAGCCGGCCACGCGTGGCCACGTGGATCACCTCCCCGCCCTCGATTACGCCGACGGCAATGCCGGGCAGGTCATAGCGCGCGACCGTCTCGTCGACCAGACGGTCGATCTGGGCCTGCGCACTCGCATCGGCCTCGACGCAGGCCACCGCCAGCGGCGGTGCCAGCAGCAGCGCGCCGGCCAGCAGCCAGCGCGGCAGGATCTTGCGTTGTTGCATCTTTCGTCCCTCCAAACGGCAAACGGCCCGCATTGCGGGCCGTTGCCTTCCCACTCACTGGATCAGAAGCTCCAGCTCACGTCCAGCTGCGCGTAGCGCGGGGCCTGCCAGCGGCGGGCCTCGGCGAAGTGCGGCATCTGCACGCCCGGGGCGCTCTCGTAACGCGAGTGCACGTTGACCGCGGCCTGGCTGTTGAGCACGTTGTAGATGTTGAAGCGTGCCTTCAGGTCGCCCACCGGCACCGGGATGGTCCAGGTGACGTTGAGGCCCAGGTCCTTGACCCACGGCATGCGGCCGAAGGCACCACGCGGGCTGTACACCAGCTCGCGATCGATGCTCGAGCAGTTGGCCACGCACAGCCAGCCCGAACCGCCGCCGCTGTACTCGCCCGGACCACCGGCACTGCGGTTGTCGTTGGGCCAGCGCACGCCATAGGCGGTGATCGGGCCACCGGAGATCGCAGTAAAGGTGCCGCCGAAGGACAGCGCCTCGTTCAACTTGAAGCTGCCACGCAGCTTGATCTGGTGGCGGTGGTCGTTGAACAGGTAGCCGTAGCGCTCGTTGACCGCCGGGTGGTCGTAGTACTGCACCAGGTTGGTGTCGTTGTAGCCGGTATCCGAGTTCACCGGGCCTTCGATGTTGCCCTCGGACTTGGACCACAGGTAGCTGGCGTTGAACGCCCACCTGTCATCCCAGGCGCGGTCCAGCTGCAGCTCCACGCCCTTGTAGGTGCGCTTGGGCTTCTTGTAGCCCATGACGATGCCGCTGCCGGTGGTGATGTAGCCGTCCTTGGAGCTGTCGAAGCTGACCCAGTCGTTGGTGGTCGGGCACCACAGGGTGGTCTTCTCGCCCGGGTTGATGATCGGCCAGTCGCCCGAGTACCACGGGCAGCCGTCGACGTGGCGGATGGCCGCATCTTCCACCGCGCGGGTCATGCGGCGGTAGGTCACGTTCGCACCGTAGGACCAGGATTCGCTGATCGCCTGCTGGAAGCCCAGGATGTATTCGTCCTGGAACACCTGCTTGAGGTTCCTGGCCACGGCGGTGCGCATGTCATCCGGCGCCGGGGCGTTGCCATCGGTGTTCACCGGGCCGATCTGGCCGCCCGGCACCGGCACGTAGTAGGCCGCACCGCTGGAGTCGGTGCGCTGCTCCCAGCCGGCCAGCGCGTAGTAGGTGTGCTCGTCGGTGGTGCCGCCGCCGAAGTAGTCGGTCAGCTTGTTGGTCAGCGGGATGTAGTAGCGGCCGGCGTTGCCGAACAGCTTGGTGGTGCCGTCGCCGTTCATGTCCCAGCTGAAGCCCAGGCGCGGGGAGATCATGTCGCCGAAGTCGGCCCTGGCGAACAGCGCGCCGCTGGCCAGGGTGTTGGTGAACTTGTCGGCGCGCACGCCCAGGCTGAGCAGCAGGTTCGGGGTGACGTTCCAGTTGTCCTCGATGTAGAAGGCCTGGGTGTCGGTGGAGACCGGCGCGCCGGTTACGTAACGGCGGGCGTCGATCAGGCCGGTGACACCGGCCGGCACCGCCGCGCCGTTGGCCAGCACCGCGCCCGGACGGGTGTTTAGCACGCTGTAGGCCAGGCCGTCGCCCGGGTTGAAGACCGTGCTGTCCGAATCCATCACCTCGCGGTCATAGCCGAAACGGACCAGGTGGTCGCCCAGCGTCCACTCGAAGTCCACGCGGCTGGCTTCGCGCTCGTCATAGCGGGTGCTGACGCGGGCGTTGTTGGGGTGGCAACCGATGCGGTCCGGCTTGGGACCGTTGGTATAGGCGGTGTGCGCGTAGGTGCTGCACTCGGCATCCATGTTGCTGCCGGAGGTGGCGCTGCGCTCATTGACGCCGTACATGAGCTTGGCGGTGAAGTTCTCGGTCAGGTGGCCGGTGTAGGTCGCCGACCAGTTGTCGCCACCCGAACCGGATGCGGCACTGCCGATGTCCGGCTCGCCCCACTGCCTGGTATCCCAGACGTAGTCGTTGTACTTGGTGGTGTACGAGGTCGCCTTGTCGGAGAACGCGAGCAGCTCGACCAGGTGGTCGTCGCTGATGCGCCAGTCCAGCTTGGCGCCCCAGAAGTCGTTGCCGCTGTCGGTCTTCCAGGCCTCGCTTTCGTCGATGTCGCGCGAGTCTGCATCGCGCTTCTCGTACATCGCGAAGAAGAACAGCTTGTCCTGCACGATCGGGCCGGACGCCCAGGCGTTGTACTTGTAGAACGGACTGGCGTCGCGGCTGGTCCGGTTGAGGTCGGTGATGCTGCCGTCCCGGTAGAAGTGGTCGTCGCGGCTGGATTCCCAGGCCGCCGGCTCGGCGGTGACCTGCACGCCGCCGTGGAACTCGTTGGTGCCCGAACGGGTGACGGCATTGATCACGCCGCCGGTGCTGCGGCCGAATTCGGCCGAGTAGCCGCCGGTCTTGACCTGCACTTCCTTGTAGAAGGCGAACGGCACCGAGGAGAAGCCCTGGCGACGGTACGGGTCGGTGACGTTGAGGCCGTTGATGTAGGCCACGTTCTCGGCCACCGAGGAGCCGCCGAAGGTCAGGCCGCCGAAGGTGGCGCCACTGGCCACCACGCCCGGGGCGAGCAGCGCGACCGAACTCAGGCTCTGGTCCACCGGCAGCCGCGCCAGTTCCTCGCGGTTGATGTTGAACGAGCTTTCGGTGGAGTAGACGTCCACGCGGTTGACCACGCGCGAGCCGACCACGTGCACCGTGTCGAGGTTGCGCAGGCCACCTTCGGCATTGAGGTTGATGGTAGCGGTGCCGCCCAGCGGCACGGACACGGTCAGGTCCTGGCCGGCGCCCTGGCCCCCACGCGAAACCGACAGGGTGTAGTCGCCAACCGGCAGCTGGGACAGGCGGTAGGTGCCATCGGCGCCCACGGTGACCGTGCGGGTCAGGCCGGTGGCGGCATTGGTGATGGTGATCTGGTCACCTGCGCTTGCCCGGCCGGCCACCGCACCGGTCGCACTCTGTGCCATCGCAAGAGGCGCCATGGACCCCAGGCACGCACCCAGGGCAACGCATAGCGCCGCCCGCTTCATGATCTTCGCGTTCATCCCCTGCTCTCTCCTGCAGACGTTGATAAGAAATTGGAACCACTGCCCGGAGGACCTGGCCTCCGGTGGCAGCACCGGACGCCGGAAACTCCTGTTTGCTGGATCACCGCGGAGCTGCTCCCCAGCTGCTCCGCCCGCCGCACATCCCCTGAAGCCGTTACTGCTGCCCCGCTGCGCTGATCAAACAGGCGCGCGCACGGGCGTCCGGACCTGGGTCCGCTACCGCGTGTTGACCGATGAGCCGTCCTGGCGGGAAATCCTGGAAACGCGCAATTGTCCTGGGCCAGGCGCTCCCCGCCGGCCCGACCCCCGCACGCCCTGCAGCGGCGTCCATCGCCCTCGCGCCGCTGCATCGACTGCAGCACGGCAGGGCAACTACGCGACAACGCAGGCACGGCACGATCCACGACGACACTCCCCAACGCGCGGGTGGTACGAAGGGTGTGTAGCACGGGCTCGATTGCCGGGTCAATAATTTATTCTTGCAATCGCGCGTACAAGGAATAACTATTCCTGAAGCTACCGAGGAGCCTGTTCGATGAATCCGTTCCGCCTGTCTGCCGCCCTGCGGCCTTTGCCGTTGGGTGTCGCCGCCGCGGCCCTGCTGTGGTCATCGCTCGCGCTGGCTTCCTCGCCGGTGCCCCAGAGAACGGGCGACGGCCATGCCGGTGTCATCGGCCTGCAGGCTTCCTATCTGGGCGCCGACCACTGGGTCGGGCAGCTTCCCGATCCGGACCGCGTGATCCTGGACCGCGCCGGCATCGCCGCGCAGAACGCGCGCATGCGTGCCGAGGACAAGTCGATCCACGACCTCGCCGCGCTGCCGGCGACGCTGTCGCGCGAGGAGGTGGTTGCGAGGATCCAGGAGCTTTCGTCCCTGCCCAGCCGCACCCTGTATGACGTCAACGGGCGCGAGGTCGGCGCCTCGCAGCTGCGCTCGCTGGAGCGCAACCTGGCGCTGGGCAAGGTCGCGGCCACCACCGATGTCCGCTACGGGCTGGTGGTGCATCGCGCCGCGCTGCGCACCTTCCCGACCGCGCTGCGGGTGTTCAACAGCCGTGGCGATACCGACATCGACCGCTTCCAGGAGTCGGCGCTGTTCCCCGGCGATACGGTAGCAGTGCTGCACGAGAGCGCCGACGGCCAGTGGCTGTTCGTCACCAGCGAGCGCTACTCGGCGTGGATCGAGAAGCAGCATGTCGGCCTCGGCAGCCGCGCGCAGGTACTCGGCTATGGCAGCTCCGGCCCGTACCGGGTGGTGACCGGCGCCACCGCCTTCACCGCCTACACCCCGGAAGAGCCGCGCGTGTCGCGCCTGCAGCTGGACATGGGCGTACGCCTGCCGGTGCTGGCCGGCTGGCCGGCCAACGAACCGGTCAATGGCCAGCAGGCCCACGCCGGCCACGTGCTGCAGCTGCCGGTGCGCAACGCCGACGGCTCGCTGGCCCTGGTGCCGGCGCTGCTGCCGCGCTCGCAGGACACCGCCGACGAGTACCTGCCGCTGACCCCGCGCAACCTGCTGGTGCAGTCGTTCAAGTTCCTCGGCGAGCGCTACGGCTGGGGCCACTCGTACGACGCCCGCGACTGCAGCGGCTTCGTCTCGGAGATCTACCGCAGCTTCGGCGTGTTGCTGCCGCGCAATACCAGCGCGCAGGCGGTGAGCCCGGCGCTGGACCGCATCGCCTTCACTGCCGACGACGGCAAGGACCAGCGTGACCAGGCCGTGGCCGACCTGCAGGTCGGCGATCTGGTCTACATCCCGGGCCACGTGATGATGGCCATCGGCAAGGCCGACGGCCGTACCTGGCTGATCCACGACACCTCCGGCGGCAGCTGGTTCGGCGCGGATGGCAAGCGCGTGCAGGCCCACCTCAATGGCGTCTCGGTGACGCCGCTGGAGCCGATGATGGCCAGCGACACCGCCAGCTACGTCGACCGCATCACCAACATCCAACGCATCCGGCCACGGGCCCACGAATGAAGATCACCGCCATCGAGCTCGGCATGCTGCGCGTGCCGCTGAAGACCCCGTTCAAGACCGCCCTGCGCACCGTCGACACGGTCGAGGACATCGTGGTGCTGGTGCGCACCGACACCGGCCACACCGGTTACGGCGAGGCACCGGCCACGGCGGTGATCACCGGTGACACCCACGGCTCGATCATCGAGGCGATCCGCCACTTCATCGGCCCGCGCCTGATCGGCCAGGACGTGTCCAACCTCAACCGCATCTGCGGGCTGATCCAGGGCTCGATGGAACGCAACACCAGCGCCAAGGCCGCGGTGGAGATTGCCGTCTACGACCTGTGGGCGCAGCTGCACGGCGCGCCGCTGTACCAGATGCTGGGTGGCGGCGACCCGGTGATCACCACCGACATCACGATCAGCGTCGACTACATCGACAAGATGGTGGCCGACTCGCTGTCGGCGATCGAGCGCGGCTTCGAGTCGCTGAAGATCAAGGTCGGCAAGGACATCGGCCTGGACATCAAGCGGGTCAAGGCGATCCATGCCGCGGTCGAGGGCCGTGCCCTGCTGCGCCTGGACGCCAACCAGGGCTGGACCGCCAAGCAGGCGGTGCACGCGATGAAGGCGCTGGAGGACGCGGGCGTGGTGCTGGAGTTGCTGGAACAGCCGGTCAAGGCGGCCGACATCGCCGGCCTGAAGTACGTCACCGACCGGGTCAACACGCCGGTGATGGCCGACGAGAGCGTGTTCAGCCCCACCCAGGTGTTCGACCTGATCCAGCAGCGCGCCGCCGACATCATCAACATCAAGCTGATGAAGACCGGTGGCCTGTCCAACGCGATCCGCATCGCCGACATCGCCGCGATCTACGGCATGCCGTGCATGATCGGCTGCATGATCGAATCGAGCATCAGCGTGGCGGCCGCCGTGCACCTGGCAGTGGCCCGCGCCGACGTGATCACCAAGGTCGACCTCGATGGTCCGTCGCTGGGCCGCTTCAACCCGGTCGAGGGCGGGGTCACCTTCAACGAGTCGGAGATCAGCATCTCCGATGCGCCCGGCCTGGGCATCACCGAGGTGCGCGGGCTGGAAATGCTCCCCGCATGAGCACCTGGCAGCGCAGGGTCATCCGCACCGCGCTGCCGCATACCCCGGCGGTTTCCCGCACGGCACCTGTCCGCGCAGGTGCCGTTCGCATCTGCGTGCGCGTGCCTGCCGGCCCGCTGCGCCGGCGCCGGTCGCTGCCGTAAAGTCCTGCCACCCAACCGCCACCTCGCCCATGCCACCGCTGCTGAAGATCCGTTCCGAACGCGAGCAGATGTCGGCGATCGAGCGTCGCATCGCCGACTTCATCCTCGACAACGCCCACCTGCTGCGCGACTACTCCTCGCAGCAGCTAGCCAATGCGCTGGACATCAGCCAGTCCTCGGTCGTGAAGTTCAGCCAGAAGCTCGGCTTCAAGGGCTATCCCGACCTGAAGTACTCCATTGGCGAGGCGGTGGCCCGCGCCGGCAACGGCCAGGCCGAGGCCGCACCGGCGCCGCCGGCCGACAGCGACTACGCCCGCCACGCCACCGACCTGCACCGTGCCAAGCTCGAGGCCGAGGAGGAAACGCGGCTGGTGAATCCGCAGGAGACGGTGGAGGCCATCGTCGGCCTGCTCGATGCCGCACCGAAGGTGTTCGTCTACGGCCTGGGCGATGACGGCCTGTACGCACGCGAGTTCGCGATGCGGCTGTCGCTGCTGGGCATCCTCACCGTGCACCACGCCGATCCGGTGCTGATGATGGCCAACCTTTCCGCTGCGCGGCCGGGCGACGTGATGCTGGTGTTCTCCGAGTTCGGCCGGCTGCCCCAGCTGTGGCAGCTCTCGCGCCAGTTCCAGGAAGGCGGCGGCAGGGTGGTGTCGATCACCCGCCACACCTCCAATCCGCTGCGCGCGCATGCCGATGCGGCGCTGGCGATCTGCGCCCATGCGCAGGCACCGCACATGGCGCAACTGTTGTACCGTTCCTCGCTGCAGTACCTGCTCGATTTCGTGTTCGTGCTGCTGTGCCATGCCAACCCGGACCGGTACCGCCAGCTCGGCGTCAACCAGGAACGGATCCAGCACCTGATCGACAACTGACCGCCGGAGCCTGCCGACCCATGCCCAGTCCCACCCGCGCCGCCACCGGCGGCCTGCTGCCGCGCCTGGCCCTGCTGCTGTCACTGGCCGTGCCGGCTGCCGCCACCCTGGCAGCAAGCGGCCCGCTCGATGGCGCCAGGCAAGTGGTCGTGGTGACCAGCGAGGGCTGGGATGCGGGCAGCGGGCGCCTGCAGGCGTTCGAACGCGGCGACGATGGCTGGCAGCCGCATGGCGACTCCTTCGAGGTGGCCCTGGGCCGCAGTGGCAGCGCCTGGGGCGTGGGCCTGCATCCGGCGCCCGCCGGCGACGGTCCGCGCAAGCGCGAAGGCGATGGCCGCAGCCCGGCGGGCGTGTTCGCCATCGGCGAGGCCTTCGGCTACGCAGGCATGATCGACAGCGCGCTGCGCTACCGGCCGATGCTGCGTGACAGCTACTGCATCGACGTGCCCGAGTCGCCGCTGTACAACCGCATCGTCGAGGCCGACGAGGTCGGCGCCGAGGCGGTGGAAGGCTCGACCGAGCCGATGCGGCTGGACCTGCACAACAACGGCGACGTCCGCTACCGCGAAGGTTTCGTCATCGCCCACAACCCGGGCAACCAGCCCGGCCTGGGCAGCTGCATCTTCGCCCATCTGTGGCGCGCGCCCGGCGAGGCCACCGCCGGCTGCACCGCCATGGAACCGGCACGGATGAGCGCGCTGCTGGCCTGGCTGCAGCCGCAGGCCCGTTTCGTGCTGCTGCCCGCGGCTGAATACCGCCGGCTGCAGGCGCAGTGGCAGCTGCCGGCACTGGAGGCCGCACCGTGAGCGAAGCCGACAACAGCCAGCCGCAGCTGGTCCGCGCGGTCAGTCGCTGGCAGATCGTCGGCCTGTCGATCAATGACGTCATCGGCAGCGGCATCTACCTGCTGCCCGCGGCCACGGTCGCCCTGCTCGGCGGCTTCAGCCTGTGGGGCGTGGTGCTGGCCGGCGTCGTCGTCGCGCTGCTGGTGGCCTGCTACGCGCAGGCGGCCAGCTATTACGACGCGCCCGGCGGCAGCTACCTGTACGCACGCGAGGCCTTTGGCCCGTTCATCGGATTCCAGGTCGGCTGGATGATCTGGCTGACCCGCATCGCCTCGGCGGCGGCGCTGGCCAATGCCCTGGCCGACGCGCTGGCGCGGTTCTGGCCGGTGCTCGGCGAAGGCGGCGGGCGTGCGGCGGTGATCGTCGGCTCGCTCGGGCTGCTGACCTTCATCAACGTGATAGGCGTGCGTTCGGCCGCGCGCACCGGCGTGGCGCTGGTGATCGGCAAGCTGCTGCCGCTGGCGGTCTTCATCTTCGTCGGCCTGTTCTACGTGGACTGGTCGCTGGCCTTCCGCGGCGAGGCCATTGCCCTGCATGACCCGGCCAGGCTCGGCGAAGCGGCCTTGCTGCTGCTCTATGCCTATGCCGGTTTCGAGAACATTCCGGCCGCCGCCGGCGAATACCGCAACCCGCGCCGCGACCTGCCGTTCGCGCTGATGACGATGATCGTCACCGTGACCCTGGTCTATGCCGGCGTGCAGCTGGTCGCCCAAGGCACGCTGGCCGGGCTGGCCGGTTCGGCCACACCGCTGGCCGATTCGGCCGCCACCTTCGGCGGCGTCGGCATGGCGATGCTGCTGACCTTCGGCGCGGTGGTGTCGATCCTGGGCACCAACTCCAACACGATGATGATGGGCCCGCGCTTCCTGTACGCCCTGGCCCATGACGGCTACGGCCCGTCGATCCTGGCCCGGGTGCATGCCCGCTTCCGCACCCCGGCCGCGGCCATCATCACCCAGGGCGTGATCGCGCTTGGCCTGGCGCTGGCACCGATGCTGATCGAGGAACCCACCCACAATCCGTTCGTGCTGCTGGCCCTGCTGTCGATGGTGACCCGGCTGCTGTCCTACATCGGCACCGCCGCGGCGGTGCTGGTGCTGGAGCGCCGCTACGGCCACCGCGCCGAGGCCATGCAGCTGCCCGGCGGCCGGCTGATCCCGGTGCTGGCGCTGCTGCTGTGCCTGGCGCTGTTTGCCAGCGCCAGCTGGCAGAACATCCTTGCCGCGGCGGTGGCCTTCGCGATCGGCGCGGTGATCTACCTGTTCCCGCGCCGGGCTCACTGAGCGGCCACGTCCCGGTCACGGCTGGCTAACTGGAGTGCGGCGATCGTGCGGCGTCTCCCCCACAGGAACGCGCCGATGAAGACCCGCCGTGTCTACAGCACCCACGACGTCGAGGCCGCCCAGCACGCCCTGCAGGCAGCGCGCCAGCATGGGGTCGAGAACGATGACCTGTCGCTGGTGGCCCGTGGCGACATCGAGCTGCAGCAGATTCCCGACGACCGCAAGGAAGCGCGCACCGACATGCTGCCGGCCGTTGCGCGTGGCGCGCTGGGCGGCGGTGCCGCCGGCCTGCTGGCCGGGCTGGTGGCCATCGCGGTGCCGCCGCTGGGCATCACCCTGGCCGGTGCCGGCGCACTGACCGCCGCCGGCGCCCTGGTCGGCAGCTGGTCGTCGGCGCTGATGGGCTCGACCGTGCCCGACCCGGTGCGCCGCACCTTCGAGGAGCAGATCGAGAGCGGCCGCATCCTGCTGGTGGTCGACGCCGAACCGGAGGTGCTGGACCGCGCCGAAACCGCGATCACCGCCGCCGGTGCTACGCCGCTGCCCTACGACGCCCCGTCATTGCCGGCCTGAGCGCAGTCCTTGATCCGGCGCTCACGCCGTGGCGCACCGGCCTTAATGCCGGTGCGGTTAGGGTCATGCGTCCCCGAGAAAGGAAACGCCAATGAGTACCGACTACCAGATCCCCGGCCGCGTACCCAATGACGGCGTGCAGCGCACCGCGGTTTCCACGTTCTGGCGCGAGCGCTTCACCGCAGAGCCGTACTACACCGAAGGCGACCGTTTCGAGGATTTCGAATCGGCCTACTACGCCGGCCACGAGGCCCGCGTGCGCGAATACACCCGCGCCTATGAGGAAGTGGAAGCCGAACTGCAGCAGCGCTGGGAACACGACCATCGCGACAAGCCCGGGCTGGGCTGGGACCGTGCGCGCCACGCGATCCGCCGCGCCTGGGACGAGGCCGGCAAGCTGGTGTCCGGCACTTCGCGGGACCGCTGATCGGGCGCAGTCGCTCGTGAAACGTGCAGTCGCGCGGCCAGCGGGGGGGCGTGGTGACGCCGGTTTCGCTATCGATGGTGTAAAACACCCGGCAATACCCAGCTGCAACAGGAGACCCGCATGACGCCCCGACTGCTGCTCACCCTCGCCTGCGCGCTGACGCCCGGCCTGGTCACCACGGCCTGCGCGCAGGACAACGAAGCCCAGCCGGCGGCGGTGGAACGCGCGCAATGGCCGTTCACCGCCACCGAGTTCGGCAGGTTCGACGAGCCGTGGGCAATGACCTTCCTGCCTGATGGCGGCCTGCTGGTCACCGAGAAGGGCGGCAAGCTGCGCCATTTCGACGTCACCTCGCGCAAGAGCACGGAGATCACCGGCGTGCCGGCAGTGGCCTACGGTGGCCAGGGCGGCCTGGGCGACGTGGTGCTGCATCCGCAGTTCGCCAGCAACCAGCTGGTCTACATCAGCTATGCCGAGGCCGGCGACGGCGATACCCGCGGCGCGGCCGTGGCGCGGGCGAAGCTGCAGCTGGACAAGGCCGGTGGCGGCAAGCTGGCCGACCTGCAGGTGATCTGGCGGCAGACGCCCAAGGTCACCGGTAGCGGCCACTACGGCCACCGCATTGCCTTCGACCAGGACGGCAAGCTGTGGATCAGCTCCAGCGAGCGCCAGAAGTTCGATCCGGCGCAGGACATGAAGGCCAACCTCGGCAAGCTGATCCGGCTCAATGACGATGGTTCCGTGCCGGCCGACAACCCCTTCGTCGACCAGGGCAGTCCCGCCGACCAGGTGTGGTCGCTGGGCCACCGCAATATCCTCGGCATCGCCTTCGATGCGCAGCAGCGGTTGTGGGCGCACGAGATGGGCCCCAAGGGCGGCGACGAGCTCAACCTGATCCAGCGCGGCGGCAACTACGGCTATCCGCTGGTTTCAAACGGCAACCACTACGACGGCCGCGAGATCCCCAACCACGACACCCGTCCGGACTTCATCGCACCGAAGGTGACCTGGTGGGAAGTGATTTCCCCGGCCGGCCTGATCATCTACAGCGGCAGCCAGTTCCCGCAGTGGCAGGGCAGCGGCTTCATCGGTGGCCTGTCGTCCAAGTCGCTGGTTCGCGTCGCCTTCGAGGGCGAGAACGCCAGCGAGGCCGAGCGCTTTGACATGGGCGAGCGCATCCGCGAAGTCGAACAGGGTCCGGACGGCGCCATCTGGCTGCTGGAAGACGGCAAGGGCGGGCGCCTGCTCAAGCTGACCCCGCGCAACTGACGCCCATCAAAAGGCTCGGAGAACAGCCCGTCACCGTGCGGTGGCGGGCTTTTTCCGTTTTGCGAATCAAAGAGCGAGCAGCTCGAACGACACCGGCTCGCCGTCCTGCGCCGAGGCGCAGACCCACAGGTCGAACAGGCCCGGTTCGGCGCGCAGCACGCCATCGCGGCCGGTGAACTGCAGCTGCGAGCGGTGCAGCTGGAACTCCACCTCGACACTTTCGCCGGGAGCCAGCGCCACCTTGCGGAAGTCCTTGAGCTCGCGCACCGGACGCACGCGCGAGGCGACGCGGTCGTTGATGTACAGCTGCACCACTTCCTCGCCCGCGACCTTGCCGGTGTTCGTCAGCGTGGTGGTGATGGTGAGCGTGTCGTCCCAGCCAAGCCGCGCGGTCGACAGCCGCGGCTGGCCGTAGGCAAACGTGGTGTAGCCGATGCCATGGCCGAACGGGTACAGCGGCGCATTGGGGATCTCGCGCCAGCGCGCCTTGAACTCGGACATGTCCGGCAGCTCGGGACGGCCGGTGCGCGGATGGTTGTAGTAATACGGCTGCTGCCCGGACACCTGCGGGAAACTCACCGGCAGGCGGCCGGACGGGTTGTAGTCGCCGAACAGCACATCGGCCACCGCGTTCCCGGTCTGGGTGCCCAGGTACCAGGTCACCGCGATCGCCTGGGCATTGCGCACCGCGCCCTGCAGGGCCAGTGCGCGGCCATTGCGCAACAGCACCACCAGCGGCTTGCCGGTCATCGCCACCGCTGCGGCCAGCGCCTGCTGCGCGGCCGGCAGCACGATCTCCACGCGCGACTGCGCCTCGCCGCTGTAGCGCTGCGGCTCACCCAGCGCCAGCACCACCACGTCGGCGCGCTGCGCGGCGGCCATTGCCTGTTCGGTGCCGTCCTGCAGCGCGGTTTCCAGCCCGCAGCCATCGAGGATTTCCAGCAATGAGTCATCCTCGAGCGCGGCGCGCATGCCCTGCTCCAGGCTCACGTAGCGCGCCTTGTCGCCAAACAGTGTCCAGCAGCCTTCGATGTTGTCGCGGTCGCGCGCGAACGGGCCGATCAGCGCGATCTTCTGCCCGCGCCTGCGCAGCGGCAGCACCGCGTCCTCGTTCTTCAGCAGCACGATGGAACGGCGCGCCACCTCGCGCGACAGCGCATCGTGCGCGGGGATATGCGAGGTGTCGGCCTCGCGCGCCGGGTCCAGCGAGCGGTAGGGATCATCGAGCAGGCCGATGGACTGCTTGAGCCGCAGCATGCGCCGCACCGCCTCGTCGAGCATCGCCATTGGCACCTGCCCACTTTCGACCAGACCCGGCAGGTGTTCGGCGTAAAAGCCGCTCTGCATGCTCAGGTCCAGTCCGGCGGTGAAGGCCTTGAGCGTGGCGTCGCGCTCGTCGGCGGCATAGCCGTGCGCGACCAGCTCCATGTCGGCGGTGTAGTCGGAGACCACGACGCCGGGGAACTTCCATTCGCCGCGCAGGATGTCGGTCAGCAGTTCCTCGCTGGCACTGGCCGGCACGCCGTTGATGTCGTTGAAGGCGCTCATCACCGCCAGCGCGCCGGCGTCGAGCGCGGCCTTGAACGGCGGCAGGTGCACGTCGCGCAGGGTCTGCGGCGAGATGTCGACCTGGGCGTATTCCATGCCGGCGGCGACCGCGCCATAAGCGGCGAAATGCTTGGGCGTGGCCAGCAGCGCGTCCGGCGCGGTGAGATCGTCGCCCTGGAAACCACGCACGCGCGCGGCGGCGAACGCGCAGCCCAGCACCACGTCCTCGCCGGCACCTTCGGCACCGCGGCCCCAGCGCTGGTCGCGGGCGATGTCCACGGCCGGGGCGTAGGTCCAGTGGATGCCGGCGGCGGTCGCCTCGATCGCGGTGGCGCGTGCGGTGCGCCGGGCCAGTTCCGGCTCGAAGCTGGCGGCCTCGCCGAGCGGGATCGGGAACACCGTGCGCATGCCGTGGATCACGTCGGCCGCCAGGATCACCGGGATACCGAGCCGGCTTTCCTCCACCGCCACCTGCTGGATGCGGCGCCCGGCTTCGGCACCGACCCCGTTGAACAGCGAGCCCACGCGCCCGGCACGTACCTGCTCGAGCACCTGCTCGGCGTTGCGCACGTTGGTTTCCGGGTTCACGTCGGGCGCGAACGGCCGCACCATGTCGGCGAACACCCCCAGCTGGCCCACCTTCTCCTCCACGGTCATGCGGGAGATCAGCGATTCGATGCGGTCATCGGCCATGGGAACTTCCTCGGAACGTGGGTCTTGCCGGCAACGCACTCAGCGCGCGCGTGCCTGGTCGTGCAGCTGCATGAACATCGCATCGCTGGACTGCTGGAACACGCGTAGCCCGAAGGCCGGCAGGATCGCCAGCAGGTGGTCGAACACATCCGACTGGATCGCCTCGTACTCGGCCCACGCGGTGCTGGCGGTGAAGCAGTAGATCTCCAGCGGCAGCCCATGCTCGGTCGGCTGCAGCTGCCGGACCAGCTGGGTCATTTCCTGGTGGATGCGCGGATTGTGCTTCAGGTACTGCTCCACGTAGGCGCGGAACGTCCCCAGGTTGGTGACCCGGCGCGCGTTGACCGGCGCCATGCCCTTGGCCGCCAGTCCGGCATTCCAGGCCTGCAGCTCGCGCTGCTTCCCGTCCAGGTAGTCATGCAGCAGCGCAAAGCGCGACAGCTCGGCCACCTGCCCGTCGTCAAGGAACTGCACGCTGTGCTGGTCCAGGTACAGCGAGCGCTTGATCCGGCGCCCGCCCGATTCCTGCATGCCGCGCCAGTTCTTGAACGACTCGGTGACCAGCTTCTTGGTCGGGATGGTGGTGACGGTCTTGTCCCAGTTCTGCACGGTGACCGTGTGCAGGGCGATGTCGATCACGTCGCCATCGGCGTTCTGGCTGGGCATTTCGATCCAGTCGCCGATGCGGATGCGGCCATCGCCACTGATCTGCACGCTGGCCACCAGCGACAGGATGGTGTCCTGGAAGATCAGCATCAGCACCGCGGTTGCTGCACCCAGGCCGGTCAGCACGTGCAGCAGCTTGACCCCGGCCAGGGTCGCCACCACCGACAGGCCGGCCAGCACGAACACCACGATCTTGGCGACCTGCAGGTAGCCCTTGATCGGCTTGTTGCGCGCATCCGGACGGCGCTCGTAGAAGTCGTTGAACACGTCCAGCGCATGCGAGGCCGCCAGCGCGATGGTCAGCATCGTCCACACGTGGCAGGCGCCCTGCAGCACCCGCACCAGGTCCGGGGGCAGGTCCGGCACCAGGTTCAGTCCGGCGGCGATCACCACCGAGGGCACCACGTTGGCCAGGCGCGAGATCACCCGCAGCGGGCGGCGGCCTTCCTCGCCATGGCCGGACACCCGCTGGATCACGCTGTGCAGGCCGCGCAGCAGGATGCGCTTGGTGACGAAATTGGCCAGCCATGCCACCGCCACCAGGGCGGCCAGCACGGTGGCTGGCCACGCCATCGGATACGGTTCCAGGGACTGCTGGAGCGACTCCAGCCACGGCAGGACGAGTGCCGGTTGCTGCATGGGGAATCCTTTTTCTACTGCGGGGAATCAGCCGGCGTCGCGGCTGCGTTCGATGATCACGCCAACGGCGCGGGCGCCACGCACGGCACCGGGCTTGGACAGCTTCAGCCGCAGCCACTGCACGTTGAATTCGTCCAGCACGATCTGCGCGCAACGCTCGGCCAGGGTCTCCACCAAGCCAAAGCCGGACTGGCGGACGTACTCCTCCAGCCGTTTGCTCACCGCCTTGTAGTTCAGGGTGTCGGCGATGTCGTCGGTGGCCGCGGGCCTGCGGTTGTCAAAGCCCATTTCCAGATCGAACACCAGGGTCTGCCGGATGCGCCGTTCCCAGTCGTAGATGCCGATCAGCGCCTCGATTTCCAGGCCCTCGATGAATACCTTGTCCATTGGATGCTGCGACAATACGGGCTCAGGATTCTAGCCCAAGGGCGACGGCACCGAATGAAACTGGCCTATTTCCTCAAGGATGCGACCGCTTCCGGCGGCATGGAGCGCGTGCTCTCCAACAAGTGCGCCTGGTGGTGCGCGCAGGGACACGAGGTGCATGTGGTGTCGCTGGTCGATCCGCAGGGACGCGAGCCGTTCTTCCCGTTTCCCGCGCAGGTGCGCCACCACAACCTCGGCCTGCAGCGGATCTACCGCAAGGGCCTGGCGAACAAGCTGCGCAAGGGACGCAACGTCGAAGCGTTCGTCGCCGCCGCCGACCGCTGGCTCACGCAGTTCCAGCCGGACATCGCGATCTCGATGTTCGACGAGTACTCGCGCCACCTGCCGCGTACCCGCCATGCGTGCCGCAAGGTCGGCGAGCTGCATTTCGCCAAGCACAAGAGCGCGCAGCACATGTACCGGCTGGAGCGGACCGCCGCCGGACGCGCCCTGTGCCGGCTCTACAAGCACGCCGACTACCGCCTGATCGGCGGCTACGACGCCTTCGTGACCCTGACCGCGCAGGATGCCGAGGCCTGGGGCCGGCTCCCCAACATCACCTCCATCCCCAACGCCGCCAGCTTCGCCTGCCCCACGCGCGCACCGCTGGATTCGAAGCAGGTCATCGCGCTTGGCCGCAATACCCGGCAGAAGCGCTTCGACCGCCTGCTGGAAGCGTGGTCGCGGGTGGCGCCACGCCATCCGGATGCGACCCTGCGCATCGTCGGCCCGGGCGGCAAGGACGACCTGCGCCGGCTCGCGCACAGGCTGGGGATCGAGTCGCAGGTCACCCTGGACGACGCCGTGCGCGACGTGCCCGGCGCGCTGATGCAGGCAAGCGTGCTGGCGTTGTCCTCGCAGTACGAGGGATTCGCGATGGTACTGCTGGAGGCGATGAGCTGCGGCCTGCCGGTGGTGGCCAACGACTGCCGCAGCGGCCCGGCGGAAATCGTCACCCACGGCGAGGACGGCTTCCTGGTCGCGCCGGGCGACATCGAAGGCATGGCCGCGGCGCTGGACCGGCTGCTGTCGGATCCGTCGCTGCGCGACGCGATGGGCGCCGCCGCCCACCGCAACATCGCGCGTTTCTCCGGGCAGGCGGTGATGGCCCGCTGGCAGGCGCTGTTCGAAGGGCTGTTACGCGCCTGAGGCGGCCAGCGCCGGCAGGGCGGCCATGTCCCAGCGCGGGGTGACGCGCACCGAAGTGTCCTCGTGCTGGCCGGCCTGCAGGCGCAGCGCGCCGGCGAAGGCGATCATCGCGCCGTTGTCGGTGCACAGCGATGGACGCGGGAAGCAGGCGCGTCCGCCGCGCTGCGCGCACATCTCCTGCAGCTTCGCGCGCAGGCGCCTGTTGGCGCCGACGCCGCCGGCGATCACCAGGGTGTCGCTGCCGGCCGCCTCCAGCGCGCGCCCGCACTTGATCGCCAGGGTGTCCACCACCGCGTCCTCGAAGCCACGGGCGATGTCGGCGCGGGTCTGCTCGCCCTGGTCGCTGTCGCGCCAGGCCAGCAGCACCTGGGTCTTCAGGCCGGAGAAACTGAAATCCAGCCCCGGGCGGTCGGTCATCGGCCGCGCGAACCTGTACTTGCCCGGCGTGCCCTGCTCGGCCAGCCGCGCCAGCTGCGGGCCACCGGGATACGGCAGGCCCATCAGCTTGGCGGTCTTGTCGAAGGCCTCGCCGGCGGCATCGTCCAGGGTTTCGCCCAGCAGGCGGTAGGAACCGATGCGGTCCACCGCCACCAGCTGGGTGTGCCCGCCGGACACCAGCAGGGCCACGAACGGCGGCTGCGGCGGGTCGTCCTCCATCAGCGGTGCCAGCAGGTGGCCTTCCATGTGGTGCACGCCGACAGCCGGCACATCCAGCGCCCAGGCCAGCGAGCGGGCCACGCCGGCGCCGACCAGCAGCGCGCCGACCAGGCCCGGCCCGGCGGTGTAGGCGACGCCGTCGATGTCCGACGGCTTCAGCCCGGCTTCGGCCAGGGTCTGCCGTATCAGCGGCAGGGTCTTGCGCACATGGTCGCGGCTGGCCAGTTCCGGTACCACGCCGCCATACTCTGCATGCAGGGCGATCTGGCTGTAGACGGCGTGCGCACGCAGCGCGTCGGGGCCGGAGAGGTCGGTGTCATACACCGCCACGCCGGTCTCATCGCACGATGATTCAATGCCAAGGACTTTCATGGCACGCATTGTGGACCCGATTCGGACGGGTGCAAGTGCAAAGTGCTTGCACAGCCGGATCAAGCCGCTATAATGCGCGGCTCACCTACCGGGCCTGCCCGGTCTACTTGTGTCCGGAGATTCCATGCCCAGCGTCAAAGTCCGCGAGAACGAACCTTTCGAGTTTGCGCTCCGCCGCTTCAAGCGCACCTGCGAAAAGGCCGGCGTGCTGGCCGAGACCCGCAAGCGCGAGTTCTACGAAAAGCCGACCCAGGAGCGTAAGCGCAAGGCTGCCGCCGCCGTCAAGCGCCAGCTGCGTCGCTCGTCGCGCGACGTCACCAAGCGTCAGCGCCTGTACTGATCGGTCGCAGCTCCTGAATGGGGCTTGCGCCTGGCGCACAGTCCCATGAAGGGGGTAAAAGCCGGCACGCGCGAGCGTGGCCGGCTTTTTGCGTTCCTGCGTTTCCCGGCAGGCCGGCCCTGCCCTCCTCCTGATGACGAGGTTTCCCATGAGCCTGAAACTGCAGCTCAGCAACGACATGAAGGCCGCGATGAAGGGCGGCGACAAGCACAGCCTGGGCGTGATCCGCCTGATCAACGCCGCGATCAAGCAGCGCGAGGTCGACGAGCGCATCGAGCTGGACGACGCCGCCGTCATCGCCGTGCTCGACAAGATGGTCAAGCAGCGCAAGGACTCGGTCACCCAGTACGAAGCCGCCGGCCGCGAGGACCTGGCCTCGGTGGAGCGCGAGGAGATCGTGGTGATCGAGCGCTACCTGCCGGCCAAGATGGGCGAGACCGAGATCCTGGCCGCGGTGCAGGCCGCGATCGCCGAAACCGGCGCCAGCAGCGCAGCCGACATGGGCAAGCTGATGGGCGTGCTCAAGCCCAAGCTGGCCGGCCAGGCCGACATGGGCCTGGTCTCCAGGCTGGTGAAGCAGGCACTGGCCGGCTGATCCCGGCCGCTCCTGCGGTGCGAAAGGCCCGCCACCCGGCGGGCCTTTTCGTTTGCGGCCTGCGCTGCCGCCCTTTCATCCCACCTTGCGCGCGCAGTTGCTAGAACACGGGCGACTTCCGCCTTGACTGGTCGCATGGCCCCTCGCCTTTCGCCCCGCCTGCAACGCTTCAGTGATCGCGCCCAGCACAGCCTGCCGGTGGCGCTGGTGCGGCGTTTCGTCGAGATCGACCTGATGACCCAGGCCGCCTCGCTGTCGTTCTACGCGCTGCTGTCGCTGGCACCGCTGCTGGTGCTGCTGCTGTGGCTGACCGCCTCGCTGTATCCACCGGCGCAGCAGTCGCTGATCGACCAGATCGCGCAGATGGCCGGACACAACGCCGCGGCCGTGGCCGATACCGTGATCGAGAACGCCACCGACCAGCCCAGCGTCGGCTCGCTGGCCGGGCTGTGGAGCACGGCGCTGCTGTTCATTGGCGCCACCGTGGTGTTCGCCCAGCTGCAGGGCGCGCTGAACCTGATCTTCCGTACCGACGCACAGCGCCTCAACGGCCTGCTGGCGTGGCTGAAGAAACGCGTGTTCTCGCTGGGCGTGGTGCTGGCGCTGGGCTTCCTGCTGATCATCTCGATGATCGCCACCACCGCGCTGCAGGTGGCCTTCGCGCGGATGCCCTCGATCCTGCCGGCGATCGGCTACCTCACCACCCTGCTGCTGTATGCGGCCGCGTTCGCCTTCCTCTACCACTACCTGCCCGACCGCCGGGTGGAATGGAAGCAGGCCATCCTTGGCGGGATCATCACCGCGGTGCTGTTCGCGCTGGGCCGCTACCTGATCGGCCTGTACCTGGCGCAGGCCGCGCCGGGCAGCGCCTACGGCTCGATGGGCGCGCTGGTGCTGCTGCTGATCTGGCTGTACTACGCGATCCTGGTGTTCTTCGCCGGGGCGCTGATCACCGCAGTGATCGACGAGCGCGCCGATGCCCGGCACCTGGCTGCGGCCGAAGCCAGCGGATCAGGCCCGGAAGCCGTGGACGCGCCTCCGGATCCGCCGAGTACGCCGTAAGACGCAGTGCCTGCATCCGGCCACGCGCTTGACGTCCATGGCATCCTATCGGCCTGCCATGCCCCGCCTGCTTCCCGCCCCCGTTCCCGCCTGCGCTGCCGTGATTGCTGGCGGTCGGCGCGCGTGCGCGCATCGAGACGGGGGACGCTGAGCATGGCCAGGATCCCCGACGCCTTCATCGACGACCTGCTGGCCCGCACCGACATCGTCGAGGTGGTCGGCTCGCGCGTGCCGCTCAAGCGCCAGGGCAAGGAATACTCGGCGCGCTGCCCGTTCCATGACGAGCGTTCGGCCTCGTTCACCGTGTCGCCGACCAAGCAGTTCTACCACTGCTTCGGCTGCGGGGCGCATGGCACCGCGATCAGCTTCCTGATGAATTACGACCGCCTCGAATTCCTCGATGCGGTGGACGAACTGGCCAAGCGCGTGGGCATGGAAGTGCCACGCGCGGAGAACCCGCGCAGCGCCCAGCAGCAGGACGACAGCCGCGACCTGTACGCGGCGGTGGAGGCGGCCAGCCGCTTCTTCGTCAAGCAGCTGGAGGGCAGCGACAAGGCCCGCGCCTACCTCGACCAGCGTGGCGTGGATGCAGACAACCGCGCGCGCTTTGCCATCGGCTACGCGCCCGACGGCTACAGCGCGCTGAAGGATGCGCTGGGCAAGGACGAGCGGCGGATGAAGCTGCTCGAACGCGCCGGCCTGTTCTCCAAGAACGACCGCGGCCACGTCTACGACAAGTTCCGCGACCGGGTGATGTTCCCGATCTTCGACCGCCGCGGCCGCGTGATCGCCTTTGGCGGCCGCGTGCTCGACAAGGACGACGGTCCCAAGTACCTCAACTCGCCGGAGACGGCGTTGTTCCACAAGGGCCGCGAGCTGTACGGCCTGTGGCAGGTGCGCCAGGCCAACCAGAAGATCGAGCGGCTGATCGTCGTCGAGGGCTACATGGACGTGGTCAGCCTGTTCCAGTTCGGCGTCACCCAGGCGGTGGCCACGCTGGGCACGGCCACCACGCCGGACCATGCCGAACTTCTGTTCCGCAACGCGCCGGACGTTTACTTCTGCTTTGACGGCGACAACGCCGGGCGCAAGGCCGGCTGGCGTGCGCTCGAATCGGTGCTGCCGCGCATGAAGGATGGCCGCCAGGCCTTCTTCCTGTTCCTGCCCGATGGCGAGGACCCGGACACCATCGTGCGCAAGGAAGGCGCCGAGGCCTTCAATGCGCGCCTGAAGCAGGCCACGCCGCTGTCACAGTTCTTCTTCGACGAGCTCACCCGCGAGATCAACCTGGCCACGCTCGACGGCAAGGCGCGCCTGGCCGAGCGGGCAAAGCCGATGCTGGCGCAGATCCCCGACGGCGCCTTCGGCGACCTGATGAAGCAGGAGCTCGCCCGGCTCACCGGCGTCGGTGCCGCACAGCCGGCACAGCCGCAGTCGCGCCCCCGACCGGGCCGCCAGGTCGCCCCGGTGCAGAAGCGCAGCCTGGTGCGCGCGGCCATCGCCATCCTGCTGCAGCAGCCTTCGCTGGCGCTGGGCATCGATGGCCATCGCGCCCTGTCCGGCCTGCGCCTGCCCGGGATCGAGCTGCTGATCGAGCTGCTGGAGCTGGTGCAGCAGCGTCCGGAAATCACCACCGGCGCCGTGCTCGAGCATTTCACCGGCCGCGAGGAACAGGCCGCGCTGCACAAGCTGGCGGCGATCGAACTGCCCGGCGACGAACAGGCCTGGGCCCAGGAACTGCACGACGCGATGCTGCAGATGGAAAAGCAGCTGTTGCAGCAGCGCCTGGAGGAGCTGCAGGCCAAGCAGCTGCAGCAGGGCCTGGATGACACCGACAAGTACGAACTGCGCGAGCTGCTGAAGGCGCGCGCGTCCCTGGGTTGAGCCCGCACATGATCCGCATCCTGCTTGCCCTGTCCCTGTTGCTGACGACCGCGTTGGCCCACGCCAGCGGCGCACTGCCCTTCGCCCAGCCGCGCCCCGGCCTGCACACCGGCGGCCAGCCCAGCCGCGAACAGCTCGCCAGCGCGGCGGCCAGCGGCGTGCGTACCGTGATCGACCTGCGCGGCGCCGACGAGGCACGCGGCTATGACGAGGCGGCCGAAGCCCGCCGCCTGGGCCTGGCCTACGTCACCCTGCCAGTGGCCGGCGGCGAGGACATCACCCTGGCCAGGGCGCGGGCGCTGCAGCAGCTGCTGGCCAATGCCGAGGGCCCGGTGCTGCTGCATTGCGCCTCCGGCAACCGCGTCGGCGCCCTGCTCGCCCTGGCCGCCGCCGAGGACGGCGCCAGCGATGACGCCGCAATGGAGCTGGGCCGCAAGGCCGGGCTCGGCTCGCTGGCCCCGACGGTCGAACAGGTCCTGCAGTCGCGGGGACAGGCGTGATGGCGCGGCGCCTGCCGCGTCCGGACAACTTCACCCTCGCCCTGCTGGCGACCATCGCCCTGGCCTCGCTGCTGCCGGCACGCGGCGGTGCGGCGGTGGCGCTGGACCAGGTCAGCGACATCGCCATCGCCCTGCTGTTCTTCCTGCACGGCGCCCGCCTGCCGCGCCAGGCCATCGTCGCCGGACTGCTGCACTGGCGCCTGCACCTGGTCATCCTTGCCTGCACCTTCGTGCTGTACCCGCTGCTCGGCCTGCTGGCGCAGCCACTGGCCAACGCGCTGCTCACCCCGGAACTGGCGCTGGGCATGCTGTTCCTGTGCGCCCTGCCGTCGACCGTGCAGTCGTCGATCGCGTTCACCTCGATGGCCGGCGGCAATGTCGCCGCGGCGGTGTGCAGCGCCTCGCTGTCCTCGCTGCTGGGCGTGTTCCTGACGCCGTGGCTGATGACGTTGCTGGCCGGCAGCAGCGGCGCGATGGCCAACCCGCTGCAGGCGGTGGGCAAGATCATGTTGCTGCTGCTGGCCCCGTTCGTGCTCGGCCACCTGCTGCGGCCGCTGATCGGCACCGCGGTCGAACGCGCCCGCCCGCTGCTGCGCTGGACCGACCAGGGCACGATCCTGCTGGTGGTCTACGCCGCCTTCGGCGCGGCGGTGGTCGAAGGCCTGTGGCGACAGACGCCCCTGCCGGCGCTGGCCGGTACCGCCGTGCTGTGCGCAGTGCTGCTAGGCGTGGCGATGCCACTGGTGGCGCTGGTCGCGCGACGGGCAGGCTTCAGCCGCGGGGACCGCATCGCGGTGTTGTTTTGCGGCACCAAGAAGAGCCTGGCCACCGGCGTGCCGATCGCCAAGGTGCTGTTCGCCGGCGGCAGCCTCGGCGCGATCGTGCTGCCGATCATGATCTACCACCAGCTCCAGCTCATCGTCTGCGCGATGGTGGCGCAGCGCTACGCGCGCAAACCGTAGGAGGGCACCCTGGTGCGCGATGAAGCTTTGCCCGGCAAAGCCTCACCCGACTCCCCACATTACACATGGTGAATTCAACTCTCGATCGCAATACCCAAGGTTGTGAACCAGTGACCTGATGCCATGAAAAGGGCGGCATGAGCCGCCCCTTCTGACCACGTGATTCCATTCAAACAATCATTGCAACGGACAATCTTCGACAAGGAAAATAACCTGAACTTCATTACCCCCCTTCCCGCCACAAGTGATTAGCATTTTACCGTGGCATGCAGAATTCCCTTCAACTGGCACGCCATCCGCCTCCAGCTTCCCGTTACTACAGGTATATTCAACTATGGATTTTGCTCCGACCAAATTGGCCACGGAGACAGCAGTAGCCGTCAGGGCAGATATTTGGGGGTAAAGTGTCGCCGCATCCGCCAAAACGAGTTGCCCATCTGCCGTCACTCGAACATTTCCCTTCAGATCAACGACACGTGGATCACCGTTCTTTTCGGCCCGGTACTCCGCCAATTCGGCAGACGCTTTCAGCCTGTCCGAAGCGTTGATCGTTGCTGCAGTCATGACTACCTGCCCACTGTGTTCGTCAAACGAAACACGTGTCCCAGAGGCAAACTCCCCAGCCTGCATGGATCCTGAAAAAATCATTGCTGCTACAAAAACAACTGCCCTCATGTTTTCGTTCATTTCATCAGCCTCCAATCTTGCTCGTGCGGTTTTATTTCCACTTACCAGCTCACATGCAACCCGTCAAGTCAAGCCACGCTACACCCAGGGCAGCAGCCAGTGGTCCACCAGCAGGAAGGCAAACAGCGCCATCAGGTAGACCACCGAGTAATTGAACATCTTCATGTTGAACAGCTCGTCCGGCGGATCGAGCATGCGCCAGGCGTACCAGAGGAAGATCGCGTTGAGCACCGCGGCGCTGCCCAGGTAGAACCAGCCGCTCATGCCCACCACGGTCGGCATCAGGCTCACCACCGCCAGCGCGATGGAATAGAACAGGATCTGCCGGCGGGTATGCGGCACGCCGTGGGTCACCGGCAACATCGGGATGTCGGCCTTGGCGTAGTCGGCGCGACGGAAGATCGCCAGCGCCCAGAAGTGCGGGGGCGTCCAGATGAAGATGATCAGCACCAGCAGCGAGGCGTAGGCCCAGTCCGAGGGACCCTGCATGCCGGTGATCGCCGCCCAGCCGAGCAGCGGCGGGGTGGCACCGGCCAGGCCGCCGATGACGATGTTCTGCGAGGTGGCACGCTTGAGGTAGACGGTGTAGATCACCGCGTAGCCGATCAGCGAGGCGAAGGTCAGCACCGCGGTCAGCACGTTGACCCACAGCACCAGGATGGTCATCGACAGCGCGGTCAGCACGCCGGCGAACACCAGCACCTGGCGCGGCGTCACCGCACCGACCACCAGCGGGCGCCACGAGGTACGCGCCATCTGCGCGTCGATGCGGGCATCGAGCAGCTGGTTGATCGCGGCCGCGGCCGAGGCCGACAGCCAGATGCCGATGAAGCCCAGCACGCCGGCCTTCACCTGCTCGGCGGTCGGCAGGCCGGGCACGGCCAGGAACATGCCCACCAGCGCGGTGAACACGATCAGGGCCACGACCCGCGGCTTGGTCAGGTCCCAGTACTGGCGCACGCCGGGCGACACGGCGTTCATTCCGGAGCCCGCAGGCGCGCCAGCAGCGACACCAGCACGAACAGCAGGGCCACCGCGCAGCCGGCGTGGGCCACGGCCACACCCAGCGGCAGCGCCAGCTTGACGTTGAGGATGCCCAGGGTGACCTGCACCGCGACCAGCAGGCCCAGCGCGCTGGCCCAGCCACGCAGGCCGGGCACGCGCAGCATGCGCGCCGACACCACCCACAGGTACAGCGCCACCACCACCGCGAACATGCGGTGCGCCATCTGGATGGCGATGCGCGAGGCGCCGTCAAGCACGCCACCTTCGTAGTCCACGCCGATGCCACGCCACAGGGTGAAGCCCTCGGCGTAGTTCTGCATCGGCCACCACTGGCCCACGCAGCGCGGGAAGTTGTTGGCCGACCACGAACTGCCGCCGCAGGCGAGCGCCGCGTAGTTGGCACTGACCCAACCGCCGAGCGCGATCTGGGTGACCAGCAGCACCACCCCAGCCAGCAGCCAGCGCCGCATCACCGGTGCCTGCACCAGGGTGATCGGCATGTTGGTGGCCTTCCACGCCATCCACGCCAGGCAGCCGAACATCGCCATGCCGCCGAGCAGGTGGCCCATGACCACGGCCGGCTTGAGCAGCCAGGTCACCGTCCACATGCCGAGCAGGGCCTGGAACACGACCACCGCCAGGGTCAGCACCGCCACCCGCGACAGGTCGCTGTTGGACCAGCGCCAGGCTGCGACCAGCAGGATCCCCTCGCCCACCACCGCCAGCACGCTGGCTTCCACGTGCTTGCCGAGCATGTACATCGGGATTGCCGCGGCCACCAGGCTGCAGGCAGCCACCACCTGGGCCACGCCATGGCGACGGCGGCGCGCGGCCATCAGCGACAGCAGCAGCACCTCCACGCCAAGCGCGCCAGCCAGAAAGCGGTGCACCTGCTCACGCCAGGCCTTGTGGGTCTCCAGCGGACGGATCTCGCTGGCCACGTGCTGCAGGGCTTCGGCCTGGGTCTGCGGCCAGGTGACGCGGCCATAGCAGGTCGGCCAGTCCGGGCAGCTGAGGCCCGCATCGGACAGGCGCACGAACGAGCCGAACATGATCGTCGAGGCGGTCATGATCAGGGCGAACCATGCCAGGCGATGGAAATTGCGGTGCGGCGCCGGGCGCGCGTGGGAATTCATCAGGCGACTCACTTCAGTTTCAGCAGCTTGGCCAGGTCCGCACGCAGGCCGGCCGGATCGAATCCGGGCGCGTAACGCAGGATCACGAAGCCATTGGGATCGACCACGTACACCGGCAGGCCGGCAGGGTCGTCGACACCGGGCAGGCTCGCCCGCAGTGCCGGCTGTGGCGACAGGGGCCGCAGCGCCGGCATGCCGGCGGCGGAAGCGGGCACAGTGCCCAGCCACAGGATGTCGACATTATCGGCGTTGTGGCCCAGCAGCTGCCAGACCTTGTGCAGATCCTGCGACAAAGTGACGCACGCCGCAGCGCACTCGCCGGCCGGTGCCACCAGCACGCGCCAGCGCCGTTCGGCCGGTTCCCACGCATACGCGCTGCCGTCGGCCAGGGTCGGCGCGAGCTGGCGCAGGTCGGCCGGCGGCGCGAGCATCTGGCCGTGGTTGCGCTGCCCCTGCGGCTGCCAGCCGGAGAAACGCAGCAACCCGGCCAGCGCCATCGAGCCGAAGAACAGCGCGAACAGGGCGACCAGGGTCCAGCGCCCGCGATTTCGCCCCTGGGGCGCTTGGGAGACGGCATTCATGTGCGGCATTTTCTCATGGGTGGCGGCTCAGCGCCGACGCCGCTGTCGCCACTCCAGCAGCACCGCGATCACCAGCACCGCGATGGCCAGCCCGAACCACTGCACCGCATAGCCGAGATGGCGCGCGGGCGGCAGGGTGTTGGGCAGCATTGCCAGGTCGCGGGCATGGCCCAGCGCGATGTCCGGATCCAGCCGCAACACCTGCCCGGACATCGGACCGGGAACCTGCAGCTCGCGTGCGATGCGCGGGAAATCCAGCCGCACCGCCAGCCAGGTATCCGCACCGGTGGCCTGCATCGATTCGCCCATCGCCACTCCGGCCGCGGGCGCCGGTGCCAGCAGCCCCGACAGTTCGTGTTCGCCACTGACCGGAGCCACTGCCGGAACGCGGCGATCGGCCGGCATCGGCAGCCAGCCCAGGTCGACCAGCACCCAGTGGTTGCCGCCTTCGGCGAGGAACGGCTGGTACACACGGATGCCGGCGCGGCCCTCGCGCAGCTGGTTGTCCAGCAGCACCTGCGCGGCGAGGAAGCGCCCATGGCCCTGCACCCGCTGCAGGCGCGGTGGCCCGTCCAGCGCAGCGGCCAATCCCACGGGGGCACTGGCCATGGCGCTGCCGGCCTGCGCCAGCAGCGCCTCCTTGCCCAGCTTGCGCTGCAGTTGCCAGGTGCCGAGGGTGCAGAACAGGGCGATGGCGAGCATGGCCAGCGACCAGCCGACCAGCCGCGTGTGCTGGCGCATCATGACAAGCACGCGCAAACGCGGTCAGATGGCGTGGCCCACCCCGCCTTCGAGCCGCGCATGAATGATTCGCTGAAGACCCTGCTGGTAATCGCGTTCTTGATCGTCATCGTCTGGAATCTGGGAGCAGGGCTGTACTACCTGCTGGTCGACCGTGGCCAGACCAAGCGCACGGTCAACGCCCTGACCCGGCGCATCGCCCTGTCGGTGGCGCTGATCCTGCTGGTGATCGTGGGCATCTACAGCGGCTGGATCAAGCCGCACGGCGTCGGCGGCTGACGTCCCTGCCCGCCCGGCGCGTGTGCCGGGCGGTCCGGCGTGCGCTTACAGGACGTAAACGAACAGGAACAGCATCAGCCACACCACGTCGACGAAGTGCCAGTACCACGCCGCGGCCTCGAAGCCGAAGTGGTTGTCGCGGGTGAAGTGCCCGCGCAGTGCCCGGAACCACATCACCAGCAGCATGATCGTGCCCAGCAGCACGTGCGCGCCATGGAAGCCGGTGAGCATGAAAAAGGTTGAGCCGTAGATGCCCGAGCCCAGGGTCAGGTTGAGCTCGCGGTAGGCGTGGATGTATTCCTCGGCCTGGAAGAACAGGAACACCGCGCCCAGCGCGATGGTGGCGCCCAGCCAGACCAGCAGCCCGCGGCGGTTGCCGGCCTTCAGGGCATGGTGGGCAATGGTCAGGGTGATGCCCGAGGTCAGCAGGATCAGCGTGTTGAGCAGCGGCAGGCCCCACGCCGGGATGGTCTGGAAGCTGCCACCGATCGCCCCCGGGCCGTTGGTCGGCCACGCGGCGGAGTAGCCCGACCACAGCAGCTCGTTGGTCATCACGCCGTCGCCAGTGCCGCCCAGCCATGGCAGGCCGAGATTGCGGGTGTAGAACAGCGCGCCGAAGAAGGCGCCGAAGAACATCACCTCGGAGAAGATGAACCACACCATCCCCATCCGGAACGAGACGTCGACCTGGCGGTTGTAGTGGCCGGCCTCGGACTCGCGGATCACATCGCCAAACCACAGGAACAGGGTGAACACCAGCATCGCCACGCCGATGGCGAAGGCCCACGGGGCCCAGCGGGCATCGTTGAGCCAGCTGGCGACGCCGACCATCAGCACCAGCATCGATATCGAACCCAGGAATGGCCATTTGCTGTGGCTGGGCACGAAATAGACATTGGCGTCGGGCGAGTTCTGGGCCATGGCGTTGGTTCCGGGTCCGTGATCAGGGAGCGGCGTGGCCGGCGTTGGTGGCCGCGGAAGCCGGCGCCAGCTGCAGCGACAGCGCATCGTTCTTGTAGAAGGTGTAGGACAGGGTGATCGTGTTCACGTCGGCCGGCAGGTCCGGATCGACGATGAAGCGCACAGGCATCTCGCGTGTCTCCCCTGCCTGCAGGGTCTGCGCGGTGAAGCAGAAGCATTCGGTCTTGCTGAAGTAGCCCGAGGCCCGCGCCGGCGCCACCGACGGTACCGCGCTGCCGACCAGCGCGCGCTGGCTGTCGTTGCGGGCGTAGTACAGCGCCTCGTTGAGCTCGCCGGGCACCACGTCCATGGTCAGCTGTTCGGGGTGGAACGCCCACGGAAGTTTCGAGTTCACCCCGCCATCGAACTCCACCCGCACCGTGCGCTTGCCGCTTGCCACGGCCGCTGCGGCCTGCGCCGGCCCGCGCTCCAGGCGGATGCCGAACACCTTCTCGCAGGCGATGCGGTACAGCGGCACCAGCGAGAAGGTCAGCAGGAACACGCCCACCACCACCGCGGCCATGCGACCGAGGCCGGCCGTACGTCGCGCGGTGCCTGCCGGCGTGCTCATCGGCCGATCACCCCGGACAGGATGAAACCGAGGTAGACCACCAGCGCGATCGCGCCGGCCACCAGCGCGGTGCGCGAGGCGCGGCGGCGGCGCAGGGCCATGTCATCGAAGGGCGGGCGCGGTCCGGTCATGCGCGGCGCCTCAGTGGGTGATGTCGTCATGGGCCAGGTCGCCCGGGCGGATCACCGGCGGCACGGTGAAGGTATGGGCCGGGGCAGGCGACGGGATGGTCCACTCCAGACCCCTGGCGCCTTCCCAGGCGCGGTCCGGTGCATCGGCGGGTTTGCGCAGCGAGGCCAGCAGCACCGCGGCCATCATGAACGGCGTGGCGAACATGCCGAACGCGCCAATCGAGCTGATCAGGTTCCAGTCGGCAAACACCGGGTTGTAGTCCGGGATACGGCGCGGCATGCCGGCCAGGCCGAGGAAGTGCTGCGGGAAGAACAGCAGGTTGACGAACACCATCGTCCACCAGAAGTGGAACTTGGCCCAGAACTCGTTGTACATGCGCCCGGTGAACTTGGGCCACCAGTAGTAGACCGCCGCGATCAGCGCCAGCACCGCGCCGGTGACCAGCACGTAGTGGAAGTGCGCCACCACGAAGTAGGTGTCGTGGTACTGGAAGTCGGCCGGCACGATGGCCAGCATCAGGCCGGAGAAGCCGCCGATGGTGAACAGGATGACGAAGGCGATCGAGAAGAGCATCGGAGCCTCGAACGTCAGCGAGCCGCGCCACATCGTCGATACCCAGTTGAACACCTTCACCCCGGTCGGGATCGAGATCAGCATCGTGGCGAACATGAAGTAGATCTCGCCGCCCAGCGGCATGCCCACGGTGAACATGTGGTGGGCCCAGACGATGAAGCTCAGGAAGGCGATCGCCGCGGTCGCGTAGACCATGGCCTGGTAGCCGAACAGCGGCTTGCGGCTGAAGGTCGGGATGATCTCGCTGACCACGCCGAAGGCGGGCAGGATCATGATGTAGACCTCGGGATGGCCGAAGAACCAGAAGATGTGCTGGTACATCACCGGGTCGCCGCCACCGGCGGCATTGAAGAAGCTGGTGGCGAAGAACTTGTCGGTCAGCAGCATCGTCACCGCACCGGCCAGCACCGGCATCACCGCGATCAGCAGGAAGGCGGTGATCAGCCAGGTCCAGCAGAAGATCGGCATCTTCAGCAGGTCGATGCCCGGGGCGCGCATGTTGAGCACGGTGGCGATGATGTTGATCGCGCCCATGATCGAGCTGATGCCGGCCACATGGATGGCGAAGATGGTGAAGGCCACGTTGTAGCCGCCCTGCAGCGACAGCGGCGGATACAGCGTCCAGCCGCCGGCCGGTGCGCCGCCGGGCAGGAACAGGGTCAGCAGCAGCATGGTGAAGGCCACCGGCAGCAGCCAGAACGACCAGTTGTTCATGCGCGGCAGGGCCATGTCCGGCGCGCCGATCTGCAGCGGGATCATCCAGTTGGCCAGGCCGACGAAGGCCGGCATCACGCCGCCGAAGATCATCACCAGCGCGTGCACGGTGGTCATCTGGTTGAAGAATTCGGGACTGACGAACTGCAGGCCCGGCTGTGCCAGCTCGGCACGGATGACCACGCTCATCGCCGCGCCGATGATGAACATCACGAAGGAGAACAGCAGGTACAGCGTGCCGATGTCCTTGTGGTTGGTCGAGAAGAACCAACGCTCGACGAAGCCCTGCTTGTGGCCGTGATGATCGGAGTGTTCGACTGCGGAATGGGACATCGCAACTACACCTCTTTATCGATTTTTCGTGCCGCACCATCCGGTGCGGATGCACATCAGGCGTCGGTCGAGCCGGCGGCAGCGCCGGCCCCGGGGGCAGGTTCGGCGTCGGGGCTGGGTTCCGCTGCCGGTTCGGCCGCGGGCTCGGCCGATGCCGGCTTGCGCGCGGCCAGCCAGCGCTGGAATTCGTCCTTGGGCAGGGCCTCGACCACGATCGGCATGAAGGCGTGGTCCTTGCCGCACAGCTCGGCGCACTGGCCGCGGTAGACGCCCGGGACCTCGATGCTGGTCCAGGCCTCGTTGATGATCCCGGGGATGGCGTCCTGCTTCCAGCCCAGCGCCGGCACCCACCAGGCGTGGATCACGTCATCGGAGGTGATGACGAAACGCACCTTGGTATCGACCGGCAGCACCAGGCGGTTGTCCACGTCGAGCAGGTAATGCGGATGGGAATCCAGCGTCGGCCGCTCGCCACTCTGGCGCATGCGGTCGGACTCGCGGTCCAGGCGACTGGTGAACTGAACGCCCTCGCCCAGGTACTCGTACTTCCACATCCACTGGTAGCCGGTGACCTTGATGGTCATCTCCGCATCGCGGGTGTCGTACATGGCGATCAGCTTGGCCGTGGCCGGCCACGCCATCACGATCAGGATCAGCACCGGGATCACGGTCCAGATCACTTCGGCCTTGGTGTTGTGGCTGAAGGTGGCGGCGACCGCGCCCTTGGACTTGCGGAACTTCACGACCGCCACCGCGATCGCGCCGAACACCAGCAGGCCGATCACCACGCAGACCCACAGCGCGACCATGTGTGCTTCCCAGGCCATGCGTGCGGTCTGGGTGACGCCGCGCCCCATGTTCAACTGCCATGCCTTGGGATCAGCCGCCTGGGCCCACGCCATCGGCGTTGCCAACATGGTCGATACCAGCATCCCCAACGAACCGAACTTCCTACCCCAGCTGCTGCTTTGCTTCATTTCCTAGACCCTTGGCGTCATCGGTGGCAGCCATTGCTGGCTGCAAGCAAGCTTTCCAGAGTCCGCGCCAGTTGCTGGCGTTCGGCTGGCGCGAGGAAGCTCCCCACCTCCACCTGCCGCCCGCTGGATACCAGTCGGACCGTCTCGTCCCCGGTGACCAGGCGCACCCAGTAAGGGTGTGCGCGGAACGCCGGGGGCTGGCCGTGTGCGAGGGTGACTTCCACGCAGTCGGGCCCTACCCGGATCTCTTCCCTGCGTTCGCCGCTGCGCCAGGTACAGCGCAGCGCGGCGGCCACAAGAAAGCTGTGCAGCAGCGCGAAGAGCGGAGCGAAGACGTTTCCGGAAAGCCACCCCAGGCCAGCCGTGAACCACATCGCACCCGCCAGTGCGGCGAACAACAGGACGAACTGCCGGGCTGACAGCGCCCGTGGGGGACGCAGCCGCAGCCGCGCACCTGACCCATCCGGAAACAACCGAAGCATCTCGATCATGTCGCAACCGCGTTCATGCCGCGGGAAACGCGATCGATGGTAGCCCCGGTCACCGACCCCGGCAAGCTCCGGTTCATGCAGAAAAAATGCTGCGATGCACCAAGCGGTTCGCTGCTTTCTTCAATCATCATGACGAATCCGGCACAAAGTCACGGCGCAACCGAAATGGCTGGGTTCTGCGCTGCTTTCCAGTGGTTTTGACCGCCCAGAAAGACCAGGAAAATCGCTTTCGGAGCCAGCGATCCGACTAAAATGGCCAAGTTTCCATCCGGCCCTGCGCATGAACGCACATCCTTCTCCAGCCCCTGCCACGCATGTGTCAGGCAACGACACTGCCGCGTTGCTTGCGCGTGATCTTCCGCCTGTTCCAGGCGCATTCCGCCAGGCCATCACCGATGCCTGGCTGAAGGACGAAACCAACCACGTGCGCGAACTGCTCGAGCAGGCGCGCCTGCCAGCCGACCAGCAGGCGCAGGTGCAGGCCACTGCCGCCGACCTGGTGCAGCGGGTGCGCGCCCGCGCGAAGAACCAGGGCGCGATCGAGGCGTTCATGCGCCAGTACGACCTTGGCAGCGAGGAAGGCGTGCTGCTGATGTGCGTGGCCGAGGCGCTGCTGCGCATTCCCGACCAGGAAACTGCCGACAAGCTGATCCGGGACAAGCTCGGCGACGCCGACTGGAAGAAGCACATGGGCCAGTCCGAATCGGTGCTGGTCAACGCCTCGACCTGGGGCCTGATGCTGACCGGCCACCTGGTCGACCTGGCCGATGCCACCAAGCGCGACGTGCATGGCGCGTTCAAACGCCTGATCGGCCGCGTCGGCGAGCCGGTGGTGCGCCTGGCCGTACGCCAGGCGATGAAGATCATGGGCCACCAGTTCGTCATGGGCCGCACCATCGACGAGGCGCTGGCACGCTCGCACAAGGGCGACAACGCCAACTACCGCTATTCGTTCGACATGCTCGGCGAAGGCGCGCTGACGATGAAGGACGCGCAACGCTACCTGGAGGATTACCGGCGCGCGATCCGCACCATTGGCAAGGACAACCTTGCCCATGGCGGCGGCGAAGGCGGCGACGTCACCACCGCGCACGGCATCTCGATCAAGCTGTCGGCGCTGTACCCGCGCTACGAGCACGCCCAGCGCAAGCGCGTGATGCGCGACCTGGTGCCCGGCGTGCTCGAGCTGGCGCAGCTGGCAAAGTCCTATGGCATCGGCTGCACCGTCGACGCCGAGGAAGCCGATCGCCTGGAACTGTCGCTGGACATCATCGAGGCGGTGGTGACCGATCCTTCGCTTGAGGGCTGGGAAGGCTTCGGCGTGGTCGTGCAGGCCTACCAGAAGCGTACCCCGTACACGATCGACTACCTGGCCGACCTGGCCCGCCGCATCGGCCGCAAGCTGCAGGTGCGCCTGGTCAAGGGCGCGTACTGGGACGCGGAGATCAAGCGCGCGCAGATCGAGGGCCTGCCGGGCTACCCGGTGTTCACCCGCAAGCAGAACACCGACGTGTCCTACCTGGCCTGCGCCAGGCGCCTGTTCGGCCACGCCGACGTGTTGTACCCGATGTTCGCCACCCACAACGCGGCCACCATCGCCGCGGTCCGGCAGATCGCGTGCGGCCGCACCTACGAGCACCAGAAGCTGCACGGCATGGGCGATGACCTGTATGCCGAGGTGATCCCCGCCGACCGACTGGGCGTGCCGTGCCGCGTGTACGCGCCGGTCGGCTCGCACGAGGACCTGCTGCCCTACCTGGTGCGCCGCCTGCTGGAAAACGGCGCCAACTCCAGTTTCGTCAACCGGATCACCGACGAGGACGTGTCCATTGACGAGCTGATTCGCGATCCGGTCGAAGCCGTGTCCTCGTTCGCCTCCATCCCGCATCCCAAGATCCCGCTGCCGGTCGACCTGCTGCGCAGCCAGAACCATGACAGGAACAATTCCATGGGCGTGAACCTCGCCAACGACAACGCGCTGCGCGACCTCGCCGGCCAGCTCCATGCCGCCCTCGCCGCCGCCGGCCCCGATGGCTGGCAGGCCGCACCGCTGGTACCCGGTGCCAGCGCCACCGGCGCGAAGACCGCGGTGACCAACCCGGCCGACCGACGCCAGGTAGTGGGCCACTGGCAGGCCGCGGACAGCGCCACCGTGGAGAAGGCGCTGGCCAATGCCGTGGCCGCGCATCCGGGCTGGAACCGCACCCCGGCCGCCAGCCGGGCCGCGATCCTGGAGAACGCCGCCGACCTGCTGGAAGCACGCATTGCCACCTTCATGGCGCTGTGCGTCAAGGAAGCCGGCAAGAGCCTGCCCGACAGCGTGGCCGAGGTGCGCGAGGCCGTCGACTTCCTGCGCTACTACGCCAAGCTGGCGCGAGAGCAGTTCGGCCACGCCGAAAAGCTGCCCAGCCCGACCGGTGAGTCCAACGAGCTGCAGCTGCATGGCCGCGGCGTGTTCGTGTGCATCAGCCCGTGGAACTTCCCGCTGGCGATCTTCCTGGGCCAGGTGGCCGCGGCGCTGGCCGCCGGCAACAGCGTGATCGCCAAGCCGGCAGAACAGACCAACCTGGTCGGTGCCGCCGCGGTGAAGCTGCTGCACGAAGCCGGCATCCCCGAAGCGGTGCTGCAGTTCCTGCCCGGCGACGGCGCCACCGTCGGCGCGGCCCTGACCGCCGATGCGCGCGTGGCCGGCGTGGCCTTCACCGGCTCCACCGAGACCGCACGTGCGATCAACCGCGCGATGGCCGCGCGTGATGCCGCCATCGGCGTGCTCATCGCCGAGACCGGTGGCCAGAACGCCTTCATCGCCGACTCCTCGGCCCTGCCCGAGCAGCTGGTCAAGGACGCGATCGGCTCGGCCTTCACCTCGGCCGGCCAGCGCTGCTCGGCCGCACGCGTGCTGTTCGTGCAGGACGACATCGCCGACAAGGTGATGGGCATGCTGGCTGGCGCCATGGCCGAGCTGAAGGTCGGCAACCCGGGCGAGCTGTCCACCGACGTCGGCCCGGTGATCGACGCCGATGCGCTGAAGATCCTCGAGGAGCACGCCGCGCGCATGGACCGCGAGGCGCGCCTGATCGCCGTCGCGCCGATGTTGGAGGACACCGCCCACGGCACGTTCTTCGCCCCGCGCGCCTACGAGCTGAAGGAGCTGGACCAGTTGCAGCGCGAGGTGTTCGGGCCGGTGCTGCACGTTATCCGCTGGAAGGCCGACCAGCTCGATGCGGTGATCGACCAGATCAACGCCACCGGCTACGGCCTGACCCTGGGCGTGCACTCGCGCATCGACGAGACCGTCGAGCGCGTCGCCTCGCGGGTCAACGTCGGCAACGTCTACGTCAACCGCAACCAGATCGGCGCGGTGGTGGGCGTGCAGCCGTTCGGTGGCCAGGGTCTGTCCGGTACCGGTCCCAAGGCCGGCGGCCCGCACTACCTGCTGCGCTTTGCCACCGAGAAGACGGTGACGGTGAACACCACCGCCGCCGGCGGCAACGCGTCGCTGCTGACGCTGGGCGACTGAGGAAAACCGGTACCCAGTGATGCAAAAAACCCCGCGAAAGCGGGGTTTTTCATGTCTGCGCAGCCTTGGCCACAGGCCAAAAAAGAACCCCGCCGGAGCGGGGTTCCCTTGCAGCTCATGGAGCGTTCGATCAGAACTTGTAGTTGATCGAGGCAGCCAGGATGTCGCCGCCCACGTCGTACTTGCCCTGCAGCACGTTGCCGGTGGCGCTGGTGACGTTGATCGCCGGCGAGTTGGTGAACAGGTGGGTGTAGCCGAAGTTGAACTCGGTCTGCTCCGACGGGGTCCAGCCCAGGCCAATCGAGACCCACTTGCGGGTCACGTCCGGCACGCGCACGTCGCGGTGGGCGTAGCTGGTCGGGGACTCGTCATAGGCCAGGCCGCCACGCAGGGTGACGGTGTCGCTCAGCTTGTACTCGGTACCGATCGAACCGTAGGTGGTGTCGTCGTACTGGAACGACAGCACGCTGTCCGGCTGGTTGGAGGCGAAGTCCACGGTCACCTGGTCGAACGCGCTCTTCCACGCGGTGCGGCTGACGTCGGCCATCACGGTCCAGCGGTCATTGACGCGGTGGGTGACCGAGATGGTGGCCGAGGCCGGCAGGGTCAGGGTGGCCTTGCCGCTGCTGTCGGTGAACAGGCCGCTGGCCGGCTGGCCCAGGGCCACGCCGACGTTGGCCGGCACGGTGAAGTCACCGGTGCCGCCGGTGATCTTGTGCTTGACCTTGGAGCGGTAGCTGATGGCGATGTTGGTGTCTTCGCTCGGGCTCAGGGTCGTGCCCAGGGTGTAGCCGATGGCGTTGTTGTCGCCTTCGATGGTCACGAAACCATCAGCGCTGCCCGGGTAGAAGCCCTGGCCAGCGGCGGCCATGGCAGCCTGGTTGGCGATCGCGGCCAGCTGGGCCGGATTGGTGATGCCGGCGGCCTGGGCCTGGGCAACGGCGCGCTGCTGGGCCTGGCCATTGATCACCGAGCCCATGTCCAGGGCGTTGGAGATCTCCATGGTCAGGTGCTCGACGAACACCGAGGCGCCGAAGGACACGTACGGGTTGACGTCATACGAGAACGAGGCACCCAGGTCGATGGCCTTCAGGTCGGTGGTGACGCCGTGGTAGCGGCCCACCCAGTCGTTGTCGTATTCGGTCTTGAAGCCGAACGGCACGCTCAGGGACATGCCGAAGTGCATGTTGTCATCGCCCAGCGGCATGTAGAAGTACGCAGCCGGGACCGGCGCGATCATGCCGGCGTCGCCACCGTTGCCACCGGACACCGGGGTGCCGTTGGAGTTGCGGGCGCCGTACTTCTCGAAATCGGCCGAGAAGCTGATGGCGCTCAGGTCGGCCTGGAACTGGCGACCTTCGAGCAGGCGCATCGAGGCCGGGTTGGTCGCGACGACCGAGGCATCGCCCCAGGCGCTGGTGGAACCAGCGAACGCGCGGCCGAGGCCCTTGGCGGAATTTTCCTTCAGCTGGAAGGCAGCAGCGCTGGCGTCGCCAACAGCCAGGACACCGGCAATACCCACGGCCAGGGCGGTGACGCGGGCGATATTGGAAGCGATGGACATATGTTTTTTCTCTCCGGAAAACGGTGATGGTTCGTCTTTTGCGCGCCTGCGTCCCACCCTCGCGTACGACGGATGGAACGCGCCGGAGTCCCCTCCCGACATACGACGCCGTATGCAGTATACCCAGCACCGTTAACTAAACAATAACGACGAAAGGGTAAGGAACGGGCCGGATTGTGGACGGTTCCGGGCAGCCCCGGGGTACGCTTCCCACCCCATGTTCATCTCCATTCCGACCCGCAGGAAGCCGGCGCTGCGCTGGGCCGCCCCGCTGCTCTTCCTGGCCATCTGGATCGCGTTCCTGTGGTCCCTGTCGCGGCCGGACGAGGCGCGCGGGGTGCTGTGGATGGACTGGGGCGCCCTCTCCACCGGCCTGGACCACCCCCGCGACTGGTGGGCGGCGCTGCGCGATGGCAGCGTGCTGCGGTTGTTCACCGCGCTGTTCCTGCACGCGGACTGGTCGCACCTGCTGGGCAACCTGGTGTTCCTGCTGATCTTCGGCCTGCCGGCCGAACGGGTGCTCGGGCCGTGGCGGCTTCTGCTCCTGTTCCTGGTCGGCGGCGCGGTAGCCAACCTGGTCGCGCTCTACATGATGGGCACCCCGGGCCGGGTGATCATCGGCGCCAGTGGCGCGGTGTCGGCGCTGATCGGCACCTACCTGGCGCTGTTCCCGGGCGCGCGGCTGGGCGTGGTGCTGCCGCTGGGGCTGTTCCTGGAATTCATCCGCGCCCCGGCCTACCTGCTGATCGGTGTGTGGGCGGGCCTGCAGGTGGTGTTCGCCTACATCGGCCCGAGCTTCGGCAAGGTCGCCTGGGCCGCGCACGTGGCCGGCTTCGTGTTCGGCGTGGCCTACGGGCTGTACGTGCGCGCGGCCATTGCCCGCCGGTTGCGCAAGCGCCACGGTTTCTGAGCCGTGGGCGGCCTTGCCCGGGTGGGTCGCGTCGACCCGCACCCTATAATCCGCGCCATGAGCAAGCCCCTGTACAAAGTGACGTTCCTCAACCACGGCAAGGTCTACGAGGTGTATGCCGGGCGCGTGGGCAGCAGCCACCTGTGGGGATTCAACGAAGTGGCCGACCTGGTGTTCGACCTGCGCGACGGCGTGCTGGTCGACCCGACCGAAGAGCGCCTTCGCGACGAGTTCGCCAACACCAAGGTGCTGCACCTGCCGATGCAGAGCATCGTGCGCATCGAGGAAGTGGAGAAGAAGGGCCAGTCGGCGATCCGCGACGCGGCCACCGGTGAGAAGGTGGTCACCCCGTTCCCGCTGCCGGCCCGGCCGCGCTGACCTTTCCTCCCGTCATCCCATGGACGACACAGGCCGCTGGCTCCTGCCAGCGGCCTTGCTGTTGGACCGCGCAGGGGCCGATCAATCCGCCGCAGGGGCTGCGACCGGTTTGCCGGCGGCCACGGCCTCGCGTACCGACGGCTGCGAGCTGGGCTGCTTGAGTTCGGCCAGGGCAGCGGCGATCGGTTTGTCGCCGGGCAGCACCGCACCGGCCTTGTAGCCTTCGCCGGCCTCGCCGCCCTCCTCGTCACCACGCAGGTGGCCCGGCAGCGTGGCCTCGCTGTAGTCGGCGCTGGTGGCCACTTCCTCGCCCTCGGCGGCCTCAGGCTGCAGTTCAACGTCCGGGACGATGCCGGTGGCCTGGATCGAGCGGCCGCTGGGCGTGTAGTAACGCGCGGTCGTGAGCTTGACCGAGTCGCCATTGTCCAGCGGCAGCACGGTCTGCACCGAGCCCTTGCCGAAGGTGCGGCTGCCGATCACCCGCGCGCGGCCGTTGTCGCGCAACGCACCGGCAACCACTTCCGAGGCGCTGGCCGACCCGGCGTCCACCAGCACCATTACCGGTGCGCCGTTGAGCAGGTCGCCCGGGGTCGCGTCGAAGCGGGTGTCGCTGATCGACAGGCGGCCGCGGGTACTGACGATGCCGCCCTTCTCCAGCAGGTCGTCGGCCACCTGTACCGCGGCGGTGAGCAGGCCGCCGGGATTGCTGCGCAGGTCCAGTACCAGGCCCTCGAGCCGGCCGTTGGCCTTGTCCTGCAGCTGGCGCACGTGCTTCTGGAAGTCGGCACCGGTGTCGGCCTGGAAGGTGCTGATGCGCACGTAGCCATAGCCCGGTTCCAGCAGGCGGCTGCGCACGCTGGTGACGCGGATCGTCTCGCGGGTAATCGACAGGTCGAACGGTTCCTTGCGACCGTCGCGCACCACGGTCACCACCACGCTGGAGCCTGAGGGCCCACGCAGCGGCTCCATCGCCTCGATCGCGCTGATCGGCTTGCCGTCGATGGCGACGATGACGTCACCGGCACGCAGACCGGCGCGGGCGGCCGGGGTGTCGTCGATCGGTGACACGACCTTGAGCGTGTTGTCCGGCTGCTGCAGCAGTTCCACGCCGATACCGTCATAGGCACCGGTGGCCTGCTCGTCGAAGGCTTCCGCGTCGGCGCGGTCGAAATAGGTGCTGTGCGGATCCAGGTCCAGCAGCAGGCCGCGGATCGCCGACTGCATCAGCCTGGCATCGTCCACCGGCTCGACGTAGGCCGCACGCACCGCGTTGAACACCGCCACATACCGGCGGATCTCGTCCAGCGGCACCCTGGAGGTCACCGACTCCTTGGCGTCGGCGTCCTCGCTGCCTGCTGCCGCGGGGCCGGGCTGGTTCTGGGCCCAGGCCAGGGCGGGCAGCAGGGCAAGCAACAGGGCAGCGGGACGGATGACGCGCATGGACCACTCCGGAAGAAAGGAAGACGCGCCGGTGGCGCGCGTGGCGGATTATGCGTCAGGGCTGGCTAAATTCCCGTTGAACCCAGCCATGCCAGGGCTCAGCGTCGTTGCAGCCAGCTCGACGGATCGACCGGCTGCCCATTGCGGCGCAGTTCGAAGTAGAGCGCCGGCACGCCCTGCCCGCCGGAGTTGCCGACCCGCGCCACCGCCTCGCCGCGCTTGATGCGCGCGCCGGCATCGCGCAGCAGCGCGTCGTTGTGCGCGTACAGGCTCATGTAGCCGTTGCCGTGGTCGATGATCAGGATCATCCCGTAGCCGGTCATCCAGTCGGAGAACACCACGGTGCCATCGGCCACCGCGGTCACCGGCGTACCGGCCGGTGCCCCGATCAGCACCCCGCTGCTGGCACGCCCGTCGGGCAGGCGTCCGCCATAACGGGACAGCAGGTTGCCCGACACCGGCCAGCCCAGCCCGCCCACGCGGGGCGGCGGCGCACTGGCAGTCACCCGTGGCGGCACCTTGCCGGCGCGGGGGCGTTCAGTGCCTGCCGGCGGCTTGGCCGCAGCTGCCCTGGCGGCTGCCGCGGCGGCGGCACGACGCTCGCGCTCGGCCTTGGCCGCGGCCTGGCGCAGATTGCGCAGCAGCGTTTCAAGCGACTGCGCGTCGCGGCCCAGCGCCTGTTCGCGCTCGGCCCGGTCGCGGTAACGCTGGTCCAGTTCGGCCATGAGCCTTTCCCGCTCGCGGCGGTCACGCTCGAGCGTGCTGGCCTGCTGCCGGTGCGCGTCGCGGGCACGTTGCAGTTCATCGCGGCGCTGGGTGACCTGCTGCTCGAGGCTGGCCAGGGTTTCCAGCTCGCCGGCCAGGGTGGCGATGCGCGAGGTCCGCTCGCGTTGCAGGTAACGGTGGTAGGCCAGGGTGCGGTTGGCATCGGCCACGGTGTCCTGCGACAGCAGCAGCTTCAGCGGCGCGTGGTTGCCGAGCCGGTAGGCACCACGCAAAAGGCCGGCCAGTTGCTGGCGCTGCTGCGCCAGGCCCTGCTGCATGCGGTCGCGTTCGCCCTGCAGGCGGGCCAGCTCCTGCTGCTCGCGGGCGATGGCCGCCTCGGTTTCGGACAGCGCGCGCGCGGCACGGGACACCTTCTCGTCAGCCTCGCGCAGCTGGCGCGCGGCCTGGCCGCGCTCGCTTTCGATCCTGCGCCGCTCCTGGGCCACGCTGCGCAGCTCGCCGCGCACCTGCTCCAGCTTCTTCTGCGCCTCGCGGGTGTCCTGGGCCGGGGCCAGCGCCACCCAGCAGCCCACCAGCAGTGCCATCCCCACGCGCACGCCACGACGGCGCGGGCGGGCCGCAACGTCAACCGGGGCGTGGTCAGGCGGGCGAAGGCGCAAGGCAGGTCCAGTGACTTCAGGCAGGTGCGGATTGTAACCATGCATGCTTCCATGGCTTCAGCTGGTCACGCACCCGGCGGACCAGACCTGATCCGGAGGCAACCCATGAAGCAGAACCATCTTGCCCCGCTGCTCCTGCTCGCCCTGGCCGCCAGCCCGGCGCTGGCCAGCAACGACATCAGCAAGGTCAACGGCAGCATCCACGCCGAAGCAGGCCAGCAGTACCGCGACCTGGAAACCGTGAACGGCAGCATCAAGGTCGCCGAGGGCGTGCAGGCGCGACAGATCGAGACCGTCAACGGCAGCGTCACCCTTGGCGACCGCGTGCACGCGCACAGCGTGGAGACGGTCAACGGCGACATCCGCCTCGGCCGCGACGTGGTCATCACCGACGACCTCGAATCGGTCAACGGCAGCGTGTTCACCGACCAGGGCAGCCGCATCGGCGGCAGCATCGAGACCGTCAACGGCAACATCGGCCTGGTCCGCACCGAGCTGGCGCGCGGCATCGAGACCATCAACGGCGACATCACCGTGGGCATCGGCTCGCACGTGCGCGGCGGGGTGAAGGTCCGCAAGGCCAAGGTCAACCTGTCGCTCACCCCGCAGCGGAAGCAGCGCGTGATCGTCGGCCCTGGCGCGGTGGTCGACGGCCCGCTGGATTTCGAACGCGAGGTCGTGCTGTACGTGCACGCCAGCGCCAAGGTCGGCCCGATCAGCGGTGCCACCGCGCAGCGCTACGAGACCGATACCGCACCGCGCGACTGAACGGCCTGCTGATCCCGGTTTGCATAGAATCGGGGCATCGTCGCCCAACAGGAGCCTCCATGCCCCGCAAGTTGATGTCGTGCCTGGCTGTTGCCATGGCCCTGAGTGCCTGCCAGCGCGAGCCGCAGGCCCCGGACCAGTCCCAGGCACAGGCCGTGGACGTGGCTCCCGCCGCGCCCGGCCATGCGTTCTCGCCGCAGATCACCGCCGACGATTTCGCCGAGCTGGTGAAGACCCTGTCCTCGGATGACTTCGAAGGCCGCGCCCCGGGCACCCGCGGCGAGGAACTGACGGTCAACTACATCCGCGACCAGATGCAGCGCATCGGCCTGCAGCCGGGCAACGGCGACAGCTGGTTCCAGGAAGTGCCGATGGTCGAGAGCACGGCCGGCGCGGACACGGTCCTGCGCGTGGAGCGCAACGGCAAGGTCAAGGAACTGGAGTTCGGCACCGACATGATGATCGGCACCCGCAGCGGGCAGGCCGAAGTCAGGGTCGATGGCAGCGAGATGGTGTTCGTCGGCTACGGCGTGGACGCGCCGGAGCAGGACTGGAACGACTACGCCGGCCAGGACTGGACCGGCAAGACCGTGGTGATGTTCGTCAATGACCCCGGCTTCCACGTCGATGACGACAAGCTGTTCGAAGGCAAGCGCATGACCTATTACGGGCGCTGGACCTACAAGTTCGAGGAAGCCGCGCGCAAGGGTGCCGCCGCCGCGCTGATCATCCACGATGCCCCCGGCGCAGCCTATGGATGGGACGTGGTGAAGAATTCCTGGTCCGGTCCGCAGTACGACCTGCCGGCCAAGGATGATCCGGCCCCGCGCCTGCCGGCACAGGGCTGGCTCAGCGCCGAGGCCGCACGTGCGCTGTTCGCCGAGGCCGGGCTGGACCTGGACAAGGCCTACCGCGATGCCAGCAAGCGCGGCTTCAAGCCGGTGCCGCTGGGCGCGAAGCTGTCGCTGGAGCTCAGCAGCACCATCACCGAGAAGAAGTCGCGCAACGTGGTCGGCGTGCTGCCGGGCCAGGGCCGCGCCGACGAGGCGGTGCTGTACATGGCCCACTGGGACCACCTGGGCAAGCGCGAGGGCGACGAAGGCGACGACATCTACAACGGCGCGGTGGACAACGCCACCGGCGTGGCCGGTGTCCTCGAGATCGCCGAGGCGATGGCCAACCAGCAGCCGCGCCCGGAGCGCTCGGCGGTGTTCCTGGCGGTGACGCTGGAGGAATCGGGCCTGCTCGGTTCGCAGTACTACGTCGCCCATCCGACCTTCCCGCTGGAGAAGATCGCCGGGGTGATCAACATCGACGCGATGTCGATCTATGGCCGCACCCGCGACGTGACCGTCACCGGCATGGGCAGCTCGGAGCTGGAGGACATCCTCAAGCCGCTGGCGGCAATGCAGAACCGCGTGCTGCGTGGCGAGCAGTCGGTGCAGAGCGGCTCCTACTTCCGTTCGGACCATTTCAGCTTCGCCAAGGCCGGCGTGCCGGCGCTGTACGCCGGTGGCGGCAGCGACCTGCGCGAGGGCGGCACTGCCGCGTCCAAGCGCATCCGCGAGGAGTACGGCCGCACCCGCTACCACGCCCCGGGCGATGAGTACGATCCGGCGGTCTGGAAGCTGGACGGCACCGTGGAGGACCTGGAGCTGCTGTACGGCGTGGGCAGGGAGCTGGCTTCCGGTGATCGCTGGCCCAACTGGTACGAGGGCAATCCGTTCAAGGCCGCGCGCGATGCACAGATGCGCACGCGCCCGGCTGGCGGCAGCCGCTGAGCCGGAGGAAATGGTTGATCGGGGACGGCGCCTGCGGGCGCCGTCGTCGTTCCCGGGGCAGGCACCGGCAGGCAACTGGTAACCTTTGCCGATGGCTTACGAACGTTACGAACAACCGGATTCGGGCGCGCCATCGCGCGCGATGCAGTTCTGGAAACTGATGCGTGCCGACCGCCCGATCGGCACGTTGCTGCTGCTGTGGCCGACCTGGTGGGCGCTGTGGCTGGCGGCCGGCGGGCTGCCCTCGCTGTGGATCCTGTTCGTGTTCACCGCCGGCGTGTGGTTGACCCGCTCGGCCGGCTGCGTGATCAACGACTACGCCGACCGCTGGCTGGATCCGCACGTCAAACGCACCCGGGACCGTCCGCTGGCCACGGGCGCGGTGTCCGGTCGCGAGGCGCTTGCGTTGTTCGCCGGGCTGATGCTGGTGGCCTTCGCGCTTGTGCTCACACTCAACCGGCTGACGATCCTGCTCAGCTTCGTCGGCGTGTTCCTGGCCGCCAGCTACCCCTACCTCAAACGCTACACCCACCTGCCCCAGGTCTACCTGGGCCTGGCCTTCGGCTGGGGCATCCCGATGGCGTTCGCCGCGGTGCAGGGCGAGGTGCCGGCACTGGCCTGGCTGCTGTACGTGGCCAACATCGTCTGGTCCACCGCCTACGACACCTGGTACGCGATGGTCGACCGCGACGACGACATCCGCATGGGCTCGCACTCCACCGCGATCCTGTTCGGTGACCTGGACCTGGTCATCCAGGGCGTGCTGTACGCGCTGTTCCTGGGTGCGATGGCGATGGTCGGGCAGCGCGCAGGCCTTGGCCTGGCCTACTGGATCGGACTGGGCGTGGCCGCGGTACTGGTGGCCTGGGAGTTCTTCCTCGCCCGCCACCGCGGGCGCGAGGCCTGCTTCAAGGCGTTCCTGCACAACAACTGGGTCGGGATGGCCCTGTTCGCCGGCATCGCCTTTGCCCTGGCCTGGCCGGAACTGGGCTGAGATTGCCGCGCAGTGCTACGGCACCCGCGCACACACCCAGGCATCGACCCGCTCCACCCCGGCCCGGCGCAGGGCCATCGCCGCCGCACGCAGCGTCGCGCCTGTGGTCATCACGTCATCGACCAGGGCCACGTGTGCGGGCAGGCCCCGCCGCGCCACGAAGGCGCCGCGCAGGTTGCGGCGGCGTGCGGACGCATCCAGTTCCGACTGCGCATGGGTGGCACGCACCCGCTGCAGCCCCTCGACCAGCGGCAATCCCAGCTCCCGGGCCACTGGCCGGGCCAGTTCCAGCGCCTGGTCGTAGCCACGCTGGCGCAGGCGCCTGCGATGCAGCGACACCGGCACCACGGCCTGCGGGCGCGGCGCCTGCTGCAGGGCCTCGACCATCAGCTGCGCCAACAGCCGGCCGGCGGCGAGGTCCTGGTGGAACTTGAAGCGTCGCAGCAGCCGATCCACCGGGGCGGCGTACACCAGCGCCGCACGCACCTGCAGCAACGAGCCACGCACCCGTTGGCAGGCACCGCACAGCTCGGCGCTTTCGCCGGCCGGCAGCGGCAATGCACAGCGCGCGCAGGCCGGCTGGTTCCATGGCAGGGCCGCATGACATTCGCCACACAGGTCACGGCCTGCGCCGCCGCGGGCCGCGCAGGCCAGGCAACGGGCCGGCAGCAGCCAGGTTCCAATCCCTGAGCATGACCTGTAAACCACTCGGAATAATTGATTGTTGACAGGGCGAGGCATGCTCACCAGACTGCCCGGCTTTCGCTGCCCACGCTGTCAGGTAATCCCGATGCCCCCTGTCATCCGTCACGACTGGCACCTCGACGAACTGCTCGCCCTGTTCGAGCTGCCACTGCCGGAGCTGCTGCACCGGGCCGCCAGCATGCACCGCACGCATTTCGATCCGGCCCAGGTGCAGGTCTCGACCCTGCTCTCGGTCAAGACCGGTGGCTGCCCGGAGGACTGCGGCTACTGCCCGCAGGCGCAGCGTTACGCCACCGGGGTGGATGCGCAGAAGCTGATGGACACCGAAGCCGTGCTCGAGCGCGCCCGCCAGGCCCGGGCCGCCGGCGCCTCGCGTTTCTGCATGGGCGCGGCGTGGCGTTCGCCCAAGGACCGTGACATCCCCAAGGTGGCGGCGATGATCCGCGAGGTGAAGGCGCTGGGCCTGGAGACCTGCGCCACCTTGGGCATGCTCGAAGGCCACCAGGCCCGCGCGCTCAAGGAAGCCGGGCTGGACTACTACAACCACAACCTCGACACCGCGCCGGACTACTACGACTCGGTCATCCACACCCGCCAGTACCAGGACCGCCTGGACACGCTGGCGCACGTGCGCGAGGCGGGGCTGAAGACCTGCTGCGGCGGCATCGTCGGCATGGGCGAGACCCGCGCGCAGCGCGCCGGCCTGCTGCAGGCCCTGGCCAACCTGCCCGCGCATCCGGATTCGGTGCCGATCAACCGCCTGGTGCAGGTCGCCGGCACCCCGCTGCATGGCAGCCCCGAGCTGGATCCGTTCGAATTCGTGCGGATGATCGCGGTGGCCCGCATCACCATGCCGCGGTCGATGGTGCGGCTGTCGGCCGGGCGCGAGACGATGAGCGATGAGCTGCAGGCACTGTGCTTCCTCGCCGGTGCCAACTCGATCTTCTACGGCGAGAAGCTGCTGACCACCGGCAACCCCGACACCGCGCGCGACCGCCAGCTGTTCGCGCGGCTGGGCCTGGTGCCGATGGAAGTGACCGTGGATGCCGACGACCACGATCATCCGGGGACTGTGCACATGGACATCGCTGCCGAGTGCGCCGACCCGGCCTGAGGCCGGCCCCGGCCCTACGCGGCTGCACGCAATCCGCTGCAGCTAGCGGTTACGCTATCGGCCCTTTCGACCATGAAGCCTTGACCATGGCCCGCCCCGACCTGCACGAACGCATCCAGGCCCAGCAGAAACTGCGTGGCGCCCAGGGCCGCACCCGCGCCCGCCGGACCGTAAGCCGTCGCGATGGCGTGCGGCTGGAAGTCGACGGCCGCTGGCTCACCGGCTTCTGCAGCAACGACTACCTCGGCCTGGCCCAGCAGTTCGAGGTCGTGGCCGCACTGCAGGACGCGGCCGCGCGCGACGGTGCCGGCAGCACCGCCTCGCACCTGATCTGCGGCCACCACGCCAACCACGACGCGCTCGAGCGCGAGATGGCCGAATGGCTGGGCTATCCGCGTGCACTGCTGTTCGACAGCGGCTTCAGCGCCAACCTGGCCGTGCAGCAGGCGCTGCTGGGCGATGACAACGACGTCTGCGTGCAGGACCGGCTCAACCACGCCAGCCTGCTCGATGCCTCGCGCCTGGCCGGCTGCCGCCTGCGCCGCTATCCGCACCTGGATACCGAAGGCGCGATGCGCCAGCTCAAGCACGCGCCCGATGGCGCGGCGATGCTCGTCACCGATGGCGTCTTCAGCATGGATGGCGACATCGCCCCGCTGCGCTCGCTGTCGCTGGTGGCGCGCATGCAGCAGGCGCTGTTCTACGTGGACGATGCCCACGGCGTGGGCGTGGTCGGCGAGGACGGTCGCGGCTGCGTGGCCGATGCCGGCCTGGGCGTGAACGAAGTGCCGCTGCAGCTGGCCACGCTGGGCAAGTCCCTGGGCGGCCACGGCGCGGTGGTGCTGGGCGACGAGGCGCTGATCCAGCACCTGTCCGAGACCGCCCGCCCGTACATCTACACCACCGCCCTGCCACCCGCGCTGGCCGCGGCCTCGCTGGCGGCGATCAAGCTGGCCCGCCGCGACCACTGGCGCCGCGAGAAGCTGACCGAACTGATCGCGCTGTTCCGCGAGGGCGCACGCCGCAACGGACTGGAGCTGATGCCCTCGGAAACGCCGATCCAGCCGTTGCTGTGCGGCGACGAGAGCCACACCGTGGCCATGGCCAACCGCCTGGTGGAGGCTGGCTTCCTGGTCAGCGCGATCCGTCCGCCGACCGTGCCCGAAGGCAAGTCGCGGCTGCGGGTCACCCTGTCGGCACTGCACACCCCCGCGGAGGTCAACGCGCTGCTGGAGGCCATCGCCCGCGCCCGCGACGTGGCCAGCTTCCAGCAGTCGCTGCTGGCCAGCGGCAGCTAGGCATGCATATCGAGGTCACCGGCACCGGCCCGGCCCTGGTCCTGATCCATGGCTGGGCGCTGCACGGCGGGATCTTCGCTCCGCTGGTGGAACGGCTGGCACCGCACTTCCAGCTGCACGTGGTCGACCTGCCCGGCCATGGCCACAGCCGAGACGACACCACCGCACTGCGCCTGCCGCAGGTGGTCCGCGCGATCGCCGCGGCCACGCCGCCGGGGGTGTGGTGTGGCTGGTCGCTGGGTGGCCTGTTCGCGCTGCACGGCGCGGCCACGTTGCCGCAGGTGCGCGGGCTGGCCATGCTCGCGGCCACGCCGCGCTTCGTCATCGACGGCAGCTGGCCGCATGGCGTGCAGCCCCAGGTGTTCGCGCAGTTCGGCAGCGACCTGCAGGCCGACTACCGCGGCACCCTGGACCGGTTCCTGGCGCTGGACGTGGTGGGTTCCGAACACGCCCGCAGCGAGCTGCGCACCCTGCGCCAGACCCTGGCCGATCGTGGCGAACCGGCACCGCGTGCGCTGCACGAAGGCCTGGCCCTGCTCGAGGGCACCGACCTGCGCGGCGCGCTGCCTGCGCTCGGCAAGCCCGGGCTGTGGATCGCCGGCCAGCGCGACCGGCTGGTCCCACCGGCCGGCATGCATGCGGCCGCTACCCTGGCCGGCCACCCGGCCCACACCATCAGCGGCGGCGGGCACGCGCCCTTCCTCGGCCACGCCGACCAGGTGGCCGCCCTGCTGCATGACTTCGTGGCGGGCTGCGGATGATCCCCGGCCCGGCCGACTGCCACGGCTGACCCGGCGCCATTCCTGCCCGGCTCATCCACTCCTTCCTACACTGCACTGCTGCCGCGCGCAGCGGCCCGCCTGACCTCCACGCCCTGCCCATGCCCTCTATGTTCGATCCCCGCCACGTCCGCCGCGCGTTTTCGCGCGCCGCTTCCAGCTACGACGCCGCCGCCGCGCTGCAGCGCGAAGTGCAGAAGCGGCTGCTCGAATCGCTGGACTACCTGGACGATCGCGCGCCGCAGGTGGTGCTGGATGTCGGCAGCGGCCCGGCCCACGCCAGCGCTGCGATGAAGAAGCGCTGGCCCAGGTCGCAGGTGATCGCGCTGGACCTGGCCGAACCGATGCTGCGCGAGGCGAAGAAGCAGGCCGGCTGGTGGCGTCCGTTCTCGCGCGTGTGCGCCGATGCCCAGGCCCTGCCGCTGCAGGACCAGAGCGTGGACGTGATCTTCTGCAACCTGTGCCTGCAGTGGGTGGACGACCTGCCAGCGGTATTCGCCGGCTTCCGCCGGGTGCTCAAGCCCGGCGGCCTGCTGCTGTGCTCCACCTTCGGCCCGGACACCCTGGTCGAGCTCAACGAGGCCTTTGCCGCGGCCGATGACATCCCGCACGTGAGCCGCTTCCCGGCCATCGCCCAGTTCGGCGATGCGCTGATGATGGCCGGCTTCCGCGACCCGGTGCTGGACCGCGACCTGTTCACCCTGACCTATGACGACCTGCCGGCACTGATGCGCGAACTGCGTGCGATCGGCGCCACCAATGCAATGCGCAGCCGTCGCCACACCCTCACCGGGCGCGGCCGCTTTGCCGCCGCGCAGGCCGCCTACGAACCGCTGCGCCGCGCCGACGGCAAGCTGCCCAGCAGCTGGGAAGTGATCTACGCCCACGCCTGGGCGCCGGAGCCGGGTGCGCCGATCCGCGAGCATGGTCATGACGTCGCCGCGGTGCCGGTCTCGGCGATCCCGATCCGCCGCAAGCCGCGCGACTGACCAGGTACGGAATCAGCGACCGCGCAGCACCAGGTCGCGGTGGAAGAAGTAGATCTCCTGCGCCAGGAAGCGCCAGCGCGTCTGGAAGCTGCGGAAGCGCGTGCTTGGCGTCGACGAGGCACGCGCGTCGATGCCCAGCTCGCTGCACAGGCGCAGCGCGCGGGCCATGTGCAGCGGGTCGCTGACCACGATCACCCGGTGCAGGTCGTGCTGGCGCATCAGCGCGCGCGCCTGCTCCAGGTTCTGCCGGGTGGTACGTGATTCGGTCTCGATCAGGATCGCTTCTTCCGGCACCTGCTGGCGCAGCGCGTAGCGCCTGGCCACCTGCGATTCGGCAAAGCGCGCGCCCGCCCCGCCATAGCCACCGGTGAAGATCAGCACGGGGGCGTAGCCACGCCGGTACAGATCCAGGCCGTGGCGGATGCGTTCCTCGAACACCGGCGACGGCTTGGCGTCATAGGCGGCGGCACCGAGCACGATGATCGCGTCGGCCGGCGCGGCCTGGTCGCGGTCGCCGACCCAGACGATCCAGCCGGCCACGCCCAGCAGCCACAGCAGCGCGATAACGCCCAGGCGCCAGGCCCAGCCCAGCAGGCCCCGCCGCGAACGCCGGCGCCGGCTCATGGCCGGCTCCACGGCAGCGAATCCAGGTCGACGTTGCCACCGGACAGCACCAGGCCGACCCTGCGCCCGGCAAAACGCTGCGGCTGCGCCAGCACCGCGGCCAGGGTGATGGCCGAGGACGGCTCCACCACCTGCTTGAGCACCTGCCAGAGCAGGCGCATCGCGGCGACCACTGCCGCATCGTCGACGGTGATGACCTGCGCCACGCCATTGAGCAGGGCGAAATTGGGTTCCCCCAGGATCCCGCGCAGGCCGTCGCACACGGTGTCCGGTTTGAAGTCGACCAGGCGTTGCCCTGAAGCCAGCGAGCGCGCGGTGTCGGCAGCGCCTTCCGGCTCGGCAAGCACCAGCTCGGCGCTGGATCCGGCCTGGCGCAACGCCAGCGCGGTACCGGCGGCCAGGCCGCCACCGCCGACCGGGACCACCAGCGCCTGCAGGTCCGGCTCGGCATGCAGCAGCTCCAGCGCGGCCGTGCCTTGGCCAGCAATCACCTGCGCGTCGGCATAGGGATGCACCAGCGTCGCACCGGTCTCGGCCTGCACCTGCGCGCAGCGCTGCTCGCGCGCGGCAATGCCCGGCTCGCAGCGCCACAGCGTCGCGCCGTGGCGGACGATGTTGGTCAGCTTGGCCGCGACCGCGCCTTCGGGCACCACAACATGGCAGGGGATGCCGCGCGAGCGCGCGGCCAGCGCCAGTGCGGCGCCATGGTTGCCGGAGGAATGGGTGACCACGCCGCGCGCGGCCTGCGCCTCGTCCAGCGCCCAGACCGAATTGCAGGCACCGCGGAACTTGAACGCACCGCTGCGCTGCAGGTGTTCGGCCTTGAAGGACAGGCGCGCCCCGCTGATCGCATCCAGTTCGCGCGAGCGCAGGACCGGGGTCAGCGCCGCATGCGGCGCGATTCGAGCCGCGGCGGCCAGGACCTCGGCAGCACCGGGCAGGGAGGCATCACTCATGCGCAAAGGTTAACGTAGCCCCGCGTGGCAGGACTACCGCGTCGCTCCGAAGCTGGACGGTTCAGCCAGATCCGGACAAGTTAAGGACCGATTCAATGCAGCGCCGCGAAGCTGGCAGCCTGCCCACAGGGGGATACGCGCGTGAAATACCGTCTGATCATCGCCGCCGGCCTCGCACTCGGTCTGTCCGGTTGCGTCACCTACGATTACGTGGGCGGCGGCTCAGGTGGTTACTACCACGGCACGCCGTCGACCCAGTACCGCTATCCCTACGGCTACCCGTATGGCTATGACGCCCCGGGTTACGGCTACTACGGCAGCTGGGGCTATTACGGTCCCACCTACATCTACCGGCCGCGTCCGGTGCAGCCGCCGCCCCGCCCGGGCCACCGCCCGCCGCCGCGCCCCGGCAACTACCAGCCCGGCCGTCCGGGGAACCACCAGCCTGGTCGCCCGACCCAGCCGCCACCGCCGGCCGGCAATGGCAGCAACAAGTCGCCGTGGCGCAACCTGGACGGCCTGCGCCCCCCGCGCAATGACGGCCAGCCCCGCAACGTGCCGCGCCCGCAGCAGCAGTCCCGCCCGGCGGCCGTGCAGGCCCCGCGCCCGGCCATGCAGAACCGGCCGGCGCCGCAGCGGCGCGAGAGCCCCCGTCGCAGCACTGAGACCCCGCGCACACAAGAGCCATAAAGGGGCTTGCAATTGGTCTCGGAACGGGGCCAATCTACGCAGGCCAAGTGACGGCCCGCGTCGGTTTGTGACCCACAACGGCTCCAAACGTTCCACCGCTTCAATGTCGATGTCCGACAGGAAATCTGGATCCCCCCTGTTCCGGCCCTGTCGGGCGTCGGCGCCCATAAAGCAGAAAGCCCCGGTTTCCCGGGGCTTTCTGCTTTTCCACTGCAGCCAGAGCACCGCTCGGGCCTTGTTACTGCAAGGGTAAGGGTGACAGTCCCCCGACTGTCGACCCTCCTGCTTCCCCATCGTGCGCGTAGCTGGCCCCTGTTCCAATTCCAGCCATTGCGCCGTGATGTCGCATGCCACGGTGGGTGCGGGTGGATGAACGCAGGTTCCGTGCCAAGTGCTGCCCGCGCCGCCCGGGATCCGGCGCGGCGCTAGAATCTGCGCCTCCGCGCGCGCGCACCACCGCTGCCGCGCCGCCTGCCGAAGAACCCTGATGAAAGACTCCTTCCACCACTACGACGTGATCGTCATTGGCGGCGGCCACGCCGGCACCGAGGCCGCGCTGGCGTCGGCACGCAGCGGCGCGCGCACCCTGCTGCTGACCCACAACGTGGAAACGGTCGGGGCGATGAGCTGCAACCCGGCCATCGGCGGCATCGGCAAGGGCCACCTGGTCAAGGAGATCGACGCCCTCGGCGGTGCGATGGCGCATGCCGCCGACCTGGCCGGCATCCAGTGGCGCACCCTCAATGCCTCCAAGGGCCCGGCCGTGCGCGCCACGCGCTGCCAGGCCGACCGCAACCTGTACCGGATGGCGATCCGCCGCATTGTCGAGGCGCAGGAAAACCTGACCGTGTTCCAGGCTGCGGTCGATGACCTGGTGATCGAAGGCGACGCCGTGCGCGGCGCCATCACCCAGACCGGGCTGACCTTCCACGCCGCGGCGGTGGTGCTGACCGCCGGCACCTTCCTGGCCGGCAAGATCCACATCGGCCCGACCCAGTACACCGCCGGGCGCATGGGCGATCCGCCGGCCACCACCCTGGCCGCGCGCCTGCGCGAGCGCCCGTTCGCGATCGATCGCCTGAAGACCGGCACGCCGCCGCGCATCGACGGCCGCTCGCTGGACTATTCGGTGATGGAGGAGCAGCCCGGCGACGACCCGATGCCGGTGATGTCCTTCCTCGGTTCGGTGGACGAACACCCGCGCCAGGTCAGCTGCTGGATCACCCACACCAGCCAGCAGACCCACGACATCATCCGCGGCGCGCTGGACCGCTCGCCGCTGTACAGCGGCCAGATCGAGGGCATCGGCCCGCGCTACTGCCCGTCCATCGAGGACAAGGTGGTGCGCTTTGCCGAGAAGGAAAGCCACCAGATCTTCGTCGAGCCCGAAGGGCTGGACGTGGTGGAAATCTACCCCAACGGCATTTCCACCTCGCTGCCGTTCGACGTGCAGCTGGCCCTGGTGCGCAGCATCCGCGGCATGGAGAACGCGCACATCACCCGACCCGGCTACGCCATCGAATACGACTTCTTCGATCCGCGCGGGCTCAAGCCGACGCTGGAGACGCGACTGGTGTCGGGCCTGTTCTTCGCCGGCCAGATCAACGGCACCACCGGTTACGAGGAAGCCGCCGCGCAGGGCCTGCTGGCCGGCATCAACGCCGCCCGCCAGACCCGCGAGCAGGACGGCTGGTGCCCGCGCCGCGACGAGGCCTACCTGGGCGTGCTGGTCGATGACCTGATCACCCACGGCACCAGCGAGCCGTACCGCATGTTCACCAGCCGCGCCGAATACCGGCTGCAGCTGCGCGAGGACAACGCCGACGTGCGCCTGACCCCGGCCGGCCGCGAACTGGGCCTGGTGGATGACCGCCGCTGGTCCGCGTTCGGCGCCAAGCAGGACGCCGTCGCCGCCGAGACCGCACGCCTGAAGGCGCTGTGGGCGACACCGGCCAATGCGCTGGGCCGGGAACTCGAGCAGGCCACCGGCGTGGCGGTCAGCCGCGAAACCAACGTGCTGGACCTGATCAAGCGCCCGGAGCTGGACTACGCAAAGCTGATGGCCGTGCCCAGCCTGGGCCCGGGCGTGGACGATCCCAAGGTCGCCGAGCAGGTCGAAATCGGGGTCAAGTACGCCGGCTACCTGGACCGCCAGCGCGAGGAGATCGAGCGCCAGCAGCGCCACGAGAACACGGCGATCGCCGAAGGCTTCGACTTCGCCAGCGTGCGTGGCCTCTCGGCCGAGGTGCTGCAGAAGCTCGAGCGCGTGCGCCCGCTGACCATCGGCCAGGCCCAGCGCATCCCGGGCATGACTCCGGCGGCGATTTCGCTGCTGCTGGTGCACCTGGAACGCGCGCGCCGCGGCAGCAGGGTCGCCTGATCCCGGCACCACGCAGGGCACGCTGGTCGCGACCTGCGGCCACGCTATGATCGCAGGCCGCCTGCGGGGGCCGATTGCCCCCGCGCCGAGCCTTACGGAGTGCCCATGCCTGCCCTGCGTCCCTTCCTGGACAAATCGCCCGCCATCGGCGCGCGTGCCTATATCGACCCGGCCTGCACGATCATCGGTGACGTCGTCATCGGCGAGGATGCCTCGGTATGGCCGGGCACGGTGATCCGCGGCGACGTCAACCACGTGCGCATCGGTACGCGCACCAACGTGCAGGACGGCACCGTCATCCATGTCAGCCATGACAGCCCGTACAACAAGGGTGGCTACCCGACCCTGATCGGCGACGGCGTCACCGTCGGCCACGGCTGCATCATCCATGCCTGCACGATTGGCGATTACTGCCTGATCGGCATGGGCGCGTGCATCCTCGACGGCGCCGTGGTCGAGGGCAATGCCTTCATCGCCGCCGGCGCGGTGGTCGGCCCGGGCAAGGTGGTGCGCAGCGGCGAGCTGTGGGCCGGCAATCCGGCGCGGCTGATGCGCCAGCTGAGCGAGAAGGACATCGAGGGCCTGCGCTATTCCGCCGACCACTACGTGCGGGTCAAGGACCAGTACCTGGGCATGGTCGCTGCTGGTCAGCAGGAGCATGGCGCATGAAGTTCACCGGCACCGAGCGCTACATCGCCACGCCCGACCTGATGGCCGCGGTCAATGCCGCCATGACCCTGGAAAAGCCGCTGCTGCTCAAGGGCGAGCCGGGCACCGGCAAGACCCTGCTGGCCGAGGAAGTGGCCGCCGCACTCGACGCGCCGCTGATCACCTGGCACATCAAGTCCACCACCAAGGCGCAGCAGGGCCTGTACGAGTACGACGCGGTCAGCCGCCTGCGTGATTCGCAGCTGGGCGAGGCCCGCGTGCACGACGTGGCCAACTACATCCGCCGCGGCAAGCTGTGGGAGGCCTTCGACAGCGAACAGCGCGCGGTGCTGCTGATCGACGAGATCGACAAGGCCGACATCGAGTTCCCCAACGATCTTCTGCACGAGCTGGACCGCATGGCCTTCGACGTCTACGAGACCGGCCAGACCGTACGTGCGCGCCACCGCCCGGTGATCCTGATCACCTCCAACAACGAGAAGGAGCTGCCGGACGCCTTCCTGCGCCGCTGCTTCTTCCACTACATCGCCGTCCCCGACGGCGACACGCTCAGGCGCATCGTCGACGTGCACTTCCCGGCCATCGACCAGCAGCTGGTCGCCCGCGCCCTGCGTGCGTTCTTCGAGCTGCGCGAGGTGCCCGGCCTGAAGAAAAAGCCGACCACCTCCGAACTGATCGACTGGCTGCGCCTGCTGATGGCCGACGAACTGGCCGCACGCCAGCTGGCCGATGCACCGGCGGAGAAGGCGCTGCCGCCGCTGGCCGGCGCGCTGATCAAGAACGAACAGGACCAGCAGCTGCTGGAGCGGCTGATGTTCCTGCATCGCCGGCAGGGTCGCTGACATGGCCGGCATCCAGTTTTCCCGCGAGCAACAGGACATGCTGGCCGCCGACCTGCAGCGCTGGCTGCTGGACAACACCAGCGCCGAGCTCGGCCGCTTCGAGGCCGGCTTCCTGCTCGACCACGTCAGCCAGCTGCTCGGTGCGTACTGGTACAACCAGGGCGTGCGCGATGCACAGGCGGTGCTGGCGCGGCGCGTGGACGACCTGCAGGAAGCACTGGAGCAGCTCGAGCAGGCGGAGGGCTGAGGCGTGTTCCTGCGCCTGTTCGAGGCCCTGCGCCGCGAACGCGTGCCGGTGACGGTGCGCGAATGGCTGGACCTGCTGGCCGCGCTGCAGGCCGGCGCAGGCGAACCCACGCCCGAGGGGCTGCACGCACTGGCGCGCACCGTGCTGGTCAAGGACGAGCGCCACTACGACCGCTTCGACCGTGCCTTCGGCCATTTCCTTGGCGAGGTGGCCGCCGCGCCGGATGAGGCGCTTGCAAAGGTGATTCCCGAGGACTGGCTGAGCGATGCGCTGCAACGCCAGCTCAGCGATGAGGAAAAGGCAAAGCTGCAGCAGGTCGGCTCGCTGGACGAGCTGATGAGGAAATTCGCCGAGCGCCTGGCCGAGCAGCACGAGCGCCACGAAGGCGGCAACCGCTGGATCGGCACCGGTGGCACCAGTCCGTTCGGACATTCGGGCTGGCACCCGGGCGGCATGCGCGTGGGCGGGGAAAGCCGCCACCGCAGCGCGGCCAAGATCTGGGAGAAACGCAGCTTCGCCGAGCTCGACGGCGATGCCGAGCTGGGCCCGCGCAACCTGAAGATGGCGCTGCGACGGCTGCGCAAGTTCGCCCGCACCGGCGCGGCGGAGGAGTTCGACCTCGAAGGCACGGTCGCGGCGACCGCGCGCGATGGCGGCCTGCTCAACGTGGCCATGCGTCCGGAGCGGCGCAACGCGGTCAGCGTGCTGTTGCTGCTGGACATCGGCGGTTCGATGGACGACCACGTGGCCGCGGCCGAAGCGCTGTTCGGTGCGGCGCGGGCCGAGTTCAAGCACCTGGTGCACTACTACTTCCACAATTTCTTCTACGACACGCTGTGGACCCAGGCCCGTCGCGCCGAGGCCGACGAGGTGCGAACGCTGGACGTGCTGCGTCGTTACGGCCCGGACTGGCGCGTGGTGATCGTCGGTGACGCGGCGATGCATCCGTGGGAAATCCTCGCCCAGGGCGGCTGCAACGAGGCCTGGAACGAGGAACCCGGGCAGGTGTGGTTCCAGCGCCTGGCCGCGCACTTCCCGCACATCGCGTGGATCAATCCGGTGCCGCCGCCGCGCTGGGAACACACCCACTCCACCGTGCTGGTGCGGCAGCTGGTCGAGCAGCGCATGTATCCACTCACGCCCGACGGCATTGCCGCGGCGATGACCCGGCTGGCGAAGTAGCCGCGCCCGGCGTCTAGGAAAAAGCAGCCGTCCCGGGCTACAGTCCGGCCTCCAAGGACAGTCGAGAGCCGCATGCCGATGGCAGCCGGCCGGAAGGAACCCCCGGCCTTTGTTCCCGCCGTACCCGGCACGCCGCCATTGGTGCTGGACACCTACCGTGAGGTCATCACCCCGGAAGGCGTGCCGCTGCAGCTGCCGGCCGCAGGTCCGGTGCCGCGCGCACTGGCATGGCTGCTGGACCTGTGCGTGCGGCTGGCGATCCTGTTGCTGATGGCGCTGCCGCTGGGCGTGCTCGGTGGCCTCGGCCAGGGGCTGTACCAGGCGCTGATGTTCCTGGTGTTCTGGGCCTATCCGATCGTGCTCGAGGCCTGGACCGGGCAGACCCTGGGCAAGCGCCTGCTTGGCCTGCGCGTGGTCGCCAGCGATGGTGCGCCCGCCAGCTGGCTGGCGGTGATCGTGCGCAACCTGCTGCGCACGGTGGACATGCTGCCCTTCGGCTACGCCGTCGGCGTGATTGCCAGCCTGTGCGATGCGCACGGCCGCCGCCTCGGCGACATGGTCGCCGGCACCCTGGTCGTGCATGTGCCGCCGCGTCAGCCTGCGGTCCGCAGCGCGGTGGAAACGGTGCTGCCGCCGCCGGTCGCGCTGCAGCCGGCAGAACAACTGGCGCTGGTCGCCTTTGCCGAACGCGGCCCGCAACTGTCGGTCGCCCGCCAGGGCGAGCTGGCCGACCTGCTGGCCCCACTCAGCGGCGCCCGCGGCCAGCCAGGCGTGCTGCGCCTGTACGCAATGGCCAACTGGCTGCTGGGGCGGCGATGAGGCAGGAACAGTTCGTCGCCCGCCACCAGCACGAGTGGCAGCAGTTCGAGCGCTGGCTGCAGGTGCGTGGCAACAGCGCGCGCAGGGCGCGTGGCACGGTCGATGCGGACACTGCCGGCGACGAGACCATCCCCGAACGCTACCGCCGCCTGTGCCAGCAGCTGGCGCTGGCCCGTGGCCGCGGATACAGCCCGCAGCTGACCGCGTACCTGCAGGAGCTGATGCAGCGCGGCCACAACCTGCTCTACCGCGCACCACCACCACGCTGGCGCCGCGCGGTGGAATTCCTGATGGCCGGCTTCCCGCGCCAGGTGCGGCAACAGTCCGGCTGCATGTGGGCGGCGCTGTTGCTGTTCGCGGTACCGCTGTTGGGTATCTACGTGCTGGTGCAGTTCCGTCCGGACCTGGTCCACCTGCTGCTGACCCCGGCGCAGACCGCCGACCTCGAGCGGATGTACGACCCGGCCGCGCACAAGCTGGGCCGCGACAGTGGCAGCGACTGGAGGATGTTCGGCCACTACATCATGCACAACACCAGCATCGCCCTGCGCACCTTTGCCAGTGGCCTGCTGGCGGGCCTGGGCACGATCCTGGTGCTGCTCCACAACGGGCTGTTCATGGGGGCAGTGATGGGCCACCTGACGCAGGCCGGGCTGGGGGGGCAGCTCTGGCGTTTCGTGGTCGGGCATGGCGCGTTCGAGCTGACCGGCATCGTCATCGCCGGCGGCGCCGGCCTGCAGCTTGGCCTGAAGCTGCTGGCGCCCGGTCGCCGGCGCCGGGCCGATGCCTTGCGCGAGGGCGGCATCATCGGCGCGCGGCTGTGCCTGGGCGTGGCCTTCATGATGCTGGTGGCGGCCTTCATCGAGGCGTTCTGGTCCTCCAGCTCGACCCTGCCGGCGTGGATCATGTACTCGGTGGCGGCCGTGCTGTGGCTGCTGGTGCTGGCCTGGCTCCTGTTCGGCGGGCGTGGCGGCGGGAGCGACGATGCGAATTGACCAACTCACCGTCGTGCTGCGCGCCCGCAGCCAGTGGGAGGCGATGGAACTGGGCATGGCGCTGGTCCGGCGCCATGCCGGCCCGATCTGGAAGGCATGGCTGCTGGTCACCCTGCCGGTGCTGGTGCTGCTCAACCTGCTGGGCTGGGCCAGCGGGCAGTTCTGGCTGGCCGGGCTGCTGATGTGGTGGCTCAAGCCAGTGTTCGAGCGTATTCCCTTGTTCGTGATCTCGCGCGGCGTGTTCGGCGCTGCGCCGGGCGCGGGCGAGACCGTGCGTGCGCAGCTGCGCTGGGGCTGGCGTGGGCTGGGCGCCTACCTGGGCTGGCGCCGGCTCAGTCCGGCGCGCTCGCTGCTGATGCCGGTAGACCTGCTCGAGGGCAATGCCGGCAATGCCGGCGCACGGCGCCGGGTGCTGGCCGGCCCTGCCTACGGCCACGCCAGCCTGCTGACCCTGGTTTGCGCCAATTTCGAACTGGCGCTGCAGGCCGCCTGCATCGTCGCCATCTTCATGTTCGTGCCGGTGGAGATGCTGTCCGAATCGCTGCGGGCGGCCTGGGCGCTGATCGGCGCGCAGACGCCGGCCTGGGCCAGGGTCGGCAGCAATGTGGTGATGTGGCTGGCAATGACCATGGTCGGCCCGTTCTACGTCGGCGCCGGCTTTGGCCTGTACCTCAACCGCCGCACCCAGATCGAAGCCTGGGACGTGGAGCTGGCATTCCGCCGCCTGCGCCAGCGCCTGCTGGCCAGTGTCGCGCCGTTGATGCTTGTGCTTGCGCTGGTCCTGCCGGTGCCGGGCCTGCATGCGCAGGACCCCACCACTGCGCCGGCGCCCGAAGCCAACACGCAAAAGCCGGCCAACCCTCCCCCGCCGCCGCCCCTGCTGCGTGATGCGGCAGTGGACACCCGCGGTTTCGAACAGGCCGTGCAGCGCGCCTACGAGGACGAACTGCTGGGCGGCGAGCGCACGGTGGTGAACTGGAAGCGCAAGGACCTGGACCAGACGCAGTCGACCTCCCCGCGGATGGATGAGTTCTTCCGCCGCATTGCCGCCATCGGCGCGTGGCTTGGCGAATGGGGGCTGTGGATCCTCGTCGGTGCACTGGTGCTGGCCCTGCTGCTGGCCATGCGCTGGTGGCTGCCGTGGCTGCGCGGCGGCACCCGTCGCGCACGCACCACGGAGACGCCGGTACGGCACGAGGAACTGCTGCTGCCCGATGCCCTGCCGCCCGATGTACTGGCCAGCGCGCGGCGACTGTGGGACGAAGGCCGCCCGCGCCATGCGCTGGCCCTGCTGTACCGCGCCAGCGTGGAGGCCGTCTGCAAGCGCAGTGGCCAGGTGCTGCCGCCGGGCGCCACCGAGGCCCAGTGCCTGCGGCTGGCACGGCAACTGCCGGAGGCGGGCGAGCGCGAACTGTTCGCACGCGTGGTCAAGGTCTGGCAGTACGCGGCCTATGCCGGGCGTCTGCCCCGCGCCGACGACTTCGACCAGCTGCTGCTGCAGCTGCAACCGCACCTGCGGAGGACGCCGTGAGCCCGCGGCTGCGCTGGTTGCTGGGTATCGGAATGCTCGTGCTGGTGCTGGCCGGCGCGGGCTGGCTCTCGCTCGCCTACGAGCAGGTGCCGGAAAAGGTGCCGGTGCCATCGCGCGGCGAGCCCACCTACAACCCGTTCTACGCCCTGCGCCAGGCGCTGCGCATCGATGGCGTACAGGCCGAATCGCGCCGCCGCCTGGACCTGGAACGGATGCAGCTGCAGCCGGGCGACACCGTCGTGCTGCTGCAGGACCCGCAGTACCTGTCGGTTGCCGAGGTGCAGGGCCTGCTGGACTGGGTCGCCCGCGGCGGCCACCTGGTGATCCGCGTTCCGTGGGTGCTGGACCCGGGCCAGCCACGCAAGCATGGACTGCTGTCGCGGCTGGGCATCGTGCCGGGCAGGACCCTCGTCTGCCTGCCACTGGAGCTGCCCGGCAAGGACCCGCATACCGAGTTCTGCCACGGCACCGGCTTCCACCTGGAGCACTCGGTCGAGGCCGAGCTCACCTGGGGAGCCAGCGCCACGTCGCGCTCGGCCCGGCGCATGGCACCACCGTCCGTTGGCACCGACCTTTCCTCGCCTGAAGCGAGGGCGTACATGGACGACCTGCGCGGCGCGAGAGGGCTGGGCCACGCACGGCTGCGCTGGTCGCGCGGACGCGTCGACGTACTGGCCGACATGGATTTCATGCTCAACAACGGCAACGAACTGCGCCGGCACCAGGCCTCCCCCGTGGTGCTGGGCATCACGTCCAAGGGCGAGGGCCTGCGCGATCCCACCCACCGCATCCTCACCCGCCACGTGCTGGCCCCGAATTACGGCAAGGGCACGTTCCATCTGGTCTACGAGGCAGGCTCGCCTTCGCTGGTCTCCAGCGTGCTGCGGCAGGGCTGGGCGGCGTGGATCCCGCTGCTGCTGGCCCTGCTGGCCTGGCTGTGGGCACGCGCCCAGCGCTTCGGGCCGCTGCTGCCGGTGCCGCGCCAGGAGCGCCGCTCGCTGCTCGAACACATCCGCGCCAGCGGCCAGCACCTGCTGCGCTACGGCAAGGCGCCGCTGCTGCACGAGGCGGTGCGCCGTGCCTTCCTCGCCCGCCTGCAGCGGCGCGCGCCGCTGGCCGCCGCCCTGCATGGCGAAGCCCAGGTCCACGCCATCGCCCAGCGCCTGCAGTGGCCTCCCGCACGCGTGGCCGAAGCGCTGAAGACGCCCGCCTCCAACGACCATGCCGCCCTGCGCGAACGCATCCGCCTGCTCATCCAGATGAGAAACCAGCTATGACCGAACCAACCCCCATCCCGCCCGCCATTCCCGGCGACGGCCTGCTCGAGCGCGTGGACGCCCTGCGCCAGGCCGTGGGCCAGGCCTTCATTGGCCAGCCGGAGGTGCTGGACCAGATCCTGGTGGCGCTGCTGGCCGGTGGCCATGTGCTGATCGAGGGCGTGCCCGGCCTTGGCAAGACCCTGCTGGTACGGGCGCTGGCGCAGGCACTGGACCTGACCTATGCACGCGTGCAGTTCACCCCGGACCTGATGCCCAGCGATGTCAGCGGCCACGCGGTCTACGACCCGAAGAGCGAGAGCTTCCGCATCCGCCGCGGCCCGGTGTTCACCCACCTGCTGCTGGCCGACGAGATCAACCGCGCCCCGGCCAAGACCCAGTCGGCACTGCTGGAAGTAATGCAGGAAGGCCAGGTCACCATCGAAGGCCAGTCGTTCGCGCTGGCACCGCCGTTCATGGCGCTGGCCACGCAGAACCCGGTCGAACAGGAAGGCACCTATCCACTGCCCGAGGCGCAGCTTGACCGCTTCCTGCTCAAGGTGCTGATCGACTACCCGACGCTGGAGGACGAAAAGCGCATGGTCGATGCCGTGACCACCGGCCGCAGCGCCGGCGACTTCGACCTGTCGCGGGTGCCGCGCGTGTTCGATGCCGCCCAGGTGGTCGAACTGCAGCGCGAGGTCGCCGCCGTCAGCGTCGATCCGGAAGTGGTGGACTACGCGGTGCGCATCGTCGCGGCCACCCGCCGCTGGCCGGGGATTTCGCTTGGCGCCGGCCCGCGCGGCAGCATCGCGCTGGTGCGCGCGGCGCGTGCGCAGGCGGTGCTGGGTGGCCGGGACTTCGTCACCCCGGATGACGTGCGCGAGATCGCCCGTCCCGCGCTGCGTCACCGCATCACCCTGGCGCCGGAACTGCAGATCGAAGGCCAGTCGGTCGACGACGCACTGGCCGCGCTGCTGGCCAAGGTCGAAGCCCCGCGCAAATGAGCCCGCGCCTGCCATCCGCCGCAGGAACAATGCGATGAGGCCGGCCCCGCTGCTGGTGGCCCTGCTGGTGCTGTGGGGCGGGCTCGGCGTCGCCACGTCGCTGGGTTATGCGCCGCTGGCCACGTGGATCGCGATGGGCGCCACACTCGCCGTGGTGGCCATCATCGATGCATTGCGGCTGCGGCGCGCGCCCTCGCCGCACGTGTCGCGGCAATTGCCCGATGCGCTGGCGCTGGGCGTGGAACGCACCGCCACGCTGCGGCTGGAAGGCTACGGACACCAGCGCGTGGAGGTGTTCGATGACGTGCCAGGTGGCTGGCCGCTGCAGGGGATGCCGCGCACGCTGGACCTGCGCCCGGCCAGCGAAGCAAGCGTGGACTACCGCTTCACCCCGACCGCGCGCGGTGACTTCCAGTTCCCCGGTGTGCAGCTGCGCCTGCATTCGCCGTGGCGGCTGTGGCGCCAGCACCGCCTGCTGCCGCCGGCGCAGCCGGTGCGGGTGTTCCCCAACTTCGTCCCGCTCACCCGCTTTGCGCTGTTCAGTGCCGAACAGGCCTCGCGGCTGGTCGGCGCGCACCTCAAGCGCCGGCGCGGCGAGGGCACCGACTTCCACCAGATGCGCGAGTACCGCGTCGGCGACAGCCTGCGCCAGATCGACTGGAAGGCGACCTCGCGCGCACGCAAGTTGATCTCGCGCGAATACCAGGACGAGAAGAACCAGCAGCTGGTGGTGCTGCTCGATGGCGGCCGGCGCATGCTCGCCGAGGAAGGCGGGCTGTCGCACTTCGACCACGTGCTCAACGCCTCGCTGGTGGTGTCCTACCTGGCCCTGCGCCAGGGCGATGCGGTGGGTCTGATGGCCACCGGCAGCGCGCGCCGCTGGGTGGCGCCGCAGCGTGGCACCGGCGCCATCGACACCCTGCTGCGCGCCAGCTACGACCTGCAGGCGCAGCCGGTGGCCACCGACTACCTGGCCGCGGCCACCGAACTGTCACTGCGCCAGCAGCGCCGTTCACTGGTGATGCTGCTGACCAACGTGCGCGACGAGGACATCGAGGACCTGCTGGCGGCAGTGCGTCTGCTGCAGAAGCGGCACCTGGTGTGCGTGGCCAGCCTGCGCGAGCGTGAACTGGACGATGCCCTGGTCCGCGAAGTGCACGAACTGCCCGACGCGGTGCAGGCCGGCGCCCTCGCCCGCTACCTGCAGCAACGCGGCGAGGCGCATGACGCCCTGCGCAGCCACCGGGTGATGGTGCTGGACGTCACCGCCGGGGAACTGCCGGCCGCGCTGGTCGAGCGCTACCTGGCGGTCAAGCGCGACGGCCTGCTGTAGCCCCCGCGCCACCGCGCGCGATGCTTACGGCTTGATCGCGATCTTCAGCACGCCATCGCGCTGGTTCGCGAACAGGTCGTAGGCCTCGACGATGTCGTCGAGCCGGCGCTCGTGGGTGACCAGCACGCCCAGGTCCAGGCGGTTGGCGGCGATCACGTTCATCAGCCGGCGCATGCGCTCCTTGCCGCCCGGGCACAGCGCGGTGCGGATGGTGTGGTCGCCCAGGCCGGCGGCGAACTGCGCCAGCGGGATCGACAGGTCTTCCGAATACACGCCCAGGCTGGACAGCGTGCCGCCGGGCCTCAGCACCTTCATCGCCTGGCCGAAGGTGGCCTGCGTGCCCAGCGCCTCGATCGAACTGTCGGCACCCTTGCCGCCGGTGAGCTTCATCACCTCGTCCACCACGTCGACCTCGCGGAAGTTCAGCGTCACATCCGCACCCATCTGCCGGGCGATGTCCAGGCGGTGGTTGTTGCCGTCCACGGCGATGATGGTGGTGGCGCCGAGCAGCCGCGCGCCGGCGGTCGCGCACAGGCCGATCGGGCCCTGCGCGAACACCACCACGGTGTCGCCGATGCGGATGTTGGCGTTCTCCGCGCCCTTGAAGCCGGTGGACATGATGTCCGGGCACATCAGCACCTGCTCGTCGGTCAGCCCATCCGGGATCGGTGCCAGGTTGGCCTGCGCATCGGGCACCAGCACATACTCGGCCTGGGTGCCGTCGATCAGGTTGCCGAACCGCCAGCCGGCGGTGGCCTTGTAGCCATGGCAGGCGCAGCGGCCATCAGCCACCAGGTAGCTGCCGTCCTGGCTGGGATAGCCATCCTGCGCGGCGTAGCTGTTGAAGTTGGGGCAGATCGCACCGGCGATCACCCGCTGCCCTTCGCGGTATCCCTGCACGGCGCTGCCGAGCTTCTCGATCACGCCCACCGGCTCGTGGCCGACGGTGAGGCCCTGCACCACCGGGTACTCACCCTTGAGGATGTGCACGTCGGTGCCGCAGATGGTGGTGGTGGTGATGCGGATCAGCGCATCGTTGGGACCGACATCCGGGATCGGCTTGTCGACCAGTTCAATGCGGCCTTTCTCGATGAAGGCGGCGGCTTTCATCATGCGTGCCATGGCGTGCTCCTCCGTGCGGGTGACAGGACGGGCACGCCGCAGCCATCGCCACGGGGGCGCCCGCCTGCAGTCTGGCAGCGCCGCCGGCGGTGGCCTTGATCTGGCGCAAATGAAGCGGCCGGGACATGCCCGGCCGCGTATTCACAGATAGATGCGGGTGCTGCCCGGCGGCGCGTCGTCGATGATCGCGTGCGGCAGGAAGCGCGCACTGTCGCGGGTGATGCGGCTGTCGTCCTCGCGGATGCCGATGCCGCAGGCGTGGTCGCCCACCACCCAGCTGCCGACCAGCGGGTAGTTGCCCTCGAACGCCGGCAGCGGATGCAGCGCCTGCACGATCGACGGCCCGGCGTAGGGGCCCTCGCTCTCCTGCCAGCTGCCATCGGCCAGGTGCATCGCCACGTTGGCGCCCTCGCGCGAATGCAGCGGCTTGCGCACCCAGCCCCGCGGCAGCGCGCTGCCATCGTCGAAATACGACTCCAGCAGGTTGGGATGGCCGCGGTGGCGCTCCCACAGCAGCGGCAGGATGCCCTTGTTGCTCAGCACCGCCTTCCACGCCGGCTCCAGCAGCTGCACGCCGGATTTCGGCAACGCCGCACCGAACTCCTCGCGCATCAGGTCTTCCAGCGGATACAGCTTGAACAGGCTGCCGATCACCACGTCGTCCAGGTCGGTGAAGCGGCCGTCTTCGGACAGGCCGATGTCCTCGATGGCGATCGCCTGCCCGTGCAGCCCGGCCTGGGCCGCGCAGTCACGCAGGTAGGCCACCGTGCCCTGGTCCTCCTCGGACTCACGCACCGCGCTGAAGTACAGCGGCGGCGGCAGCATCGCCGACAGTTCGGCGAAGCGCTCGACCAGGGTCTCGTGGATCGAGTTGAACTGGTCGACCTGGTCGGGCAGCGCGCCACGGTTGCGCTGGTCCTCCAGCCATTGCCACTGGAAGAACGACGCCTCGTACAGCGAGGTCGGGGTGTCGTAGTTCAGCTCGTACAGCTTGGCCGGGCCGTTGCCGTCATAGGCGAAGTCCAGCCGGCCATACAGGTGCGGGTGGCGCTGGCGCCAGCTGTCGGCAATCCAGTCGCGGAACGGCTCGGGGATGGCCAGCTGCGCCATCAGCGCCTCGCTGGCCACCACCTCGTCCACCAGGTCCAGCGCCATGGCATGCAGCTCGGCGCTGGGATCCTCCAGGTCGTCCTCGATCTGGCGCAGGGTGAAGGCGTAGTACGCGGTTTCGTCCCAGTACGGCTTGCCGTCGATGGTGTGGAAGCGGAAGCCGGCCTCGGCGGCCCGGGCGCGCCAGTTGGCGCGCTCGGCAATTGCAATACGCCTCACTGCATCAACCGCCGACGCTGCTGCGGCTGCGGCTGTTGTTGCCGAAACCACCGCGGCTGGCGGTGACGGCACGGTTGGGCTGGCTGGTGACCGGCGCCAGGCCGGCCTTGCCGGCGCCAATGCGGCTGGCGGTGTTCAGTCCGCCGCTGCCACCCGGGGCCGGACGCGCCCAGGCGTTGGCCTTGTCCTTGAACGCTGGCGCGGCGGCCGGAGCAGCCGCGGCGCGGTTGGCGCCGAGCATCTGCGACATGAAGAAGCCCATCATCATCGGGCCCACGAACGAGTGGCCGGCGCTGGTGCGCTGTTCCACGCACTGCTCGGCCGGGTATTCCTGGGCGCACTGCTCGCGCGAGGCGTACTGCGGCGCGGTGTCGGCCGACTGGGCCTGGGCCTGGGCAAAGGCCTGGCGGCAGGACGAGGGGTCACCGGTTTCGGCCGCGCAGGCCTCCACCGAGGTGTACAGGCCTTCCTGCACCTGGACCTGCTGCTCCTGCTGGCAGGCGGTGAACAGCAGCGGCGCGGCGCTCATCAGCAGCAGCGCGGTGGTCTTGGATCGCTTCATGCGGTCTCCGGCGTAGTCGAAAAGTCTGTACGAATGATGCCTGATCCCGCCCGCCCACGTCAGAAGCGTGGCTGACCGGGCGTTGCCGGCCTTCATCGCGGGCACACGCAGCGGCGGCAACGGTTGCAGCTGAAACCGGGAATCTTCGGCAGAATCGGCCGGCACCTACCGTTTTCCGCCGTAGCGATCTCCCCCATGCCTGAATACCGTTCCCGGACTTCGACCGCTGGCCGCAACATGGCCGGTGCCCGCGCGCTGTGGCGCGCCACCGGCATGAAGGACGACGACTTCCACAAGCCGATCGTCGCCATCGCCAACTCCTTCACCCAGTTCGTGCCCGGGCACGTGCACCTGAAGGATCTCGGCCAGCTGGTCGCGCGCGAGATCGAGGCCGCCGGTGGCGTGGCCAAGGAGTTCAACACCATCGCCGTGGACGACGGCATCGCGATGGGCCATGACGGCATGCTGTATTCGCTTCCCAGCCGCGAGATCATCGCCGACAGCGTCGAATACATGGCCAACGCGCACTGTGCCGACGCGCTGGTGTGCATCTCCAACTGCGACAAGATCACCCCGGGCATGCTGATGGCCGCGCTGCGGCTCAACATCCCGGTGGTGTTCGTGTCCGGCGGGCCGATGGAAGCGGGCAAGACGCGGCTGGCCGAGCACAAGCTGGACCTGATCGATGCGATGGTCGCCGCCGGCGATGACCGCGTGTCCGACGAGCAGGTCGCGGCGATCGAGCGCAGCGCCTGCCCCACCTGTGGTTCGTGCTCGGGCATGTTCACCGCCAACTCGATGAACTGCCTGACCGAGGCGCTGGGCCTCTCCTTGCCGGGCAACGGCACCGTGGTCGCCACCCACGCCGACCGTGAGGCGCTGTTCAAGCGCGCCGGCCGGCTGGTCGTCGAGCTGTGCCATCGCTGGTACGGCGCCGAGGACACCACCGCCCTGCCGCGTGGCATCGCCACCTTCGAGGCGTTCGAGAACGCGATGACCCTGGACATCGCCATGGGCGGCTCGACCAACACCATCCTGCACCTGCTCGCCGCTGCGCAGGAGGCCGGCGTGGCCTTCGACCAGCGCGACATCGACCGCCTGTCGCGGCGCGTGCCGCAGTTGTGCAAGGTCGCGCCGAACACGCCCAAGTACCACATCGAGGACGTGCACCGTGCCGGCGGCATCATCGCCATCCTTGGCGAGCTGGCGCGTGGCGGCCTGCTGCACACCGACGTGCCGACCGTGCATGCGAAGTCGCTGGGCGAGGCCATCGCCAAGTGGGACATCACCCAGACCGACGACGAGGCCGTGCACACCTTCTACAAGGCCGGCCCGGCGGGCATCCCGACGCAGATCGCCTTCAGCCAGGCCACGCGCTGGTCGTCGCTGGATCTTGATCGCGCCGAAGGCTGCATCCGCGATGTCGCCCACGCCTTCTCGTCTGAAGGTGGGCTGGCCGTGCTCTACGGCAACCTCGCCGCCGATGGCTGCGTGGTCAAGACCGCCGGCGTGGACGAGTCGATCCATGTGTTCGAGGGCACCGCGCGCGTCTACGAGAGCCAGGACGCGGCGGTGGCCGGCATCCTCGGCAACCAGGTGCAGGCCGGCGAGGTGGTGGTGATCCGCTACGAAGGCCCCAAGGGCGGCCCGGGCATGCAGGAGATGCTGTATCCGACCTCGTACCTGAAGTCCAAGGGCCTGGGCAAGGCCTGCGCCCTGCTCACCGACGGCCGCTTCTCCGGTGGCACCTCGGGCCTGAGCATCGGCCACTGCTCACCGGAAGCCGCCGCCGGCGGCGCCATCGGCCTGGTCCGTGACGGCGACCGCATCCTGATCGACATCCCCAACCGCGCGATCAACCTGCTGCTCGGCGACGACGAGCTGACTGCACGCCGTCGCGAACAGGACGCCCGCGGCTGGAAGCCGGCGCAGCCGCGCCCGCGCAAGGTGACCGGCGCGCTGAAGGCCTACGCCCTGCTCGCCACCAGCGCCGACAAGGGCGCGGTGCGCAACCTCGCTGCCCTGGACGCCTGAGCAGCCAGGTCGTCCCGGCCGTGTCGCGCACGATTACGTCCGGGACGGTGCAATGCCGGCATCGACAGGTATCGCTCCGTCCGTCGTTCCATGCGCGGGCGGCAGCCGGTCCAGTGGGCTGAGCAGCGATCCAGCGCCACGTCCCAGCACGTGCGTATAGATCTGCGTCGTCGCCACATCCTTGTGGCCCAGCAGTTCCTGCACCGTGCGGATGTCGTGCCCCGCTTCCAGCAGGTGGGTGGCGAAGGAATGCCGCAGCGAATGACAGGTTGCAGGCTTGGCGATGCCGGCCTGCGCACGTGCGAGCTTGATCGCCCGTTGCAGCGCCTCTTCACTGGCGTGATGCCGACCGATGCCCCCGCTACGCGGATCGGTGGAGAGCTTGAGCGAGGGAAACAGGTACTGCCAGCCCGGCTCGATGGCGGCGAGGGGGTACTTGCGCGCCAGCGCGTCGGGAAGATGCACCCGTCCCCTGCCCGCCTCCAGGTCCGACCGGTGCTGCAGCAGCGCACGCTCCACCTGACGCCGCAATCGGCCACACAACGAATCGGGCAACGGTACGCGGCGGTCCTTGTTGCCCTTGCCACTACGTACGCAGATCTCGCGTCTTGCGAAATCGACGTCCTTGACGCGAAGGCGCAGGCATTCCATCAGCCGCATGCCCGTGCCGTACAACAGCCGCGCCATCAGGTCCAGGCTTCCCTCCGGCATCGCCGCCAGCAGACGTGCGACCTCGTCCTGCGACAGGACGACCGGCAGGCGCCGCGGGCGTTTGGCGCGCACCACCTCTTCCATCCATGGCAGATCAATCTGCAGGACATTGCGGTAGAGGAACAGCAGCGCGGACAGCGCCTGGTTCTGGGTGGCTGCCGATACGTTTCCCTCCGTAGCCAGCCGGGTGAGGAAGGCCTCGACCTCGCGCGCGCCCATTTCGGAAGGATGACGTTTTCCGTTGGCAAGGATGAAGCGCCGGATCCAGCCGATGTAGGCCTGCTCGGTACGGATGCTGTAATGCCGGAGCCGTACCTGCTGCCGCACCTGATCCAGCAAGCGGGGCCGGTTTTCCCGTGTTACACCGGCTTCCAAGGGGGTGTAATCCATATCGCGTCATCCATGCGGCCCAATCCCGCGATCCTGTCCCACCGCCCGATCCGCAGGAGCCGGCCAAGGCATTGATACTAGGAATTTTCCGGTTCCAAGGCCGGTCCCATCCCGGCATACTCCGTGCTACACCGCAATTAGGCGGTCCAATAGGTGTTATGCCGCAACTTCGGCTGCGTTTTGAAAGAGAACCCGCCGACTACCGGGATGGTCGCCCACGCAGAGAAATGTCCGCTCTTGCGGCCAAGCCAGTACCGCGTGCCCATCGCCATGCCCGGCCCGAATCGGAGCTTCATGCCTTCGATTGCCGGTGCCCACCAAAGCGCCCAGCGCCAATACCCGCACCTGTGTTGCCAAGATGCCAGCGTGAAGCGGTTTTCTTCGTTCGTTTCCCGCTTGCCAATGTGAAGCCTTCCGATTTTCATTGTTCGCTCCGTTGTTGGTTGCTGCATAACAATTCGGTGCAGGCGAGGCCGGATCACTGCATCGCCTGGTTGTGGTTTCTCGCCGGCCCGCCTGACCTCAGGCGTTAGGCGGCAAATCAAACAACAGGGGGATCTGTGAAAAGAGCACTACTTCTCGTGGCATTGTTGAGCGCGGCTGCGCTCATAACTTCTTGCAGCATGACGCTGCCGGTTCGCGGCAACGTCATGAACTCCAGCGAGACGTTCACTGGCACAGCTACCGGTTACATGGACGGCGGCGGCAACCTAACGATCGTCACATCCAAAGGCGCCACCTGCAAAGGCAACTTTGTGTATGTGAGCCGGCGCGACGGTGAGGGCGTGTTCACCTGCGACGACGGTCGCACCGGCCCGTTCTCCTTCGTGTCCACGGGCACGCGAGGCACGGGCAAGGGTGACCTTGGCGGTGAGCGCTTTATCTTCACGTTCGGCAAGCAGTAGTTGCCGCCTAACAATTCATTCAAGCCGACGCCGCTTCGCGGCGCGGCTTAACTCAGGTGTTAGATGCCAGATTTGGCGTTGCGTATGCTCACAGAAAATCGACAGCCGCAAGACTGTTTTTGGCAACTCATAGCCACCACTATTTATCCTTCATACCGTAGAGGAGATTGCACGTGAAGAACTGGCTCTTTCTGGCTATTGCAATATTTGGTGAGGTCGTCGCAACTTCCGCACTGAAGTCCAGCCATGGATTCACCAAGTTAGTTCCTTCTGTTGTAGTTGTGGCTGGCTACGGGCTTGCGTTCTATTTCCTCTCTCTCGCAATCAAGTCCATCCCGGTCGGCATTGCTTATGCTGTTTGGGCTGGCCTCGGCATCGTACTTGTGGCAGCTATCGCTTGGATCTTCCATGGCCAGAAACTAGACTTGTGGGCGTTCGTTGGCATGGGACTTATCGTTAGTGGCGTCGCCGTTCTAAATCTGCTATCCAAGGTCAGCGCACATTGATCGGGCTGGCATCTAACAATTCATTCAAGCCGACGCCGCTTCGCGGCGCGGCTTAATTCAGGTGTTAGGCCATGGCAGATAGAACACAGCGAGCGTGGTATTGGCATTTCGTGGACGCAGCAGCGCAGATTCCGCTCAGAGGGTGGCTGTGGCTCATCGGCGTAGTCTTGGCTATCCCGACCAGCTACTACGGCTTTGTCTGGGTGCAGGCCAAGCTCGTCAAACAGCAGGCGAACTGTTACACCGATCTATACACGAACATCGGTTCAGCCACGCCTGCCACTCACGAGGCGCAGATTCAAGAGGTGCTGAACCAACTTGCCCAATACAACGCTTGTAACCAGGCAGTGGACCCGAAGATCGGCACAATCGAGTTCGTGAAGAAAGAGTACGAGCGCGGCAAGGTCAACGGGCCATAGCCTAACAATTCGTCCAAGCCGACGCCGCTTCGCGGCGCGGCTTAACTCAGGTGTTAGGCTCTCAATGCAACTACAGGGGGACTCATGAAAAGGCTATTGGTGCTATCTGCTTTTCTGATCAGCGGGACCGCGGTTGCGAAAGGCCCCGAGCCAGTCTCGATCGGCAGTGGTCGTTACATGCTCACAGACCGCAACGTCACGATCTTCGGCTCACCTGACGGCATCGTCGTCAACCTAATCCGGACGGCTCACGCTTACTGCGCCAAGAAGACAGGGTCCGAGGCCGAGCTTCTCGACACATCTGGCTCTGGTGGGGGGCCCGCAGGACCTGCCAGCGCAACGATACAGTTCCACTGTCCTACCGCGCCCGCTATTGCCAGGCCGAGCGGCGGGAGGTATTTCCAAATGCTCTCTGGCACCGACGTGGTTGCAGAGATAGCGATGGCTGACTCGGCTGCATGCACGGACGTGCTCGGGGCGCCGGGGGCCGCACAATGTGCATCAACTTCCGCGGCCGATCGTCTTCCGGTCCGCGCAATCTTCGAAGACCCTGCTGACAACAAAGTTGTCGTACTTGAAGCGGCAGACATCGAAACTTGCAACTCCTTCGTATCGGGCGTCGCATCTGGTGGTTCGCTAAATACCATCAAGCCGTGCACTGCGAAGTGAGAGCCTAACAATTCGTCCAAGCCGACGCCGCTTCGCGGCGCGGCTTAACTCAGGTGTTAGGCCGCTAAGGAAACATAGCTGGAGAGCGCGATGAAGAGGATTGGTGCCGTACTTGCTTTCTGTATGACTCTGTCGCTAATGGGCTGCGCAAGCGTCGCTCAGCCAACATCAGACGAACTAGCGAACGCTGACTACGGGCCGGTGATCTCAAAGGAGGCAGCGGAGGTTCTTGCGAGAGGGGTTCTCGATATGCACTTGAAGGATCCGTACAGCGCAGTAATGAAGTGCGAAGAGCCGAAGCAGGGGTGGAGAAACGACGACCTGTTTAGCAAGTACAAGAAACACTACGGCTATGTGCTCACCTGCATGGTGAACGCCAAGAATAGTTTCGGCGCCTTTGGCGGCTACAAAAAGTATGAGTTCGTCATCAACAATGGCACCGTCATTGCCGCATACGCGGAGGCTCAGATCCAGACCAGTACATACATGGAGAAGATCAGGTAGCGGCCTAACAATTCCGTAAGGAGCTTCCCGTCAACCCCGAGTGCATGATCTCCGCGCCTTGAGCGTCAGGCATTTGCTGTTGCCGGCTTTTTCGATCTTGCTGCAGGACCACTCGCCAGAGTGATTCGGTGATTCAGGCGTTGCCAGACTGCATGTCCGTAATCGGTCTTGTTGGATCGGCGTTGCGATCCGGACCAGGGTAAACACCGCACCCGAAGGCCTCTCTCATTCATCGGTTTGGCCCATGCACGGGGATCAGCCGTGTCATGCGATGGCGCCACCTTGTTAGTCAGGCTCTCTTCGGGGCGGTCTGACCGCTTGCTACCTCGTCGCTCTGGCGTTGAACACTGTGTGCCGTGTACCGCTTTCAGGCGGCCGCGGCTTGGGTCTTTCGCTTCGCGGGCCTCTGCACCATCGGGTGCCTGAGCCAGGCTTCGGCATCGTAATTCTCGTCACGTGCCAGCATCGCCCACAGCTGCCGCGCGTGTTTGTTGGCAATCGCCACCAGCACTTTGCCGAACGGCATGCGTTGCGCCAAGCCGCGGATCCAGATCTGTTCGGCCGCGGCTTTGTCCAGCGGCACTGCGTTCGCGCGTTGCAGACTGCTTCTCGCGCCCTGGATGAGCAGGGTGCGCAGGTAACTGTCACCGCGACGACTGATCTGCCCAAGACGTTGCTTGCCGCCGCTGGAATGCTGAGTCGGGGTCAGCCCCAGCCACGCCGAGAGTTGCCTGCCATGCGTGAACTCGCGGCCATCGCCGATCGTGGCGACCACCGCATCGGCGGTCAGCGGTCCGACACCGAGAATCCGTTGCGCGCGCACGCTGCGCGCGTCGGCTTTGGCGTGGGCGGCAATGCCGGCATCGCACCCGCTGATTCGCTCGCGCACCTGTTGCCAGTGTTGCTGCAGATCATCGAGCAACCCGTGCAGCATCGTCGGCAACTGCTGGCGCACGGTCTCATCCCCAAGCGCGCGACGCAGCGCGTGGTCGCTGCGCGCCACCACCACGCCGAACTCGGCGAGCAGACCACGCAGACGGTTGCTGATCGCCAGGCCCTCGGCCTTGTAGCCTTCGCGCACGCGATGCCAGCTCAGCCGCGCCTGCTGGTCGACCGTCTTCACTGCCACGAAGCGCATGTTGCCCTGTCGCGCGGCCGTGGCGATCGCCTCGGCATCGTTGCGGTCGTTCTTGTTGCCCTGTGACTTGCGGAACGGTTTGACGAACTGCGCCGCCATCAGGCGCGGCACCAGCCCATGCTCGAGGCAGCGCCGCGCCCAGTGATGCGCGCCGCTACACGCTTCCATCGCCACCACCGTGCCGGGCGGCAGCTGGACCAACCACGCGGCAAAGGCATCACGCTTGAGGTCACGGCGCTGTCGCACCCGCCCCGCGGCGTCCAGTTCGGCCACTGAGAACACCTGCTTTGCCAGGTCCACACCCATGGTTATAGTGCCCATTGGAGACTTCCCCTTCGTTTGATTGTTCGTCGAAACACAATCATGGCACTCGATGCCGAGCGGCTTGCCGCTGAAGTGGGAAGTCTCCTTTTTACTCGTTCAAGCCGACGCCGCTTCGCGGCGCGGCTTAACTCAGGTGTTAGGCCCCAGGAGATTTCTATGTCGAGCTTTGGGAACTGCTGTGGTGACATGAAGGATGCGATGACATCGCCGCCAGAAAAGCTGCTTCGGGTTGAGGACAACGGTGTCCTGTACTTGACGGTTGGATATGCCAATACAGACCAAGGTGTCGGTTGGTTTGATCAAGCTGTTCTGTATTGCCCCTTTTGCGGCACAGCTCTCCAGTCCCGCGCAGAGATACAGCGCCGTACTGGGGCCTAACAATTCATTCAAGCCGACGCCGCTTCGCGGCGCGGCTTAATTCAGCAACTGTCTTGAAGCGCGCCGCTCAAGCCAGCGCCAAGCCTTCCATCCTGAGCTCGTCACGTCGCTTGGCGTTGACGATGCCAAGCAGCTTGCGCATGCACGCCACCAACGCAACCTTGCCCAACTTCCCGCGTGCCCTGAGCTGCTGGTAGTGCGCCTTCATCAGCGGATCCCAACGCACCGCCGAGAGCGTGGCCATGTACAGCGCGACGCGGACCGGAGCGCGCCCACCCCGGATCCGGCGTTTGCCTTGTCCTTGGCCGCTGTCCCGGTTCATCGGCGCCACGCCGGTGAGTTTGGCGATCTGACGACGGTCGAGGTGGCCAAGCTCCGGCAGTAGCGCAAGGACGGTGGCCTGGAACACCGGCCCGAGACCTTTGCTTGAACGCAGCGCGGGTGAAGCGTGTTCCTGGATCAAGGCCTTCATCGACCGCTCGATGGCGGCAAGTTCCCGGGTCAGTGCGGCCACGGTCCGTGCAACCAGCTTGCGGACCTCCGGTGGGGCCATGGCCGCCTGTTGCTTCTGCGCCTGAAGCAGCACGACCACCTGGCCACGGCGCCGAAGCCAGTCGCGGAGCTCCCGCTGCCATGCGGGCGGTGCCACATGGCGGCGCAGGCGATCACCGAACATTCCGGCCATCAGCGCCAGGAGCCTGGCATCGATGGCGTCGGTCTTGGCCAGCTCACCGGTGGCCCGGGCGAAATCCCGCGCCTGACGCGGGTTGACCCGCGCAATCCAGAGCCCGGCATCGCAACAGGCCTCAAGTAGCGGCTCTTCGTAACCGCCGGTGGCCTCGACCACGATCCGCTGCACGTCCATTGCCTCCAGGCGCTTGATCAGCTTGGTGATCCCCGCCCGGTTGTTGGCGAAGCGGTCCACGCCCGGCTGCCCATCTACGGCCAGATCCAGATTGGCCTTGCCCACGTCGATCCCTGCTGCCCGCATGCCCGTTCTCCGCTAGAGTTGGCCGGTCGAGAGCATCGCGCCCGAGGCCCACGCTTATCAGTTCGAGGGCAACCTCGATCAACTGTTCGGGCGCAGGGCGCGAGATCCGGCGTGCGGCCCCTGCTGAATTACGGTGGTGCTGACACCGAGGCGTTATCGGGCGCGCACGCCGGGCTCTCGGCTCTTAGGCTAGGGGAAACTCAAGACATAAGGCGTTAGGTTGCAAATGAGAGTCACGTGGCGTCCCTAAAGATCACACGCGCAGTTGCTGCGAGAGCGCGGATTGGCCGCGTTGATAGTCGCCCGCTCGAAACACCTGAGGCCGTACTTGGGGACTGGTACGTGACGCTTACCCAGGTCGACGGAAGGAATGCCTTTGTATATATGAGCGAGCGCTCTCTCCTCAGCTTCCTCATGCTAGAAGGCGAGCGAGTCACGCCGGCAAAGCTGTTCAGCTCCTTCATCGGCGGCCTATTGCTCACGCTTGAAACGGCAGGACACTCCGAGCAAACCAGAGACCGCGTCCTCGCTGAGTACGCTGTCGGTGCAATCGATCGTGCAACAGATCTCTCGCTGCTCGGCTCCCTAACCAATGTCGCACTGGATTACGCGGCGTTCATCGAGCACGATGGCGGCCTATCTCGCTGTAACATCAGTGACGTCGTCATGAGCATCAACACACGTCCGGCCAAGCGACTCGGGTTTGACAGTCCGCTGGAAGTGACTGCGTTGTTGCTGCGTGGCGTTGCAACCTAACAATTCGTCCAAGCCGACGCCGCTTCGCGGCGCGGCTTAACTCAGGTGTTAGGCCGCATAAGGACACATCTCGCGATGACTTACGTTTTAGCCATCATTGCCATTTCCATCGCCATTTTGACCTTGACTGTACTGAAGCCGAAGCCTCGCGAAGTTTCGTCTCTTCCAAGCCCATCACAAGATGTCATAGCGCTCATTGGGCTTGGGGAAAAGGTTGCTGCAATCCGGGCTTATAGAAAACAAACTGGAGCCTCGTTGCTTGAGGCTCGGCGGGTTGTTGAGCTCTATGCTGCCTAACAACTCATCCAAGCCGACGCTTTCGGCGCGGCTTGATTCAAGGTGTTAGGCCACTGGAGGCCAACTGTGTCGGAGCCGAAGATATCTCCTCGTAAGCTCGCCGCTCTCTTTGCACTTTCCCTTGGCGGTGGCCTGGTCGGCACCATGTCGAAGATCGAATGGAACCTGCGTGGGTGGGTCCGGTAAGTCTCGTGGGGTCTATCGCCCTGCTGCTCGTCGGCGTGCTCTCGGCGCCTTGGGCTAGCCGTGCATTGCGGCGCAAGCCCACCCGGCCAGTGGCCTGACAGTTCGTCCGAGCCGACGCCGCTTGAGGGCTCGGCTTGAACCAAGGTGTGAGGGTCGCCGCGGTACGCGCCTATCGGCAACACACCGGCACTTCGCTGCTGGAAGCCCACCGGATCATTGCCCAGTGGGCTCAGGGGCTGTCCGGGCCGGCCAGTCACACGATTGAACATCGACAGGCAGGAGGCGGGATGGGGCTGTTCGAGCTCAAGGGTGAGGGCATGAAGCGCAACCTGCCCGGCCCCATCGGCGTCGGAGTTGCCGTTGGTTCCATGCCGATGGGCGTCCCTGTCGATATCGCGCTGGGCCTGGGCGGGAAGCCAGGATGATCGCCCCCCTCCTCGCCACCCTGCTGTCCGGGCCAACCGCGCTTCCCGGAGAGGCCACCCGCAGCATCCATCCGGTGCGCCTGATGACCGACGCGCCGGCGCGCTGCGTATCGCTGCCCTCCGGCCAAGGCATGTCTTTCGTGTTGGACCGGGACGAGCTGGACGCCATCATCGATGCCGCCCCGAAGCACTGGACCACCGAGGCAGAGCGCCAGGCCTTCATCCGTGCCCGTCGTGCCAGGGCCCTGCTCGATGCCGTGGAAGGAACCGATGCGTTGGGCTGCGCGGTGGCCGGCCGTCCCGCCGACAGTGAATACCTCGTCCTGCACCTGGGTGAACAGGGCCGGCTGCGTGCCTGGGATGCTGGGGCGGGTGCGTTTGTACCCCTCGTCGAACGGCTCGAATACAACCTCGACTGTCGCCAGGGTCTGTTCGGTACCTATACTTTCCGCAAGCCGGGCGGCGAGGAATTCTTCTTCCTCATGTCCTGCATCCGGTAACGCAACAGTCCCGCAACGAGGAAATCCACAGGAGGCGTTGCCATGAACAGGACCCAGGCAGAAGCCATTGCCGATGCGATGCTGGCGCGCGACCCGGAGCGGGAGGAGCGGCTGCGCCTGCGCCGCGAAGCCGAGGCACGGCAGCTGCGCGAAGGCCGCAAGTTGGCTGTCGTCGCGCTGGTGGCGATGGCGGTGGGCGGCGTCATCGCTTACCTGACCGATCATCACTTCGCCACGGGCGCGCTGTACACGGCGCTTGCAGCACTGGGACTGTCGCGGTTGCACACGACGCACGAGCGTCGTCGCGGCGAGGCCGGCACCCGGGCCCGCCACAAGGCCGAATGATCCACGGCACCCTGATCCGGGCTTGGCGCACGGCAGGTGTCGCCGGATGGGTGGCGTGCCTGCTGCTCGCCGGGTGCGACGGGCGGCCCGCCGGTGACGCGCAGCGTGCACACGGGGATCCGCAACGGATTTCATCGGCGGGCTTCGAGGAGAGGGCCACCGCACTGGAGGCCTGCCAGCAGAAGCTGGAGCTGGCCTTCGAGCTGGGACTGGTACAGAACCTGGATACGGACAGCGCGCGCCCAGCACTGGTCGTCGGGCCGGGATGGTCGCTGCTGCAGCCCGGGCAGCAGCACGGCATTGCCCACGCTGCGGCGTGCTTCATCGGCGGTGGCGAGGCGGGACGGCGCGAAGTCCTCGACCTGCGCGATGCGGCCAGCGGCGACGTGGTGGCGACATGGTCCGGCGAGGCGCTGCAGACGCAATAGGCCTGCCCGCCCATCGCGTCTCCTGACCCGGCGTTGCCGGTCATGCGATAGTCCCGGACCACTGTGTCCAATGCCGGCGCAGTGATGGCAACCAACCTGCCGGGGACACATGGACACCATTGGTTTTGATGACTTCCTGAAGGTGGAACTGCGCGTCGGACGCATCATCGAGGCGTCGGTGTTCGAGCAGGCGCGCAAGCCGGCCTACGTGCTGCGCGTGGATTTCGGCGAGGAACTGGGGACGCGCAAGTCCAGCGCGCAGATCACCGCGCTGTATACGCCGGAGGAACTGGTCGGGCGACTGGTGGTGGCAGTGATCAACTTCCCGCCCAAACAGATCGGCCCGCTGATGTCCGAATGCCTGGTCACCGGCTTCCATGACGAGAACGGCGACGTCGCGCTGTGCGTGCCCGACCGGCCAGTGCCGCTGGGCACGCGCCTGCTCTGAGCGCGCGCGGTCGCGGCCGGGAGGCCGCGGGCGCACACTATCGGCCCCGCTTCCGGAGTCGATCCATGTCATCGCTGCCACCGCTTCCGTCGATCACGCCCGGCCGTTACCGGCACTACAAGGGCAACGACTACCAGGTGCTGGGCGTGGCCCGGCACAGCGAGACGCTGGAAGCGCTGGTGGTGTACCGCCCGCTGTACGGGGAAGGCGCGCTGTGGGCGCGGCCGCACGCGATGTTCTGCAGCGAGGTGGAAGTGGACGGCCAGCCGGTGCCGCGCTTTGCACTGGTGACTGCGGCTGGCAAGGACACATCCGCGTCGGCGGAAGGAGGGCACTGATGGGTGATCCACGCGAACTGGGGGGCCTGCGCGTACTGGTTGCCGGTGGCAGCCGCGGCATTGGCCTGGCCATTGCGCAGGCACTGGCTGCTGCCGGCGCGCGGCTGTCGCTGTGCGCGCGGGGCGCGGAAGGCCTGCGCCGCGCTGCGGAGGACATCAGCCAGCGCGGTGACATGCCGCCGCACTGGCAGGCCTGCGACCTGGCCGATCCGTTGCAGATCGGCACGTGGGTCGAGGCCGCAGCGGAGGCGCTGGGCGGCATCGACGTGGTGGTCAACAACGCATCGGGCTACGGCAACGGCGTGGACGATGCCAGCTGGCAGGCCGGGTTCGACGTGGACCTGATGGCCGCGGTGCGCTGCAACCGCGCCGCGCTGCCGCACCTGCGGCGCAGCGCCGGCGGGGTGATCCTCAACGTCAGTTCGATCAATGCGCTGCGGCCCACGCCACGTGCAGCCGCTTATTCAACCGCCAAGGCCGCGCTGAACTACTACACGGTGAACCTGGCCACCGAACTGGCGCGCGAGCGCATCCGGGTCAACGCCCTCGCCCCGGGTTCGATCGAGTTCCCCGGTGGACTGTGGGACCGGCGCCGCAGCGAGGAGCCGGAGCTTTACCGCAAGGTACGCGACAGCATCCCGTTCGGCGGCTTTGGCACGGTGGAGGACGTGGCCCAGGCCGCGCTGTTCCTGGTGTCGCCGCGGGCGCGCTGGATCACCGGGCAGGTGCTGGCGGTGGATGGCGGCCAGGTGCTGCCGGGCTGACCGCCCCGCCGCGTCAGCCGTCCTGCCCGGTCAGCCGGGCCGATTCGATTTCCCGCACGCCCGGGACCGGCTGCAGCGCGGCGTCGACCATCGCCGCGGCAATGGCCTCGGCCGGGTTGACCCGCAGCCGGCGTGGCAGCACCGGCCCCAGCGCGCCGAGCACGCGCTGCCCCAGCTGCTCGGCCGGCCTTGGCTGCTCGCGCTCGCCGCCGATCAGGCCCGGGCGCACCAGCACCAGTGATTCAAAGCCCAGCGTGCGCAGGTCGCGCTCCAGTTCACCCTTGACCCGGTTGTAGAAGATGGCCGAGCCCGGGTCCGCGCCCATCGCCGAGTTCAGTACGAAAGCCGGGCAGCCGTGCGTGCGCAGGCAGCGCGCCGCGGCCAGCGGGTAATCGTGGTCGACCCGGGCAAAGGCCTCGCGCGAGCCGGCCTGGGCGCGGGTGGTGCCCAGTGCGCAGATCGCCGCATCCACCTGCCACCACGGCGCATCGGCCGGCAGCCGCTCGAAGTCGACCTGGGGGCTGTCCAGCTTCGGGTGGGCCTGCCCCAGCGGCCGGCGTACCGGCGCCACCACTTGCGCCACTGCCGGATTGGCCAGCAGCCGCTCCAGCACGTGGCCGCCCACCAGCCCGCTGGCTCCCAGCACCATCACCCTCATCGCCACCTCCCGGCTCAAGCAGGCTGCCAGCGTGCCGATATCGGATGACCAATGCCACCACCGGCAGCCTCCGCCACGCCCCTCCCGCCAGGATCGTCCATGCCCGATGACACAGCCCCTGCCGCCTCCCCGTCCCCGGGCCTGGGCCGCATCCTGGCCCGGCGCCAGGCCCAGGCGGCCGGTGCAGCGCAGGAACCGGCGGTTGCGGTGAGCGGCGGCAGCGCGGTGGCCCTGCAGCACCTGTTCGTCCGCGCCAACGAGCCGGCCGAGCTGCTGCTGGCCTTCGCCCACGGCATGGCCACCCTGCCCGGCGAGCTGGCCGACATGGGCAAGCGGCTGGAGAGCGCGCACGCCGAATCGGACTGGAACCGCTACGGCCGGCTGCTGCGGCTGCTGATCGACAAGTACATCCGCACCGTGGAGCTGGACGGCCCGGGTTCGGGCAACGACACCCAGCGTTTGCGCGGGCTGCTGGGCCACACCCTGGGCGTGGCCGTGGCCAGCCTGGTCGAGGACAGCACCGAGCTGCAGCAGGAAACCCGGCAGGTGCTGGCGGCGCTGGATGGCTGGCGCAGCGGACAGCCGCTGGACCCGATCGAATACCGCGTGCGCGAACTGTCCCACCAGGTCGGCGTGCGCAGCCACGGGCTGCAGGAACAGCGCGACATGCTGCTGAGCCTGTTCGACCTGCTGCTGGAGAACATCGCCGAGCTGCTGGACGAGCGCAGCTGGCTGCAGGGCCAGATCGCCGCGGTGCGGGGGCTGCTGGGCAGTCCGCTGGATCCCGGTGCGGTCGAGCGCACCCGCAACAACCTGCGCGAGGTGATCTACAAGCAGGGCCTGCTCAAGCAGGGCATCGCCGAATCCAAGGCGGCAATGAAGGACCTGATGGGCGATTTCGTCGAGCAGCTCGGCGGCATGGCGATCAGCACCGGCGAGTACCACGACCGCATCGCCGGCTATTCGCTGGCGGTGCGCCAGGTGCGCAGCATCAACGACCTCAACCAGCTGCTGCAGGACGTACTGCACGACACCGGCCGGGTGCAGGCGCAGGCGCTGCTGACCCGCGACCACCTGGCCCACGCCCGCGCCGAGGCCGAGGCGGCCGAACAGCGCATCCAGGCGCTGGAGCGGCAGCTGGAGGAAGTCAGCAGCCTGGTGCAGGTCGATCCACTGACCGGTGCGTTGAATCGCCGCGGGCTGGAAGCGCTGCTCGAGCGCGAATGCCAGCGTGCGCAGGCCAGCGGCCACCCGCTGTGCGTGGCGCTGATGGACCTGGACGATTTCCACGTCACCAACGACAACCACGGCCACGACGGCGGCGACCGCGCCCTGCACCACCTGGTCACCGTGGCCCGCGCGCAGCTGCGCAGCACCGACGGCATCGCCCGCATGGGCGGCGACGAGTTCGTGCTGGTGCTGGCCTCGACCGGGCTGGAGGAAGGCCTGGCCACCACGCGCCGTCTGCAGCTCGCGCTGCAGCAGCGTCCGGTGATGCATGGCGAGGTGCGCATCCATGTCGGTTTCAGCGCTGGCGTGGCCGAGCTGCGCACCGGCGAAAGCGGCAGCGATGCCCTGCGGCGCGCCGACCAGGCGATGTATACCGCCAAGCGGGCCGGCAAGGCCCAGGTGCAGGCCGCGTTCTGACGCCAGGCCGGGCGGCGCCAACGCCTGCGCTGCCGTTGTGATATTTCCTGCCCCGGTGCGAATCACCCCGGCATGGAAACCCTGGTGAAATCCCCGTTCCAGTCCGCCGCCGACCCAGGCCAGGCGCGCGAGCGCTTTGCCAGCCTGCTGCAGGCCCACCACGGCATCGTGCTCAGGGTGGCGCGCAGCTACTGCGCCGATCCGCAGGACCGCGCTGACCTGGTGCAGGAGATCAGCATCCAGGCCTGGCGTGCCTTCCCCGGCTACGACGAAGGCCGCGCGCGGTTTTCCACCTGGCTGTACCGCATCGCGCTGAACGTGGCGATCTCGCAGCTGCGCGGGCAGCGCCTGCGCGAGCGCTACCGCGCCCCGTTCGAGCACGCCGATGCCTGCGCTGCGCCGCAGCCCGACGACGGCCGCGACGAGGACCTGCGCCGGCTTGAAGCCGCCATCGCCTCGCTGCCACCCCTGGACCGGGCGCTGATGCTGCTGGCGCTGGACGACCACGGACACCGCGAGATCGGCGAGATCCTGGGCCTGTCGGCAGCCAACGTCGGCACCCGCCTGCACCGGTTGCGCGAACGCATCAGGCGCCAGCTGCTGGGCGAAGACACGAGGAACGGGCATGGACAGTGAACTGCAACAGCTACGCGCGACCTGGCAGCGCCAGGACCTGCGCATGGACGGCATCGAGGCACTGGCGCTGCAGGCCTGGCGCGAGCCGCGGCAGCAGCGCGTACGCAAGGAACTGCGCCGCTTCGGCAGCGGCCAGCTGCTCTGGCTGCTGGCGTGGATCGGCCTGACCGCGTGGGTGGCGGGCTACTGGGTAGCGAACCGGCAGGTGCCGCACCTGCTGCTGCCCGGGTTGGCCCTGCACCTGTACGGCATCGCCGCGATCTGGATCTCGGCCACGCGCGCGCTGCTGGCGGTGCGCGTGCAGGCCACCGGTCCGGTAGTGCAGCAGGCACTGCGGCTGGCGCAGCTGCGCCGCTTCACCGCGCTCGGCGAGCTGGCCCTCGGCCTGCCGTGGTGGTGGCTGTGGCTGCTGGCCACCCAGGTGGGACTGCACGCGGCGCTGGGCATCGACCTGTATGCGCAGGCACCGCGCTGGTTCATGGCCACGCTGGGGTGTGGCGTGGTGGCGATGGGCGCCAGTGTCTGGCTGGCCCGCCACGGGCTGCGTCGGGCGTCGCCGGGCTCGCGCATCGAGCGGCTGCTGGATTCGCTGTCCGGCTGCAGCCTGTCCCGCGCCCGCACCGAACTGCGGCAGATCGAGCGCTTCGAGCGCGAGTGAGGCCCGGCGCGGGCCTCAGTGCGCGGCCGGCTGCCCGCGCAGGCGCTGGAACGCGGTGACCCCTGCCAGCACCACCGCGCCGATCAGGAGGCCGACCAGCACGCTGCCCAGTGCGTTGGCCACGACCTCCCATCCGGGCGACGGCGCCATGCCCAGCACGAAGTGGTGCAGCGCCGGGATCGCGTGGACCAGGATGCCGCCGCCGACCAGGAACATCGCCGCGGTGCCGGCGATCGACAGGCTCTTCATCAGCCAGGGCGTGGCGTGCAGGATGCCGGCGCCGATGCGCCTGCGTGCGCCGCCCTTGCGGCACAGGTACAGGCCGATGTCATCGAGCTTCACGATCAGCGCGACCAGGCCGTAGACGAAGGCGGTCATCGCCACGGCGATGATCGCCAGCGTCGAGACCTGCTGGGTGAACGGTGCATCGGCGACCACGCCCAGCGACAGCACGATGATCTCGGCCGAGAGGATGAAGTCGGTACGGATCGCGCCGCGGATCTTGTCCTTCTCCCACGCGACCACGTCGGCGGTCTCGTCGGCCAGCACCTTCAGGCGCTCGGCGCGACGCTGCTCATCCTCCTCCTTCGAGTGCAGGAAGCGGTGTGCCAGCTTCTCCACGCCCTCGAAGCACAGGAAGGCGCCGCCGAGCATCATCAGCGGGGTGATCGCCCACGGCAGCCAGGCGCTGATCGCCAGCGCCGCCGGCACCAGGATCGCCTTGTTCAGCAGCGACCCCTTGGCCACCGCCCACACCACCGGCAGCTCGCGCGCGGCGGTCACACCGGTCACCTGCTGCGCGTTGAGCGCCAGGTCATCGCCGAGCACACCGGCTGTCTTCTTGGCCGCCACCTTGGTCAGGATGGACACGTCGTCGAGCAGGGTGGCGATGTCGTCGAGCAGGGCAAACAGGCTGGCACCGGCCATGGGTGTTCCACGAATGAGGGGCGAAGGCGCGAATTCTCGCCGATCCGGCGTCAGCGTGGTGGGACGTATTCACCGGGCCACCACCCCCCGCTGCCCACACTTCCGGCCATTACCCGCATCCCCGTTCCCGGAGCCGACCTTGAGCAACAACAATGCAGCCAGCAATGCCCCCGTCGGCGGCATGAGCCGCCGCAGCCAGATCCTGCGCCTGTTGCTGCGCTACCGGAACTCGGGGGTGTTTTCGGGCATGAACCTGGACCCCGGTGGCGTCACCGAACTGCCGCCGGAAGGCGATGCCGAGCAGTTCGTCACCGACCTGGAGGCGCTGGGCCCGACCTTCGTCAAGCTCGGGCAGATGCTCTCCACCCGCCCGGACATGGTGCCGCCGGACTACATCGCCGCGCTCGAGCGCATGCAGGAGAACGTCGCCCCGGTGCCGCTGGAGCGGATCGAGGAGGTGATCGAGAAGGACCTCGGCGCCCCGGTGTCGCGACTGTTCGGCAGCTTCGATCCGGTACCGCTGGGCTGCGCCTCGATCGCCCAGGTGCACCGCGCCACGCTGCGCGACGGCACCCCGGTGGCGGTCAAGGTGCAGAAGCCCGAGGTCGCGGTGCAGCTGCGTTCGGACCTGGAGGTACTGCGCAACTTCGCCAATGCCGCCGACCGGCTGACCAGCATCGGCCGCCGCGTGCGCCTGGCCGACTGGCTCAACGAGTTCGGCAAGACCCTGGTGGCCGAGCTGGACTACTGCAACGAGGCCGAGAACCTGGCCCGCTTCGGCCAGCACCTGGCGCCGTTCCCGGAGCTGTGGGTGCCGCAGCCGGTGTGGGACCTGAGCAGCCACCGCGTGCTGACCATGGAGCTGGCCAACGGCGTGCGCGTGGACTCGATCCCCGACGTGCGCCGCACCGAGGAATCGATGGAACCGCTGGCCAGCGCGCTGATCCGCGGTTACCTGGACCAGATCTTCGTGCATGGCGAGATCCATGCCGACCCGCACCCGGGCAACCTGCGTGTCACCCCGGACAAGCGCCTGGCGATCTTCGACCTGGGCATGGTCGCGCACGTGCCGCCTCGCCTGCGCGAGCGCCTGCTCAAGCTGCTGTTCGCCGCCGTCGATGGCCGCGGCGAGGAAGTGGCCGAGGAAATCATCGGCATCAGCACCCGGCTGGAGGATTACGACGAGGAGCGCTACCTGCGCGAAACCGGACAGATGATCGCCCGCTATGCCGCGCACGGGAACCACTCCGAAGGCCGCGTGGTGCTGGACCTGGTGCGCATCGCCACGGCCTGTGGCCTGCGCACGCCGCCGGAACTGAGCCTGCTGGGCAAGGCCCTGCTCAACCTCGAATCGGTGTGCCGTGCCCTGTGCCCGGACCTGGACACCCGCGACGTGGTGGAAAAGCAGCTGCAGCACGTGATGCGCGCGCGGCTGAAGAAGTCGCTGTCGGCGGCCAACCTCGCCAGCGAGGCGATGGAGCTGCAGGCGCTGATGCGCGAAGGCCCGCGCAAGGTGTCCGACATCCTGGCCCTGGTCGCCGAGAACCGCCTGCAGGTGCGCGTGGCCGGGCTGGAAGAGTCACGGCTGATGGAAAGCCTGCAGAAGATCGCCAACCGCGTCGCCGCCGGCATCATCACCGCCTCGCTGATCATGGCCTCCTCGCTGATGATGAAGGTGGAGACCGGCCTGCATTTCCTCGGCTATCCGGCCTTTGCGATGGTGCTGTTCCTGCTCGGCGTGATCCTGGGGCTGGGCATCATTGCCAGTGCGCTGATGTTCGACCGCCGCACGCGGGCTCGCGAGGAACGCGGCCACCGCTGACGCGCGTGTTTTCCGCGGTATTGGCAGCAACGGCGTGCTGCGCGTGCAGCACGCCAGTGTGCGCAACAAACATTTCAGTCAGGTTTCCGCTGGCATGATCGCCCGCTCCGGTGTCCCGGGCTCGGGACAGGGGACGCGGGCGTGATGCAACGGAAGCGTTGTCGCCTGTTGCTTTCCAACATGCGAACGACGACTTATGCCCTGGATGCTCTGGCTGTGCCTGCCGTTGCTTGTATACCTGCTGCTGGCCTCGCCGAGGCTGGCCTGGTTGAAGGCGGCCCTGCTGTCGCTGTTCCTGCTGCTGCTCAGCAGCTGGTGGCTGATCGACCAGCTCAGCGGTGATGGCATCAATGCCGCCACGCTGTACCACCTGCGCGCGGACATGGAAGGCGCCGGCGTCGGTGATTTCCGCAGTTACATCGCCATGTTCGCGGGCCTGGTCATGCTTTCGCTCGTGCCACTGGCTCTGCTGCGGGTGCGCCGGTTCCGCCTGCCCGGCAACGGCATGGCGATCTTCGCCGGCTTTGCCGCGCTGCTGGTCACCAGCACGCTGCTGAGCCCGCTGTATCCGGACGCACGCCGGCTTTACCAGCACATGCAGCCGGTGGACTACGCCCAGGTGGCGCCCGAATACCGTGTGCCGGCGCAACCGCTGGCGCGGCCGAAAAACATCGTGTGGATCTATGGCGAGAGCCTGGAACGCACCTACTTCGATGAAACCGTGTTCCCCGGGCTGATACCCAACCTGAAGCGGCTGGCCGGTGAAGCACTGGACGTACGCGGGCTGGATTCGGCCGAAGGCAGTGGCTGGACCATCGCCGGGCTGGTGGCCTCGATGTGCGGCGTGCCGCTGACCACCGCGCAGGGCGACGAGAACAGCATGGGCCGCATGGGCCGCTTCCTGCCCGAGGCGGTGTGCCTGGGTGATTACCTCAAGCAGCAGGGCTACACCACCCATTACCTCGGTGGCGCCAATGGCCAGTTCGCCGGCAAGGGCCAGTTCCTGGCCAGCCACGGCTTCGACGCGGTCCACGACCTGTCCTGGTTCAAGCAGCAGTCCATCCCCAGGCGGCATTTCTCCAACTGGGGCCTGCACGACGACGTGCTGCTGGACACCGCCTACGAGCGCTTCCTCGAGCTCTCGCGCGCCGGCCAGCCGTTCATGGTGACCACGCTGACCATGGACACCCACCATCCGGCCGGCCACCTGCCGGTGGCGTGCAAGCGCACGCGCTACCGCTCAGGACACGGCGACATCGGCCTGCTGCATGCACTCAAGTGCACCGACCGGCTGATCTCGCGACTGGTCGACCGCATCCGCAGCAGCGAGTTCGCCGCCGACACGCTGGTGGTGGTCGCCTCCGACCACCTGGCCATGCCCAACCACCTCAGCCACCTGCTGGAGGAGATGCCGCGCGAGAACCTGCTGCTGTTCCTCGGCGACGGCATCGCCCCGCGCCAGCTCAGCGCGCAGGCCGGCACCACGCTCGATACCGGCGCCACCTTGCTCAACCTTCTGGATCCGGCCATCAATGCGATAGGCTTTGGCCGCTCGCTGCTTGATCCGGCCACCGGGGTGAGTGCCAGCGCCGCGGCGCGGCAGGGCGATGGCAAGGACTATTCGCGTTACCTGGCGTTCTCGCGCTCGCTGTGGCTGGGCAATGACACCCCGCGCATGTTGCGGCTGGAGGACGACCAGGTGATGGTCGGCGTGCAGCAGGTACAGCCGCCGGTGCTGCTCGAGTACGACGAGCGCTGGGCGCTGAAGTCGGTGTACCTGGAAAACACCTCGCAGCAGTTCGAGAAGGCCGACCCGGCCAACACCCTGGCCTATGTCGACCGCTGCACCGCGTTCGAGGACCGCTCGGCCGATGGCGAGTGGTGCGCACTGCTGGTCAGCCAGGACCGCGGCATCAAGCTGTTCCGCGATGCGCAGCTGCGCCGCGGTATTGCCGTGGATGCGCCGCTGGACAGCATGCAGGGCCCGCGCCCGGTGGTGCGGCAGTCGCGCATGATCAGCCGCGAGGCGCGGCGCACCCATCCGGGCCAGTACGTGCTGGAGCTGTATGCGAAGCAGCAGCCGTCGCGGCCGTTCTGGGTCGAGGCGGTGTCGTCCAAGCGCAAGGTGGTGGTCGCACAGCAGTGGGTGCAACCCGATGCCGATGGCCGCATCCGCATGCCGCTCGGGCTTGACCACGAGGTCGACGATCTCGAGATCCGCGCCTGGCTCAACCACGCCGAGAAGCTGGCGGTGGACGACTACGCGCTGCTGCCCTCGGACGCGGTGCCCGACCGCTCCTGATACCGCGGACGCCGGCGGTCAGCCGGCGCCGGTCCCCTGCTGCTCCAGCGCACGACCGGCGTCGGCCGGATCACGCACCAGGTGGATGTCGGTCGGAGCCACCAGCGCGATGCCGGCCTCGGCCAGGCGCTGCAGGATCACGAACAGCAGGTCGCTGCGCACCGAATACGCACTGCGCGGGCTGGAGACGTAGGCGAAGCTGTTGATCGCCACCTGGCCACCGGCAATCGAATCAATGAACACCGATGGCGCCGGGTCTTCCAGCACGCCCGGGTGTTCGGCATAGGCACGCAGCAGCTCGTCACGCAGCCGCGCCACGTCGGTGTTGAGCGGCACCGAGAACTGGATCTGCAGACGGCCCTGCGGATTGGCCATGGTCATGTTGCGGATGGTCTTGGTGATCAGCTCCGAGTTGGGAACGATCAACGTCGACTTGTCGCCGACCTGGATTTCGGTGGAGCGCACGCTGATGCGGCGGATATCGCCTTCCTGGTCACCGATCTTGACCCAGTCGCCGATCTTGACCGGCCGCTCGGCCAGCAGGATCAGGCCGGACACGAAGTTCTGCGTGATCGCCTGCAGGCCGAAGCCGATACCGACCGACAGCGCGCTGAGCACCAGCGCCAGCTTTTCCAGGCCAACATCCAGCGCGGCCAGCGTGGCCATGACCGCCAGGATGATGCCGACGTAGCGGGCGATGGTGCTGATCGAATTGCGTGCGCCCAGGTCCAGCTCGGTGCGCGGCAGGTAGGTGTCGACCAGCCAGCGCTGCACGGCCTGCATCACCGCCAGGCCAATGGCCAGCACCAGCAGCGCGCGCAGCACCGCGCCCGGGGTCAGCGAGAAGCCGCCGATACTGACGCCGCGCGCGGCGGTCTCGAACCAGCCGATCACCGAGCCGGAGCTGCCGTAGGGCATCAGCAGCGCGCCCACGGCCAGCACCACCAGCCCCAGCTGCAGCAGTGCGGCCAGCAGCACGCCGGCCTGTTCCACCCGCGCCCTGCTCAGGCCGGTGGCCATGTGGATCGCGCGGCCAAAACCCTCCTCGGGCCGGAACAGCCAGGCCATCAGGTCGCCGGTGAACTTCACCAGCAGCGCCAGGGCCGCCAGCACCACCACGCCCCAGATCAGCTGCTGGGTCACGAACATCGCGAAGTTCAGGTAGCCGGCCAGTCCGGCGATCAGCGCCGCGGCAACGGCCATATGGCCGATCACGCTGGCCAGGACGATCCAGCCGGTGTTGCGGCGCCGGGTCGCCGGCACGGCGTCCAGCTCGGCGGCATCGAGGGCTTCGAGCGCACGCCGCCCTCGCAGGCGCGAAAGCGTGACCAGGATGGCGATGATCAGCGCCATGTTGGCCAGCGCGATCACGCCGTCCACCGTCACCGTCAGCACCTCGCCGGTGCGCGCGGCGCGGTTGATCGACAGCAGCATCATGCTGGCCCAGGTCAGCGCCGCGGTGGTCCAGGTGTACTTGCGCAGGCGGACCGCGGCGGTGTCGTCGATCGACAGCAGCCGCCACGAGCCCTGGTGCGGCATCAGCAGCGCGCTGCTGAGCGCGGCGATGCAGGCGGCGATGAAGGTGGCCTCGACGAAGCGACCGGCCACCTGCTCCAGCCGCGGCGGGATCGCGTCGATGTACTGCATCGCCTCGACCAGCATCCATGCTGCCAGCCCCGGCATCAGCGTGCCGACCAGCAGCAGCCACATCGCCAGCCCGGAACGGCGCAGGCGGCTGGCCGGTGCCTCGGGCCGCATCGCGCGGCGGCGGCCGGCGCGGCGCAGCCAGATGCGCAACGGGAACACCATCACCGCCGCCAGCGCCAGGGCGGCCAGCGGCACCCACGGGCCGTCGCGCTTGATCGCCTTGGCCAGCGCGCGCTCGCCCTGCCGGTACAGCGCGAACAGGCGGTCGCGGTCCTTCTCCTGGTCGGTGATGAACTGCTTCCACAGCGTCGGCGACAGCGGCGAGGCCATGCGCCGCGACAGCTGCGCGCCAAGCTGGTTGACCCGCATCCGCTCGATGGATTCGGCCAGTTGCTGCGCCTTCAGCGCCAGCAGGTTGGCGTTCTTGATCGCGGCATCGACCTCGCTGCGCTCGGCGTTGATCTGCCGGCGCTGACGGGCGATGGCCGCATCCTCGGCGCTGCCCTCCTGCACCTCGCCCAGCTGCGCCAGGCGCGCGTCGAGCTGCTCGCGTTCCGGTTCCAGCGCACTGGCCGCGGCACTGGCGGTGCGCTGCACGTCCTTGGCCCGTTCGCTGAGCGTGGCCAGGGTGTGCGGGGTATCGGCACTGGCCAGCGCGCGCTCCACGTCGGCCAGGTCGGTGGTCGACTGGACGATGCGGGCCTGGGGCGTGGCTTCCTGCGCGGCCAGCGGCGCGGCGACGAGCAGGCACAGCCACAGCAGGAGGCAGGACAGGACGGAAGCGGGGCGTCGTTGCAGCAAGGGGAGAACCACCGTGGGGGCGCGGGCTCGCGCGGTGCGCAGACTATAAGCCAGCCACCGCACGCGCCCGGTGTGCACGGCTCAGGTGCTGTCGCGGCGCAGGCACTGCAGCAGGTCCTGCATTTCCCCGGACAGCGCGGCCGGCAGTTGTCCGCCCGGCACCGGCGGATAGCCGTCACGCAGTGCGCGCGTGGCGCTGTCCAGCGCACCGTGCAGCCGGGCCACGCCATCGCTGCCGAACATCGAGCGCGCGGCCTCGACCGCGGCTTCGCCCTCGATGCGCTCCAGCGCCCAGGCCAGCGACAGCACGCGGTAGGCCAGCCGCTGCGCGGCGGCGATCGCCGGCCACTGGCGCTCTGCCGCCTGGCGTGGCACACGGCCGGCAACCATCGCCGCGTCGTAGGCCTTGGACAGCGCGAAGCTGCGGTGCATCAGGTCACGCCGCGCCTGCCGCGCCGCACTGCTGGCCGGGGTGCCGGCCGCCAGGTGCGGCAACACCGCCGCCACCGCCGCGAACAGCCGCTGAAGTTGCCCGGGAATCAGCGCCGCTGCCGCGCGCGGGGCCATCAGCTGGTACACGACCAGCGCCACCGCACAGCCCACTACCGTATCCACGCCGCGGGCCAGCACGTAGCTGCCGAGATCGGCCGGGGGATGCCCGCCCGAGGCCAGGGTCAGCGCCGCGGCGGTGATGAACAGCACGGCGATGGCGTAGTTGCGCACCACCAGCATTTCGACGCAGAACTGCAGCGCCATCACCACCAGCGCCAGCTGCCAGCCATTGGGTCCGCTGGCCAGCACCGCGGCGGCCAGCAACAGGCCGAACCAGGTGCCGAGCAGGCGCTCGAAACTGCGCTGGAGCATGTTCGTCCAGTCCAGCCCCTGGTACAGCATCAGCACCGCGGCAGCGATCGCCCAGTAGGCGCGCTCCAGCTCCAGCCACGCGCCAATGCCGCCGGCCACCAGCGCGGCCACGCCCACCCGCGCCACCACCAGGCGCGTGGTCGAGCGCGGGCGCATGGCCTCGGCCAGCGCCTCGCGCACGCCGGGGTGGCCCAGCGGGGTGGCATCGTGCGGCCGCGCCGGCGGCGGATTGGCGGCCTGCACGGTAAGCGCGTGCGCGCGGTCACGCAGGTCATCGGGAATCGTCTGGCCGCGGCCACGCAGTTCCATCGCCTCGGCAAACAGCAGGTGCAGTTCGCGGTTGAGTCCACGCAGGCGCGCCAGCCGGCTATCCGGGCGCAACGCGGTGGGCTGGAAGCGCACCAGTGCCTGCCAGGCATCGTGCAGGGCCATCGCCGCCTGCTGCCGCGCCTTGGCCTCGATGCCGCTGTCCTGGGCCTGGATATAGCCCAGCACAGCGCGGCCGGCCGCCGTCACGGCCGCGGTTTCCGGCCCGCGCGGCGCCCACAGCGCACCGGCCATGTGCACCAGCCACGCGAAGCTGCCCGCAGCCAGTACCAGCGCACCGGCCTGCAGCGGGCCGAACAGCGGCGGCATCGCGCTGCCGGCCGCGCAAGCCAGCAGGAACAGGTAGGCCCCGGGCGGTGACACCCGCAGCGCGGTGCACAGCCAGGTCGCGACCATCGCGATGGCCGCCACGGTCGGCACGATCGCCCACGGCACCGCGGCCACCGCAATGCCGATGCCCACGGCCAGCGCGAAGCCCAGCGCCACCACGGCCAGGTGCACCGCGCGGCTGGCGTACGGGCGACCGCTGCCGTACAGCGAAGTGAAGCCACCGATGGCGGCCACCATCCCGGCTGCGACGTCCGTGGCCAGCCAGCCGACGAAGATTGGCAGGCCCATGCAGATGCCGGCGCGCAGCGCAAAGCCCAGCCGGCGTGGCGGCAGCGGCCGCAGCACGGTCAGGTTGCGCAACAGGGTCGCGGGCAGCGACGGCGGGGATGACGGGGACGCCACCGGCAAAGGATACGCCTGCCCCCTGTGGCGCCATGTCGGCACGGAGCTTTCCACCGGCATCGCAAGGCGGCCACGGTCGTTTCACCACCAGGTCCGTATACCTGTCGGCACGGACGCCGCAGCGAACCCCCACGTAGAGGAGACCACACATGAGCCAGCATCCGCCGTTGAACACGGTCGCTTCGTTGAACCTGCAGCGTTACCTCGGCACCTGGTACGAGATCGCACGCCTGCCGATGCGCCACGAGCCGGAAACCTGCACCGACGTCACCGCCACGTACTCGCTCAACGACGAGGGCAGGATCGAGGTCCGCAACCGCTGCATCGACAAGGGCAAGGTGGAGGAATCGGTGGGCGAGGCCAGCCCGATCGATGAAACCAACGCAAGGCTCGAGGTCACCTTCCTGCCCGAGGGTCTGCGCTGGATCCCGTTCACCAAGGGCGACTACTGGGTGATCCAGGTCGATCCGGCCTACACCGTGGCCCTGGTCGGCAGCCCGGACCGCAAGTTCCTGTGGCTGCTGGCACGCGAGCCGCAGCTGGACCCGATGGTGAAGCAGCACTACCTCACCCTCGCCAGCCAGCAGGGCTTCGAGCTGGGCCCGCTGATCCACACCCCGCACACCGGCAGGGCCGCGGCCTGAGCCATGTCCGGCGGCCGCGCCACGCGGTCGCCGGCTATCCACGATGAACCGTAACGCCGCCCCACGCGCCCGCGGTTGGCCAAACCGCGGCGGCGGCAGGCATGATGCAGGACTCATGCGTTGTCTGGAGTTGCCGATGATCCGTTCCCTGCTGCTGGCCTGCCTGCTGCCCGGCATCGCCATCGCGGCCGAACCGGCAACCCCGGACAAGGCGCTGGACCTGAGCGTGCCGCAGGCGCCGATCCGCTACCTGGCCGACCCTTCCGTGCAGCGCGACCCGCCGGGCACCTTCTACGGCGACCACAGCGGTCGCGGACTGGCCCGCGGCAAGCCCGCCGAAGCCAACGTCAGCGACGACGGGCTGCAGGTCAATGGCGCGGTGACGGTGGGCGTGGGCTATTCCGAGCGTTACGGCAACAGCAACTTCCAGGCGCTGGACCTGAACCTCGGCAAGGACTACACCAACGACGAAGGCCGCACCCGCCGTCTCGACCTGCACATCCACGTCAGCCAGGGCGAGGGCCCGGGTCCGTACGGCCCGCCGGGGATGCTGCCGCACCCGGGCTGGTAAGCGCGCGCCGGCCAGGCCCCGTGGGGCGGTAGAATGCGGGCCGGCCCGGACCCCACCCGGCCGCTTCCGGAGTGGCAATGATCAACAACGACGTACTGCGCAGCATCCGCTACAGCCTCGACCTGAGCGATGCCATGGTGGTGGACACCATCCTGCTGGCCGATCCGGCCTTCGAGGTCGACCAGGCCGAGGTCCATGACTACCTGCGCAGGGACGAGGAACCGCTGTTCGTGCAGTGCCCGGATGCGGTGCTGGCGCACTTCCTCGACGGCTTGATCGTGCACTTCCGTGGCCGCGATGAATCGGCGCCGCCGCGCCCGGTGGAAAAGCGCATCACCAACAACCTGGTGCTGAAGAAGCTGCGCGTGGCCTTCGAGCTGAAGGACGTGGACATGCATGCGATCTTCGAGAGCGCTGGCTTCCCGCTGTCCAAGCCGGAACTGTCGGCGCTGTTCCGCCAGCCGGGCCACAAGAACTACCGCGCCTGCGGCGACCAGCTGCTGCGTGCCTTCCTCAAGGGCCTGGCCCAGCGCCTGCGTCCCACCGCCTGAGCCACTACCGGCGGGCGCTATCATGGCGCCCTCGTTTTCCAAGGTAAGCGCAACGTGCAGACGATCCTGACCCCCGTCTCCATCGGCGAGCTGGTCGACAAGATCACCATCCTCGAGATCAAGGCCGAGCGGATCACCGATCCGGACAAGCTGGCCAACGTGCGCACCGAGCTCGACGGCCTGCTGCCGCTGTGGGAGCAGCAGTTCCAGCTGCGTCCGGCGCTTGGCCCGCTCAAGGACCAGCTCAAGGAAATCAACACCCGCATGTGGGACATCCAGGACGGCCTGCGCGCGCGCGAAGCGGCGCAGACCTTCGATGACCAGTTCATCGCCCTGGCCCGTGGCGTGTACGGCACCAACGGCGAGCGCGTGGCGGTGAAGAACGAGATCAACCGCCTGGCCGGCTCGTCGCTGGTCGAGGAAAAGCAGTACCAGGGCGAATAAGCGCCCCATCACGGCCGGCTTACATTGCCGGTCGCACCCTGCGCCGGTCCCGACCCGGGACGTCGGACAGGAGGACGCCGTGTCCTACGTCGATGGTTTCGTGCTGGCGGTGCCGCGCGCCAACCGGCAGGCCTTCATCAAGCATGCGCGCTCGCTCGACCCGATCTTCCTCGAGCTGGGCGCGCTGCGTGTGTGCGAGTGCTGGAGCGATGACGTGCCGCACGGCAAGCAGACCGATTTCTACCGCGCGGTGCAGGCCGGCGAGGACGAGGCCGTGGTGTTCTCGTGGGTCGAATGGCCGGACAAGGCCACCCGCGATACCGCGATGCAGAAGATGATGGAGGACCCGCGCATGGATCCGGCCAACATGCAGGTGCCGTTCGACGGCAAGCGCATGATCTTCGGCGGCTTCGAAGCGCTGGTCGACCTGCGCCCCTGAGCGGCCGGCGACGCAAAACAAAAAGGCCAGGCATCTGCCTGGCCCGTCGTCTGCGTTGTTTCCGTGCTCAGCCGGCGAGATTGCCGGTGGTGTGTTCGCCTGCCTGCAGCGGTACGGTCCTGATCGAAAGGCACTCCGGGCAAACCCGCTCCAGCACCTTGATGACCGGTTCATATACCGCCTTGCAGCGCATGCACTGGACCTGTCCAGTCGCGTTGGCTTCCATAAGCCATTCCTCTCCCTTTTCAATCAAGCACCGAATATCGGGGAGTGCGGGGGTGTTTTCAACCCCAAGCCTATGAAAGTCGTGGGTTTTTCCGGGAATTGCCTATTCAGGGCGGTCGGCCCCCGTCTACTTTATTCCGCTGCCGCTTCGCTGGCCGGGGCCTTGGCCGCACTTGAAGCGCCTTCGCGCAGCAGTGGCCACGGATTGAAGGCACCCGCGTCGCCGTAGATGCCGTAGTGCAGGTGCGTGGGCGTGCCACGCGCATTGCCGCTGTCGCCGACAAAGCCAAGCACGTCACCGGGGCGCACCACGTCGCCTTCGGACAGCCCCGGTGCCCAGCCTTCCAGATGCGCGTAGTAGTGGCGCTGCCGGGCCGGGCCGATCACCCACACCTGGCGTCCGCCCAGCCCGCCCTCGCGGATCGAGCTGACGATGCCCAGGGTGGTGGCCCGCACCGGCGTGCCACGCGGGGCGAAGATGTCCACGCCCTCGTGGCGGCGGTCAGTGCCGCGCGGACCGCCCCAGGTATCGGCAATCGTCGTTGCACGCACACCCTCCACCGGCACCGGCAGCGCTGTGGGTGCCGGCATCCGCACCAGCTCCCAGCCCACGCGGAAGCGCTCCGTGAAAGGCTGCTGCCACGACCACCACGCCACGCCACCGAGCAGCAGCACGGTGAACAGCCAGCCCAGCAGCGTGCGCAGCAACGGGGCGTAGTCGCGCGGCGGGGCCTTCAATGTGTCGGGGGAGACCATGGCCGCAGCTTAGGCAGCGGTCCGTCGGCAGCGCGTGGTCGGGGGTCAGTCGCGCGGGGGCTCACCATCGGCGGCGTGTGCACCCACCGCCATGCCGGCCCCCATGCCCATGCCGCCGCCCATCGCGCCCATGCCACCACCGCCAACCTTGCCGCCCTTTGCGTCGTCCTTCCCGCCCTTGCCAGCGCCGCCCGCAGGCCGCGTGGGGCCCTGCTGCGGAATGGCCAGGTCGGACGGGATCGGCGCCAGGTCCAGCGCGTGGCGGATGAAGTCACGCAGCGACACCACCAGCTCATGGGTATGCACCGGGCGGCCCTGGGCCAGCTCGATGGCGGCCCGGGCGGCCAGCCGCACCTGCTCGTCGGTGCCCAGCAGCAGGATGTCCGAAAGTGCGGCCTCCACTGCGTCGCGGATGCGGCGGGCACGATCGGAACTTTCGCTAGGGGCGTCACTGCCCTCCTGCAGCGCGCGCAGCTGGCGCAGGTGGGTGGGATTGACGTCGAGGTCGCCGGTGAACGAGCCACCCAGCGTCTTGTAGGCGGCGATCAGCGTGCGCAGGCGCTCGTTGATCTGGCGGTTCTCGCGCTCGCGGCGCTGCTGCATGGTCTGCATCACCAGCAGGCGGATGCCCACGCCCACCAGGGTGATGACGATGAGACCGGCCATGGTCGTCAGCACCGCCTGCCACGAACTGAAATCCAGACCCCGCATGCATCACCGTCGCGCTCCAAGCCGGCGCCCAATCTGGCGCGGCGACGGCAGCAGCGCAAGCGCGGGCGCGTGAACCCCGCGCCGCGGATGAATACGTCCGCAGGAACAGCGGCGTTATCGTGCGCCGCGACGGCCCGGAACCAGGAGCGCATGATGATCGCCAGGAACACCATCTGCCTGTGGTACGACAACGCGGCGCTGGAAGCGGCGGAGTTCTACGCCAGCATCTTTCCCGACAGCCACGTCGATGCGGTGATGCGCGCGCCGGCGGATTTTCCGTCCGGCAGGAAAGGCGACGTGCTGACCGTGCAGTTCACCGTGCTGGGCATTCCCTGCATCGGCCTCAATGGCGGGCCGGCGTTCCCGCAGACCGAGGCGTTCTCCTTCCAGGTGGCCACCGAGGACCAGGCCGAGACCGACCGCTTCTGGGAGGCGATCGTCGGCAATGGCGGGCGCGAGAGCGCCTGCGGCTGGTGCAAGGACCGCTGGGGTGTGAACTGGCAGATCACCCCGCGTGTGCTCAGCGAGGCTCTCGCCGTTGCCGACCCGGACGTGGCGCGGCGTGCGTTCGAGGCGATGATGACGATGACGAAGATCGACGTCGCCGCGATCGAGGCCGCGCGGCGCGGCTGACGGAAACAACGATGCCGGGCATGTGCCCGGCATCAGTCTTGCTGCACCGATGGCTCAGCGCAGGTCGACGTTGGCCTGGTGGCCGGCGTAATCCTTCTTCGGATCCACGCCCAGCATCAGCTTGATGCCGGCCAGCAGGTTGTTCTCGTTCTCCCAGATCTCGGCGTGGTCGGCGTCCATGCGCAGCAGCACAAGCTTGGGATCGTCCTTGCCGTCGAACCACGCGGCGATGAAGGGGTTCCACAGGCGGTCGATCACCTCGCGGCGGTTGTCCACGTGCAGCTGGCCGGAAATGCTGGCGAACAGGTCATGGCCCTTGGAAGAGAACGAGGCGATCACCGGGCGGCCGCTGTCGGCCATGTCCACCAGCGCGTTCGGCTTGCCGGCGAAGAACCACAGCGGGCCGTGGCCATCCTCGACAATTGCGGTCATCGGCCGGGTGTAGCCGCCTTCGGCGCCGTCGATGCCGAGCATCACGGTGCGATCCGACTCCAGTGCTTTCCAAAGTTTGGCTTCAAGTTCCTTGGGCGTGGGCATTGCGGGCTCCGCTTGGAAAAGAGGACATCCACCCTGCCGTCGCATGCGTTCAACAGCGGTGACAAACCCGCGTGATCCGCTCACCCGGCCACCACGATCCCGGCTGATTCCTCAACCGCCCAAGCGCGGCCTGGCCGCATGGCCCGTGTTCGCGCAGCCACGACAGTACGCCCGCCTCCATGCCCTTGAACTTGGGCGCATCGGCCAGGGGCGCGACCAGCAGGCGCGTGGGTTGGTACTGGCGCTTGAGCGCGTGGTACAGGCGCGAGTGGTTGCGCGTGGTGGTGCACAGGGAGGCACCCTCGCCCAGCCGCACCATGTCCTGTTCGGCCCGCTGCGACAGGTCCGCGTCTGGCTCCAGCATCACCACGTAGAGCGTTTCGTCAGCCATGGGCCCAGCTTGTCATCGGCCCGTGCCGGTCCGCGTGAATCGCCGCTCCGCGGCTCCCGGCCGGCGGCTTCGTCACGGCGTCTTGCCGGCGCGGCATTACCGTTGCCGTTGGCGCCAGCCGGCCGCCGCCCCTCCCGCGAATACCCACGAGAACCGCCATGGGCCAACTCATCATCGAGCAGATCATCAGTGTCGATGGCTATGCCGCGGACGAGCACGGCGGCATCGATTTCTTCGCCGACGCCAGCTGCCTGACCGAAGCCGATGAAGACCAGCTCGGCCAGCTGCGCGACGTGGCGGCGATCGTGCTTGGCCGCGTCACCTTCGGCATGTTCGCCGGCTACTGGCCCGACGCCGATCCGGCCATCGAACCAATAGCGCCGGTGCTCAACTCCCTTCCCAAGTACATGGTTTCCAACACGCTGGAGAGCGCACCGTGGGGCGGTGACGGGACGCAGACCGGGATCCTGCGCGGCGATGGCGTGGACGCCGTGCGGGCGCTGCGCAGCACGGTGGAAGGCGATGTCATCGTCTGGGGCAGCCTCACCCTGACCGACGCCCTGCTGCGCGCCGGCGAAGTGGACGTGCTGCGCCTGCGCATCGTGCCGGTGCTGATTGGCCGCGGGCGCCGCTTCGCCCCGGCCGATATCGCCACCACCCCATTGCAGCTGTTCTCGGCGCAGACCTACACCGGGGGCCTGGTGGTGCTGGAGTACGACTGCGGCACGGTCTAGCTGTGATCTCTCAGTAGGTTGTTCATCCGGGGTGATCCCGGAAGACTGGAGGTGCGAATCAGCCACCCCTCCAGGAGCCCCGGATGAACCTGCATAAACATGCCCGTCTTACGCCTCGCGGTCGAGCCTTGCTTGTGGAGCGAGTGATCAACCATGGTCTGCGGGTCGAGGAGGCAGCGCATGCCGCGGGCGTGAGCGTCAGAACCGCTTACAAGTGGCTGCGCCGCTTTCGCGAGGAAGGCTGGGCAGGCCTGGATGACCGGTCATCGCGCCCGCACCGCTGTCCGCATGCCACCCCACCATCGGTGGCCGCCGAGGTGACCGCGCTGCGCCGTCAACGCCAGACCTACCGCCAGATCGCATTGGCCCTGCCGGTCGGCCTGAGCACCATTGCCCGACTGATGCGCCGTGCCGGGCTGCACCGGTTGGCCGAGCTGGATCCTGCGCCCCCGGACAATCGCTACGAGTATCACCAGGCCGGGGACCTGCTGCATCTTGATATCAAGATGCTGGGTCGCTTCTGGCGCCCTGGCCATCGGGTCACGGGCGATCGCCAGGGCGCCTCCGATGGCGCAGGCTGGGAGTTCGTCCACCTCGCCATCGACGATCACTCACGAGTCGCCTTCGGCACCATCGAAGGTGATGAGCGCGGATCCAGCGCCTGCCGCGCACTGCTTCAAGCCCTGCGCTACTACCGCGGCCTGGGCGTCACCTTCACCCGGGTGATGACCGACAACGGTGCCTGCTACAAGTCCCGGCGCTTCCGCCGGCTCCTGCGCCGCTTGGGCCTGCGCCATCTGCGCACGCGACCCTACACCCCGCGTACCAACGGCAAGGCCGAACGCCTGGTCCAGACCGCTTTGCGCGAATGGGCCTATGCCCGCTCCTACGACAGCTCGGAGCAGCGTCGGCACGCTCTTCCTCGCTGGCTGCACCAGTACAACTGGCACCGGCCGCACGCCAGCCTTGGCTACCAACCCCCGATCAGCCGCATCCAGCTTCCACTGAACAACGTCCTGGGTTTACACATCTAGCCGGCGACCAGCCAGTGGGTTGCTGGGTCAGCAGCCCATCGGCGGCTGGAACGCCTGCGTACTCACCTCGACCCAGCGGCCCTGACGCAATACCTCGATCCGCACACGCACCGTGCTGATGCCGACCACCAGTGGCGAACTGCCACCTTCGCCCGGATCGCGCCGGATGACCTGCAGCCAGCGCGCGGCGTCCAGGGACGACTGCGCGCGTACCGCGGCTTCCAGCTCCTGCCGGGTGTAGGGCGGGAAGCAGTCGTGGTCCCCGGCATCCGGGGTCGGCAGTTCGAAGGCATGCGGGCCCAGCGCCACGGCGGTCTTCCACTCCGAGGTGCAGTGCTTCCAGTCGACCAGGTCCAGGTGCGCGCCGTCATCGCTGATGGCCAGGCTGGTTTCGTACTGCACGCGCACCCGCCAGCCCCCGTCCACCTGCGTGGGCTTCAGCTGCAACGTCACGCCCCAGGGCTCGTCGCCCAGTTCCAACGGCACCTCAAGCGTGCGCGGGACCGGGCCTTCGCTGCTCCAGCCGGAGAAGCGTGATTCGGCCGGCAACAGGCGCACTTCCAGCAGTTCCTGGGCCGATGCCGCGGCCACCCCTGCATACAGCAGGAAGGCGAGAAGGCACTGCCATGCGCGTGCGGCCGGACCTGCCGTCGTGTTGCTGGCAGCCATCCCCTGCCCCGCTCCCCGTGGAGTGCCAATGCTAACCGCGGCGTGATCCAGCGTTGCCCACCGCTTGCGTACCCTTGGGCCGCCCGGTTGCCGCACCCCCGCACCGGTCCACTTCACCTACAGACGAGACGCCACCATGACGCCGCTGGACAAGGAACTGCGCCGCGAACTGGTCATCGGCCAGGACACCTACACCCTCACCATCAGCCCCGACGGGCTCAAGCTGGTGCCCAAGGGCAAACGCAAGGGGCTGGAACTGGCGTGGACCGACCTAGTCAGCGGCAATGCCGCGCTGGCCACCGCGCTGCAGGCCTCGCTGGAGCGCTGAGCGGAACCACTGCGCCTCAGCGCTCGACGCAGGCATGCAGGCTCTGTCCGATCACCTGCCCATCCTCCAGCAGGTAGAACGCGGGCGTATCGCGTCGGCGGACCGCATCAGAACCCGCACCGGTCACCGAAGGCCAGGGCCAGCGCTGCGTCATCGCCGGCCAGTGCACCGCGCATCCGCATCGCGTCCAGTGGCCGCACCAGCCAGCGCACGTCCCAGGCCAGCAGACGCCGGTCGTTGTGGGCCACGGCCAGGAAGAACCGCCCGTCCGGCGCCTTGCAGTACCAGAACGATTCGGCCTCGCGGGCACCGCCCAGCAGCCACCACGGATGCCTGCGAGGGCTGCGCTGCACCACGGTGACCTGCGCCCCGGTCAGCGGCTGCCCGGCCAGCGGCCCCTCGACAGCTACCGGGAACGGCAGCGCGGCGAAGCTGCGTTCCTGCACCGTGCCCAGGTCCCACGATGGATTCACCACACCCAGTGCAGCCAGCAGCCGTGCCAGCAGCACAGCGATGGCCACCGCACCGACCGTCCACGCAACCCACGCCATCAACACGTCCCACATTCCCTGATCCCCCGTGATCCCGCACCCATCCCGGTGCACCGCCTAGAATCACCGCAGCCACCGATCTCGGGATGCAAGTCGATGGGGATGTTCTCCTGGACCGAACGGTCCTCCAGTGCGTTGCGCGATGGCGGGGTGATCGGGCCGGATGAGCGCCTGCCCTGGGGCCAGACCGGGCTGATGGGCGTGCAGCACGTCATCGCCATGTTCGGCTCCACCGTGCTGGCCCCGATCCTGATGGGCTTCGATCCCAACCTGGCAGTGCTGATGAGCGGCATCGGCACGCTGATCTTCTTCCTGATCACCGGCGGCAAGGTGCCCAGCTACCTCGGCTCTTCGTTCGCCTTCATCGGCGTGGTCAACGTTGCCACCGGCTACGTGGCCAGCCAGGGCGCCAACGCCAACATCGGCCTTGCGCTGGGTGGGATCATCGCCTGCGGCCTGGTCTACGCACTGGTCGGCGTGCTGGTGCATGTCATCGGCACCGGCTGGATCGAGCGGCTGATGCCGCCGGTGGTGACCGGTGCGGTGGTCGCGGTGATCGGCCTCAACCTGGCCTCCATTCCGATCAGGAACATGGCCGCCAGCAACTTCGACGCGTGGATGCAGGCGGTCACCTTCCTCTCGGTGGCGCTGGTGGCAGTGTTCACCCGCGGCATGCTGCAGCGGCTGCTGATCCTGGTCGGGCTGATCCTGGCCAGCCTCATCTACGTGGTGCTGACCAACGGGCTGGGACTGGGCACGCCGGTGGACGTCAGCGGAATGGCAGCCGCGCCGTGGTTCGGCCTGCCCACGCTGCACGCGCCGATGTTCAACAGCCGTGCGATGCTGCTGATCGTGCCGGTGGTGATCATCCTGGTGGCCGAGAACCTGGGCCACATCAAGGCGGTGACGGCGATGACCGGCCGCAACCTGGACCGCTACATGGGCCGTGCCTTCATCGGCGACGGCGTGGCGACGATGGTCTCCGGCGCGGCCGGCGGCACCGGCGTGACCACCTATGCCGAGAACATCGGCGTCATGGCCGCCACCCGCATCTTCTCCACTGCGGTGTTCGTCTGCGCGGCAGTGATCGCGGTGCTGCTGGGCTTCTCGCCCAAGTTCGGCGCGCTGATCCAGGCCATCCCGCTGCCGGTGATGGGCGGCGTGTCGATCGTGGTCTTCGGCCTGATCGCCATTGCCGGCGCCAAGATCTGGGTCGACAACCGCGTGGACTTCTCCGACATCCGCAACCTGATCGTCGCGGCCATCACCCTGATCCTGGGCACCGGCGAGTTCACCCTGAAGGTCGGCGAGTTCGCACTCGGCGGCATTGGCACCGCGACCTTCGGTGCCATCGGCCTGTACGCGTTGCTGTCGCGGGGCAAAAGGACCTGACAGCAGCCGCACGGTTGCGGAAAACCCGGACCCGGCACACAACGTGCCGGCCACTGGCCGCTAAGGTAGGGCCGTTCCCGACGAGGACACGTCCATGCGGTCTTTCCGGATTCTTGCTGCCGCGCTTTCCCTGTTCGCGCTTGTACCTGCACTCGCTGCCGAGCCCGTGGCCTCCAGCCGCGAGCAGGCCGTCGGCGTGATCCGCGAGCTTCGCCGCATCGTCGCGCCCGAAGGCGTGGAGCGTTACGAGTACGTGCCGGTGGGCGGCATCCAGCAGTTCGTCAGCATCCGCGGCCAGGACCGCGCCAACCCGGTGCTGCTGGTCGTGCACGGCGGACCGGGTTTCCCGACCTCCGGCATTGCCTGGTGGGCCACGCGCGGGCTGGAGGAATATTTCACCGTCGTGCACTGGGACCAGCGCGCCGCCGGCAAGACCCATCTGGCCAACGATCCGGCCAAGGTCGCCGCGACCATGAAGCCGGAGCGCTTCGTCGACGACACCGAGGAACTGGTGGCCTGGCTGCGCCGCGAGTTCGCCCAGGACAAGGTATTCCTGCTGGGCACGTCGTGGGGCAGCTACGTGGGACTGAAGTTCGCGCAGCGCCGGCCCGAATGGCTGCATGCCTACATCGGCATGGGCCAGGCCATCGACAGCCCGGAGAGCGAGCGCCGCGGCTATGCCTACGCACTCGAGCACGCACGTCGCACCGGCAACCGCGAGGCCATCGCCGAACTGGAGTCCATCGCCCCGTATGCGCAGGACGGCGAGCCGATCCCGCTGGAGAAGATCGCGCTGGAGCGCAAATGGTCCGACCGCTTCGGTGGCGTGATGGCCTATCGCCAAGGCCAGGTCGACGGCATCGCCGTGCGACTGTCGCCCGAATACAGCGACGACGAAGCCAGGCGAGCCTACGACGGCAACGGCTGGTCACAGGACTTCCTGCTCAGCGACGTGCTCGGCGTGCAGATGGCCGGGGAAACACGCCTGGGCTGCCCGCTGATCGTGCTTGCCGGCCGCCACGACCGCAGCGTCAATTCGCAGGTCGCACGCGAATGGTTCGACCGCGTGCAGGCACCGTCCAAGCACTTCGAATGGTTCGAGAACTCCGCGCACGAGATCCTCGCTGAGGAACCGGGCAAGCTGCTGCTGACCCTGGTGCAGCACGCGCGGCCGTTGGCGGTGGGCAAGTAGCCCGCGGCAAGCAGCCGGAGGACCGATGAACGCACCACATTCGCGCCTGCATCGGGAACTGGGCCTTGCCGGCGCAGTGCTGCTGGGGCTCGGGGCGATGGTCGGCACCGGCGTGTTCGTCAGCATCGGCATCGCCGCCGGCCACGCGGGCGCGTCGGTCGTCTTCGCCATCGTCCTCGCCGCCGCCCTGGCCGCCTGCAACGCACTCTCCAGCGCCCAGCTGGCCGCCAGCCATCCGGTGAGCGGAGGCACCTACGAATACGGCTACCGTTACCTGAGCCCGTGGATGGGCTTCACCGCCGGCTGGATGTTCCTGTGCGCAAAGAGCGCATCGGCCGCCGCTGCCGCCCTCGGCTTTGCGGGCTACCTGCTGGCCTTCATCGGCGATGGCGTGCATTCGCCGACGCCACTGGCGTTATTCGCCATCGTGCTGCTGACCGTGTTCGTGCTTGGTGGCCTGCGCCACACCAGCCGGATCAACGCGGCCATCGTCTCGACCAGCGTGCTGGCGCTGGCCGTCTTCGTCGTCGTTGGCCTGTCGACGCTGGGCTCGCGTGGCGCCAATCCGCAGGGTTTGGCTCTTGCGGGTACGCAGGGCACCGAGGCGCGTGGTTTCCTTTACGCCACCGCGCTGATGTTCGTCGCGTTCACCGGATACGGACGCATCGCCACGCTGGGTGAGGAAGTCCGCGACCCCAGACGGACCATTCCGCGCGCCATCATTGCCACGGTCGCGATCGCGACCCTGTTGTACGTGCTGGTCGCGGTGGTGATCGTTGGTGCCGGCGGCAATGACATGTCCGCCAACGGCAGGGACATCACGCCCCTCGATTCGGTTGCCGTGCGACTGGGTGCTCCGTGGCTGCCGGCGGTGGTATCCATCGGTGCGATCAGCGCCATGCTCGGGGTACTGCTCAACCTGGTACTTGGGCTGTCACGCGTCGTCCTGGCGATGGGACGACGCGGCGACCTGCCCCCTGCATTCGCCCGACTGCATGGCCGCGCCCGCGTCCCCGTCGCCGCGGTGATCGGCGTTGCCTTGGCAATCGCCGCGCTGGCGCTCACCGGCAGCGTGGAAACCACCTGGGCATTCAGTGCCTTCACCGTGCTCGTCTACTACGTGATCACCAACCTGGCGGCGTTGCGCTTGCCCGTGGCGGACCGACTCTATCCACGCGTGTTCGCGGTGGCCGGCCTGCTGGCCTGCGTGTTCCTCGCGTTCCAGCTGCCGGTCGCGATCTGGACCAGTGGCCTGGCCCTGATCGGCATTGGACTGGCGTGGCATTGGATAGCGATGCGGCGGGTGGCGCAATAGTTGCCGCTGCGCAGTCACGGCCTGCCACTCTCCAATGGTCGTCCCCCCCCGTCTCTGCACAACCCACTACCAACTGCGCAGTGGGAAAGCCAACCGAAGGGGAAAAAAAGGGACCAGAGCATGCTCCGGTCCCTTCTTCCTTTTCCCGGCGTCAACCATTCGGGATATCCCGGTGGCTACCCGCTCAAATCACCCGACCAACCGGATCGGTTTCGAGCTTTGGCTGCTCCGGACAGGCGTCGGGCAGGCTGTCGCGGGTGATCACCTGCTTCGGCAGCGGGGCGCGCTCGACCTGGAAGGTCACCGGGTGCACGAACACGCAATCGACCTGTTGGCCATCCACCCACATCCGCGTCAACGGCACATTGAAGCTGGCGCGGGTCGGCTCTTCGAACATCTTTGTCCATTTCTCTGCCAGCCGCTGAGGGCTGTTCGGCACCAGGTTGGCCTCCACCCTCTGGACATCAGTGGGATACCCGTCCGGCCCGCGGCGGAAGGTGTAGACAAGGCGCGCACTGACTCCGGCCAGAAAGGCCTCGCGTGGGTAGCGCGGGACACCCCAGCCCGTGGGCGGTACGAGCTCGACCTTCTTGATGCGGAACACCACCCCGCCTTCCGGCAGGTTTTCCATGGCCAGGGCGACGCGGTGGCGTACATCGTAGGCCGCCGGCTTTCCCTGGAAGCTGACCGGCGTGTGCCGCCAGGTGGCCGCCTGCCTGCGCATCGCCGCCCGCAGCCAGTCCGGCAACCCCGCGTCCAGCTCGATGTCACCGGTACTTCCATCCGGCAGCACCTGCATCGACACGACCAACTGCAGATCGCTGGCAGGTGCTTCCTTGCAATGGCCCACGGCAGATACCGCCAGCAGGCCCGCCATCACGCGCGACTCGACAAAACGACGCATCCCTTCTCACCGGTTGTCCCTGATCATCCATGCGATGCGCATGGAGCATGCCCCCATTCCCGCTACCGGCCAGCCGGCAGCAGGAACGCCGACTTTACCCGACGCTCAATCCCCGGTGGGCCAGGACGGCAACGACACGCCGCGCGCCTGCATCACCCCGTCGCGGACGATGCGGTACGCATCGGCGATGCGCACGCCGCGCAGGCAGTACACCTTTCCGCGGGAAACGCGGTACGTGTCCGGTGCGTCCCGGGCCGCGTCGCGCATCAGCTCGCGCTCGAACTCGGGCAGATCGCGCAGCCGCGCCCACGGCTCGGGGAATGTCATCGGCTCGGCCGCGGCGAGCAGGGTCCCGCTTTGCGCTTCGTACTTCTGGTCGCCGCAGGCTGCCCACTCGCCGGACGCAGTGCGCTGCACCGGGATGGCCTGGTACTTGTGCAGCCAGTTGCCGTTCCGCGTGTCAGTGCCGACAAAGAGCAGCGCGTGGCGGAAGCGGGCAAAGCGCGGGAAGCCGTAATGGTCAGCCACCGTGAATTGGACCTCTTCGTCGGCGACGCCGCCGATGACCGACTGCACGACACGGTAGGTGGCGCGGAACAACGAATCAAGGCTGATGCAGGAAAGCTCGCCCGTGCGCTTTGCCTCCGCCGCACAGTGATCGGGAATCGGCTCGACGAAGATCCGCTCGGCCACGAACACGCGGGTCGTCGGCTCAGCTTCGGCCGCCACGGCTGGCTCGGCTGGATTTGCAAACGCCGAGGCGAACATCAAGCCGGCCATCGCGGATGAAGCAAGGCAACGGTTCATTCGCACCTACTCCTTCCGTTGAATGGATCAGAGCGGCACTCCGCCCCGACCGGTCACGAGTGCGTTTGTCAGCCCTTCAACCGGGCGGCAATTTCTTCTGCATGCTTCTGATGCAGACCGCCCGTCGTACCCCACGCAGTGCTGTTCGTCGATTCCACCTCAAAAGCGGTCAATGAAGCGCCGGAGGCCTCGAGAACACGTACGTGGCTCACGATCTTGTCCCTGCCGGCCATGATGCCGACGAGTGCCCGGGCCGCACCATGACGCATGTAGTAGTGGGTCAGCGTGATCTCGATCCTGCCCGATGCCGCGCCGTTATTGACCCAGCCTTCGGTCTGCAACTTGTTCTGGATCACGCGCTTCAACTCGGCAATGCCTTCTGCGTTATCGCCGCCGCGGTTGGTGAACTGGTATTCGAACGACCGGCCATGCAGGCCAGAGTGGGACTGCTGCACGCGACTCGTCGTTGAGCAGGCGGAAAGAAAGACAAGCACCAACAACAGCGCAATACGTGTGATCACGGCCATTCCCCCTTGGTTGGAGCACCGATTATGCCCGCTGTTGCCGCTACACCATCAACTGGTCGATCTTCACGTCGCCGAAGGCAAGCCGCGGTGCTTCGGTCGCCTATCGAGGCATCGCGCATACACTCGAGGAGGAACCGGTGCTCGGCGCCACCGCGCCCAAGGTGTGTTCCGCTTACCCGGGCTGCGTGGCGGCTTCGAAGACGGCGCGTTGCGCAGCGAAGGCGCGCTGGTAGGCGGGCGCGCTTCGCCGCGGGCCATGTAGCCGAGCAGGTTGGGATGGGCATCGAGCAGGCCGGACCCACGCAGGCGACGTCCTCCCATCTTTGAGTAGCAGGTCGATTTGGAGTCCAAACCCCAACGAGACGGAGATTGGACGTGAAGAAGCGCTTTTCCGAAGAGCAGATCATCGGCTTCCTGCGTGAAGCCGAAGCTGGCCTACCGGTCAAGGAGCTGTGCCGCAGGCACGGCTTTAGCGAGGCCTCCTACTACCTGTGGCGCAGCAAGTTTGGCGGCATGAGCGTGCCAGAGGCCAAGCGGCTCAAGGAGCTGGAGTCCGAGAACACGCGGTTGAAGAAGCTGCTGGCCGAGCAGCTGTTCGAGAACGACGTCATCAAGGACGCCCTGCGAAAAAAGTGGTGACCGCACCGGTGCGCAGGACGCTGGTGCGGCATCTGGTGGATCGGGGACTGAGTGAGCGACGGGCGCTGGCCATGGTACGGATGAGCGCCAGCGCGCTGCGCTACGTCCCGCGTCCGGATGGCAACGTCGAGCTGCGCGAGCGGATCCTGGCGCTGGCGCAGCGACACAAGCGCTATGGCGTCGGGATGATCTATCTGAAGCTGCGGCAGGAGCAGTGGCCGGTGAACTACAAGCGGGTGGAACGGCTGTATCAGGAGGCCAGGTTGCAAGTGCGCCGGCGCAAGCGGAAGAAGGTGCTGCTGGGCGAGCGCCAACCGTTGCTGCGGCCGGAAGCCGCCAACCAGGTCTGGTCGATGGACTTCGTGTTCGACCGCACCGCCGAGGGGCGTGTGCTCAAGGCGTTGACCATCGTCGACGATGCCACGCACGAGGCGGTGGCGATCGAGGTGGAGCGGGCCATCTCCGGCCACGGCGTGGCCCGGGTGCTGGATCGGCTGGCGCTGACCCGCGGCCTGCCGCAGGTGATCCGCACCGACAACGGCAAGGAGTTCTGCGGCAAGACTATGGTGACGTGGGCCCACGAGCGCGGTGTGCAGTTGCGCCTGATCCAGCCAGGCAAGCCGAACCAGAACGCCTACATCGAGAGCTTCAACGGCCGCCTACGGGACGAATGCCTCAACGAGCACTGGTTCCCGACGCTGCTGCACGCCCGCACCGAGATCGAAACCTGGCGCCGGGAGTACAACGAGGAACGACCGAAGAAGACCTTGGGCGGTCTGACGCCGGCCGCTTATGCCGAACAGTTGGCGGCCAAAGCCGCTACGATGAAACCCGGACTCTAAAGAGCCCCGCTACTGAAAGCGGGGGGACGTCGCCTCGGTGCCAACCCTGATCTGCTCCCTGTTTGATGTCTTGACAGGGTTTTCCAGAGGCGAAATGGGGTTCCAGCCCATTTCGCCTCTTTTGTTTTAGCCGGAAGTAGTCGCAACAGCCGCGACTACTCCGGCCGAGACATCATCTCAACCGCATTTCTTACGTGTGGCCATAAAGTGGATACATTGACGTAGAACCGGCAAATTCATTGACTCAGGCGCATGATCAGCTACTCGTATTGGATACATAAAGCCCATAACCAAGTGGATACTTTGCCATGCTTTCGACCAGTCATAGGAACTCGGCTGCTAACCGACGACAACAACTTGCCCACGCTCGCCACCGGAACTGACCAGCCTTGCCACTCGAATTGACAGACTCGGTGGCCGAACGGCCGACGCGGATCGGCCAAAAGCGGTCCTTACCGAGCTGGCGGTTAAAGGGACTGAGTGCGGCATGCAGTCCGCGATTGAGGACATGGGTGGAGCACCGGCAGGTAAGCCGCCTATGGACATGTCCCGAAAGTCTTGTCTGGCGCGGTTTCAAAGCCGGAACAAGACCGTTTCTATGTCCATGGTCGATATTAGTGCTCCGTGCGAAACCGACCCGCATCCCCCACTCTGGACAGGACTATTCCAAGTGCTCGGCGTGTTCTTCCGCCAACTCGGTGCGCAGAATTTCGACCAAATCGATGTAGTCCTGGTCCGGTGCCAAGCCGCGCAAGGTCAGTAGCTGTCCATGGAGGATGCTCATCCTAATCCTGCTTAGAGACATTGCCTCCAGCTCAGTCGGTTGCGGCAAGGTCGTCCAGAATGCCCGATCGAGGCGGGCCACGCTGTCATTCCGAATGATCCCACCGGTACGAGGCAGAAACACGAGCTGCGGGTAAACCAAGCACTCTGCACGGGCTGCGATTGTCGGTGTCACCGATCTGGGTTCGTTTGGTGTGCCAACAGAGAAGAGCGGCGCTACCAGATACGACGGTCGCATGAAGGCCTGCCTGGCGATGTTTCGCTGGGGCTGTGGAAGTCGCAGGTCGGGAATGTCATCTGCCGTTGCAAGCACGATGCAAGGACGTAGCTTCGAATTCAGCGCGAGGAGTTCGGTGGACTCGCCAACACCGAGCCGGAATATTGGGAGCCGATTCGGTTTAGGCCTCCAATCATGCTGAGGATTAGCCCCCCTGATCGTACCTGACGCCGAGTTGTGTGAAGTCTGGTCTGATCGAGTTGCATCGAAGACCTTCCATGCCATACCCAATTCGGGAACGACGGTGCGAACGATCTGGCCGATCTTCGGTTGTCCGCATGTAGGCGGCACGTCTTGATCGTAAGGCGGCAGCGCCTCGCTTACCAGTGTTCCATTACCGAACGCCATCCTCGATTTCCTTTAGGACAAGAGTGCGGTGAATTGGATGTCAGGTTCATTCTGCAACTCTGCGTCCATTGCAGTCATTCCATCGCTGTAGGCTCGGTCATAGATCGGACGATGTGCAGCCATCGCCCTGGCGTTGCCTTCCAAGTCAGCGTACTTACGCTCCAGATTCGCGCCAAGCTGCAGAATTCTCATCAGTCTTGTCTGATCCGTGATTCCAACCTGATGATGTGGCTTTACCTCGCCAACTCCCCTCAACACCGAGAAGTCGATGTTCTGGCCAGGAGTTGCTAACTGCATCGGTAGCGTCTTGAAGTAAGTGTGGTCGAGAAGCCCGCTTAGATCTTGACGGAACTTTCGAATCAAGGATCCGAAGCGCGCAGCTTGTGCTGGAGCCAATCCCACATCGCTCAGCGTAGGGCCGAGCGGGAACTCGCCGAGCCAATACTGCGTGTACTCCTGATCCCCATACTCCGCGCTGTAGTCGTGGATTATTCCACGACTCGCCATTTCGCTAACCGCACCGACCAAGTCTGTTGCGAACGGTCCGTAGGAATAGAAATACCAAGCAGAACCGCTGGCAGTTTCCCCTTCATGGGTTTCGGCATGCAGACAATCAAGCAGGTAGATCAGCTTGATAAGCGTCGTTCGATTGATTCGACCCAAGCCGGCTTCGCGCACAACGCGAAGCACGGCCAGGATGACATCCTGCATTGGCGCGGGGACTGGTGGCATGGGTAACGTCAGGTGAATCGCAGAATTATAGCCGCAACGCTGCGAACCGAACTCGAACAGGCCGCCTATGGCGCTTAATTGACGCCTGGCAGTGACTGTACGACAGCAGCCTTCCCTATATCCTGCACTGGCATTTCAATGCTCCATGGATGCTCGACCGCTCGTCCCTTCTGATATTGGTAAACGAGAATCCGAGGCAAATTCCGCTTGTCGTAAACGCGCCCAAGCCGGAACACCACGCTGTTCTGTGCCGCCAGAAATAGGTGGATCGTAGCCACACCGGAATCTGCGATTCGGATCATTGTTTCAAGAAACTGTTTTGCCAGCCTTTGCTGCTTGGTCTCTGACCAGTGATTGTCTGGGAATCGCCGCGGAAGCTTCAATTCAACGATCGGAGATGATGGACGTGACTTCGAGATTGCCCCCGGATCCACGAGATACGACACCGAGACCGCAACGACCACTTCCGTTGTTCCTAGAGGAATTTGTTCGATTCCAGTCACCTCAAAGGAATCTCCATCGTCATCGGCATTCAGCTGGCGCCAAGCCTCAGATGTCCTGTCCCAATCAAGGGCGACGATCTGACTTTCGTCATCGAGTAGCACACCCGCCAGAAAGGTAAATGGCACTGGAGATAGGCCACCATAAGCGACAACCATGTCGGACGAGCCTTTCCCGTTCCTATACGGCTCAATCATCCGCGGCAATGCAGATACGCGATCCAGTGCAGTCTCCGGATCTGTGACCACGCCATCCTTGATGCGATCGCGAATATCGACGGTGAGGGCCTGCCTCCTCCCCTTGACGGATCGCGGAACTGCTCCGACGAGTGGCGTGTCAGTTGTATCCCTTAGACCCCGTTGCTCAATGACTAGGACAGCTTTGCTGTCATGATCAGCACGGTCGTGGAAATAGCGCCTGACTCCGATCAGAATCCCCGCCAAAATTGCGGTTGAACCCACGACCACAAGGATCCAGCTCAGAATTTCAGGCATTTGCGGAAATGGACTGAACTTCACGTGGCGACCAAGGATCGTCGTTTCCACCGTCCATCCGGAGCCCGCTCCAGCTGTTGCCAGGCAAAGAAATCCAGCTCCCAAGAGCTTCCTTTCAATCGGCCTCTCCCGAGTTATCCACTCGGAAACACGATCCACGACGCGCATCAATCCATTCTTCATTTCGCCTTAGCCTTTTTCCGATTGCGCTTCTGATTCGTTTCGGGGCGCTCTGGCAGCGGATGTTCTCCTCCCCCATTCCATTCACCGGTTGCGAGCCATATCTCAAAGTAAAACAACCAGTCGATCGACCATGGAACGATCGTCTGCGCCAAAGACATCTCCGGCCCCCACTCGCGAGCACGCGGAAGGTATAGACACAACCTTACGGGATGGCTGTGTTCGTATAGATGCGGAACCCGCCCATGCCCTGCCGCCAACTCCGGAATGTTCGGTGCAAGCACCCGCACCTCAGGCCGATCACCACGCCCATACGTTAACCGCAATGAGTATTCCCGACTGATCGAGGTTGGTTGTGCGATGTACTCGAAAGTCAGCAATCCTGCTCGCAACTGCCCATGTGCGCCGGGAAGCTTCATGGCGCGTAAGTGCAGAAGCTGCGTGCCAAGATCTAGCTTGTGGATTCTCGTATAGCCGATGCTAGTCACCGAAGAACGTATGTCGGGTTACGGGCATCCCGGCGACCGCACTGGAGACCGTGAGTCCCCCGGCAGCGGGAGCAAAACGAAGAGCGCCACTGTCGCGTGCAGTCCGCACTCGCTGGGAATACGAGTTGATCGCCTTGGCCGCCATCGACGCACCGAAGGCGCTGTCGAGCACCGGCCGTGCGCCATCAAGTCCCGTGACGGACACGAGTTCGTGCACACTCGCAAGCGCCACTGTGTGCCACTCCCTGAAGGCTATGGCCCAACGCTGATCCTGGTTCCAGCGGTTGGCGAAATTCTCGGCAGCCACCGGGCTCTGGATCCACCATTCGACCCGACCGGCGATGATCCGCTGTTCGATGAATGCCGGCATGCCGGCGATGACTCGCTGAATCAGGTTATAGGGATTGGAAAATTGGCGCCCGGAACGAAATTCCCGCTCGAACGACATTGCTGCCAAGGTCGTGATGATGATCGAGATCGGAGCAAATTCCGCCTGCCAGCCGCCCACACGAAAACCCCATGTGCCGCGGTGTCGCTTCAACAACTGGACAATCCGGCGGAGCCAACCCTTGTATGCATTTTCTTCCGGAAATGGAGCCACTTCCGCTTTCAGGACGGCAGAGTCCAGCAACAGGCGGGTACGGGCTTGGTCAGCACGCTCGTTGAACCATTTCGTGTACTCTTCGGGATGCGTGAGAATCCACATCGCCAGATCCTTGTCGGGGATGGCGTCCGAGGTAGTGGCATGGACCAGAGGGCAAATGTCGAGGTGGAACTCGCCGGCATAGTTCACGCGCCAGCAGCGCGTTTTTTCTTCGATCTTGTCCGCGTAGCGTCCGTCTGCCTTCAGGGGAGCGCCAACCAGAGCTTTCGCCATTGTCGGAGCAAGTGAGGTATTTGCCGCCAGTCGGCACGCCAAGTCGACGTCGAATTCGCTCTCAGCGTCGTTAAGCGGGCGGACAACCGTTCCGATAGCGAACGATCCCTGGGGGAAAACCTTCGCTGTCGCCAACCGAGGGTCGGCACTCGAAGTGACGACGTCGCTGATGGTCTCGTAGGCCAGCTTGGCACGCTGGAACTGGGTGGGCGTGATGTCGAGTGAATCGGCAACCCGGCCTAGCAGTTGGGCCGTCAGGGCTTCGCGGAGAACCCGATTGTCGGAAGGGGCAAAGCTATCCACTTTGAAATATCTCCTCGTTCTTGGAATCCGCCCAACTACAGGCGAGCTCAACTTCTTATGGATCAGGTCCGGTAGTGCCGCTCGTTTACGTTCCGGCCGCACGCGAGGCATCGTCGATACAAGCCGTAGCGCCCATCGATCTCGTGCCCCAACAATCCGCCGCAGTCGCAAAGCAGGCCTTCGCCGCGTTGCCACCGCCACAGGCGATACATGGCGTGTGCGGTAAGTAACAAGCCGACGCCAAACACTGCTGCTGGGACCCACCTAAGGGTGTCCCACAATCCCGCTGTGTACGGGCTGCCTTGGAGGCCGGAAAGCAGCCAGATAGCCGCCAGCGATGCCAGCATGCAAAGCGCGCCGGGCATGATGGCCTTAACTCCCATCCACTCGAACCTGTCCATCCTTTACCCCTTAAGTTCTCAAGACTTCTGACTACGCCCCTCCCGTCTCATTGCGTGCGACTGGTCGACGGCTTAGACAGCACAGCCTGCTTCGGACAAATCCTGAGGCCGTGGCTTAGGTGGGTGAGAGGAGGTGAGGCGGAGTGCCGCGCTGGCAGCAAGCTCCAAGCGGTTACCGAATAGGGGATCCTAGGGATCTCCTGCTACCGATTTGGACCAATTCCAGGCAACACATGCCAAGCTGCCATGTGTTGCGAGCGGCAATGGCGCCCGCGATAGCTGAAGCAGCCAGCGGCACGGCCCTCCCCGCAGATCGCCCGAGCAAGCGGACAGCTCCGGCATCTGCGGCCCGTTCAAGCCCTAGTACGGCCAGCTTTCGAGTCATCTGAGCAGCAACTCGTCGCTGCGGGGAACTCGAACCCTGTCTTTCCAGCTTTCTCCTGATCCAGGTCTTATCGACCCCCGGCATGATCGCAAAGGGCGTTGACTAAGCGCTTCTGTATCGGGTTGACCAGATCGAGTCCGATCATGTCCGGCTGCGCCGAGCGGGAGCGGAATTACCACAAAGGCAGCAGCCGCAGTGCTCGCCTGAAGGGCATAGCGCCGAATAAGCCGGCGACATTCAATGACGTCGTACTGAATGGGCAAGGAAGCTGCTCTTCAAGGTCGGTTGGCCAGCTTGAAGAATTCATCCATTTAGACGGGAGGAATTGAGGCGGACACGCACTACCTATCGCATCGCTTGAAACTTGTCCAGGAAGCGTGGAATCACCAGATCTCCAGACGCTCATTCATCTGCAAGTCGTCCAGCCACTTCCCATAGAACTCAGTAGATTCCCACGTCTTAAGGCTTGCGTTGTGCTTCTTGGTCACAATCGCGGCGTCGAAGACCTCCAACACATGCCCAATTTCCCACACGTACGTTTCACCGAACATGATGAAGCGTTCACGAGGGAATTGTTCTGCGTTATTTCCCAAGACCACGGAAAGCTTTGAAACCAATTCGAGATCATTGCCGACTCTCATTGCCCTCAGGGACTCGATAATCAATTCACGGGGAACACGCCGATTTTCCCTATAGGGCCACTTGGCATAAACCGTTACGTTCTTGCGGGATTGAGCCGTTTCCGACAAAAGTGAAAGAAATCGAACCAATCCTTCCTTGCCTTCGGCGATATATCGCTCGACGGAATAAGGATCAGAAACATAAATATTCTTAAGCTTGTCCGTGCGAGCCGCGGCCAGAGGCGCGAAACGCTCCAACCATACACTCCTCACCGACTCGCCTTGATCTATGCCAGTTCCGGCCTTCTGCTCGCCGACTGCAAAGCCGCGGCATCCCCCTGCTCCCGCAATGGTAAGGAGCTCAAGATCGACCGCACGAGCCGCATCCTCAAACTGATCAATGACAGCGTCCTTCGTGAAGCAGACTCGAGCCACCTCGGCGAGGCCAGGAATCCCAACTTCATTCATCGTGCCGGGCCACTTGTCGCCGCCAGGAACCGAAGGTGCGCGCTCGACAAACCCACGCCACAATCCATGCATCACGCTTCCTTCGAGGGAGGCGTCAATGACCTGCTTGAGAGCTGAGTTGCTTAAATGTTGCCCATCAAACACGAAGAGGCCAATTCGTTTCCATGCACGCAATAAAGCCTCATGATGTCCACGCAGCTCGCGGGCGGTCCAACGTTCCTCGCCCGCCAAAGCATCAGTTTCGATGACGAATGGCACCAGCATGAATCAGCGCCCCGCCTCGCGCTCACGGAAGGACTCCTCGAAGAAGCCGCCAGGCCACCGGTCAATAAAGTCACCATCCTCATCGACACGAATCTCAAGAACTTTGCTTTCAGTTCCTGTCGGCTGCACGTACAGAACAGCAATTTTCTCTGGCGAGAGCGCGCCTTCGCGAACTCGCCGCAGCAGGCGAAGGATCAGATGCTCGCTGTGGGTTTCCAAGATAAAGGTGTTTTCGTTCTCACTTAGTGCCGATTCGATGAAGACATCACCAAGCTCTGCCTGCAACGCGGGGTGCAAGTGAATCTCGGGCTGTTCAATGGCAACCAGTTGCCGTTTAGAGCCATAGGCCAAGGCCAATACCGGAAGCACTTGGGAAATGCCAACACCCACGTCACGCAGCGAGACTGGTGTGCGCTTGTTTACGTCCATCAATCGCAGTTCGGAAATGGCGATGTCTCCCTCCTGTTCCAGCGATTTCACGAACTCCCAAGATTTCCCCAATGCCTCCTCGTACGCATCGACGGCCCGGTCTGCCTGAGCCTCCTGGTAGTTGATCTCCTGCTGATACGACACTTCCCGCAATGCTTCGGTGATGACTGCCTCGCGCTCTTCATTGGATCGCGCAGCTTCAATCTTGTCGCGCCACGGCCGCAGCTTGGTCAACTCCTCCTCTGCCTGGGCCTGGTCAAGCTCGTACTGGTACTGAAGCAAATGCTCGACCTCAGACAGTTCCCCGGTAAGCAATTCCCGTCGCTGCTCCAAAGTCAGCGGCGTCTTCATGAAGGCACGGACCAGAGGATCTTTCAGATCTCCAGCACTATAGAAACGAGCGATCTCGAGTCGGTAAGGCGTCTTCATCCACGTCTTGGCCGGAGCTTCCTTCTCCATGGCGTCAAGCGCGGTATTCCAATTGGACCTTCCAGGATGTCCAGCTAACCATTGGTTCACCTTTTCACGCAGCGCCTCGTCCTTGCGCAACAGCTCCCAGGCAAACTTGCCGCCGGACACCCAGTTTTCATCCTGATGCTGCTGGAAGGCCACGTGGCGTGGCGGCACATCACGGAGCGGACCAAGGTACTTAAAGCCATGGAGCTCGCCGGCCAGAACTTCGGCAATGCCCTTGACCAGATCGTTCAAACTACGTGGCATCTGGAAGCGGATCGCCTGTGCAATGTCTTCAGCACGATTCCCCTTGCTGACGGGAAAAAACATCTGCGCCGCAGGCGAATCTGCAGTCTCGACCTGCGGCAAATCCACGCCCGTTGGAAGGAATGCTCCCATGCGCACTACCAGTTCCGGCAAAAGACCAGAGATGGCTTCATCGGCCGGAGAAAAATCCTCGTCACGCATTTCCGTCGTGGTGGTATACCCCTCGACGATGGCCCTAATCAACTGCCGAAACACCGGATTTTTTCCAGCGAACCGGAGAATTCGCAGTGTGCCGCCGGCTTCGTCACGACGAGCCATGTACAGGAGGTCTTCGTCATTAGCTCGAAACTCGATCGAATCCACGCGAGGCACGGACTCGCTGGTCGGCCTATCGAACTTGTTCAGCTTGATGCCGAGATGGATGAAGACCTGCAGGGTGTCCACTGGCGAGAGCAGGCCGGCCAGATGACGTAAGTTCGGGTCGTCCTTTAATCCCGCAGTCTTGATCTCAGCGCCCCACACCACACTGTTGCGGAGCTGACCGCGATGTACGAACTGGCGATAGCCACCCAGGTCTATGGCGCTGCCACCGACCTCGGTGTGGTGCACATCTAACCGCGCACGACCTTGCTTGTCGCGACCAAACTGAGCTTCATGCGCCAGGGCAAGACTATGGATGAAGCTAGACTTTCCAGAGCTGTTCGGACCGAACACTAGGGTTATGGGTTTGAGCGGTATGCGCTGGGTATCGGCGAAGGCCTTGAAGTTGCCCACGTGCAGGGCGTGCAGGCGGCGGCTCATGCTTCCGGCTCCTCGTCGATGTTTTCCAGCTCGCGCTCGATTTCCTCGATGCTGGGCAGATCGGTTTTCAGCTTTTCCGGCAACTGCCGGACCAGTTCGTACTCGGCCACGCCGATGGGCTTCTCGATGCCGGACAACGCGTATTCGGCCACCACATGATTCTTGCTCTTGCACAACAACAGGCCAATGGTTGGCTGGTCGTCGACATGCTTGACCTGCCTGTCCACAGCGGTCATGTAGAAACTCAACTGCCCGGCATCTTCCGGCTCGAATTTTCCGGATTTCAGCTCTACCACGACGTAGCAGCGCAACTTCAGGTGATAGAACAGCAAGTCGATGTAGAAGTCATCACCAGCGACTTCCACATGCACTTGTCGTCCCACATAGGCAAAGCCTGCGCCAAGCTCGACCAGGAAGCGGGCGACGTGCTGCACCAACGCAGATTCGATGGCACGCTCTTCGGCCTCCTTGCCCAGCCCGAGGAAGTCCAGCTTGTACGGATCCTTCAGTGATTCGCGGGCAAGGTCGGATTGCGGTTTGGGCAACTGCACTTCAAAGTTGGTTATGGCATTGCCACTTCGCTCGCGCAGGCCGGATTCGATCTGCATGGCCAGCACGTTACGCGACCAGCCGTGCTCAGCCGCCTTGAGGGCATACCACTGGCGTTCTTCGGCCGTTTTCAGCTTGTCTAGCAGAGCGAGCTGGTGATACCACGGCAATTGTGCAAGCACTGCTTGCACAAATCCGGCATCCGGCCAGGCCTCGGCGAAGGCGCGCATGTATTTGAGGTTTCGCGGGGAGAATCCGTGCATGTCCGGAAAGGCGTTGCGCAGGTCGCGCGCCAGCCGGTCAATGACCTTGCTGCCCCAGCCTTGTTCGGCTTGCCGTTGCAGAATGTCACGGCCAATTTGCCAATACAGCAGCACCAGTTCGCGGTTTACCGCTTGCGCGGCGCGTTGTTGTGCGGCGTGGATGCGGGTTTTCAGTTCGCCCAGCCAATCGACATAGCCGCTGGGCAGCGCGCCGGCTGCCTTCACCGCCGTTTTCTGCGAAGTTGGCTTCTTGGTGCTCATGCCACGCTACCCGGCAGGGGCAGGTTCAGGGCTTGCGCTTGTTGCTGCATCTCCTGCAACAACTCGGCCATGTGCGCCTGTCGCCACTTGGCGGTAAGTTCGCCCGCGAAGGCTTTTTGCAGCAGCAACGCAAAAGTCCTTTCGACTTGCTCACCGGCAGAAACCGTTTTCCCCAACATTTGCTTGATGGTTCTCGCTTGTTCGGAAAATTCTTCCACAAGTGGAAACGGTGGAACAAACACGTTCACCTTCTGAAGATTCTGACGCGTTATCTGCGGTTGTGCAGCACCTGTGATCGCGTCATCCAAACCACGCACGTTAAGATACGTTTCGAGAAATTCGATGGTCGTTTTATTGGGATCAGGGTCGTCCAGCGCCATCGCGTTGCCGGTGACGTAGCTCTTCGGTTCGCAGACGTTGATCGTTCCGCAAGTCGCGCCACGACAAGTAATCAGCACTGTTGGATGTTCATGGTTGTAGCTCGAATAGAAGCCAATTTTTCCATTCGCGCCGTAAACCGGAAACCCCGATTCGGTCAGTTCCTTCCCGGATATCGTCGGCCATTGGCGCGGGCTGGAAATTTCATTCAGCGGTTCAACAGCCCACCCCTTCGGATTCGCCGCCGGGTCACCGAACATCCTTAAGAACAGCGCGGGCAGGATGCGTGCAGCTTTGGCGTCGGCGGCGCGGCGCAGACGGCGCAAGGCGTCAGCTTGACCGAGCAGTTCGACGATGCGGTGCTGTTCGCTCAACGGGGGCAGTGGCGCCTCGTGTTCCCAAAACCAATCCATCACCACCCGTGGCATTTTTGCGCCCGCCACATGATGCGAGGCCTGATTCACGAAAGCGGGCGAACGCAGGTAATATGCCAAGAACTTTGCATCCAGCGCTTCTGCAATGGGTCGAAGTGGAATCAACTCCGTCGTGGCAATGCCTGGCTCATCAGGCAGCGTGACCTTGTTGAGATACGGGCGCAGCTTGGAATAAAGCACATTGCCCGTATCGAAATTGAACGTGGACGAGCCCGCCTCATCGGCTTGAGTGAATCGCTTTTCGACAATCTCGCCCGTATCGCTCTCAATCTGATCTAGCGAAAGATTCCAGACTTTCTGATCCGGCTTGAATGTTATTCGTGCTGAAGATGGCGGGGCAATCCGGCGCAAGCTCGCAGTCAGCCAAGTCATTTCGCCAACTCCGCCAACAATTTCTCGAGTCCGGAAACCACGTCGCGGTAATCGCCCAACACATCAGCAATCAAATCGCGTGGATCTTCGTCGGATACCGCTTCGGCACGGCGCGGCTTCCATTGTCCCGCGCCCAGGTTGTAATCGATTTCGGCCAAACGCGCGCGCGTTGTGAACCAACACGTCGGCTCGTCAGTATCGTGCGGCAACAGCGCATTGGCCTCCAAACCAGGCGGCTGGGCATAGCCGCTGGCCTTGTATGCCTTCCATTGCGCTAGCAAATCCGGGATGTCGTTCTTCTCCGGCGTTTCCACCCGACCACCACCGGACACCTTATCCGGATCGTAACCATCGTTGCGAATCTCGTAGAACCATACTTTGTCCAGCCGTTTCGCCGTGTCCGATGCCGGCTTGCGGAATACCAGCACTGACGTCTTAACACCCGCATAAGGCTTGAATACACCAGCAGGCAGGCTCACGACCGCAAGCAGATCGAACTCGCTCACCAATTTCTTTCGCAATTCCACGTGTGCGCCCGTGGAACCGAACAACAAACCCTCCGGCACGACGACCGCGCAGCGACCACCGGGAGCCAGGTGCTGCATCATCAGGCTGAGGAACAGTAGTTCGCTCTTTTTGCTGTTGGTCGGTAAATCCGCGCGAATGGAATCCTTAGGCAACTGTCCGGCAAACGGTGGATTGGCGAGGATGACCTTGTACTTGCGGCGCAGGTCATCCTCGTTCAAGCCACCCATATCGCTGAGCGAGTTGGCACGCTTGAGCCTCGCATGACGAATACCGTGCAGCACCAGGTTCATCATGGCGATGCGCACCATCTGCCTCGACACATCTATGCCGTAGACGCTGGCCTCCAATACATCCCAGTCTGGAATCTTTTCGCCCGCACCTTTGCGATAGGTCTGAAGGCGGGGTATTTCGGTTTTCAGCTCCGCCAGCGACTTACCTTTCCTTTCCAGCCATTCTTCGCCGTAGATCGGGTATTCGCTGACGTGGTCGGAATACTTAACCAGCAAGTGATCTACCGCATCGATCAGGAAACCCGCGGTGCCGCAGGCCGGGTCGAACAAGGTGTCGCCGATGTCCGGGTCGACCATTTCGACCATGAAGGAACGAATCTGACGTGGCGTTCGAAACTGACCGTTGAGCGAACTGCTACCCAGGTGTACCAGCAGGTATTCGAAGATGTCGCCCTTCACGTCCGGGCCAAGCTTGGTGAACTCGAATCCGTCCAGTTCGTCCACCACTTGCTTCAACACGCTGGGGTCAACGATCTCAAGCACTGCGTCGCGGAAGTAGTCGGCCACCTCCGGCTCGTCCTTGGCCAGCGACGCCATGTATGGAAACACCTCGTCCCGGATGTAGTCGCGCAGCTCATTTCCGCTCTTGAAGCGCCACTTCTGCCAGCGATAACGCTCGGACTGTGCGGGGAAAAGCAATTTGGCGTTGCCGCCAGTCGCACCAAGGCGGGCACGCTGCTCGCGCAGTGTTTCTTCCTCGTCCAGCAGCTTGAGGAAGATCAGATAGGAAATTTGCTCGATATACGTCACTGGATTGGTGACGCCACCGGCCCAGAGTACGTCGGTAATCTTGTCGAGCTTGCGGCGCAGTTCGTTGTTCATTGCTTCTCTTGGATGTTGTGGCGTACGGCGCTCAGGCGGCCAGCACGGTCTGGTTGATTTCTTCCAATACGGCGTTCAGTCCCTTTTCGCCGAACATCTCGATGCCGATGCCGGCGGCATTGAGCAGGGACAACGGCGGACTAAACAAGTCGTCGATGCTGACCTTGCCCTTCACCAAACCACGGTTCTTGAGGAGGGAAAGGTATTGGGCTTGTTCCGGAGTGAAGCTCTTACTGACCAACCAGGCCCGGAAGTTTTCTTCGACAATTTCCGGCCGGCTTTTGGTCTTGATCAAACCCAAGGCTTCGCGGATGAAATCCACGAGGTTGCCACCAGGCTTACGGTACGCGCGGCGCAGGTTGTCTTCGTTAAAGTACTTCTGTGGCTGGTTGAGGCGATGGGCCAGCTCGGTCTCTTCCTGTTCGCTCAGCTCTGCACCCGCTTTGACCTTGGCGATCACCGGGTCGTTGTCCGCACCTTGCTGCACGGCCTTTTCCCACTCGGTGACGTATTCCCGCTTGTCCACGCGCTCGCCATCCGGCCCGACTTCGATGTAGCTGACCGCATGCAGCCATTCATCATCCAGCCCCAGTTCGACCAGCTCGCGCCCCCCCGGACCGGGCGGACGCGGACGGCCGCCGCTGCCACCTCCACCAGCGCCGGTGAACGCGTCAGTGTCAGAGTCATTGAAGTACTCATGGTTGCCGAAGAAGTCGTAGATCACGAACTTCTGCTTGTCGATGTGCGGTGCGGTACGGGTACCACGTCCACGCATCTGCTGGTAAAGAATGGGGCTACGCACACGGCGGCACATGACCAGGTGCAGCACTTCGCGGCAGTCGAAGCCGGTGTCCAACATGCCTACGCTCACCGCCACCATCGGCAGCTTGTCCTGCTTGAAGCGGCGGATTGCGTCATCGGCATCTGCGATGTCCGAGGTTATAACTTCGGCGTACTTGCCCTTGAATTCTGGGTGAAGTTCATTGAGGTACTGCGCCAGTCGTGCAGCATGGTGCTTGGTGATAGCGAACACCACGGCCTTGCCGGGCCCATCCTTTTGGCCGGGCGCAAGCTCCTTGTAGTTCGCCCAGGCGAGCTTGTCGAACTCGACCATCATCAGCTTATTGCTGGCCTCGTTTGTCCACTTGCGCTCGAACTCTGCCGGGTCGTACTCGACGCCCTCGACCTCCGCACCTTCGCTCATCAGCGTGGTTATGCCGGTAGCGAATCTGTAAGGCGTCAGATGGCCGTTCTTGAACGCCTCCTGGATCGAATACGAGTAATCGGGCGCGTTGTCCTTACACTGGTAGAAGCTGAAGGTATTGCGCTCGATGTACATGGCCGGCGTCGCAGTCAGGCCAATGTGCAAGGCATCGAAGTGCGACAGCGCGGTTTGCCACGAACCGTAGATGGAGCGATGGCATTCGTCCATCACCAGCAAATCGAAATAGCCGCTGGAAAATTCCTCATGGCGGCCAATCATGGTTTGCAGCAGACAGACCGTGATCTGCTTTTCCTGTCGCGCGACGCCCGGCTTGAGCCAGTAGCTGGAATAGTTGGGCAGCAAGTCCTGGATGGCCTCGATCGCCTGCTTGGCCAACTGGTCGCGGTCAACCAAAAACAGGATGCGCTCAGCATGGCCGGCCTGGATCAGGCGCTTCAGGTACAGGCCGATCAGGTCGGTCTTGCCGCAGCCCGTAGGCAGCTCGATCAGGAAACGCCGCTTGCCCAGCTCGACGGCGTGGTCGAGGGCCTTCATCGCCTCCTGCTGGTAGGGACGCAGGCTGCGGGTTTCGCCGGTACGGACATAGGTGTCCGGGATGGCAACCTCGGCCAGTGGCTTACGCTCGGTGCGCAGATGGACAAGGCGCTCCAGATCGCGGCGCGAGTAAAACGAGGCGACCGGGCGGGCGTCGTCGTTCAGGTAGTCCCAAAAATAGGTCAGCTCGCCATTAGTAAGGAAAATGAAGGGAGCACCGATCTTCTTGGCGTAGGGCAGCGCCTGTTGCTTGGCGGTGTAGGGGTTGATTGCCTGCTTCTTGGCCTCGACAACTGCCAAGGGGCGGCCACGCTGGTCGAGCAGGACGTAGTCCGCGAAACCCAGCGAGCCGACATCGACTGTGCGGATCGCACCACCACCCGTAGCGGTCTCGGCGACATGGAAGGTCTCGCTCAGCGGCACCTCGGTACGTACCTGCGACTTGTCAGCCGGGTTCCAGCCGGCAACCCGGAGCAGGTCGTCGATCAGGATGCGGGCGTCGGCTTCAGAGGTAAGAGCTGTCACGGGAACCTTGGAGTGGCTGGGTTGGCGGTCGGCCTCGGTTTGGCGCCGTGGCGCCTAAACCTTGATACTTTAACGGGCCGTCCCCGCCAAGTCGCTCAGTTTGTCGCCAGCCCCTTCCAGCCGGGAGGAGCCGAGGCGGAGGACCGCCTTTGGTGCACCGCGGGCTAGTGCGGTCACAATAGGCCCATGCACTCTTCGAATGAACTACTGGCCGAGGTCTCCCGAATCCTCCCCCGGATCGCCGAGGAGAGCAGTGACCGGGAAGAGATCCCCGAGACCGACCTCATCGGGCGCCTAATCCACGCCACGGGCGTCGGGGCGGAGGAGGCCGGCTCGGTACTCAGCGTCGTCCGACGCCTGCTCCAGGCCCTGTCTGTGCTCGATGAGGCGCGTTTGGGTGCCGGGGTATGGGCCTTCGTTTCCTTCCCGGCCTCTCTCCTGGCCCGCAGCGTGCTGGGTGGCTTGGGCGAAGCAGAGTTCCGGCTGCTGGAACCCGGCTTTTGGAATGCCAGTGAGTACCTCGTCGACCGGCAGCGGGCGCTCATCAAACGATCAGAGGAGCTCCGAGCAGTATTGCCGTCCGGGTTGGTACCGATCCGCCGGGTCTGGGTTTCCTGGGCGTGGATCGCAATGGACGGAAAATTTCTGATGGTGCGTCGGGAGGATCCGGCACTCCATCGGGATGGGAGCCGAGGCCAATTTGTGTTCCCGGGGGGCAGAGTTTCCAACGAGGATCTGCCGGAGTTGGTGTATCTGACCGCCTCCCAGTGTCTGGATTTTTTCGATCCCAGCATGGAGATCGACCCCAGTCACATCCGCTATGCCTTCTCCCAGGCCGCAAGGCGGGAGCTGCGGGAAGAACTCGAGATTCCTAGCAATGCTTTCGAGGCAGTCACTCCCGTGGATGAGCCCCTCCACTACACGGCCTTGGAGGGTGCCAAGAGCGCCTACTCCGCTACTGAGTATCACATCCAGCCTTTCAAGGTTGCCCTGAAGGATACGGGCAAGACTGACCTACTGCGCTGTCTGGCTGCACATCCCGAGCGTTTCGCGTGGTTCACGGCGAAAGAGTTAGCCGGTGGTTCCAATGCTGCAGGCGCCAAAGCCTTCGTCGATGCCATTCGACAGGGCGGTCCAGCACTCGACGCGGATACCTTCACGATTCCCATCGGCCACACCGCCCCCTTCAAGGATCCCGTCGATATTCCTGGCAAGCCTTCAGAACCATTTGCTGTCGGCATCGCGGGCCGAGAGCGGCAAGTCCATGTCGATCTGGGCACAGACCAGATCGAACTACTGAACTGGCTTGCAGCCGTGCGCCGCGGGGAAGACATTGAAGAGTTAGCCGTTGGCGTGTCTATAGCCAGAGGCACCGGCTGGGTTCTCATCGACGACGATCACGCTCTCACAGGACTGAGGGCGCTTGCCGCCAAGTTGGACGCAGCGGGGCTGCCGCTACTGGATTTCCACGACCGAGCCGTTCGCTTGAATGCGGTGACCCCGTACTTCTCGCCTTCGTCAATTTCGATGGAAATTCAGGATGAACGACGCGGGAAGTCGTACCGCCTGAACCTGTCGCGTCGTCGAATACAGTCGATCCTTGGAGTCGCCGTAGCCAAGGAAGCCTCGATATCCTTGCCTGAAATCCTGGGCAATGCGGTTTATTCGCTTGATCAAGGCGACCCTCAACCCGCCTTGGACGGCATCGAAACCGTCAAGCGAATGCAGCGCGAGATCCGGGGGTTTCTGGATACGATTGGAGCACGACTGCTGGTTCGCCAGGTTGATGGAGTTCCTGAGCTTGCAGTGGGCCGTTAAGTCACTCGGATCCGCACATTCGGCGACTCACTTCTTCTCGCTTGGTATGTTGAGGAAAGTGACTTCCCCGTTACGACGCTCATCGGATCAGCCTTTCCTCTGGGTCAGGCGCGACTTGGTCGATGCGCCCGCAGCCAGCTGGATAGCCATCTCGGGAGACAGGCCAAGGGCTCCCGTAAGGTGCAGGAACTCCATGATGTCCAACCGGCGGGCACCGGCTTCCACGGCTGAAAGCCGTTGCTGCGGCCACCCCAGCGTCGCCGCGAGGGCAGATTGGGAAATACCTGCGGCTTCTCGAAGTTCCCGCAGCCGGGTAACCAGTCGCCGGTAAGCCGTTGAATAAATGGTCTTGGCAGCCATGATCGCACCGAAATGGGCGATCAAGAAATTTATGGCACGACTACCGATTACATGAAATTTATGTGAAATCAGCTAAGATAGGCTTCCTCCTTGCCCGTTCCTCCTGCCGCAACCGAGACATGGCCCTCTACCTCGTCAACCCTGGTGTGGATCTCACTCTCGAGCTCTGCATAGCTCCCGCTATGGAGGAGGCCATTTGCGTCCAATGGGAACGGGTTAAGGATAGGGCGATCAGGCAAACCTTCGTCCGCAAGCTCGAGAAGCAGCTTGAGCGCCTGGTAGCCGAATGCATGGACTGGGACTTGAAGGAACCCACCCCTGCACAGGCATCCTACGCCGCGCTCATCAGCAGGAAACTGGACGTACCAATACCGTCAGAGGCCGTGAAGTATCGATTCCACATGGCACTGTTCATCGATACCTACAACGAGCAATACCGGACGGAGATCTCCAAGCTTCCCACGCCGAACTCCGTGGAAATCGAGAAAGCACAAGCGCTTGTTGCCGAGAAACTGAAATCTATCCCCACCAGCGACTAAGTCGTTCCATCAGCCTGGTTGATGCAACCAGTTGGTCTAGGGGTCGCTTCCCGCCGGTCAAGCCACTGCCGGCTGTCGGTATCTTGAGCGCCGCAGCTGGCCAGTTTGCTTGGCAAGAGCTGGTCAACTGGTGGCAATACGCATTCGGTCGCTTACTCATGGGCTTTGAGCTTCGTGTTTGCACTCTGCTACTCACTTGGAAGCAGCTACCGACTTGCGCTGTTGCAGTTGGATCACATTGCTCTTGTGCCTCGACTTCGCTGAGGGGTCCGCCTTGACCCCACACAAGATGCACCCACCTGCCTCTTCGCTTTCCTTGTGCAGAATCGGTCGAATCAGCAACTCGGCGTCCAGCGAATGCTCGTGAAATCGCTTGTAGATGTCGATGTGGTGCGCCCTAAGGGCAGCAATTATCTTGTCGCGGCCTGCGATCTTCTCCTTGAGGTAAGCGACCTGATCGCGCAGATGCTCTGCCGTGGCTTCGCCAGTCGCCATGCGCCGGCGAGCATCAAGGTCCAGGAGAATGAAGGCAACTAACTCCCCGTGCTTTGCCAAGGACTTGCGAGTGGTGGGTACCATTCTGGCAATCTCACTGGCGTTGTATTCGTACTGCACGCCAGCCTTCCGGGCCTTTGCGGCCAACCCACGGATCACCGCCTCAATCCTCTCCCGAAGCGCCTCACCGCGAAGTTGCTGACTCGTCTTGGAAGGCGATGACTCTTTCTTTGACTTAGCCATCTGGCTTCTCCTTACTGCGAACCGCATGTACGTCCTCAAGCGTAATGGCGATGTTTCGCCTAATTCGCTTGAAGTGGTCCATCGTGGGTGACTCATCCACGCCCTGCAATTCGAGGGCAGCGATGATCAACTGTGCCTCGCGCTTTATCCGTTCCAGTTCCTCAACCGTCGCGTCGTGCGAGGGCTCGATGACGAGGTGCTCACAGGGCTCTTCTTCGTCCCCGCTAAAGCAGCTCAGGTGATGTGGACAGGGCGTCGTGGCCCAATCCAAGGTGCAGACACCGTGTGGCATCGGGTTGACCATTCTGAGCACGGCATGGAGGTAGTCCTCAGCGTCTTCGCGCGAGTAATCCGCGATCCGGCTGTAGGTCTCTGCGACCTGTCCGACGGCGATCCTGTCGCGGACAGCCTGTTTTAGTCGTTCCGTCCGCACCTTGCTGCTGGTTTGGTCGTAGGTGGCATTCTGCTTCTGATACCTGCGGTTGAAGATCAGGGCGATCTGGTCTTCCGTCAGGCCGCCGTTCTGATAGAGCGTGTTGAGCCAGTGCCGAATATCGTGGGTGGTGAACTTGGCGACCTCACCACTACGCGGGTCCATGATGCGCAGGCGATTAAAGACGCTGTCCTCGGAATTTCCGGTGCCCGCCGAGCGCGCCTCACCGCACAGCCAGCGACTAATATGGGAGTCTGTGAGGGATGTGAAATCCGCTTCCTTCGTGCCTCGATGCTCGGAGAGGGCGTACTTTTTGACGATCAGCAGGGCCTCGTCCTGGTACAGCACGGAGTTGCCTTTCTTGTCCCTTAGCAGAGGTTGTACCTGTCTCTGGAAGCGAGCCTCCAAGGGTGCATCAATCGGCGGCGCTGGATAAACCTTACCCTGGAGTTGCAGAGCCTGCGCCTCATCGAGAATACCCCTGACAAGAACGCATTTTGATTGCTTCAACATCGTGCCGCAGTGTGCTTGTAGCTTTAGTATTGAGATCACGCGCAGATCGGTGTCCCAGCTGCTGCGTGCCTGACCACGAGATTTCCCGTTGCGCACTTGCGGCAGCTCACCACGGCGCGCAGCTTCCTGCACATCGAGCAGATCGGAGAACGTTAGTCGGCACACCCCGAGATTCTTGGCAGCCTGAGACTTGTTTCGTCCGGCTGCTTCATACAGGCCGATGGCATCGATGAAGCAGTTGCCTTTGTTGTACCAAGCTCCAGCCGGATTGATCATCAGGTGATCGGGATTGGCGGTCCATTCATGGGCCCACTTCGCCGTGAAATACCGAAACGCCTCGCGATCGGCCAGGATGCTGGACCAGTCGAGCTGGGGACAGGTGCGCAGCTGCTTTGCGAGCTCACGCGCTTCCTTGGTCTGCTCAAGAAGCCTGCCAACGGCATCTTCGACCGCCTCGGCCAGGAGCGGGTGAATGGGACGCGGGATGGCCTTTCCACCCTTCTCGGGATGGTGCAGCAGATGAAGCTTGCCGTCGATCTTCAACAGACACTGGGCCGGGAGCATCGCCAGCTCGCCCACGCGGAAACCTGCGCCGACCGTGATTACCAGGACCGAGAGGAAGAACCGATCCTTCGCAATCAAGTCCTCGCGGTGTTGCGACTGAAAAAGGTCACGAATGATTTCGCTTGGAACGAGCTTGCCTTCCCGCCCCTCGTCGGACCCGTAGCGACCATGGACGGTTGGGTTCGACAGTCGGTTGTTGTAGTCCAACCTGAGGTTGAAGTTAAGAGACAACCAGGCTGATGCTTGCTGAAGATGGCCGGCAACGCGATAGGCAGACTGATAGTGCTTGGCCAACCAATCCTCCGCCGCATGGAAGTCATCGGTCTTCAGGGTCTTGAACGCCCTCGCCCCGATCACCTGCGACAGCGCTTCAAATGCCAATATGCGCTGATCGGCGCCCGCCTTCGAGTTGAGTGACCCGGTCAGACGGGCGTAGAGCACCCACAGCTTGCATAGGCGCTTCAGGTTCTCGTGCTTGATCCTACTGAAGCGAGCGTTCCTCTCCGTCGCGGTGCCAACCTTCGTGATCCACGTAATGACGTTCCAATCATCCTCGTGAAACTTCAGCCCGTCCGGAAGTCGCCCGAGCATGTCGTCGAGGATGTCCCGTAATGCGCTGTTGGCTCCTTGCTCTTCCAGCCAGGTTGCAAGCTCAGAGGCACGCATCACTCGCTCCTGTTTTCCTGCGCTTGCTTGATCTGGCCAATGACCTCATGGATGGCCGCACCAACCCGGTCGAAGTCCTTACCCAGCTTGCTCCGCTCCTTTCCGCCCTCCACATCGCTCCAACACTTCAATTCGGACTCAACGAACTCGAGCGACTTCTCGTGTGGACCTTGTCGCCACGCTAGAAACATTGGACAACCGTTGTAGCAGGCCCAGAAGGGATGCTTCTTGCAGGCGCAGCTCTTCCCGCAAGAGCCCACGACGGCCGGCTGAGCGACGCCCTCGACGACGACTGGGATATGGATGGGCCGGCGCCCGACCGTGTCGACGATTGAGCCCTTGAAGAAGTAGATGTGATGCAGTTCAGAGAAGACTTGGCCGACGCCTCGATCGGTGGCCCGCTCCAAGGCGGGCATGAGGTCTGAGCCCACTGCCTGGATGTACGCATCCGCCGAGTAGGGCGAGTCGTGCTCCAGGATCTCCTGAATCTCGTCCCGCGGCACACCCTGAATCGCCATCGCGGTCCCGCCTGTGTGACGAATTCGATACTGCGATAAATGCACTTTCTTATTGGTTCTCGGGCTGATGATGCCTTGTCTCTTGGCCCACGCTTGCAGGCGAGCCTTCGCGAGCCAGACGGGAACCTGCCCATGCTCCATCCACTCCAACGATTCGCCGCAGGACGACGGCATAACGATCAAACGATCAAACCGCTGCTGTAGTGCGTGAATCTCAGGTCGCCGGGAGTACGCCAGGATGGCGTCCGCCAGCTCGCTCGTAATTTGCCATGATTCGGGCCTCTCACCTACCTGCCCCTTTGCCTTCGGGATACGGAGAAAGAACTCGCGTCCTGAGGGGGCGTCCCAGAGGGCATCGTGCTTCATGGACAACACTTGGATCGGCCGTTTGAGAGTCTCATTGAGCACACGCCCATAGATCCTCGTCGCGCAATCGGCGTCGTCTTCTGCTGGGTCGGCACGATTGAGCCCTCCCCGTATCAGCTCCCATTCCATGGAAGTAAAGGCACCCGCCTGCGCGTCCCATTCCATGACGCGGCGCAGGGTCTGGAGGTCGTTCCTGGCCTTCCAGGAAACCATTTGCATCGCGATGTGGAGGTCAGCCCCCGCCGCTCCAGTTTCCGCAAGTTCTGTGTAAAGGCTCCGGAAGAGAGATCGCGCGTGTGAATGCATGCGGCCCCACACACCGAGCCAGATAGAGGCACTGATCCCCGTTAGTCCACTGTGCAAGCTGACATTGTTTGCGTCTAGCGCTTTGCGCAGACTCGATAAGTCATTGTGGACAGTTCCAAGGTAACTGGGAGATCTACTCTTCAGGCGCCCCTGAATCGCCCGCTGGAGATGAACTGCGACAGCGTCCGAAAGCCCAAGCTTCGCCCAATCCAGCGTGTACTCGGTGCCAGCGTACGGAGCGCTCCACGAAGAGCCGGTTACATCAATCCATACCAGCTCATCCAGATTGAATTCGCAGCGCACGAAGCGCCGGCCATCGGCACTTTCCCAGAGTCCGGTCTCGAAGTTCTCGGTCAGGCCAGTGCGGTCCACTGGTTACCTCCCTGTTGCCAGACCATCAAAGCCTGACGCGCCCTCTGCGCCCTGGCTCTTTTCGTGTAAATCTCAAGGCTTCTGGGGTTCTCCCAACCGCCCCAGTGCACGAGGTCCTCGATCTTGGCCTCTCGCACCTCCTTGTTGGCCTCGCTGGTCACACCCTCATAGGCGCGATTGAAGAAGGCATGCCGTGCCAGATGCCAATTGAAGTCGACGCCCGTGCACTTTTTGATCGCTCTGGCTACGTCATCGGCCGCTCGTAGCGACAGGGGCTCACCGCTCGCAGCGATGATCAGGAAGTCGTGCGACAGCAGGAATTTTTTCTGTCGACGACCGTTGATCTTGACCGTCCTGTATCGGCAGGCCGACACGTAGTCAGCGACCACCTTCGGAAAGACGGTGTGATCGAACAGCAATCCTAGGTCTCGAGAGAGTGTTTTTGGGCGAGGCGGATTGGATCGAGGATCGACGTATCTGTCGCCCCGCTCTTCTATCCGCACGATCTTGAAGTAAGGCGCCGACCGCGTGGGGCAATCAGACAGGCGCATGGCAAGAATCTCGCTCTTGCGCATGCCGAACTCAATGGCCATTCGCCACATCAGATAGTCCCGCCAAGCGATCGACTCGCCGACGTCCTTGGAGCGATTCTCTGGCTTCAGAAACTGTTCAATCGCTGCAATCTCCTGATCCGTTAGGTCGGGGGCAACCGAGCGCTTACGCACCTTGATCAATACGTCTTTCCAAGCGCTCTTCTGGGCTGCCAGCAGCATTTCGATTTCGATGGCACGCCGTGTCTGGTTGCCGCTTGGCGGGCTGGCGAATTGTTTGATGAACCAACGGCAGATGACTGAGGCAGAGCGAAATACGCCGTTGATCGATTGTCGCTTGCCGAGTGGAACCACACCGCTGGCAAGCTCGAGTGGCTTACGCAGCCATGCCGCGAAGGCCCGGACCTGAGGCGCTGTTAGGCCTTGACCCGTCAATAGCTCCCGATCTAGATCGACCTTCGCTTCCCCAGCCCAGGTATACAGGGAAGCAAAAGTGGCCAACTCCTTGACCCGGGTGTTGTGTGAATCCGTCTTCAGCGCCAAGTGCGCTTCGTAGAGCGACGCAGCCGGCTTTGGCAAATGCGTCTCGCGTTCGGATAGCACGTGCCTGACGCCAGCGCCCGGAACCACGACCACGCTTACCTGAAACAGCGATACGGGGGCCTTCGAATCGCCGATTCGGCTACTTTTTTCTGCTGATCGAGCGGCGTTTGGCAAGGCATTAAACCAAATGAAATCAAGTACTTGCAAATTTGCTACTCATGTAAACACAACTATACCGCACTTTATATGCAATTACTAGCACCAACATGATTGGCTGATTGAAGGCCCCGAGAGCAAAAAAACCCCAAGAAACAAAGCCTTGGGGTTCTAGTACAGATAACTCTGGAAGCTATCTATGTATACACTTCAAACCGCTAGTTGCACTTGCTGTAACCGCAGTTGAGGCAAGTCGCACACCCATCCATCACCACCAGCGCCTTGGTGCTGCACTTGTGGCACATGGTGGCGCTGGGCGGGAAGCTGGTGCCCTCGCCGGTAACTTCGACGTCTTCCTCGCGCTTCTCGACGGCAGCGGCCGGGGCGTCCCTCTTCTTGGAGCGGTCCTCGTACTGCTTGCGCTTTTCGGCGATCAGCGCCTTCTGGTGCGCGCTCATTTCCGGGTCGTGCAGCAGGCCGATCGACTTCATGTGCTCCTCGACGATGGAGCCCAGCTCGGCGACCAGGGACGGCATGTACACGCCGCCGGCCTTGAAGTAGCCACCGCGCGGATCGAACACGGCCTTCATTTCCTCAACGATGAAGGTGACGTCGCCGCCCTTGCGGAACACGGCCGACATGATGCGGGTCAACGCGACGATCCACTGGAAGTGCTCCATCGACTTGGAGTTGATGAAGATCTCGAACGGACGACGCAGCTCGTGCTCGGTGTTGGCGTTGAGGACGATGTCGTTGATGGTCACGTAGAAGGCGTGCTCCACCAGCGGCGACTTGATCTTGTAGGTACTTCCAATCAGCACTTCCGGGCGCTCGATGCGTTCGTGCATCTGCACGATGTTGTCCTTGGGAGCTTCGGCGACGGGTGCGGGCGCTGCGGCCGTTGCTGCGGGGGCGGCGGCGGCTTCGCGCGCCTTGTCCTCGTTGGAGAGGACGCTGTATCCGGTGATCTTGCTTTCGATCTTGACGGCCATGACGCTTACCTGTGGTTCGTGTTGCTGGTAACGGAGTGCGCTGCGTGCCCGATGGGCGCGGCGCGGTTATGGGGTGGCGCGCTTGCCGGCCTTCTTCGCCGGGGTCGCCTTTTTGGCCACGGTCTTGCGGGCGGCCTGGGTGCTGGTCCTGCTGGTGGCCTTGGTCTCGGTGGAGCCGGCTGCCGCCTTGGTCACCCTGGTGGCCTTGGCGACTTTCGCCACCTTGGCAACCTTTGCGACCTTGGCCGGACGCGCCGGCGCCGCCTTCTTCGTTGCCGCCTTGGCGGGCGTGGCGGCCTTGGTGGCGGCGGCACGCTTGCCCACGCCCTTGGCCTTGAGGGCAGCGGCTTCGGCCTGGGCATTGGCCTTGGCGGCCTCGAGCTTCTGGCGGGCGGTGGCGACGGTCTTGCTCACCGCCTTCTTCGCACTGGCGGTCTTGCTGGCCACGGTGTCCCTGGCGGTCTTGACCGCCTTGCTGACCTTGGCCACCTGCTTCTTGGCCCCGTCCTGCACGCGACGGGCGCGCTGCTGGACGGTGGTGACGGTGCCCGTGGCCGTGGTGGCCACGCTGTCGCCCAGCTGCAACGCCTGCTCCTTCAAGTTGCCGGCCACCTGCGAGACGGTTGCCGTCACACCATTCCCGTTGCTCATAGTGCCCTCCCGGGGCTATCAGTCCGTAACGTTGGGTGATGCTGCATCGACACGGTGAAGCGAGGAACCAACCACATGCGGCAGGGGCGTTATTCCCCAACCGGTGAGCCGGCGGCCGCGGTTGCCCGCGGCGCAGCCATCAGCAAAAGTCGTCAGAACTTGCCGTAATACCCTTCCTTGAGCGCATCGAACAGGTTGGCGGCGGTGTGCAGCTCGCCGTCGTATTCGATCTGCTCGTTGCCCTTGACCTCGATGGTCTGGCCGTCTTCCAGCTCGAAGCGGTAGGTGGTGTTCTCCAGGTCCGCTTCCTTGACCAGCACGCCCTGGAAGGCAGCCGGGTTGAAGCGGAACGTGGTGCACCCCTTCAGGCCCTGCTGGTGGGCGTAACGGTAGATGTCCTTGAAGTCTTCGTACGGATAGTCGGTGGGGACGTTGGCGGTCTTGGAGATCGAGCTGTCCACCCACTTCTGCGCGGCGGCCTGCACGTCCACGTGTTCCTTGGGCGAGATGTCGTCGGCGCTGATGAAGTAGTCCGGCAGCTGCGCGGCCGGGTCCTCGGCAAACGGCATCGCCTTGGCGTTGACCAGGTGGCGGTAGGCCAGCAGCTCGAAGGAGAACACGTCCACCTTCTCCTTGGACTTCTTGCCTTCGCGGATCACGTTGCGGCTGTAGTGGTGCGCGAACGACGGCTCGATGCCGTTGGAGGCGTTGTTGGCCAGCGACAGCGAGATGGTGCCGGTCGGGGCGATGGAGCTGTGGTGGGTGAAACGCGAACCGACGGCGGCCAGTTCATCCACCAGCTCCGGGGCCACGCTGGCCACGCGCTGCATGTAGCGGCTGTACTTTGCGTGCAGCACCTTGCCTTCGATCTTCTGGCCGACCTTCCAGCCGTCCTTCTTCATCTCCGGGCGCTTGCGCAGCATCTCGGCGGTGACCTCGAAGGCCTCGTCCATGATCGGCGCGGCGCCCTTTTCCTTGGCCAGGGCCAGGCCGGTTTCCCAGCCGGCAATCGCCATGTCGCGGGCGATGGCTTCGGTGAACTCGCACGATTCCTTGGAGCCGTACTTCATCTTGAGCATGGTCAGGGTCGAGCCCAGGCCCAGGAAGCCCATGCCGTGGCGGCGCTTGCGCATGATCTCGTTGCGCTGCTGCTCCAGCGGCAGGCCGTTGACCTCGACCACGTTGTCGAGCATGCGGGTGAACACGCGCACGACTTCCTTGTACTCGTCCCAGTCGAAGGAGGCCTTGTCGGTGAACGGGTCGCGCACGAACTTGGTCAGGTTGACCGAGCCCAGCAGGCAGGCGCCGTACGGCGGCAGCGGCTGCTCGCCGCACGGGTTGGTGGCGCGGATGGTCTCGCACCACCAGTTGTTGTTCATCTCGTTGACGCGGTCGATCAGGATGAAGCCCGGCTCGGCGTAGTCATAGGTGGACACCATGATCATGTCCCACAGGTGACGCGCCTTGATGTGCCCGTAAATCTTGCAGGCCACCAGGCCGTCGTCGCGCACGATGTAACCCTCGTGCGTCGGCCAGTCGCGCCACACCACCTTGCTGGCGTCGGCGACGTCGATGTCGCCTTCTTCCTTGCGGTTGACCGGGAACACCAGCGGCCACTCGGCATCGTTCTCCACGGCCTGCATGAAGCCGTCGGTGATCAGCAGCGAGAGGTTGAACTGGCGCAGGCGGCCGTCCTCGCGCTTGGCGCGGATGAAGTCGCGCACGTCCGGGTGGGAGACGTCGAAGGTGCCCATCTGCGCGCCGCGACGGCCACCGGCCGAGGACACGGTGAAGCACATCTTGTCGTAGATATCCATGAAGGACATCGGGCCGGAGGTGTAGGCGCCGGCGCCGGCGACGAACGCTCCGCGCGGACGCAGCGTGGAGAACTCATAGCCGATGCCGCAGCCGGCCTTCAGGGTCAGGCCCGCTTCGTGGACCTTCTCCAGGATGCCGTCCATCGAGTCGCCGATGGTGCCGGAGACGGTGCAGTTGATGGTGCTGGTGGCCGGCTTGTGTTTCTGGGCACCGGCGTTGGAGGTGATGCGGCCGGCCGGGATCGCCCCGCGGCGCAGCGCCCACACGAAGCGCTCGTACCAGTGGGCACGCAGCTCGTCGGTCGCCTCGGCATCGGCCAGGGCGCGGGCCACGCGCTGGTAGGTGGCGTCGATGTCGGCGTCCAGCGCCTCGCCCTGCTTGGTCTTGAGACGGTACTTCTTGTCCCAGATGTCCAGCGAGGCCGGCTGCAGGGGAACGAGATCCGATCGGTTGGGATTGCTGACCACTTCCAGACGCACCGTGCTCATGATTGTGGAATTCTCCTTGGGCACCTTGCGGTGCGGGTTAACGTGGTCCCCGACGGGCTGGAAGCAGCAACGACGGGCGATCAACGCATGGCAGGCGCCGCCGGTAAAAAACCGGCAGGCGGCCGGCCTGCGCCGGTGGTCTGCATCGCTTGATTCGTCATTGCACGCCTTCCGAACGGGGGGTGCTGGCACCCCGGGGTTCAACCCTACTTCTTGGGGACGCTCTACGCATCAACCCAACATCTAGTGGCTGATGGCGGACCCAAGCTTACCCAGCCCAAGGGTGATGTCAAACGGAAAATTGTGCGTCGGGGGGCTTGCAATCTGTGAACCCCGCACGGTTCCTGCGATTGCGGGCGATGGCCGATTTTCATTGTCGATTTAGCCGGCTGTGGCCAAACTCCCGTTCAGCATCTTCGTCCCCGTGGCCGCCTCCGGCGGCCCCCTGCCCTGGACCCCTACAGCCCCATGCGACCGTTCCCGACCCTGCTGACCCTCGCCCTGGCCGCTGCCTTCGGTGGTTTCACCGCCACCGCGATCAACGAACACCTGGACAACCGCGCCCGGGCCGCCACCCCGTCCGCGGCACTGCCCGCCACCACCTCGCTGCCGGCCAGCGTGGCCGGCCAGCCGCTGCCCTCGCTGGCGCCGATGCTGGAGAAAACCCTGCCGGCGGTGGTCAGCGTCAATACCAAGCAGGTGGTGCGGGTGCGCAACCCGTTCTTCGACGACCCGTTCTTCCGCCGCCTGTTCCCGCAGGTGCCGCAGGAGCGGATCAACGAGTCGCTGGGTTCGGGCGTGATCATCGATGCGCGCCAGGGCTACGTGCTGACCAACCACCACGTGATCGAGAACGCCGACGACGTGCAGGTGACCCTGGCCGACGGGCGAACGGTCAAGGCCGAGTTCATCGGCTCGGACGCCGATACCGACGTGGCGCTGATCCGCATCCCGGCCCAGGGCCTGACCGAGATCCGGCTGGGCGACAGCGACCAGCTGCGGGTCGGTGACTTCGTGGTCGCCATCGGCAACCCGTTCGGCTTCAGCCAGACGGTGACCAGCGGCATCGTCTCGGCGGTGGGCCGCAGCGGCATCCGCGGCCTGGGCTACCAGAACTTCATCCAGACCGATGCCTCGATCAACCCGGGCAACTCCGGTGGCGCGCTGGTGAACCTGGCCGGGCAGCTGGTCGGCATCAACACCGCCAGCTTCAACCCGCAGGGCTCGATGGCCGGCAACATCGGCCTGGGCCTGGCGATCCCGTCCAACCTGGCGCGCGACGTGGTCGAGCAGCTGATCAAGAACGGCGTGGTGGTGCGCGGCACGATGGGCGTGGAAACCCAGAACCTGACCGCGGCCATCGCCCAGGGCCTGGGACTGGCCGATTCGACCCGCGGCGCGCTGGTCACCCGCGTGCATGCCGGTTCCGGCGGCGCGGCGGCCGGGCTGAAACCGGGCGACGTGATCGTGGCGGTCAACGGCCAGCGCGTGGACAGTGCGCAGGCGCTGCACAACTACGAGGGCCTGCAGCCGGTGGGCAGCGTGCTGACCCTGGACGTGCGCCGTGACGGCAAGTCGCTGCAGCTCAAGGCCGCGCTGAAGGAACAGCCGCGCGCGGTGGTCGGCGACACGCTGGACCCGCGCCTGTCCGGTGCGACCTTCGCCGACCTGCCCGAGTCACTGCGCCAGAGCGGGCTGACCGGCGTGCTGGTCAGCGAGGTGGCGCGCAACAGCCGGGCGGCGAGCTCGGGCCTGGCGGCCGGCGACATCATCCAGGCCGCCACCAGCGGCGAGTTCGTCGACCTGGCCAGCTGGCGCGCGAGCTTCGAGCAGCGCCCGGCGCAGCTGGTCGTCCGCATCCGCCGCGGCAACGTGCGTGGCGAGCTGGTGATGCGATGATCCCTTCGCCATGACGCGACCTGCACCGGTGCGGTGCTATCCCTGTTGGCCGTGATTCTTCCCTGCCCGCCGCGGCACCTGAAAAAGGAGAGTGCAATGACCCCGACCAACACTGAAAGCATGAAGGAACGCCTGGGCGAAGCCGGGACCCACCTGAAGGCCGCTGCCAGCGCCGCCGGCGAGGCGGTCAAGGGCGCCGCCGGTGCTGCCGGCGAGGAACTGCGCCTGGGCACGGCCAACCTGAAGGCCGAGCTGTCCGACACCGCGCTGTCGGGCATGGCCGCCGCCGAGATGGGTGGCGTGGCCGCCAAGGAACAGGTCGATGCGCTGATGGACAAGGGCAAGGACCTGATCGAAAGCGCCGCCGAGCTGATCCGCGAGCGTCCGCTGGCCTCGTTCGGCGTGGCCTTCGCCGCCGGCTGGATCATTGCCAAACTCGGCCGCAGCAGCGACAACTAAGCGGTGAGCGAGCAGCCGCAGCCAACGCCGGCCACGCCCGGCGAAGAAGCGCCCCGCCCCGGTTCGCCGGGGCTGGAGGAAAGCCTGCGTGAGGTGCGGGATTCCGCACGCGGGGCCGCCTCCTCGGCCAGGCTGACCGCCAAGGCGATGCGGCGGCTTATTGCCGCCGACTTCGCGCTGGCGCGCAGTGCCTTTGGCCGTGCCCTGGCCTGGGCCGGGGCGGCAATCGTGTTCGGCGCCTCGGCCTGGTTCCTGATTGCCGGCACCATCATCGCGTTGCTGCAGCGCTCGGGGTTTTCCTGGTTCCAGTCGCTGCTGTTCACCGCGCTGGGCAGCCTGGTGATCACCGCCTTCGCCGCGTGGCGTGTTTCCCACTATTTCGATTACACCGGCATGCACGCCACCCGCCGGCAGCTGTCGCGCTTCGGTCTGTTCGACGAGGACGGCGATGACGACGAGGACGGGGTGGCACCGGTAGCCAAGGAGCCTGCGCCATGAACTTCGAGGCATTGCGGCGCCGCGTCGAGCGTGCCGAGACCCTGGTGCAGGATCGCGCCGGGGAAACCGGCCAGCAGGTGGATTCGTTCAAGCGTGCATGGCGCGAGGGCTGGACCCCGGGCCGGATCATCGTTGCCGGCCTGGCCGGGGGCTTCCTTGCCGGCCGCATGGAACCCAGCGCCAAGCTCACTGCCAGCCTGCGCGGCAGCCTGACCGGGGCACGCTGGCTGCAGATGATCGGCACGGTGTCCAACCTGGTTGCTGCCGCCCAGGCCAGCGCCGCGTCCGAAGAAGCCGGCCGTGCCGCCGACAACGCCGACGTGGCTGCCACCGAAGCGAGCCAGGCCGCTGGCTCCACCGGCCCGGCCGCCTACGCGGCCGGCACCGCGGCCGCCGCCACTGCCGGTACCGCCAGCGCCGCAACGACACCGGCGGTTCCCACGCCGCTACGTCCGGCGACGTCGGCTGATACCCAGCCGCGTCCGGCCGAAGCAGCCACCGAACTGTCCGAAAACTGAGGCGGGGACGGCCGTTTCCGTCCCCCACCGTCCGACCCGCAGGCCGTCCCCATGAGTACCGTCCCCGAACCCGTTGCCGTCGACGGCGAGCCCACTGCGGCCGTACCGCGCCCGCGTGGTCCGACCTCGCTGGTGGTGCTGGCCACGCTGGCGGTGGGTTTCACCCTGTGGGCGGCGCAGGAGGTGATCCTGCTGGTGCTGCTGGCGATGTTCTTCGCCCTGGTCGGCAACCCGATCCTTCGGCTGCTGCAGAAGCTGTGGATCCCGCGCTTCCTCGGCGCACTGATGGTGCTGGGCCTGGGCCTGGGCGTGACCGGCGTGCTGGCGGTACAGCTGGTGCGTCCGGCCATGGTGTGGGCGCAGGAAGCGCCGCAGCAGTTGCGCAAGATCGGCCGCGAGCTGCAGAACCTGACCAAGCCGGTGCAGCAGGCCAACCAGGCCGCCGAGAGCTTTGCCCGCGCCGCCGGCGGCAATGCCAACCAGAAGGTGCAGGTGGTCCGCACCCAGTCCGACAGCCCGTTCAAGCTGCTGGCCAGCGCGCCCAAGCTGGCCGCCTCGGTGCTGGCGGTGGTGCTGCTGACGCTGTTCTTCATGATCTACGGGCAGACCCTGCAGCGGCATGCGATCTCGCTGCTGCCCACGCGCCACCAGCAACGCTTCACCACAGACATCCTGCGCTCGATCGAGCGCGAGGTGTCGCGCTACGTGCTGACCATCAGCGTGATCAACACCCTGGTCGGCGCGGCCTTCGCCGGCATCCTCGTGGCACTGGGCGTGCCGCTGCCCGAAGCGGCGCTGTGGGGCACGGTGGCCGCGGTGCTGAACTTCGCCCCGTACGTGGGTCCGTTGATCGGCATCACGCTGATGCTGCTGATGGGGTTCGTGCGCTTCCCCGACCCGCTGGACGCGATCCTGCCGGCGGCGCTCTACCTGGGCCTGCACACGCTGGAGGGGCAGATCATCACCCCGATCGTGCTGGGCCGGAGCATGGCGATCTCGCCGCTGGTACTGGTGCTGGCGCTGCTGCTGTTCGGCTGGCTGTGGGGAATCATCGGCCTGCTGCTGGCGGTGCCGCTGCTGGTCTGCGTCAAGCTGGTGCTCAGCCGCCTGGACGGCATGCACGGCTGGGCGCGACTTCTTGAGTGACGCCGGCCGGACGCTGCATTGCGCGGACGGCACCCGGCGGTGCCGTAAAATGGCGCGGTGACTTTCCAAGTCCTCGCCATCACCCTCGATCTGGACGACACCCTGTGGCCGTTCGCGCCCATCGGTGCGCGCATCGACCAGGTACTGCACGACTGGCTGCTCGAGCACAGCCCGGCCACCGCGGCGATGTACCCGGTGGAGAAGATGCGCGAACTGCGCGAGCGCTCGTTCCGCGACAACCCGCAGCTGCACCATGACCTGAGCGCGTTGCGCCGGCTGACCCTGCGCGAGGCGCTGGAGGCCAGCGGCGCGGACATGGCCCTGCTGGAGCCGGCCTACGAGGCGTTCTACGCGGCCCGCAACCAGGTGGAGTTCTACCCGGATGCGGAGCAGGCACTGGCGCGCATTGCCGCGCGGGTGCCGGTGGCGGCGCTGAGCAACGGCAACGCCGACCTGTGGCGGATCGGCATCGACCACCATTTCGCCTTCCAGCTGGGCGCACGCGAACACGGCGCGGCCAAGCCGGCGGCCAGCATCTTCCACGCCGCCTGCCAGCGGCTGGCAGTCGAGCCGGCCCATGTGCTGCACGTGGGCGACCACATCGAGATGGACGTGCTCGGTGCGATGCATGCCGGGCTGCGCAGCTGCTGGATCAACCGCGAGGCGCAGGCGTGGCAGCACGACAGCCTGCGTCCCGACCTGCAATTCGACACCCTGACCGGACTGGCCGATTGGCTGGATGCGCACGCATCCGCGCCCGCCCGCTGATCGCCGCCGGTCCCAAACCAAGGAACTCCCATGTCGCTCCCCAATGGCTTCACCACCGACAGCAGCAAGGCCCTGCCCTTGTACGTGCTGGATTCCGAACAGTTTGGCGCCTGGGCCGCCGCCCAGCCGGCCGCGGTCAGCGCCTGGCTCCAGGCGCAGGGCTTCAAGGCCGCCGCCGGCAGCGTGGCCCTGCTGCCGGGCAATGACGGCATCGCCGGTGCGGTGCTGGGCGTGGGCGACCGCGGCGATGCCTACAGCTACGCGCACGCGCCGTTCGCCCTGCCCGAGGGCAGCGCCTGGCAGCTGGCCGGCGACAACACCGACGCCGACCTGCTGGCGCTGGGCTGGGGCCTGGGCAGCTACCGCTTCGACCGCTACCGCAAGCCGGCGCGGCAGCCGGCCCAGCTGGTGGCCACGCCGTCGGCCGAGGTCGCCGACCTGATCGCCGCCTGCTGCCAGGTGCGCGACCTGGTGCACACCCCGACCGAGGACATGGGCCCGCAGCAGCTGGAGGACGCCGTGCGCGCGCTGGCCAGCCAGCATGGCGGCAGCGTGCAGGTGTTCGTCGGCGAGGAGCTGCTGGCCAACAACTTCCCGACCATCCACGCCGTGGGCCGCGCCTCGCACCGTGCACCGCGCCTGGTCGAACTGCGCTGGGGCAAGCCCGGCGCACCCAGGCTGGCCCTGGTCGGCAAGGGCGTGTGCTTTGACACCGGCGGCCTGGACCTGAAGCCGGCCGACGGCATGCGCAACATGAAGAAGGACATGGGTGGCGCCGCCCACGCCATCGCCCTGGCCTCGCTGGTGATGGCGCGGCAGTTGCCGGTGCAGCTGACCCTGCTGGTGGCCGCGGTCGAGAACGCGATCGGTCCGGACGCAATGCGCCCGGGCGAGGTGGTGGTGACCCGCAAGGGCATCAGCGTGGAGATCGACAACACCGACGCCGAGGGCCGGCTGATCCTGTGCGACGCGCTGGCCTACGCGGCCGAGGACCAGCCCGAGGCGATCATCGACTTCGCCACCCTGACCGGCGCGGCGCGCATCGCGCTGGGCCCGGACCTGCCGGCGCTGTTCGCCAACGACGACACCCTGGCCAATCAGTGGATCCAGGCCGGCCTGGAGACCCGCGACCCGGTGTGGCGCATGCCGCTGCACCGCCCGTACCTGCGCTACCTGCGCAGCGGCGTGGCCGACATGGCCAACGCCGGCTCACGCATGGCCGGCGCGGTCACCGCCGCGCTGTACCTGGAGCGCTTCATCCCCGAAGGCCAGCGCTGGGCGCACCTGGACGTGTACGCCTGGAACGACGCCGACCGCCCGGGCCGCCCGGCTGGTGGCGAGGCACTGGCGCTGCGCAGCGCCTGGGCGATGCTCAAGGCGCGCTACGCCTGAGCCAGCCGCCACAGTGAAAACAAAAAAACGAGCGGAGTGATCCGCTCGTTTTTTTTGTGCCTGCGTGGGTGAGCGGGGCTAGCGCAGCCAGCCCCGGCGTGCGGCATGGCGGGCGTACAGCCACAACGCGGCGGCGATGATCCACAGCACCAGCGGGAAGATCGCGCCGGACACACCGGTCAGCGCCCACACCGGGGTGACGAGGTAGATCGCGCTGAACTGCGCCACCAGGGCAATCAGCGACAGCAACAGCACCAGCACCGCGGCTCGGCGGCGGAGCAGCACGAGCAGCATCCCGACCACGCCGCCACCGGTGGCGATGGCGAACGGCACCAGCGTCCAGCGCGGATTGGCCTGACTGATCTGGCGCTGTGCATCGGGCAGCGCGGCAATCGCCTCGGGCGTCATCATCAGGTTCTGCCAGAACATCATCAGGCCGAACAGGTTCCACAGCAGGCCGGCAATGGCCACCACCCAGAACATCGTGGGCACCCTGGCAAGGTTCATCGCTGCGCTCCCGGTTGAAAGGAGCGCCAGTCTAGGGCGGCGTTGCGGCCCTCGCCCGCCGCACTGCGGCAGGGGCTGATCAGCCCAGCGGCGGCAGGTCGAACACCAGCACTTCGGCCGTCTCGCCCTTGTCCAGCAACACCTGGGATTCGCCTTCGAGCTTGAGCGCATCGCCGGCCTGCAGTGACTTGCCGTTGACCTCGAGCCTGCCCTGCACCACGTGCACATAGGCCAGCCGCCCCGGCGCCAGCGGCAGCACGGCCGATTCCGCGCCATCGAACAGGCCGGCATACAGCGTGGCGTCCTGGTGGATGGTGACCGAGCCATCGCGGCCATCGGCACTGGCCACCACGCGCAGGCGGCCGCGCTTGTCGGCTTCGGCAAAGGCCTTCTGCTCGTACGACGGGGCGATGCCCTGCTGCTGCGGGAAGATCCAGATCTGCAGGAAGTGGGTGGTGCCGGCGTGGGCGTTGAATTCCGAATGCACCACGCCGGTGCCGGCGCTCATGCGCTGCACTTCGCCGGGGCGGATGGTGCCCTGGTTGCCGAGCGAATCGCGGTGGGCCAGCGCGCCGTTGATGACGTAGCTGATGATCTCCATGTCGCGGTGCGGATGCGGATCAAAGCCGCCACCGGCGGCCACGCGGTCCTCGTTGATCACCCGCAGCGGGCCGAAGTGCACGTGGGCCGGGTCCTGGTAACCGGCGAAGGAAAAGCTGTGCCAGGAATCGAGCCAGCCGTGGTTGGCATGGCCGCGTTCACCGGCCGGGCGCAGGGTGAGCATGGGCAACTCCAGGGAAGGGGGTTGCGCACAGTCTGCGTGGGCGGCGGTGGCGGGGAAACACCACGGCCACCACGAATCGTTCCAGAGGCGCTACAGCCAGCCCTTCTGCCGCGCGATGCGGTAGGCCTCGATGCGGTTGGCCGCGCCCAGCTTGCCGATGCACTCGGACAGGTAGTTGCGCACGGTGCCGTGCGACAGGCCGAGCTGCTCGGCGATCTCGTTGGCCGAGCGGCCGTCGCCGGCCAGGCGCAGCACGCGGCGCTCGCGGTCGTTGAGCGGATCGGCTTCCGACCACGCTTCCAGCGCCAGTTGCGGGTCGATCGCACGGCCGCCGTTCATCACCTGGCGCAGTGCTTCGGCCAGCTTCTCGGCCGGAGCGTCCTTGAGCAGGTAACCGGACACGCCCGCATCCAGTGCACGGCGCAGGAAGCCGCTGCGCGCGAACGTGGTCACGATCACCACCTTCACCGGCAGGCCGTGGCGCTGCACGCGCTGGGCCAGCTCCAGCCCGGTCAGGCCGGGCATCTCGATGTCGGTGACCAGCAGGTCGGGTTTGAGCCGCTGCAGCTCGCGCCAGGCGGCCTCGCCATCGGCGGCGGTGCCCACCACGTCCAGGTCGGCTTCCAGGTTGAGCAGGGCCGACAGCGCGCCGCGCACCATCGCCTGGTCCTCGGCCAGCAGGATCCGGATCATGCGGCCGCTCCGTGCGCCGGCAGGTCGGCCGAGGGCGTAGACCCGGGCGTGTCCGGCGCGGCCTGCGGCTGGCTGATCGGCACGCGCACGGTCACGCGCGTGCCCTGCCCGCGGGGTGATTCAATTGCCAGCGTGCCGCCGAGCGCGGCCACCCGCTCGCGCATGCCCGACAGCCCGTTGCCGTGTACCGAGGCACCGCCGCGGCCGTCGTCGACCACTTCCAGCAGCACCTCCCTGGCATCGACGCGCAGGCTGAAGGTGGCCTCATTGGCCTGGGCGTGGCGGGCGATGTTGGTCGCCGCCTCGCGCAGCACCATCGCCAGGCCATGCTCGATCCACGCCGGCACCGGCGGCGGCGGGTCGTAGCGCATGTGCACCGAGGACGATTCCAGCAACAGGTGGGCCGAGGCGAGTTCGGCGGCAAGGTCGACGGCGCGGAAACCGGTGACCGCGCTGCGCACCTGGGCCAGGGCGTCACGCGCGACCTGTTCGGCTTCGGCCAGCTCGCGCTGCGAGCGCTCGTCGTCTCGGCCATGCAGCTTGCGCGACAGCTCCATCTTCAGGGTGATCAGCGACAGGGTGTGGCCGAGCAGGTCGTGCAGGTCGCGGCCGATGCGCTCGCGTTCGGCGGTGGCGGCGAGCCGGCGCACTTCCTCGTGCGACAGCCGCAGCGCGGCGTCCTTCTCGCTGCTGGAGCGTTCGACGTTGACGATCAGGCCGATGATGATCGAGATCACCGGCACCCAGGCGATCACCTGCCACGGATAGCCGATCCACATTGCCAGCACCGCGAACACCGCGTTGAGCGCGAGCAGTTCCAGCAGGTAACGCAGCGTGGAGGTGGCGCGGTTGGTGCGCAACATCACGCAGCCGAAGATGAAGTAGGTCAGGCCCGAGGGATACACACGCAGCAGGACGACCGCCAGCACGATCATGCCCAGCGCGTACAGCCGGGCAACGCGCCGCGACGACACCAGGGTCATTGCGTACAGCAGCAGGAACAGCGGGTACGACCACGCGGTGTAGTACAGCCAGCGCAGGGTGTAGCCGTCTTCGAACAGCGGGGTGATGAAGATCCACACCGTCCACAGCAGGTGCACCGCGTCCAGCCACGCCCACTTGCCGAGCTTGATGTTGTCGGCCACCACCGAATCCGGTGCCGGGGTCAGCCAGTGGGGTAGATAGCGACTCAAGACACGGCTCCTGTGCGTGGCGTGCGCATGATGCCTCAGCCCATGCGCCGCAGGCGACGGGCAGCCAGCGCGGTGACCACGACGGTGAACACGGCCAGCCACGCCACGTGCGGCCACGGGCTGCCGGGCTCGCCGAAGCCGACCGCCGACTGGGCCAGCATGTTCAGGTGGTGGCTGGGCCACACCGGCGCCATCCAGCGCAGCAGCGGCGGCATGATCGACAGCGGGAACCACAGGCCCGACAGCAGCGCCATCGGGAGGTACACCAGGTTGACCACGGCCGGCGCGGCCTCGCCCTTGACCACGGTGCCCAGCAGCAGGCCGAGCGCGCAGAACGGCAGTGCGCCCAGCGTGCAGGTCACAGCCAGCCGCAGCGACTGGGCGGGGGACAGCTGCACGTCGGCCGCGAACACCGCCAGCATCTGCAGCAGCATGACCACCACCAGCGCCATCAGCATCGCCATCACCATCTTGGCCAGCAGGTAGGCGGCCGGCGGCATCGGCAGCGCACGCTTCAGCGTAAGCAGACCGTTGTGGCGTTCCAGCGCCAGCGACACGCCGAACCCGAACAGGGCCGGGGCCATCACCCCGAACGTGGAATAGGTACCGAGCAGGAAGCGCGCACCGTCGTTGCCACGGCCCATGCCCACCACCACCGCGAACATCAGGTAGAAGGTGGCCGGGAACAGCACCGTTGGCAGCACGAAGCCGGGACTGCGCAGGTAGCGCAGGATCTCGGCGCGCATTTCCTGCAGGTAGGCGCCGGCCAGGCGCGAGGCGCCCATGCCGTGGCCGGCAGATTCGGTGGTGGAAGCGATGGCGTTCATCAGGCGGCCTCGGCAGCAGCGTGGGAGTGGGTGAGATCGCGGAAGGCTTCCTCCAGCCCGGCCGGGCGGACCTCCAGCGCGGACAGTTGCGGGTCGGCCTCGAGCAGGCGCCGCACCACCGCTTCGACCTCGTCGCAGGCCAGCTGCAGGCCCTGGCCCTGCCGCACGGCACTGCGCACGCCCGGCCATGCCGCCACCTGTTCGACATCCAGCTGCGAGCGGCAACGCACGCTGCGCACCTGCACCCTCGAACGCAGTTCGTCGACGCTGCCATCGCTGACCACGCGGCCGCGCAGCATCACGCAGATGCGGTCGGCAAGCTGTTCGGCCTCCTCCAGGTAATGCGTGGTCAGCACCACCGACACGCCCTCGCCAACCAGCGTGCGGATGGTCTGCCACAACTGGCGACGCGCATCGATGTCCATGCCCACGGTGGGTTCGTCCAGGAACAGCAGGCGCGGGCGGCCGCAGATCGCCAGCGCGAACTGCACGCGGCGCTGCTGGCCACCGGACAGCCTTGCGTAACGGCGCAACAGCAGGTCCTGCACGCCGGCCAGCGCCGCGCATTCTTCCAGCGGCCGCGGGGACGGGTAGTAGCTGCAGGCCAGGCGCAGCAGCTCACGCACGCTCAGCGTCTCCTGCAGCTGCGCTTCCTGCAGCATCACGCCGATGCCGCGACGCGCGGCCAGCTGCTGCGGATCGCGACCGAACAGCCGCACCTGGCCCGCATCGGCGCGCAGCAGGCCCAGCAGCAGGCCGATGGTGGTGCTCTTGCCGGCGCCGTTGGGGCCGAGCAGCGCCAGCACCTGGCCGGCGTGCAGGTCCAGGTCCACTCCGTCCAGCGCCTTCACCGCGCCGTGGTTCCTGTGCACCGCGCGCAGGCTGGCGAGGATGTTGCCGTCGTTGTCCATTTACTGCCTCCCGTTGATCAACGTCGCAGACGTTAGGCGGCGCCGGCCAGGCCCGGCAGTGGCCTAGGTCAAGCAAAGTGAATGACAGTCGTCAGGTGCACGGGCGACAGGGCTTGCCTAGACTGCGTCCCTGTCGCAACGGACCGGCCGACACACGCCACCGGCGAAGTTCGGCTACCGTCCGTCACATTCCCGCACCGGCACCGTCTGGCATCCACATGAATGCATCCGCAGAACTGCTGAAGGAACTCCGCATCGACCGCAAGGCGCCGCCCCCGCCGGCGCCGCGGCGCTGGCCATGGATCGTGGCCGTGCTGGTGGTGCTGCTGGCCCTGGCGGTCGCCGCCTGGGCGCTGCTGGCCCGGGCCAAACCGGTGGAGGTCAGCACCGCGCCGGTGGTCGCGATCGGCCAGGGCAGCGCCAGCAGTTCGGTGCTCGATGCCAGTGGCTACGTGGTGGCGCGGCGCATGGCCACGGTGTCGGCCAAGATCACCGGCAAGGTGCGCGAGGTGATGATCGAGGAAGGCATGCGCGTGGAGGAGGGCCAGGTGATGGCCACGCTCGACCCGATCGACGCCAACGCCCAGCGCAGCCTCAACGCCGCGCAGCTGGCCGCCGCGCGCAGCCAGACCGAAGGCCTGCACGCGCAGCTGCGCCAGGCCGAGGCCGACGCCACCCGCCTGCAGGAACTGGTGGACCAGCAGCTGGTGTCGCGCTCGCAGTACGACCAGGCCATCGCTGCGCGCGACAGCCTGCGCGCGCAGCTGCAGACCGCCCGGCACAACGCGAAGGTCGCGCAGGACGCGCTGGCGATCGCCGACCTGGGCGTGGACAACAACGTGGTGCGCGCGCCGTTTGCCGGCGTGGTCACGGCAAAGGCCGCGCAGCCGGGCGAGATCGTCTCGCCGCTGTCGGCCGGCGGCGGCTTCACCCGCACCGGCATCGGCACCATCGTGGACATGGATTCGCTGGAGGTGGAAGTCGAGGTCGGCGAGGCCTTCATCGGCCGCGTGCAGCCGAAGATGCCGGTCGAGGCGGTGCTCAACGCCTACCCGGACTGGAAGATCCCGGGCGAGGTGATCGCCATCATTCCCACCGCCGACCGCGGCAAGGCCACGGTCAAGGTCCGCATCGCACTGAAGCACAAGGATCCGCGCATCGTCCCGGAGATGGGCGTGCGGGTGAGCTTCCTGGAGACGGCCTCGCAGCAGGAGGAACAGCCCAAGGGCGTGCGCGCCCCGGCCGCGGCCATCGTCGAGCGCGAGGGCAAGCCGGTGGCGTTCGCGGTCGGCCGCGAGCAGAAGGTCGAACTGCGCGAGGTGCGCACCGGCATCGCCCTGGGCGAGGACCGCCAGGTGCTGTCGGGCCTGTCGGCCGGGGACATGGTGGTGGTGGATCCACCGGCCACGTTGAAGGACGGCGACAAGGTCACGGAGGCAGCGGCAGGCAAGTGAACGCGGCGAGCGCCGCGGCGGCGGCGCCACCGTGGATGGCCGGGCAGCCCTTGGCGCCGCCATCGCAAAAGATTTTGAAGTGTCGATCTGATTGGTCTTCGTTCGTCGACATTGCAGCGACCATTTACTCCCACTTCGTCGTTGCGCTCCCGCTTCCCCGCTTGATCGCTCGCCGCTTGCTGCTAGTCGTTAGCGTCCGCCGTTCCCGTTTCCCGTTTCCCGTTATCTGTTTTTTCGTTCTTCGTTCTTCGTTCTTCGTTCTTCGTTTTTCGTTCTTCGTTCTTCGGTCTTCGGTCTTCGTTTTTCGTTTTTTCGCCTGTCGCCTCACGTCGTTGCTTTGCCGTTGCCGTTGCTCTGGCTGTTCCATCGCCGTGGAGCGAGCCGAGCACCGCAGTGGATCGGGGGTTCAAGGCGCACGTGTCTGAGCGCAGCGAGTTGTGCGCCGGCCCCCGATCCGCGAGGAGCGGAGGGGACCGGCGGGCGTAGCCCGGCGGCTCGTGACCGGCCGTGCTTTCTTTTGGCTAGCTTTTCTTTGCACGAGCAAAGAAAAGTAGCTCGCTCCCTGCAAGGGAGCGAAAGCCTTTGCAGTTGTCGTTGTTGTTGCTGTTCACCTTGTCACCAATCCTGGGCCAAACCAGTGAACGCGGAACAAGCAAATGCCGGAGCAGGAGCAAAAGCTTTCGCACCCGCTGCGCGGGGCGCGAGTCACTTCTCTTTGCTCGTGCAAAGAGAAGTAACCAAGAGAAAACACGGCCGGACGCACGCCGGTGCGATGAAACCGCACCGGTCCCCTGCGCTCCTCGCAGGACAGGGGCCGGCGCACAACTCGCTGCGCTCAGACACGTGCGCCTCTTCGCCCCTGCCCTGCTCCGGTGCTCGGCTTGCTTTACGGCATTGGGTTGGAGCAAAAGCAACTGCAACGACAACTGCAATTGCGACGGCGACGGCGACGGCGACGGCAACGACAATGACAACGGCAACAGGGGCAGCAGCAACAGCAACACCAGCGCCAGCGCCAGGAAGGCCAAAGCACGGGCGCAGCCGGAGCAAGGCGAAGCAGCTCGCTGCGCTTTCTGGTCACAACGCCCCGCCTGCGTCCGTCTGCACATTTACGCAGTAGCAGCACTACTCATCCGGCCGGCGGCGACTGTCGCGGCACCCATCCCATCGTTGAGGAACACCCATGAGTACCCTCGTTTCCCTGCGCAACATCACCAAGACCTACCAACGTGGCCCGGAGAAGGTGCAGGTGCTGCACGGCATCGACCTGGACATCGCCGCCGGGGACTTTGTCGCGCTGATGGGGCCGTCCGGTTCGGGCAAGACCACCCTGCTCAACCTGATCGGCGGTCTGGATACCGCCAGCAGTGGCGAGATCGAGATCGAGGGCGAGCGACTGGACCGCATGAGCGGCGCGCAACTGTCGACCTGGCGCAGCCACCACGTCGGCTTCGTGTTCCAGTTCTACAACCTGATGCCGATGCTGACCGCGCAGAAGAACGTCGAGCTGCCGCTGCTTCTGACCCGGCTCAACGCCGCGCAGCGCCGCCGCAATGCCGAGATCGCGCTGACCCTGGTCGGCCTGGCTGACCGCCGCAGCCACCGGCCCAACGAACTGTCCGGCGGCCAGCAGCAGCGCGTGGCCATTGCCCGGGCCATCGTCTCCGACCCGACCTTCCTGATCTGCGACGAGCCCACCGGCGACCTTGACCGGCAGTCGGCCGAGGAAATCCTGCAGCTGCTGCAGCAGCTCTGAGCCTGGAACGGCAGATCGCCGGAATCGATGGTGTGCGCGCAGCCTCCTACGGCAACTGGTTCGGCGGCATCTACCAGGATCCGAAGAACTTCTTCCCCAACTTCGTGATCGGCCCGGGCTACCTGCAGCTGTATCCGGAATACCGCATCGACCGGGCGCAGCTGGAAGCCTTCGAGGCCGACCGCACCGGCGCGGTCGTCGGCGAATCGCTGGCCAGGCGCTTTGGCTGGAAGATCGGCGACACCATTCCGCTGGAGGCGACGATCTTCCCGCAGAAAGACGGCAGCAACAGCTGGCCGGTGACCCTGCGCGGCACCTTCGCGGTGGAGGACAGCAAGCGCAAGGGCGAGGAGAACGCGCTGTACTTCCACTGGAAGTACTTCGACGAGGCCAATGCCTACATGAACGGCAGGGTCGGGTTCTACGTGGTGTCACTGCGTGATCCGGCGCAGGCCGACCGCGTCTCGCGTGCGATCGACGCGCTGTCGGCCAACTCGGCCAACGAGACCAAGACCCAGACCGAACAGGCCTTCAACCAGGCCTTCCTCAAGCAGTTCGCCGACATCGGCCTGATCGTCAGCGCAATCATGGGGGCGGTGTTCTTCACCCTGTTGCTGCTGACCGGCAACACCATGGCCCAGGCCGTGCGCGAACGCATCCCCGGAGCTGGCGGTGCTCAAGACCCTGGGATTCACCAACGGCACCGTGCTGGGCCTGGTATTGGCCGAAGCGGTGGCGCTGATCGTGCTCGGTGGCCTGATCGGCCTGGGCATCGCCGCGGCGCTGATCCCGGTGGTCAGTGCCGGCAGTGGCGGCGTGATCCAGTTGCCGACCGTGCAGCCGCAGACCTGGGGAATGGGCCTGGCCCTGATGGTGGGCATTGGCGTGGTGGTGGGACTGCTGCCGGCGATCCGCGCGATGCGCCTGAAGATCGTCGACGCACTGGCTGGCCGCTGAGCCGGGAGGACAAAGATGAAGATCAAGCAATGGCTGTGGAACGCGCTGACGGTGCTGGCGCTGGTGGTGGGCCTGGGGGTGTGGATCGCCCTGCCCTGGTACGCAGTGCTCGGCCTGGCGGCGCTGCTGGCGCTGTGGCTGGGGCTGACCCGCAGTGGCCGGCTGGCGCTGGCGGCGGCACGCATCGGCGTGTCCAGCCTGCCGCAGCGCTGGGGCGCCTCGTCGGTGATCGTGGTCGGCATTGCCGGCGTGGTCGGCGTGCTGGTGGCGATGCTGGCGATGGGCGAAGGCTTCGAGGCCACGCTGCGCCAGACCGGCAGCCAGGACACGGCGATCATCCTGCGTGGTGGCTCGCAGGCCGAGGTGAACTCGGTGATCAGCCGTGACCAGCTGCCGCTGATCGCCGCGCTGGGCGGGATCGCGCGCGATGCGCAGGGCCGGCCGGTGGTATCGGGGGAACTTTCGCAGGTGGTCAGCCTGCCGACCCGCGGCAGTGGCGAGGATGCCAACGCGCAGTTCCGCGGCGTCAGCGATGCGGCGTGGCTGATCCGGCCGAACCTGCGCATCGTGCAGGGCCGGCGCTTCACTCCCGGGTTGCGCGAGCTGATCGTCGGCCAGGGCGCGATGGGCCAGTACGGTGGGTTGGAGCTGGGCAAGCCGGTGCGGCTGGGCAGCGACGAGTGGACGGTGGTGGGCGTGTTCGCCTCCGGCGATGCGCATGATTCGGAGCTGTGGACCGACATCGACACGCTCGGCTCGGCGTTTCGCCGCACCTCGTTGCAGTCGGTCAGCGTGAAGCTGGAGAACGCGCAGGCGTTTGAGGGTTTCAGGGCCGCGCTGGCCGAGGACCCGCGGCTCAAGCTCGACGTGCTGACCACCCAGGACTACTTCGCCAAACAGTCCGAAGGCCTGACCAAGCTGATCCGGATCCTGGGCACGGTGATCGGCACGATCATGGCCATTGGTGCGGTGTTCGGCGCGCTCAACACCATGTACGCGGCGGTGGCCGGGCGTGCGCGCGAGATCGCGACCATGCGTGCGATCGGCTTCCGCGGCCTGCCGGTGGTGACCTCGGTGATGCTGGAGACGATGCTGCTGGCCCTGCTCGGCGGCGTGCTCGGCGGCGCGCTGGCCTGGGTGATCTTCAACGGCTACAGCGTGGCCACGCTGGGCGCGAACTTCAGCCAGGTGGTGTTCCAGTTCAAGGTCACGCCCGAACTGCTGTGGAGCGGGCTGAAGTGGGCCCTGGGTATCGGCCTGGTCGGCGGGCTGTTCCCGGCCCTGCGCGCGGCGCGGCTGCCGATCACCACCGCGCTGCGCGAGGTCTGACGACACACGCCACGGTCATCGCACGTTGAAAGGGCGGCTCCTGCCCGGGGCAGCCCGGTTTAAGCCCGCAATCAACGCGGGCGGCGCTGCAGCCGCCACATGCCTTCGCCGGCATACAGCAGCAGGCCCAGCCAGATCGCGGCAAAGCCCAGCGCGCGGCCGCCATCGAACGGCTCATGGAAGAACAGCACGCCCAGCAGCAGCTGCAACGTCGGGGCGATGTACTGCAGCAGGCCGACCAGCGACAGCGGGATGCGCTTGACCCCGTAGGCAAAGCCGATCAGTGGCACCGCGGTGACCACGCCACCGAGGATCAGCAGCGCATCGTTGCCCCAGCCCCAGCCGCTGATGAAGCCACCGCCATGGCCGCTCTCGCTCCACAGCGCAAAGCCAAGCGCCGGCAGGAACAGGTACAGGCTTTCCAGCCCGAGCCCGCCCACCGCATCGACCGCCACCAGCTTGCGCAGCAGCCCGTACAGGCCGAACGAGCTGGCCAGGCCCAGCGCAATCCACGGCGGGGTGCCGGCATCGATGGTCAGCCACGCCACGCCGAGCGCCGCGCATGCCACCGCCAGCCACTGGATGCGGCGCAGCCGCTCGTGCAGCACCAGCACGCCGAGCAGCACGTTGACCAGCGGATTGATGAAGTAGCCCAGGCTGGTCTCGATCACGTGGCCGGCGTTCACCGCCCAGATGTACAGGCCCCAGTTGAAGGCGATGGCGATGCTGGACAGTGCCAGCATCCACAGCGCGCGCGGCTGCGCGGCAATGGCGCGCAGCCAGCCCAGGCCGCTGGAGAACAGCAGCCAGGCCACCACCAGCAGGGTGCTCCAGATGATGCGGTGGGCAATGATCTGCGCCGACGGCACCTCCCTGAGCAGGTGCCAGTACACCGGCACCACGCCCCACAGCACGAAGGTGCCGGCAGTGATCGCCAGGCCGCGGCGTTGTTCGGCCAGTGCGTGGGCGTCGGCGCTCATGCCTTGCGCGCCCGTGCCAGGGTCAGTACCACCACGCCGGCCAGGATCACCGCCATCGCCAGCATGTCGTTGACGCTGAAGCGCTCGTGGCCGATCCACGCGCCCAGCATCACCGCGATCACCGGGTTGACGTAGGCATAGCTGACGGCCAGCGCCGGTCGCACGTTGTGCAGCAGCCACACGTAGGCGGTGAAGGCGACGATCGAACCGAACACGCACAGGTAGGCCACGGCCCACAGCCCATCCACGCTGGGCAGCGCGTGCGGACGTTCGCCACGCAGCAGGCCGCAGGCCACCAGCAGCACGCCGCCGCACAGCATCTGCGCCGCGGCCGTCATGAACGGGCTGGGCAGGTCGCGGCCACGCGACCACACCGAACCGAAGGCCCAGCCCAGCGGCGCAATCAGCAGCAGCACCAGGCCCAGCGGCGTGGCGGTCAGGCTGCTGCCGGCATTGAGCCAGACCACGCCGAGGAAACCGATCGCGATACCGGCCCATTCGCCACGGGTGGAGCGCTGGCCGCGCAGCGCCGAGAACAGCGCCATCCACAGCGGCACAGAGGCCACCGCGGTGGCGGCCAGGCCGGACGACACGTCACGTTCGGCCAGCACCACCATGCCATTGCCGAGCAGCAACAGGGTCAGGCCCATGAACGCGACGTTCTTCCACTGCGCCCGGGTCGGTGCCGGCACGCCGCGCCATCGCAGCACGGCGTACATCAGGCCGCCGGCGACGATGAAGCGCGCGCCGGAGACCATGGTCAGCGGCAGTGCGCCGCCTTCCAGCGCGAAACGGATGGCCAGGTAGGTCGACCCCCAGACCACGTAGACCAGGAACAGCGCGAGGACGACCAGCCCGCCGCGCGGGGGAGTGGCAGCAGGAGGGGACGACATGCGGGGAACCAGGCTGGGGAAGGCGGTGATTCTAGGCCTGCCGGACGACAGGCGTCAGGGCAGCGGCAGGGATGCTGTTTCTCCCTGCCGGGACAGTCGTGCCGGCAGGGCTGTGACGTGTTTCTCAGCGGCGGCTGGCGTTGCTGCGCTCGCGGATCGCGCCGAACTCCGAGCCTTCGTCCCAGTGCGGCCACTGCCGGCTGTTGGCCAGCTCCTCGCCCAGGTCGTAGACCAGCAGGGTGTCGGCGGCATGGCCAGCCGGATCCCAGGACGGGGTCCACGCATCGCAGGGCTGGTGGTAGCAGTCGGCGAAGTACTTCTCGCGCAGCGCCCGGCCGGCTTCCACCCCGCCCTCGAGCCTGTCCAGGCCGGGGCCGATGGTGATCGCCGGCACGCCCAGGCGGGCAAAGGCGAAGTGGTCGGCGCGGTAGAAGAAACCGGCCTCCAGGTTCGGATCCGGGCTGTAGGCGCGGCCGCGGGCCTTCGCCACGCGCTCGAGGTCACGCTCCAGCGAGACCCGGCCCTTGCCCCAGGAGGCGATGTCGCGGGTGGCGCCATCGGGGCTGAACATCTCGATGTTGAGCACCGCGGCGGTCTTCTCCAGCGGCGCCAGCGGGTGCGCGGCGTAGTAGCTGGCGCCGAGCAGGCCCTTTTCCTCGGCGGTGAGCGCGACGAAATACAGGCTGCGCTGCGGCTGCGGGCCGGCGGCAAACACCCGGCCCAGCTCGAGCACGGTGGCCACGCCGGTGGCGTTGTCGATCGCGCCGCGCCGGATGCGGTCGCCATTGGCGTCGGCCTGGCCGAAGCCGTAGGCATCCCAGTGCGCGGAGAAGATCACCGCCTCGTCGGCATGGACGCCGCCGGGCAGTTTCGCCACCACGTTGCGGGTGACCACGCGCTCGCGCTTGAGCGCGAAGTCCACCGACAGCTTCGCCTGGCCCAGCGGCTGCGGCTGGAAGTCCGGACGCATGGCCTTGCGCTTCTCCGCCTCGAAGTCGAGGCCGGCGTCGGTAAAGATCGCCTCGGCCAGGGCGCGCTGCATCCAACCACGTAGCGGCGTGTGCTGGGCCATGGCCTCGGCCTCGCCGCGCTCGATGTCGAATAGCGGCGAGGTGCCCGAGCTCTTGACCGTGGCCCAGCCGTAGGCCGCCGGCGCGGTCTCGTGCACGATCAGCACGCCTGCGGCGCCGCGGCGCGCGGCTTCCTCGTACTTGTAGGTCCAGCGGCCGTAGTAGGTGACCGCCTTGCCATCGAACGCGCCGGACGCATCGGCCTCGAAGTCGGCATCGTTGATCAGCACCACCGCGATCTTGCCGCGCAGGTCCACGTCCTTGTAGTCGTTCCAGCCGCGCTCGGGTGCGTCGATGCCATAGCCGACGAACACCAGCGGCGCATCACGCAGTTCGATGCGCGGGCGCGGCTGCAGGCTCTGCAGGGTCACGTCCTCGCCGTTGACCAGCTCGCGCACGCCGGAAGCCAGCCGCAGCGTCGCCGTGGCCGGGCCATCGAGCTGCGCACGCACCAGCGGCACTTCCTGCACCCAGCTGTCATCGCCGGCACCGGGCTGCAGGCCGTAGCTGCGGAACTGCTCGATCAGGTACTGCACGGTGCGTTCCTCGCCGGCGGTGGTCGGGGCGCGCCCTTCGAACTCGTCCGAGGCCAGCACCTGCACGTGGCGCGACAATGCCTGCGGGTCGATGCCACCGCCGGGCAGGTCGTTGGCCGCACAGGCGACGCCGCCAACGAACAGGCACGAGGACAACAACAGCATGCGCATCGGATTCACGGGTACGACCAGGTCGGGGAGAGGACGGCGATTCTAGCGCGCAGCCCGCAATCGCCGCGGCAGGATCAGCGACGGTCGCGGTCCAGCCAGCAGGCCAGGCCCTGGGCGTTGAGCTCGATGTCGGTGGCCAGCACCCGGACCACGGCCTCATCGTCCAGCGGGCAGCCGTGGGCATGGGCGCGTTCGAGGTACAGCTCGGTCAGGGCGGCGACCATGCAGCGGTGCCGGTCGGCACGGTCCGCACAGCCCCGGGCCAGCGCGGCCATGGCCACGATCAGCTCGTCCAGGTCGGCGGCCAGCCGCTGGACGTCGGTGACCTTGCCGTAGTGGGTCAGGTACATCGCCTGCGGCGAGTACGCCATCATCCGCCTGATCGAATGGCGCAGTTCCTCCGGCTCGAACTGCACCGGCGAGGAGGTGGGAATGATCATCGGCCCGCGCTCGCTGTCCAGCTCGCGGTAGGACAGGCCGAAGGTGTCGCCGGTGAACCAGCTGCGGCTGCGTGCGTCCCATACGCAGAGGTGGTGGCGCGCGTGGCCCGGAGTGTCGATGCACAGCAGTTCGCGCCCGGCCAGTGGCACCACGTGGCCATCGGCAGCCACGACCACGCGCTGCTCGGGCACGGCCAGCACGCTGCCGTAGCTGCGCTGCATTTCCTCTTCGCCGTAGACCTCGGTGGCCCCGGCCACCAGCCGTCCGGGCGCGATCATGTGCGGGGCCCCGCGCGGATGCACGACCAGCCTGGCATTGGGCAGCTGCTGGATCAGCAGGCCGGCACCGCCGGCATGGTCCAGATGCACGTGGGTAAGCACCAGCCAGTCCACGTCAGTGGTCGCCAGCCCGGCCTGCTCGAGCGCGGCGAGCATGTGTGGCACGGCAAGGCTGGTGCCGCAGTCGATGAAGGCGCCGCGGCCGTCCTCGACGACCAGGTAGGCCGCATCGAACTGGTCGCGCTGGAACGCGGTGTCGATGACATGGATGCCGGATTCAACGGACGTCACGGGCAGGGCGGTTCCTGGGACGGGAACGGCCATCGTAGCCGCGGCACCGGCTGGCCGGGATTGGGCTTTGGTCGCAGCCGGCGCCACGCGCCTGTTCAGCGCTGCAGCACCTTTGGCCGCAGCATCAGCGCCAGCACCATCACCGCCAGGAAGGCGCCATAGGCATAGAGCACGGCCAGCACCTGCCGCCAGATCGCCCCGGCATTCAGGTCGGCCACGCCCTCGGCATAGCCCCAGTGCATCGCGCCGATGCTGGCCAGGAAGGCCAGCGCCAGCGCGGCACCATCGAACAGCCGCCGCGAGCGGTGCCGGGGCTGGCGCGGAAACCACCAGTACAGGGCGCCGAGCAGCCCGAACCACGGCAGGAACAGCAGCAACGACAACCAGGCCATCGGTGGTCTCCTCGGGTGGATCAGTCCTTGGCAGCGGCCTCGCGCAGCGCCTGCAGCGCGGCGAGCACGGCGGGCACTTCGGCTTCCAGCTTGAACAGCTCGCTCTGCAGCGCATCACCCTGCTCGGCCTGCTTGAGCACGGCGATCAGCTGGCCGGCATCGCGCGGCGAATCAAAGCCTACGCTCTGGATCAGCAGCGTGCCTTCGCCATCGAGCAGCTTGAAGTAGAAGCGACCGTCCTTCTCTCGGTACTGCTTGAACAGCGGCAGCGCGGCCTTGGCGGCCACGGCGGCCTTGGGCTTGTCGCCCGCCGCCGACAGGTCGCGCAGGCCCACGGCATGGCGCAGCTGCTTCAGCAGCGGGATCGCGTACTGCTCGCGCAACTGCTGGCCGCGACGACGCAGCAGCGCCTCGATCTTCTCCGGCTCGGCCATCAGCGCGTTGTAGCGCTCGCGCAGCGGCGACAGCTCGGCGTCGATCCGCTCGAACAACTGCTGCTTGGCATCGCCCCAGCCGATGCCGTCGGCAAACGCCTGGGCAAACGCCGCGGTCTGCTCGGCGGTGGCGAAGGCCTGGTACATCTGGAACAGCGCCGAGCCTTCGGTGTCCTTGGGCTCGCCGGGCATGCGCGAGTCGGTGACGATGGAGAACACCAGCTTCTTCAGTTCCTCGCGCGGGGCGAACAGCGGGATGGTGTTGCCGTAGCTCTTGCTCATCTTGCGGCCGTCCAGGCCCGAAAGCGTGGCGACGTTCTCATCGATCACGGCCTCCGGCGCGACGAAATACTCGTGGCCGTAGATGTGGTTGAAGCGCTGGGCGAAGTCGCGCGCCATCTCGATGTGCTGGATCTGGTCGCGACCGACCGGCACCTCGTGCGCATTGAAGATCAGGATGTCGGCGGCCATCAGCACCGGGTACATGAACAGCCCGGCGGTAATGCCGGCATCGTCGTCCAGCTGCTCCTCGCGGTTCTTGTCCACCGCGGCCTTGTAGGCGTGGGCGCGGTTGAGGATGCCCTTGCCGGCGACCACCGTCAGGAACCACATCAGCTCGGTGGTCTCGGGGATGTCGCTCTGCCGGTAGAACCACACCTTGTCCGGGTCCAGCCCGCAGGCCAGCCAGCTGGCGGCGATCTCCAGGGTCGAACGCTGGGTACGCTCGGGCTCCTGCGCCTTGATCAGGCTGTGCAGGTCGGCCAGGAAGAAGAAGCTCTCGATGCCGGCCGCCTGGCTGGCGGCGATCGCCGGGCGGATCGCGCCGACGTAGTTGCCAAGGTGCGGGGTACCGGAAGGGGTGATGCCGGTCAGGACACGGGTAGTCATTCGGGGGATGGACGCTGTGTAAACCGCGCCAGTTTACCCCTGCGCGCACGGACCGGGCCCGCTGGCCCGCTGCGTCCCCAAAAAAAGACGGGCCCGAAGGCCCGTCGATCATGCGTCAGCCTGCCGGGCAGGCGCCGGTGCCGATCAGCGGTAGTCCGGATCGTCCATCAGCGCCTTCTCGAAGCGACGCACTTCTTCCTGTGCGCGGTCCTTGGCCCAGCCATAGCGTTCCTGCAGACGACCGGCCAGGTATTCAGCGTTGCCTTCGGCGACCTGCAGGTCATCATCGGTCAGGTCACCCCAGGTGGCCTGGGCCTTGCCCTTGAGCTGGGTCCACTTGCCGGAAATGATGTCTTTGTTCATCGCTTGCTCCTTTGCATGTCGTTTCGGTGCGTGGACAGCTTGACCAAGACCGCGTCGGCATGTGGTCAAGCGCAGGTAAAAACATGCTGATGAACTTGAACGCCGGTTCATCACGACACGCCGCAGAAACCCGCGCAAAAAAAGGGCCGGCAATGCCGGCCCGTTCTTCCTCGTCATGCATCGCGGGATCAGCGCGCTGCATCCTCCACCTTCTCGCCGACCTTCTGCACGTCCTTGCCGGCACCGGCCACGGTATTGCAGCCGGCCAGCATGGCCACGGAGAACATCGACAGCATTGCCAGGGCAATCACTCGCTTCATGGATATCTCCTCGCGTCCGCTCAGCACTTGCCGTCGCTGCAGTCCTGCGCCTTGTCCTCGACCTTCTCACCGGCGCCCTGCAGGTCCTTGCCCGCACCGGCCACGGTGTTGCAGCCGCTCAACATCGCTGCCGAGAACATGCCCAGCATCATCAGGATCATCACTCGCTTCATCGCTTCGCTCCTTCTGCCGAATAGCGGCGGCTTCCCCGGGTTATCCGGCACGGCTCGCCGTAGGTGGAGCGAATCTCGCTGCAACGGCGTGGAGCGAACGTGAACAGCATCGAGGCCCGTTCAGGCTGAGGCTCAGTCCCGCATCAGCGTGGACTTGCCGAACAGGCTTTCCACCAGGTCCACGGCCAGCTCGGCGGTGGCGTTGCGGTTGTCCAGCAGCGGGTTGAGTTCGACGATGTCCAGCGAGCCCATGCGCCCGGTGTCGGCGATCATCTCCATCACCAGCTGCGCCTCGCGGTAGTTGACCCCGCCCGGCACCGTGGTGCCCACGCCCGGGGCGATGCTGGGATCGAGGAAATCCACGTCGAAGCTGACATGCAGGTGGGTGTCGCCGTCGATGCCGTCCAGCGCCGCTTCCATCGTGCGCTTCATGCCCGCCTCGTCGATGTAGCGCATGTCGTAGACGTCGACGCGGTGTTCCTTGATCAGCCGCTTCTCTTCCGGATCCACCGAGCGGATGCCGATCTGACGCACCTGCTGCGGCGAGATCGCCGGCGCATCACCCCCAAGTTTCGTCAGCACGTCCGGGCCCAGTCCGCACAGGCAGGCCACCGGCATGCCGTGGATGTTGCCCGAGGGCGTGACGTCGGAGGTGTTGAAGTCCGAATGCGCATCCAGCCACAGCACGCGCAGGTCCTTGCCCTGCTCGCGGCACCAGCGCGCGACGGCGGTGATCGAACCCAGGCCCAGGCAGTGGTCGCCACCGAGCATGATCGGCATGCGGCCCCCGCACAGCTGCGTGTAGCTGGCTTCCATCAGCAGCCGGTTCCATTCGGCCACTTCCTGCAGGTGGCGATAGCCGCCGACCGGTGCCGTCCACGGATTGCGCGGGCCATCGAGGTTGCCGATGTCACGCACGTCCACGCCACGCGCGGCCAGGGCCTCGGGCAATCCGGCAATGCGCAGGGCCTCCGGCCCCAGGCGCGCGCCACGGTGGCCTGCGCCCACGTCGGTGGGTACGCCGATCAACGAAACAGGGGAAAACGCAGCCATCCAAGCCTCCTGCAAAGCGGCCCAGTCTAGCCAGCGTACCGCGCATGCTCCCGCCGCGCCGCAGCAGTACGCGCAGGTGTGCCATGATCCGCGCGCCCGGCGGGTGGCGAATACGCATCCACCCCAGGCCGCCAGTGTCCGTCCTCGTGACGGCGCCGGGCACCGGCAGCGAGGGCTGCCATGCGCCGCGATGCAGGACTTCCCTGCGCGGCAGGCGTCTGGCGCCAAGTGCCGCTGCCACCTCGTTGCACGCAACAAAAAACCCCGCTTTCGCGGGGTTCTGCGTGGATCGGCCATGCTGCCGGATCCATCGGATCAAGGTGGTGGTGCCGACACCCGGGTTCGAACTGGGGACCTACCGCTTACAAGGCGGTTGCTCTACCAACTGAGCTATGCCGGCAAACGCGGGAAGCAGGGCTTGCCGCGGGCTGGGCATTCTAGCGCAGGCGCGCGCAGTCCAGTGACTGATGGCCGCTGGCCCGGGCACGAGCCTGCAGCGTGGCCGGCGTGGTGCCGGCAGTGGTGGCGGCATCGATCCACCAGCGCGAACCGGCTTCACCGCCGCTGATTTCGGCCGGGAAGCCCGCGGCCACCAGCTCGGCACGCCGGCGTTCGGCACCCTCGCGGTGGCGGTACTGGCCCAGCGCAATGGCGTTGGCTTCCTCGCCCTGGCCAATGACGTAGTAGTCGCTGATGCCGGCGGCCACGATGCGGTCGACCACGGCCTGGGCCTGCGCGCGGCTGGGCGAAGCCGGCAGCATGACCCGGTAACTGCCACTGGCGGCGGTGGGCTGTTCACGCAGGCGGCCACGCGCGGAGACGCCGCCGATGCGCTGCAGCGCGGCCTGGGCGGTGTCGCGATCGGTGTACGGCCCCAGGCTCACGCAGCGCTCGCTGGTATCGGCACTTGCCGGCGCTTCCGCCTCGGCCTGCACGGCAGGTTCTTCCGACCCGGCGTTGTCGGTAACCGGTGGCTGGCCTGCCGGTTCGCCTGCAGGGGCAGATGGCAGCAGTTCCAGCGTGGCCACGCCGGCGCGCACCGCGGGTTCGTCAACCTCCACTGGCGCGTCGCCCCGGGTCATCCACCACATCGCCACGCCCACGTTGAGGACGGCCAGTACCAGGATCAGTGCACGTATCAGCATGGGTCGATCCTAGCCTTGCGCGACGGGCTGGTGCACGGCCCAGCGCGCGAGGCCGTCGAGCACCAGACTGGGGCGGAACCGCGCCTGCGGCAGCAACGGCAGCAGTGCCGGGCCGCCACCCCCGTGAAGGATCAGCTGCGGCACCTCATCCAGCACGGCCCGGGCCTGGGCCAGGCTGCGTTCGATCAGCGCCACCGCCGCGCCGTCGCAGCCGGAGGCCAGCGCATCGGCGGTGTCGTTGGCGAACTCGGCGTAGTCGCCGCCGCTTTCGGGCAGCTGCACCGCACGCGCGTGCAGGGCCAGACGCATCGTGGTCGGCGAGGCGGCGATGCGTCCGCCGCGGTGCAGGCCGTCGGCGTCGAGCAGGTCGATGGTCAGCGCGGTCCCCACCCCGGCCACCACCACCGGGGCACCGGCCTCGGCGGCAGCCAGCAGGCCGAGGAAACGATCCACGCCGAAGCGCTCGGGCCGGGCGTAGGCAATGCGCACGCCGGCGCACTCGGCGCTGGTCCGGGCCACGCGCACCTGGGCGAAGCGCGACTGCAGCACCTCCATCACCGCGGCGGTCAGTGCCGGTGCGGCAACGCTCGCCACCCAGGCCACCTCGCCGGTGGGCAGGGCCTGCAGCGCGGCGGTGGTCATGTCCTCGGCGCCGTGGGCCCAGGCCTGCACGTCGCCGGCCCGGTTGCCCTGCAGCGGCGCGAACTTGAAGCGGGAATTGCCCAGGTCGAACAGCCACTGGCTCATGCCGGCCTCACGCTGACTTCGCCGGCATGGAAGCTGCGCTCGCCGTCATCGGTGCGTACGCGCAGGGCACCGTCCTCGGCCAGCCCGCAGGCCAGCCCGTAATGCATCACGCCGCCATCCTCGACCCGAACCTGGCGCCCGGCCAGCGCATCGAGCGCGGCAAAGCGGTCGACGAATGCCGAGAGCCCGTGCTTCTCGAAAGTGGCCAGCGCCGGCAACAGCGCCGACAGCACCGCGGCGGCAACCTCGTTGCGCGATACCTCGGACCCAGCCAACGTCCACAGATCGGTCCACGGCTGGTTGATGCCCTCGGCCATCGCTGACGGCATGCGTACGTTGAGGCCCAAGCCGATCACCGCCCGCGCCGGTCCGGCGAATTCACCGCCGCCCTCCACCAGCAGGCCGCCGAGCTTGCGTTCGTCCACCACCAGGTCGTTGGGCCACTTCAGCCGGACCTGGGCAAAGCCCTGCGACTGCAGGGCCTCGGCAACCACGACCCCGGCCGCCAGGCTCAGTCCGCCCATCCGCGACAGGCCGCCGGAAAAACCGCGCAGCACCGACAGGTACAGGTGCGCGGCCAGCGGCGAGGCCCAGTGCCGGCCACGGCGTCCGCGGCCGCCGGTCTGGCGCTCGGCCAGCAGCACCTCGGCGCCGTGGGCCGGGGTCGGGCGGCGCAGCAGTTCGGTATTGGTCGAGCCCAGGCTCCAGGCGATGTCCAGCGCGGCCAGCTCGGCGTCAGCGCCGGCAGACAGGCCGTCGCCGATGCGCCTGGCCTCGAGCAGTTCCAGCGGCTGTTCCAGCCGGTAGCCGTCGCCGGCCCGGCCCTCGATGGCGATGCCGGCTGCGCGCAGACCCTGGATCCGCTTCCATACGGCCGCCCGGGTCTGGCCGAGTTCGCGCGCCAGCGCGTCACCGGACAGGCGCCCCGCCCCGAGTTTGGCCAGCAGTTCGCGATCGTCCACGGCAGGGTCCCGCCCGAATAAACGGCGGATTATGCGCCAGACCCCCGGACCGGCCCAATCGGCTTGCCAATTCATACAAAAAAGCAGGCTAGAATCGGGGTCCACCCGCCCCTCCTGGAATGACGATGCGCCGTATTGCCCATTGCCTGATCCTGTTGACGGCGCCGCTCACCGTGCAGGCCACCGAAGCGGCCTCCACCAGCCGGGGCGAGGGTTGCACCTACACGGCCAGCGACGAGCGGGGGAACGAATCGGCACCGGCCGGCCCTTCCGGCGGCGCCTCGGCCACGGCCCCGGCCAAGTCCGGCGTCGGCCACAGCGGCGGCGACGATGACCTGCTGCCGCGACTGCGCGCACCGAAATGGCATCGCTTCCTGCCGGGCATGTTCCGCTGATCCAGCGCCTGCTGGCGCGACTGCGCCGCCCGCCCACCCCGATCGACCAATCCACCTGGCTGGCCGTGCGCGGCCGCAGCCTCTGGCTGCAACGCCTGGATCGCGAGCACGACCAGCGCCTGCACCGGCTGGCCAGCCGCTTCCTCCACGAAAAGACCATCACCCCCGTCGCCGGCCTGGCGCTGGACGCGACCGAACGCGCCCTGCTGGCCGCGCTGTGCTGCCTGCCGCTGCTGGAGTTCGGTGGCGAAGGCCTGCATGGCTGGTCTGAACTGGTGGTCTACCCCGACGCCTTCCGCGTGCAGCGCAGCCATGTCGATGCCGCCGGCGTGCTGCACGAGTGGGATGACGAACTGGCCGGGGAGGCCTGGGAAGCCGGGCCGCTGATCCTGTCCTGGGCCGACGTGCAGGCCGACCTGGCCGAGCCCGACGCCGGCTTCTGCGTGGCGGTGCACGAGATGGCGCACAAGATCGACGTGCTCGATGGCGCGCTGGACGGCACGCCGCCGCTGCCGCGGGAATGGCAGATGCAGTGGGCCCGCGATTTCCAGCGGCAGTACGACGCCTTCTGCGAACAGGTCGACCGCGGCGAGGACGTCGCCATCGATGCCTATGCCGCCGAGGCGCCGGAGGAATTCTTCGCCGTGGCCAGCGAGTACCACTTCTCCGCCCCGGACCTGCTGGCCGCGCACATGCCGGAGGTGGCCGCGCACCTGCGCCGCTTCTACGGGCGCTCGCCGATGGCCACGGACTGACCGCCGCTTACAGGCTGGGCGGCAACCCGACCTCGAAACGCGCCCCCCCCAGTTCGGTGGAACGCTTGACCTGCAGTTCGCCGCGGTAGTCGCGGATCAGGTCCTGCACGATCGACAGGCCGATGCCGTGGCCCTGCACGCGCTCGTCGCCGCGCACGCCACGCTGCAGCACCTTGGCGATGTCCTCCGGCGCGATGCCCGGGCCGTCGTCGTCCACCGCCAGTTCCAGCCCGGCGCGGCGGCTGCCGGCGACCGGGCGCGAACGCACGGTCAGCAGCACGCGGCGCCTGGCCCACTTGAACGCGTTCTCCAGCAGGTTGCCCAGCAGTTCCTGCAGGTCACCTGGTTCGCCGTAGAACTTCACGCCCGGCTCGATCTCGAATTCGCACAGCACGCCCTTGGACGCGTAGACCTTCTCCAGGCCGCGCACGATTTCCTCGGCGTTGGATTCGATCGGTACCGGCGCGGAGAACAGCTTGTGGCCACTGCTGGCCGCGCGTGCCAGCTGGTAGGACACCAGGTTGTTCATGCGCTGCAGCTGCACGTCCAGCTCCTCGCGCAGCGCCGCATCGTCCGAGCCGCTGTCCAGCTGGGTACGCAGCACCGCGATCGGAGTCTTCAGGCTGTGCGCCAGATCAGCCAGGGTGTTGCGCTGGCGGTCCAGGTTCTCGCGCTCGCTCTCGATGAAGGCGTTGATGCTGGCGGTCAGCGGCTCGAGCTCGCGCGGATGCAGTTCGCTCATGCGCTCGCGTTCACCACGCTGGACCTTGGTCAGTTCGATGATCACCCGCTTGAGCGGGCGCAGGCTCCACTGCAGGACCAGGGTCTGCAGCAGCAGCAGGATCAGGCCGGTGACGCCCAGCCAGAACCACACCGCGCCACGGAACACGCGCAGCTGCGCGCCCAGCGCGCGCGAGTCTTCCATCACGTAGATCGTGTAGGGGAATTCGGCCTCGGGCAGGCCATCGCCGCCCCACACCAGGCCCAGGCCATAGCGGTAGACCTCGCCGGGGCTGCCGTCGATCTGGGTCATCGGCAGCGGGCCTTCGAACACTTCCTGGCGTGGCGCGAGGAGGCGGCCGCTGGCATCGGGCAGGATCGGCCCTTCGGCCGACATCGAATTGCCATAGCCGTTGGGCATCACCACCTGCAGGTACAGGCCGCTGCCGGGGACGTCGAAGCGCGGATCCGGCGGCTGCTCGCGGATATACAGCGAGCGGTCGCGGGTGAAGTCGATGCCACCGGCATAGGCGGTGGCATAGTTCTTCAGGCGTTCGCGCAGGTTGGCGCGGGCGGTGTCGGCAAACGCGGCATCAAGCGCATAGCCGGCCAGTGCCAGGAACGCGACCAGACCGAGCGAGGCGGCCAGCAGCTGGCGCGCCTGCAGTGAACGCGGCCGCCAGCGGGGAATGAACCAGAAACGGCCGCGCACGCCTTACACGCCTGACGGCGCTCAGCCCTCGTTGCGCGGGATCGCGAAGCGGTAGCCGCGACCGCGGACGGTCTCGATCGGCTTCAGTTCGCCGTCCGGATCCAGCTTCTTGCGCAGGCGGCCGATGAAGACTTCCAGCACGTTGGAGTCGCGGTCGAAGTCCTGCTGGTAGATGTGCTCGGTCAGGTCGGCCTTCGAGACCAGCTCGCCGGCGTGCATCATCAGGTACTCGAGCACCTTGTACTCGTAGCTGGTCAGGTCGACGTTGCTGCCGTGGACGCTGACGGTCTGCGCGGCCAGGTCGAGCGCGACGGGACCGCACTCCAGGGTCGGCTTGGACCAGCCGGCGGCGCGGCGCAGCAGCGCGTTGACGCGCGCCAGCAGCTCTTCCACGTGGAACGGCTTGACCAGGTAATCGTCGGCGCCCTGCTTGAGGCCCTCGACCTTGTCCTGCCAGCTCGAACGCGCGGTCAGGATCAGCACCGGAAACTTCTTGCCTTCATCGCGCAGCGCGCGGATCAGTTCCATGCCCGACATCTTGGGCAGGCCGAGGTCGATGATGCCCACGTCGAAAGGCACTTCGCGGCCCATGTACAGGCCTTCCTCACCGTCCTGGGCGGCATCCACCGCAAAACCTTCGCGCTTCAGACGGGCTGCCAGGGTTTCCCGCAGCGGGGCTTCGTCTTCGACCAGCAGGATACGCATGAACTCTCCCTAGTTTCTCTGGGCCGGCGTGCTGCCAGCCGTGTATTCACATTGACCCGGACGAATATCGAAGATCAGGGGTTATCGCCGTGTCGTGATGCTTCCCGCGGCGTACGCGGCTGGCTACGGCTGGGCGACGGGTCATCCATGTAGCGGACCCGGCCGCGATCATCCATGTACTTGACCCGGTTGATGTCGCGCCCGTCATAGGGAACGCGCTCGGCACCGAGGATGCGGCCACCGGTGGTGCGCTGCACGCGGCGCACCGCGTCGGACAGCGAGACATCCGAGGCCTGGGCGCGGACCGCGGCGCGGGCTTCGGAGCGGGTCATCGGGGTCGGCGGCTCCTGTGCCTCCACCCGCGCGGCGCTGCCCACGCCGAAGGCGAGGACCATCGCGGCGACAACTGGCATTCGGTGGGTGGTTACGGAAGCAAGCATCAATTCGATCCTAACGGACTGCGGCGAGACGTTCAAAAAACGTGAAGTGGAAGCCTCGGCAAACACTCCGGGGACCCCTCGAAAACGAGGCAAATTCTTGATTTACCGCGTTGAATCCGGTCTGAACCCTCTCGCGGGCGCTGGGCGCCTGTTCAGCAAGGTAACCGATCCGGCTGCCGTATTCATACAGTGCCGCGTCGCGCTCAGGCAGCCACGCGGGCGGCCTGATCCCGGGTCACCTGCAGCGCCTGTTCAACCAGCGACCAGTCCGCGCCCGGGCGGTGTGCGCCCTCGCTCAGCACTTGGCGGAAGCCGCGGCCGCCGGGCTGGCCGTGGAACAGGCCCAGCAGGTGTCTGGTGATGTGCTTGAGCGCCAGGCCTTCGGCCAGTCGCGCCTCGACGTAGGGACGCAGCTGCTGCAGCAGTTCCTCGCGCGGACGCAGCGGGCTGCCGGTCTGCGCCGCTTCCAGTGCATGCAGCACATAGGGGTCGTGGTAGGCGGCGCGGCCGAGCATGACCCCGTCCAGATGTTCAAACTGGGCCTGCGCGGTCTCGACCGAGGCGATGCCGCCATTGAGTACCACCTGCAGGTCCGGACGCTCGGCCTTGAGCCGGTAGGCCCAGTCGTAGCGCAGCGGCGGCACCTCGCGGTTTTCCTTCGGCGACAGGCCCTTGAGCCACGCGTTGCGGGCATGGACCACGAACAGGCCGCTGCCGGCGGCGGCGACACGGTCGATGAAGGCGCGGAACTGGTCGTAGTCCTTGTCCTCGTCCACCCCGAGCCGGCACTTCACCGTGACCGGGATGTCCACCGCGGCCGACATCGCGGCCACGCAATCGGCTACCAGTTCCGGCTCGCGCATCAGGCAGGCGCCAAAGCGCCCGGCCTGCACCCGGTCCGACGGGCAGCCGCAATTGAGGTTGACCTCGTCATAGCCCCAGTCGGCGGCAATGCGCGCGGCCTGCGCCAGCAGGGCCGGATCGCTGCCACCCAGTTGCAGGGCCAGCGGATGCTCGCTGGCATCGAAGCCCAGCAGGCGCTGGCGGTCGCCATGGATCACCGCATTGGCGTGGACCATCTCGGTGTACAGGCGCGCGCCCGGGGCGAGGATGCGGTGGAACATCCGGCAGTGGGTATCAGTCCAGTCCATCATCGGCGCAACGGACAGGCGCAGCGAGGCGGCGTAGCGGTCTTGGCCGGGGCTGGGGGTGCTGGACGAGGACATGCGGCGTTCGGTGGCGGGGTACGGAAGCGGCCATTATCCCCGGTTGCAGCTGTACGCCGCCGCTGCGGTGCCCGGAGCGGGCGGCTAAGCTGGCGGCTTTCCGCTTGGAGCCTGCTGATGCAACGCCTTGCCGATGATGTCGCTCTGGTCGTGGTCGACCTGCAGCCGGATTTCATGCCCGGCGGCGCCCTGCCCTGCCACGAGGGCGATGCGATCGTGCCCGGCATCGATGCCCTGCTGCGCTCGCGCCGCTACGCCACCGTGGTGGCGACCCAGGACTGGCACCCGGCCGACCATGCCTCGTTCGCCAGCCAGTACCCGGGGCGCGTGCCGTTCGGTCAGATCGAGCTGCATGGCCAGCCGCAGACGCTGTGGCCGGACCACTGCGTGGCCGGCACGCCCGGTGCGGCGCTGGATCCCCGGGTGGACTGGGACACGGCCAGCCTGGTGCTGCGCAAGGGCTCGCGGGGCGAGGTCGACTCCTACAGCGCCTTCTTCGAGAACCACGGCCCGGATGGCAGCCGCCCGGCCACCGGCCTGGCCGGCTGGCTGCGCGAGCGCGGCATCGCCGAGGTGCACGTGTGCGGGCTGGCCCGCGACTACTGCGTGCTGTGGACCGCGCAGGACGCGGCGGCGGCCGGTTTCCGGGTCCGTTTCCTGTGGGACCTGACCCGTCCGGTCACGCCCGAGGGCGACGGACCGACCCGCGCCGCACTGGCCGCGGCCGGGATCGCCATCGACGAATAGGCTGCGGCACCGGATACGGGAGCCACCTCGCTCCCGTCCTCCGGCGATCCTCAGCGGAACACCACCGTGCGGTGGCCGTTGAGCACGATACGCTGCTCGACATGGCGCCGCACCGCACGGGCCAGCACCAGCGATTCGGTATCGCTGCCCAGCTGCACCAGGTCGCGCGGGGTCATCGAATGGTCCACGCGGGCCACGTCCTGTTCGATGATCGGGCCCTCGTCCAGGTCGCTGGTCACGTAGTGAGCGGTGGCCCCGATGATCTTGACCCCGCGTGCGTGCGCCTGGTGGTACGGCTGGGCGCCCTTGAAGCTGGGCAGGAAGCTGTGGTGGATGTTGATCGCGCGGCCCGCCAGCGCTTCGCACAGCCGCGGCGAGAGGATCTGCATGTAGCGCGCCAGCACCACCAGGTCGATGCGCTCGCGCTCGACCAGGTCGATGATCTGCTGCTCCTGCGCATCGCGGTTGTCGGCGCTGACCGGCAGGTGGTTGAACGGCACGCCATAGGACGCGGCCAGCGGGCCGAAGTCGGCGTGGTTGGAGGCCACCGCGGCGATGTCGACCCTGAGCTGGCGGCTGTGCGCGCGGAACAGCAGGTCGTTGAGGCAGTGCCCCTGCTTGCTGACCAGCACCAGCAGGCGTGCGCGGCGGCGTGCGTCGTGCAGTTGCCAGTCCATCGCGAACGCCTCGCCCAGCGCGGCCATGGCCTGCTGCACCGCCTCGATGCCGGCACCGCTGCCGAGGTCGAAATGCACGCGAAGGAAGAAGCGGCCACTCTCCTCGTCGCCGTACTGCTGGGCGTCGAGGATGTTGCAGCCGGCCTCGTAGAGCACGCCGGAAACGCGGAACACGATGCCCGGGCGATCCGGGCAGGACAGGGTGAGGATGTAGTCGTGGTCGGTCATCCGGGCGAGTGTAGGCGCAGTCAATGCCGCACTGCACGATGATCCCGTCTGCAACCAATCCTCAGCCGGGCGAACGCACGCACAGCCGCACCAGCCGGGCCACCAGCGGCCGCACCAGCAGCACGCAGCCAAAGGCCATCGGCATCGCCAGCGCATAGGCCCGCAACACGCGCCCGGGCAGGCCGGCGTCGGCTCCGGTGTTGGCGGCAGTGATCACGGTGCACATCAGCAGGGCCATGATCGCCGCCATCCAGAACGCGAATACCAAGGGCGTCCAGCGGGCAGCCAGCCGCCAGTCGCCAGTCGCGCCGGCTCAACGGAACACACCGCGTGCGTCGTGCGGCTCGCAGCGCAGGTACTGCGGTGCCGGGGTCACGCTGTCGCCCAGCGCGGCGGCGGCATGCCACGGCCAGCGCGGGTCGTAGAGGATGCCGCGGGCCAGGGCCACGGCATCGGCCTGGCCCTGGGTGAGGATGGCCTCGGCCTGGGCCGGCCCGGTGATGAGGCCCACCGCGATCACCGGCATCGACACCTGCGCCCTGATCGCCTCGGCAAAGGGCACCTGGTAGCCGGGGCCGACCGGAATCTGCTGGCGCGGGTCCAACCCACCGCTGGAGACATGGATGAAATGGCAGCCGCGCGCATCGAGCACGCGCGCCAGCTCGATGCTCTGGGCCAGGTCCCAGCCGCCCTCGACCCAGTCGGTGGCCGAGATGCGCACGCCCACCGCGATGCCCGGCGACACCGCCGCGCGCACCGCGTCGAACACGCGCAGGACCAGGCGCATGCGGTTCTGCAGCGAGCCGCCGTATTCGTCGGCGCGGTCGTTGCTCAGGGGCGACAGGAACTGGTGCAGCAGGTAGCCGTGGGCGGCATGGATCTCGATCAGCTGCAGGCCCAGGCGCTCGGCGCGTCGGGCCGCGGCGACGAAGGCCTCGACCACCCCGTCGATGCCGGCCGCGTCCAGCGCCTGCGGCAGCGGATCGGAGTCGCGAAAGCCGCGCGCCGAGGCCGACACCGTCTGCCAGCCGTGTTCGTGGCCAGGGGCAACCGCACCGCCACCCTCCCACGGCCGTGCGGTCGAAGCCTTGCGCCCGGCATGGGCCAGCTGGATGCCCAGCGGCATCGGTGACCAGTGCCGCACCGATGCCAGTACCCGGGCCAACGCGGCCTCGGTAGCGTCATCCCACAGGCCCAGGTCGGCCCAGCTGATGCGTCCGCGCGGCTCCACCGCCGCCGCTTCCAGGATCAGCAGGCCGGCGCCGGACTGGGACAGCGTGCCCAGGTGCTGCGCGTGCCAGTCGGTGGCGCGGCCGTCCTCGGCCGAGTACTGGCACATCGGCGCGATGACGATGCGATTGGGCAGGGAAAGCGGGCCGAGCGACAGGGGAGTGAACAGCTGGCTCAAGACAGCACCTTGGCAGGACGTGGGGGCGTGCATTGCAGCGCGCACACGGGCACGGGGCAACCGCGCCGGTGGATCACTGTTTCGTGGCGATGCGTTACTGGACGGCGGGGGGCGCCGGCGCGGCGGCGTCGAGCAGGAAGGCCAGCGCCTGGGCGCAGTCGGCCTCGACCTTGAGCGAGAGCAGTTCGTCGGCGCGGGTGCGGCCGCGGTTGAGCGCGGCCACCGGCAGCCCGGCCCTGGCCGCGGCCTGGGCGAAGCGGAAGCCCGAATACACCATCAGCGACGAGCCCACGACCAGCATGGCGTCGGCCTGCTGCAGGTGCTGGTGCACCGCCTCCACGCGCTCGCGCGGCACGCTCTCGCCGAAGAACACCACGTCAGGCTTGAGCACGCCGCCGCACTGGCTGCACCCGGGTACGCGGAAACCGGAGAAGTCGGTTTCCAGGTCGGCATCGCCATCGGGCGCGATCCCGGCCTGCATCCTTTCCCAGCCGGGATTGGCATCGAGCAGGCGCTGCTGGAAGTCCGCGCGGTCGGTACGCGCCTCACAGCCCATGCAGCGGACGCGGTCCAGCCGGCCGTGCAGGTCGATCACCTGCCGGCTGCCGGCGGCCTGGTGCAGACGGTCCACGTTCTGGGTCAGCAGCAACTGCACGCTGCCCTGCGCTTCCAGTGCGGCCAGCGCGTGGTGGGTGGCATTGGGCCGGGCGCTACCAAAGCGCGGCCAGCCCAGCAGGCTGCGCGCCCAGTAACGCTGGCGCGTCGCAGGCTGGGCCATGAAGTCCTGGAAGTTGACCGGTTGCGGCCGCTTCCACTGGCCATCGACATCTCGGTAATCCGGGATGCCCGAATCGGTGCTGCAGCCGGCGCCGGTCAGCACCAGCAGGCGGCGGTGGCGCACGATGAATTCCCGCAGGGAATCAGCTTGCACGCCGTCGCCGCCCATCATCGGGCTCAGGCCTGGGGCAGGCGCGGCACGGCCACCGGATGGCCGGACTCGTCGAGCGCGATCATCACGAAGGTGCCGCGGGTGCAGAGCTTGCGCTCGCCGGTGTGCAGGTCCTCGGTGATCAGCTCCACTTCCACGGTCATCGAGCTGGTGCCGACCTTCACCACGCGGCCGACGGTCTCGACCATGTCACCGACGCGGATCGGCAGCTTGAAATCGACCTGGTCCGAACGGGCGGTCACCACGGTGCGACGCGAGAACCGGGCAGCGGCCAGGAACGCGGCCTTGTCCATCCACGCCAGCGCCTGGCCGCCGAACAGCGTGCCGAGGTGGTTGGTGTGGTTGGGGAACACGATCTCGGCCATGCGTACTTCAACGGGCGGATCGGACTGGGGAATGGGGGTCATGTTGGTACCAGGCGGGGGGGGTTAGCGGCGCGGATGATACGCCACGCCCCGTAACGCGGGCCTGAGCGCCACCCGGCCGATATGGCTATACGTATCGCGCCATTTCCCCCACTCCCCGCATCCATGGCCGGGTTCAGAACGCCATGTCGAAGGCGACCTCGCCCTGCACGCCGACCTGGTAGGCCGAAGGCCGGCGCTCGAAGAAGTTGGTCAGTTCCTGCACGTCCTGCAGTTCCATGAAAGGCAGCGGGTTGCGCACGTTGTACTTTTTCTCCATGCCCAGCTTGGCGAAATGGTTGTCGGCGCAGTGCTGCAGGTACTGGCGCATGTCGCGCGTTGAGATACCGGCCACGCCGCCGGACAGCACGTCCTCGGCAAACTGCACCTCGCATTCGATGGCCTCGGCCAGCATGTCGTAGACCTGCTGCTTCATTTCCTCGTCGAACAGGCCAGGCTCCTCCTCGCGCACCACGCGCACCGATTCGAAGGCGAAGTCCATGTGCGCGCTCTCGTCGCGGAACACCCAGTTGGTGCCGCTGGCCAGGCCGGGCAGCAGGCCACGCGAGCGGAAGTAGTACACGTAGGCGAAGGCGGCGAAGAAGAACAGGCCCTCGATGCAGGCGGCAAAGCAGATCTGGTTGAGCAGGAACTGGCGGCGCTGCGCGCGGGTCTCGATGCGCTTGAGGTCCTGGATCGAGTCGATCCACTTGAAGCAGAACGCGGCCTTCTTGCGGATCGAGTCGATGTTCTCCACTGCGGCGAACGCCTTGGCGCGCTGGTCCGGGTCCGGCAGGTAGTTGTCGAGCAGGGTCAGGTAGAACTGCACGTGCAGCGCTTCCTCGTAAAGCTGCCTTGACAGGTACATGCGCGCCTCGGGCGCGTTGAGGTGCTGGTACAGGTTGAGCACCAGGTTGTTGGAGACGATGGAATCGCCGGTGGCGAAAAACGCCACCAGGCGGTGGATCAGGTGCCGGTCGGCCGGGCTCATCTTGCCGTGCAGGTCGGAGATGTCGATCTGGAAGTTGATCTCCTCCACCGTCCAGGTGTTCCTGATCGCGTTGCGGTACATCTCGTAGAACTGCGGATAGCGCATCGGCCGCAGGGTCAGTTCAAAGCCGGGGTCGAGCAGCATCTGGCGGGTGTTGTTGGACATGGAAGGTTTGCTCTGTGGGCCGGCGAAGGCCGGCATGGGTTCAGCGCTCGTAGTCGTCGTGCGCGTGCTGGCTGATGTAGGTGCTCAGGCCCTGTCCGGCCTCGGCCAGCTGCTTCATCCGCGCCACCTTGCGCGGACCGGCACGGCCAAGACTGCTGTACTGGTAGGGCTCGTCGCGGTTGCGGAACTTCACGAAGATCGCGGTGTCGGTGATCCGGTAAGCCTCTACTCCCGAGTTTTCCGAACGGTTGCCGTAACGTTTCATTCCACCCTCCTGCCACTGTCCGGTACCGATTGGATCGGCACGGTACTCAGCGGCAGGTGAAGCGGCGTTACTGGCAGGCCTCGCAGGCTTCGGGGTTTTCCAGCGAACAGGCCACCGCCTGCGCTGGCGTATAGGCCGACACCGTGGTCTTGGCGATCTTCGTGGCCGGGCGCGAGCGCAGGTAGTAGGTGGTCTTGATGCCGCGCTTCCACGCGTACATGTACATCGAGGACAGCGCGCCGATGTTCGGGCTCTCCATGAACAGGTTGAGCGAGGCCGACTGGTCGATGAAGGCGCCGCGCCCGGCGGCCATGTCGATCAGCGAGCGCATCGGCAGTTCCCAGGCGGTGCGGTAGACCTGGCGCAGCGCTTCCGGAATCTGGCCGATGCCCTGGATCGAGCCGTCGGCCAGCTTGATCGCATCGCGCATTTCCGCGGTCCACAGGCCCAGGCGCTTGAGCTCCTCGACCAGGTAACGGTTGACCTGCAGGAAGTCGCCGGACAGGGTCTCGCGCTTGAACAGGTTGGACACCTGCGGCTCGACGCATTCGTAGCAGCCGGCGATGGAGGCGATGGTCGCGGTCGGGGCGATGGCCACCAGCAGCGAATTGCGCAGGCCCTGGGCCTTGATCCGCTCGCGCAGTGCATCCCAGCGCGCGGTGTCGTCCGGTACCACGTTCCAGGCGTCGAACTGCAGCTCGCCGGTGGCGGCACGGGTGTCGGCGAAGGCCGGGTGCGGGCCGCGCTCGGCGGCCAGCTCGCACGAGGTTTCCAGCGCGTGGAAATAGATTTCCTCGGCGATCCTGGCCGACAGCGCACGCGCCTCGGTCGAATCAAAGGCCAGCCGCTGGCGGAAGAACACGTCCTGCAGGCCCATGCAGCCCAGCCCGACCGGCCGCCAGCGCAGGTTGCCGCGGCGCGCGGTTTCGATCGGATAGAAGTTCAGGTCGATCACCCGGTCGAGCTGGCGCACGGCCAGGCGCACGGTCTCGGCCAGCCTGTCGAAATCGAACTTGCCGTCGGCGTCCAGGTGGTTGCCGAGGTTGATCGAGCCCAGGTTGCACACCGCGGTTTCATCGGCCGAGGTGATCTCCAGTATCTCGGTGCACAGGTTGGACAGGTGGATGACGTTGCCCGCGCGCAGGGTCTGGTTGGAGGCGCGGTTGCACTTGTCCTTGAAGGTCATCCAGCCGTTGCCGGTCTCGGCCAGGGTGCGCATCATCCGTGCGTACAGCTTGCGCGCCGGGATGGTGCGCGCTGCCTTGCCCTGCGCCTCGGCCTGCAGGTAGGCCGCCGCGAACGCGTCGCCATACAGGTCGGTCAGTTCCGGCACCACGCGCGGATCGAACAGCGACCATTCCTGGTCGGCCTCCACGCGTTGCATGAACAGGTCCGGCACCCAGTTGGCCAGGTTGAGGTTATGGGTGCGGCGCGACTCGTCGCCGGTGTTGTCGCGCAGCTCGAGGAAGTCCTCGATGTCGGCATGCCAGGTTTCCAGGTAGACGCAGGCCGCGCCCTTGCGCTTGCCGCCCTGGTTGACCGCGGCCACCGAGGAATCCAGCGTCTTCAGCCACGGCACGATGCCGTTGGAATGGCCGTTGGTGGAGCGGATCAGCGAGCCGCGCGAGCGCACCCGGGTATAGCTCACGCCGATGCCGCCGCTGAACTTGGACAGCTGGGCGATGTCGCCGTAGCGGGCATAGATCGATTCCAGCGAGTCCTGCGGCGAATCGAGCAGGAAGCACGAGGACAGCTGCTCGTGGGTGGTGCCGGCATTGAACAGCGTCGGCGAGCTGGGCAGGTAGTCGAGGTTGCCCATGCGCCGGTACAGCGCCAGCGCCTCCGGCACGTCCTCGCTCAGCGCGCAGGCGATGCGCAGGAAGAACTGCTGCGGGGTCTCGATCACCTTGCGGCTGTGCGGGTGGCGCAGCAGGTAGCGGTCATACAGCGTGCGCAGGCCGAAGTAGTCGAAGCCCAGGTCCAGCGCCGGGTCGATGGCGTCGTTGAGCTTGCGCGCATTGGTCTGCACGAAATCCAGCAGGCGCTCGTTGATCAGCCCGACCTCATGGCCGCGGGTAACCGATTGCGAAAAGGCATGGATCTCCTGGCCGGAAACTTCCTTGGCGATGAAGCGTGCCAGCAAACGCGCGGCCAGGCGGCCGTACTCCGGCTCCTCGCCAATCAGCAGCGCGGCGGTGCGGATCGACAGTTCGTCCAGTTCGGCCGTGGTGGCACCGTCGTACAGGCCGGAGATGGTGCGGGTGGCCACGCGCATCGGATCGACCGCATGCAGACCCTCGCAGCAGCGCTGCACCGCGCGCACGATCTTGTTGAGGTCGACCAGCTCGACGGCGCCGTTGCGCTTGGTCACGCTCATGGTCGTGGCCGTTGGCGGCTGGGTGAGTGCAAAGCCGGTCTCGGCCGGTTCGATGACGGCGGTTGCGTCGGTCATGGCGGTGTCCCTCATGGCGTGTAATGCACGCAGGCCCTGCCCTCGCAGGAATCCCGGGGCCGTGCTGGGCGATGAGTGTGGACAGGCGGCGTCGCAAGGACCGCGACTGCGCCGGCAGGCGCATCCACGATGCCTTCGTCACCAGCCGTCTTCCCCTCGAAGACACCGCAGCCGGCACCGCGCGTTGTGCTTCGCGCGGCTGTCGGCAGGTCTTCGGACTCATGGGCGCGGAAGGCAGCGCCTTCCTCCTACCCGCCGCTTCCCAAGGCCGGGGTGGCCTCAGTGCTGTGTGGCGGGGTCGTTCCCAATTACCGCTGCGGGGCAGTGCCGGACTGGCCAAGAGGCGTCACCGGCTTCCCTTTCAATCCCGCGGGCAGCAAACCCGCCGGAACCGACGACCACAAGATAGTGGGCAGCTCCCTCATGGTCAACACAAAATACGGTGATGGTCCGCGAATGCTTTGTGGCACAGGGATGGCAGGCGTGAGCGCCTCGACGCCACCCGGGAGACCGCCCCAACCGCTGCGCATGCTGTGCAGGATCCCCTGCCGGCCAATGCCACGCAGCAACTGTCGGTCGACCGGTCCGTGTGGCAACCGACCACGGCCTGCGCATCGATGCGTGCGGCAGTTGCCTCTGTCCGACCGGGCGTTCGACCAGTAGCGCAGTGATCGCGCCAGGGCGGATCTTCCGTCACGCCTTGGGCTTGGGCCTGGGAGCCGGCATCGCCGCGGCGGTCTGCTGCAACAACGCCTTCAACGCATCGCCGTCGTCGAGCAGTTCATCGGCCACCGGGTAGGGCTTGGCCCCCGGATAGGGCGGGCACTTCGGCAGCTCTGCCGTCAGCGCCGCGGTGACATCACTGGCCTTGACGAACAGGCTGTTGTCACAGGCGAACGCGATCACCTTGCCATCCAGGTACACGCCGTACTCGCCAAACATCTTCCGGAAGGTCAGGGCCCCGCCCAGTCCGGCCTGCTCTGCCAGGTACTCGAGGAAATCGGAACTGGTTGCCATCACCGCACTCGCCTGCCTGGTGCCGACAGACAATCTGCCATCCCGCCGCCAGCGCGGCCAGACCCATGGCCCCGGCATACAGCCGCCTGGGCGGTTGATACACACGCCGCTGCATCTGGCCCGCATCCCCCGGGGCGCGCGGACAAGCGCAACTTCCTGCCGGAGCCAACCCGGCCAGCCAACAGCGATGCTGATGGCACGCGGATGGACGACCCTGCCATGCGACCATCGCCCTCGTGCAACCAGGTGCAGGGGCTGGACCAGCTGCCAGCCTTGCTGACGTCCCACCAGGATGACCAGCCACTGCAGGTGCGGGTCAGTGGCGATGGTGTGGCGGGTGAGCGCGAAGCAAGCGTCGGCAACAGCATCCCGGTGCGCCACCCCAGGTCAGGGATCCGGTACGGATCCTTCCAGGCAGGCGAGCAGCGCCGGCAAGGCGGTTGCCGCGGTGGCCCGCCACGCCCAGTCCACCGAAGGAGCCAGCGCGGTCGGGGCGGGATTGATCTCGACCACGCGTGCACCATGGCGCCGTGCCAGCGCTGGCAGGCCGGCGGCGGGATGCACCAGGCCGGAAGTGCCGACCACCAGCATCAGCTCGCAGTCGCTGGCTGCCTGCACCGCCGCATGCCACGCATCCGCGGGCAGCGCCTCGCCAAACCAGACCACGCCCGGCCGCACCTGGCCACCGCAGTGGCCGCACACCGGTGGTGCGAGGCGCAGCGGTGTGCTGTCCGGGGCGCACGGCGCCAATGGCGCGTCATGCGGGTGTCCGCAGTCGAAGCAGCGCAGCGCGAACAGGTTGCCGTGGACATGCGCAGCCACCGTGCTGCTGGCGCGCTCGTGCAGGTCATCCACGTTCTGCGTCACCAGCGCCACACTGCCGTGCCGCGCCGCCAGGGCGGCCAGCGCGCAATGACCGGCATTGGGCTGTGCGCGCTGGACACCGGCCATGCGCCAGCGGTACCAGCCCCACACCAGTTCGCTGTCCGCGCGCCAGGCCTCGGCGGTGGCCAGTTGCTGCGGATCGAAGCGCGACCACAGGCTGTCATCGGTGCCGCGGAAGGTCGGGATGCCACTTTCGGCCGACATCCCGGCGCCGGTCACCACGCAGACGTGGCGCGCCTGCGCCAGCCATTGCGCGACCTGTGCGGCCGTATCGGCCTGCGCACTGGAAACTGTGGTTCCGTGGTGGGGTTCACGCTGGGACATGCGGCCTCCGTTGCGGGATGGGCTGGCCCACCGCTCAGCTGCGGTGCGGCGTACCCAGGTATTCGGCGCTCTGCATCTCGATCAGGCGGCTGGCGGTGCGCTCGAACGCGCCGGCCAGGCGGGTGCCCGAATACAGCAGCGGCGGTGCGTCCTGCGCGGTGCAGACCAGGTTGACCTGGCGGTCGTACAGCTCGTCGATCAGGTTGACGAAGCGGCGCGCCGCGTCCTCGTTGAGCCGGTCGAAATGCGGGATGCCACCGACCAGCACGGTGTTGAACTCGCGCGCGATCTCGATGTAGTCCGCCGGCCCGCGCGGGCCTTCGCACAATGCAGCGAAATCGAACCAGGCAATGCTCTTGCCGCGGCCGCGTACCGGGATCTTGCGACCCTCGATCTGGATGTTGCCGCCGTGCGCCTCCTCGCCGCCGCTGAGGTCCTTCCAGCGTCCGCACATCCACCCGTCGCTGCCATCGTCCAGCGGCGCGCGGTATACCGGCGAGCGGGTCAGCGCACGCATGCGGTAGTCCTCGGTGCCCTCGGCGTACAGCTCCACGCAGTACTTCTGCAGCAGGCCGATGGCCGGCAGGAAGCTGTCGCGCTGCAGGCCGTTGAGGTAGAGGTTCTCCACCGCGGTGTTGGAGGTGGTGACCAGGGTCACGCCCTCGGCGAACAGGCGCTCGAGCAGGCGCGCCAGCAGCATTGCATCGCCGATGTCGGTGACGAAGAACTCGTCCAGCACCAGCACGCGCAGGTTGTTGCGCCACTCCTGGGCGATCTTCGCCAGCGGGTCGCTCTGCCCCTGGTGTTCGCGCAGGCGCTCGTGGATGCCGCGCATGAAGCGGTGGAAGTGGGTGCGGTACTTCTGCTCGATCGGCAACCCGTCGTAGAACAGGTCGACCAGGAAGGTCTTGCCGCGGCCGACGCCGCCCCAGAAGTACAGGCCGCGCACCGGATCGGGTTTCTTCCAGAACGCCGACAGCCGGTCCAGCCACCCGTCCTGCTGCGAGTCGACCAATGCTTCGTGGATGCGGTCCAGTTCGGCCAGCGCCGCGTGCTGGGCGGGGTCGTTCTGCCAGTCGCCACGCTGCACGCCGGCCGCGTAGCGCTGGGAAGGAAGCAGTTCGCTCATGCCGCGCCCGCGCCGGGCAGCCAGGCCTTGACGCCATGGCTGACCGCGCCGCGCAGGTCGATCAGCTTGCGGTGGAAGAAGTGGCTGGTGTCGGGCATGCGCACCAGCTCCGGCTGCTGCGGCATCGTCGCCAGCCAGTCGTAGACGGCCTGCGGATCGACGATCTCGTCCTCGTCGCCCTGCACCACCAGCCACTGCGCCGGCGGCTGCAGGTTGCTGAAGTCCCAGCGGCCGGCCGGCGGCGCGATCGAGACCAGCACCTGCGGCTGCAGTTCGCCGGCCATGCGCAGCGACACGAACGCGCCGAAGCTGAAACCGGCCAGCCACATTTCATGGTCCGGCCGCTGTTCGCGCACCCAGGCCGCGACCGTGCGCAGGTCATCCTGCTCGCCGTTGCCGTGGTCGAACTCGCCGGCCGAGGCACCGACGCTGCGGAAGTTGAAGCGCACCGTGGTCACGCCAAGGTCGCGCAGCGCGCGCGCGACCATGGTCACCACCTTGTTGTGCATGGTGCCGCCCTCGGTGGACAGCGGGTGGCAGATGATGGCGGTCACCGGACGCGGCGTGGCCTCGCCCTCGGGCAGGTCGACGGCCACTTCCAGTGGGCCAACCGGCCCCTGCAGGGTGAGGGTGCCGGACTCGGTGGGGAATGCGGGGGTAGTCATGCGGCCATAATACCGGGCTGCCCTGATGGCTTCATCGCCACGCCCTCACCGAGGAACGACGTCGACCATGCATTTCCTGATCCTCAGTGTGCTGTGCTCCGTGGCGGTGTCGGTGCTGCTCAAGCTGGCGCCGCGGCGTGGCATCGACATCGCCCAGGCGGTGAGCTGGAACTACCTGGCCGCCAGCGTGCTGGCACTGTGGCTGCTCAGGCCGTCACTGGCCACGCTGCAGTCGGGCAATGCGCCGTGGCCGGCCCTGCTGGCGCTGGCGGTCGCGCTGCCCGGCATCTTCCTGGTGCTGGCGCGTGCAGTGCGCGAGGCCGGCATCGTGCGTACCGACGTCGCCCAGCGCCTGTCGCTGCTGCTGTCGCTGCTGGCGGCGTTCGCGTTGTTTGGCGAAACCCTCAATGCGCTGAAGCTGGCCGGCCTCGTCCTGGGCCTGCTGGCCATCGTCGGCATCAGCACCCGCGCCCGCCACGGTGCGGCCGGCGACGGCACGCGCAGCTGGCCGTGGCTGCTCGGGGTATGGGCGGGCTTTGCGCTGGTCGACGTGCTGCTCAAGCACGTGGCCCAGGCCGGCACGCCATCCAGCTCGGCGCTGCTGGTGAGCTTTGCGCTGGCCTTCGTCGGCATGCTGGTCTGGCAGCTGCTGCGCCACCTGCGCGGCAGCGCACGCATGCAGTGGCGCAACCTCGGCGCCGGGCTGCTGCTGGGCACGATCAACTTCGGCAACATCCTCTTTTACGTGCGCGCCCACCAGGCGCTGCCGGACAGCCCGGCGGTGGTGTTTGCCGGCATGAACATCGGCGTGGTGGTGCTGGGCGCGCTGGTCGGCACGCTGGCGTTCGCCGAGCCGCTCAACACCCGCAACCGGCTCGGCCTGGCCCTGGCGGTGGTCGCGATCGTGCTGATCGCCCTGGGCGCACGCGCCTGAGACGATCAGCAGGCAAGCTCAGCGGGCGATCCCGATCAGCAGCGGGTCGTGGTCGGAGCTGCGCCACGGGCCGGCCACGTTGCCTTCGGCATAACCCACGCTATCGGCCTCGTCGGCGTTGATGTGCCATTCGGCCGCACCGCGCAGGCGAGTGGCCATGCCCGGACTGAGCAGCGCATGGTCCAGCCGACCGGCCAGGCCACCGTAGACATAGCTGTAGGGGCGCTCGATGCCGGCCACGACGAAGGCGTCCTGCCAGCCATCGGCATGCAGCTGGCGGATCGGCGGCTCCATCGCATAGGCGTTGAAGTCACCCAGCAGCACCATGTCCTGGCTGCGGCTGCCGGTGGGATCGGTCTGCAGCCACTGGTGCAGCAGCCGCGCCGACTCGGTGCGGGTGGCCGTCCAGCAGGCCTGGCCGTCGCCCTGGTCGGCGTCGGCGCCGGTCGCGCCGGAGCAGCCCTTGGACTTGAAGTGGTTGGCCACGACCACGAACGGCTGGCCGCGACCGGCGCGGAACGCCTGGACCAGCGGCACGCGGCTGCGCTCGCCGAACGGCTCGCGCTCGAGCACGGCCGGCGTGCCGACCGGCTTCACCCGCCTGGCGCGATAGAGGATGCCCACGCGGATCGGGTTCGTGCCCGGGCCCTTGCCGGCATCGACGAAGCGCCAGTCGCCGCGCTTGCCCTCGGCCCGGTTGAGCGCGGCCACCAGCTGGGCGATGGAGGCGTCCTCGTCGTAGCCGTCGTTCTCCAGCTCCATCAGCGCGGCCACGTCCGGGTCCAGGCCACGGATGGTGTCCACCAGCTTGGCCAGCTGCGCGCGCATGGCCGCCTCGGTCTTCGCACCGCGGGCGGTCGGGAAGCCGGCACCGCGGCCATTGCCGTTGAAGAAGTTCTCCAGGTTGAACGCGGCGATGCGCACGTCGCCCTCGACCTGCGGCGCGGCCGGGCGTTCGACCGGCGGCACCGACAGCGGCGCGGTCAGCTGCAGGCGGTGCTGCCCGTCATGGCGCTGGTCGACGATGCCCTGCACACCACGCAGCTCCATGCCGGTGCGCAGTTCGCTGCCGGCAGGCAGGTAGGCCACCTGCTTCGGGTCGCGCTCGCTGCTGCCATCGTCCAGGCGCAGGCGCCGGCGCTGGTTGTCGGCCACGACCGCGGCATGCTCGTCGCTGCCCGGCACGGCGACCTCGCTCGGTTGCCACAGGCGCCCACCGAAGGCCACGACCAGTTCACCGAAGCGCGGCAGCTGGTCCTGGCCGACGAGGGTCAGCGGGGCATCAATGCGTACGTGCATGCCTTCCAGTGCCTCCCACGATTCCGGCACATCGGACAGCGCCTGCACCGGCACCGGCGCAAGCGCCGGCATCGCGGTGAAGCGTGCATCGGCCAGCGTGGTCAGCGACTGGCCGTCCTTGCCGGCAGGCTGCTCGACGACGGTGCCGGTGATGCGCCACCACTGGCCCGGCAGCAGCGACAGCTCCCCGCCCGCCTGCACGAACAGCCCATCGGAGGTCCGCGCATCGCCATCGCCGGCATCCTGCACGAACACGCCGCCCAGGCCCTGCCGCAGGTCAGCGGTGAGCATCGCTTCGACGGTGACCTGGCGGCCTTCCAGCGGGCTGCGCTCATCCGGTCCCTGCACCTGGCCGATCGGCACGACCCGGGGCGAAGCGGCAACGGTGGGCAGCGCCGCCAGGGCGATGGCAAGGGCAAGCACAGAAACGGGACGACGCATTACGGACGACTCCAGTGGTCGGAAACGACAGCGCCGCCCACAGGCGGCGCTGTTACTCGGGTGCGGCAGCTTACGCCGATCGGCGTGCCACCGCGTGGGTGCGGGTCACTTCAGGTTGCCGACCATCCAGTCCACCGTGGCACGCACCTGTTCCTCGCTCAGCGACGGATTGCCACCCTTGGGCGGCATGATCCCGGCCGCGCCGGTGAAGCCTTCGATGGCGTGCCTGTAGAGGGTGTCATTGCCCTGGGCGATGCGCGCATCCCAGTGGCCGTGGTCCAGGGTCGGGGCCCCGCCCACGCCATTGGTGTGGCAGGCGCCGCACAGGTTGTCGTAGATCACTTTGCCGTCGGTAGTGCCGCCGTAGGCGACCTGCCCGGCCGCCTTGGCAGCGGCGGCGGCCTGTGCGGCAGCCTGGGCGGCGGCGCCGGTGCTGCCGGCATACACCGCACCGGACGGGGCAATGCGCTGTTCGGTGCGCTTGGCCGCCGTCGGCGAGACTTCAGGGGGAATTGAGCGATGCAGGAAGGCTGCGAAAATGATCAAACCCAGCGTGATCAACACCAACAGACCGATCACCATGGAGAACCGCTTGAGGAACTCTAGGTCGTAATTCCGCACGTCCGATCACCCTGACAGGAAGTCGCTTGGAAGACAGCAGTCGGGCGAGTATAGACCAGCGATGAACGGGGCCTGCAACGGCGCTTTCGTGCGGCAGCGCAGCAACGCCCAGAACTATCCGCGGCCCTTGCCCGTGCCGGCGCCCACCGCACGCAGGCAGAACGCGCAGATCGAATCGATCAGCATCTCGTCGTTGGCGATCGCCTCGCGGCTCGGCGCGGTCGGCCCGACCAGCGCCTCGGTGTAGGCGCCGACGATGCACGCGGCGGCCACGTCCAGGTCCTGCGGCGGCAGCTCGCCGCTGGCCACGCCCTCGGCCACGATGCGACGGAACACGTCACCGAACAGGCGCCGGCAGCGGATGCGCTCGGCGTCCACTTCCGGATCCACCGGCTCGGCGATGAAGGCATAGGCCAGGCCGGGGCCGGCCAGCGCACGACGCACGAACGAGGCCACCGCCAGCTTCAACCGCTCGGCGGCCGGCAGCGGGCGCGCCGCGATCTCCTCGAGGATCCCGACCTCATGTGTCACCGCCGCGGTCAGCACCTCGACGAACAGCTCCGCCTTGGACGGGAAATGCCGGTAGATCAGCCCGGTCGACACCCCCGCTTCGGCCGCCACCGCGGTGACCGGCGCATTGCGGTAGCCGCCGGCGGCCACCAACCGGCGGGCGGCCTGGAGGATGCGCTCGCGCGCTCCGGCCAGGCGTTCTTCCATCAGTGCGGAGCGTTTGTAGGCCATTTCCTGATTCTAATTTCAATTTTTGAATTTGTATTCACTTCTTGCGGAAAGCCCGCTAGGCTGGGCCCCTCGCCCGTCTGACGCCCAACGTCATCCCCACCCGGTGCGCCCTTCCACTGCCGTTGCGGAGCCACCCATGCACGTGCCATCGCTTGATTTCGATCTCGGCGAAGAGATCGACCTGCTGCGCGAAAGCGTAGCCGCCTTTGCCGCCCACGAGATCGCCCCGCTCGCCGCCCAGGCCGACGAGGAAAACCGTTTCCCCAACCCGCTGTGGCGCAAGCTCGGCGAGCAGGGCCTGCTCGGCCTGACCGTGGAGGAGGAGTACGGCGGCAGCGGTATGAGCTACCTGGCCCATGTGGTGGCGATGGAGGAGATCTCGCGTGCCTCCGGCAGCATCGGCCTGAGCTATGGCGCGCACTCCAACCTGTGCGTGAACCAGCTGCGCAAGAACGGCAACGAGGCACAGAAGCAGAAGTACCTGCCGAGGCTGTGCAGCGGCGAGCACGTTGGCGCGCTGGCGATGAGCGAGCCCGGCGCCGGTTCGGACGTGGTGTCGATGAAGCTGCGTGCCGAGCACCGGGGCGACGAATTCGTGCTCAACGGCAACAAGATGTGGATCACCAATGGTCCCGATGCCGACGTGCTGGTGGTCTACGCCAAGACCGACCCGGAAGCCGGCCCGCGCGGCATCACCGCCTTCCTGATCGAGAAGGGCATGCCCGGTTTCTCCACCGCGCAGAAGCTGGACAAGCTCGGCATGCGCGGCTCCAACACCTGCGAGCTGGTGTTCGAGGACTGCCGCGTGCCGGCGGAAAATGTGCTCGGAGAAGTGGGCGGCGGCGTTCGCGTGCTGATGTCCGGCCTGGACTTCGAGCGGGTGGTGCTGTCCGGCGGCCCGCTGGGGCTGATGGCCGCGGCGATGGACGTGGTGATGCCCTACGTGCACGAGCGCAAGCAGTTCGGCGAGCCGATCGGCAGCTTCCAGCTGATGCAGGCCAAGCTGGCCGACATGTACGTCGGCCTTGGCGCCTGCCGCGCCTACGTCTACGCGGTGGCGCGCGCCTGCGACAAGGGCCGCACCACCCGCCAGGACGCCGCCGGCGCGATCCTCTACGCCGCCGAAAAGGCCACCTGGCTGACCGGCCAGGCGATCCAGGTCCTCGGTGGCAACGGCTACATCAACGAGTACCCGACCGGCCGCCTGTGGCGCGACGCCAAGCTGTACGAGATCGGCGCCGGCACCTCGGAGATCCGCCGCATGCTGATCGGCCGCGAACTGTTCCAGCGCACTCTCTAAGGCCCCGCCATGACGGTCATCAACAGCCAGCTGCAACCGGGCAGCGAGTCCTTTGAAACCAACCGCGCCGCGATGCAGGTGGTGGTCGACGACCTGCACGCCACCCTGGCGCAGGCCACTATGGGCGGCAGCGAGGCGGCGCGGGCCAAGCACACCGCGCGCGGCAAGCTGCTGGTACGCGAGCGCATCGACGCCCTGCTCGACCCGGGCAGCCCGTTCCTGGAGATCGCGCCACTGGCCGCGCACGGCATGTACGGCGGCGACGTGCCCTGCGCCGGCGTGGTCGCCGGCATCGGCCGCGTCTCCGGCGTGGAATGCGTGATCGTGGCCAACGACGCCACGGTCAAGGGCGGCACCTACTACCCGGTCACGGTGAAGAAGCACCTGCGCGCGCAGGAGATCGCCCAGCAGAACCGCCTGCCGTGCATCTACCTGGTCGATTCGGGCGGTGCCTTCCTGCCGCTGCAGGACGAGGTGTTCCCCGACCGCGACCACTTCGGCCGCATCTTCTACAACCAGGCCAACCTGTCGGCGGCCGGCATCCCGCAGATCGCCTGCGTGATGGGCAGCTGCACCGCCGGCGGCGCCTACGTGCCGGCGATGAGCGACGAGACGGTCATCGTCAAGGAACAGGGCACGATCTTCCTCGGCGGTCCGCCGCTGGTGAAGGCCGCCACCGGCGAGGTGGTCACCGCCGAGGAACTGGGCGGTGCCGACGTGCACACGCGCATTTCGGGCGTGGCCGACCACATGGCCGACAACGACCTGCAGGCGCTGGCGCGGGTGCGCTCGATCATCGCCAACCTCAACTGGCGCAAGCCGGCCAGCGCGCTCGCCCTGCAGCCGCCGCAGGAGCCGCTGCATCCGGCGCAGGAGCTGTACGGGGTGATCCCGGCCGACACCCGCAAACCGTTCGACGTGCGCGAGGTGATCGCGCGAATCGTCGACGGTTCGCGGCTGGACGAGTTCAAGCCGCGCTACGGCAGCACCCTGGTCACCGGCTTTGCCCACCTGCACGGTTACCCGGTCGGCATCATCGCCAACAACGGCATCCTGTTCTCCGAGTCCGCGCTCAAGGGCGCGCACTTCATCGAGCTGTGCTGCCAGCGCGGCATCCCGCTGGTGTTCCTGCAGAACATCACCGGCTTCATGGTCGGCCGCAAGTACGAGCACGGCGGCATCGCCCGCGACGGCGCCAAGCTGGTGATGGCCGTGGCCAACGCGCGGGTACCGAAATTCACCGTGGTCATCGGCGGCAGCTTCGGGGCCGGCAACTACGGCATGTGCGGCCGCGCCTATTCGCCCAACTTCCTGTGGATGTGGCCCAACGCGCGGATCAGCGTGATGGGCGGCGAGCAGGCCGCCAGCGTGCTGGCCACGGTCAAGCGCGACGGCATCGAATTGCGCGGCGGCCACTGGCCCGCCGAGGAGGAGGAAGCGTTCAAGGCGCCGATCCGCGAGCAGTTCGAACAGCAGGGCCACCCCTACTACGCCAGCGCGCGGCTGTGGGACGACGGCGTGATCGACCCCGCCGACACCCGCCGGTTGCTCGGCCTCGCCCTGTCGGCCAGCCTCAACGCGCCCGCGCATGAAACACGCTTCGGCGTGTTCCGCATGTAACGGCGCCGCCCCATGAACGAGCCTTCCACCATGTTCGACAAGATCCTGATCGCCAACCGCGGCGAGATCGCCTGCCGCGTCATCGCCACCTGCCGCCGGCTGGGCATCGCCACCGTGGCGGTGTACTCCGACGCCGACCGCGATGCGCGCCACGTGCGCCTGGCCGACGAGGCCATCCACATCGGCCCCGCCGCGGCTGCCGAGAGCTACCTGCGCGGCGAGGTGATCCTGCAGGCGGCGCAGCGCAGTGGCGCCCAGGCCATCCATCCCGGCTACGGCTTCCTGTCCGAGAACGCCGGCTTTGCGCAGGCCTGTGCGCAGGCCGGCATCGTCTTCATCGGCCCGCCGGTAAGCGCGATCCAGGCCATGGGCGACAAGAGCGCGGCCAAGGCGCTGATGCAGCGCGCCGGCGTGCCGCTGACGCCCGGCTACCACGGTGACAACCAGGATCCGGCGTTCCTGCGCGAACAGGCCGATGCCATCGGCTACCCGGTGCTGATCAAGGCCAGCGCCGGCGGCGGCGGCAAGGGCATGCGCAAGGTCGAGCGCAGCGCGGACTTCATCGAGGCGCTGGCCGGCTGCCAGCGCGAGGCGCAGTCGGCGTTCGGCAATCCGCACGTGCTGGTGGAGAAGTACGTGGAGCGTCCGCGCCACATCGAGATCCAGGTGTTCGGCGATGCGCACGGCAACGTCGTGCACCTGTTCGAACGCGACTGCTCGGTGCAGCGCCGCCACCAGAAGGTCCTGGAGGAAGCGCCGGCCCCGGGTATGACCGCCGAACGGCGCGCGGCGATGGGCAAGGCCGCCACCGATGCCGCGCGCGCAGTCGGCTATGTCGGCGCCGGCACGGTGGAGTTCATCGCCGGCCCGGGCGGCGATTTCTACTTCATGGAAATGAACACCCGGCTGCAGGTCGAGCATCCAGTGACCGAACTGGTGACCGGCACCGACCTGGTCGAGTGGCAGCTGCGCGTGGCCGCCGGCCAGCCGCTGCCGAAGTCGCAGGAACAACTCGCGCTCAACGGCCACGCCATCGAGGCGCGGCTGTATGCCGAGGACGCCGACCGTGGCTTCCTGCCCTCGACCGGCACCCTGCGCCACCTGCGCCTGCCGTCGAACGATGCGCACGTGCGCGTGGACGCGGGCGTCGAGCAGGGCGATGCGATCACGCCCTACTACGATCCGATGATCGCCAAGCTCATCGTCTGGGACGTGGACCGCGACGCCGCGCTGCGGCGCATGCAGGCCGCGCTGGCCGACTGCGAGATCGCCGGTGTCACCACCAACGTCGCCTTCCTGTCGCGCCTCGTACGCACCGGCTCGTTCGCCAATGCAAGGCTCGATACCGCGCTGATCGAACGCGAGCAGCCGGCGCTGCAGCCGCAGGCGATGGACGAGGCGGGCTGGCAGCTGGCGGCACTGGCCGCAGTGCTGCAGTCACCGGCCCCCGCGGTGGATCCGCTAGATCCGCATTCGCCGTGGGCGGCCAGCGATGGCTGGCGCATCGGCGGCCCGGCCTGGCGCCAGCTCGAACTGGAGCATGGCGGGCAGCGCCGCAGGCTGCGCCTGCGCGCGCTCGGCGGGGCCTGGGAGATCGAGCTCGACGGCCAGCGCAGCACCGCGACCTGCCAGGCGCAAGGCCCGCACCGCCGCGTCTGCATGGATGGCCGCCAGCTGCAGTTGCGCGTGCTGCGCGACGGTCCGCGCCTGCACCTGTTCGGCCACGACGGCGGGCGTCCGTTCCTGCTGCACGATGCCATTGCCGAGGCCGATCACCCGCCGGTGGAACAGGGTGGCCTTGCCGCCCCCATGCCCGGGCGCGTGGTCGCGTTGCCGGTGGTTCCCGGCAGCCGCGTGACCCGCGGCCAGCCGCTGGTGGTGCTGGAGGCGATGAAGATGGAGCACAGCCTCAGCGCGCCGGCCGATGGCGTGCTCAGGGCCTATCGCGTGGCCGAAGGCGAACTGGTGGCCGAAGGTGCGGCGCTGGTGGAGTTCGAGGCCGACTGATCACGGCCCAGCCGCAGCACCACCGTGCTGCGGCTGCGTGGTCAGGCCCAGATCCGGCAGGCCGGATCCAGCTCGGCCACGGTCATCTGGCTGGCGCGCCAGCCAAAACCACAGATCGCCACCACGCCCTGGGTGACCGGATCCAGTCCCAGCGCGCGCTCCAGGTGCTTTTCATTGATCGCACCAGTGATGAAGGCGCCCAGCCCCAGGTCGGTGGCGGCCAGGTAGAGCGTCTGCGAGACGTGCCCGGCCTCCAGCGCCACCACGCGGTAGCCCTTGGCGTGGTGCCGGTATTTCCAGAACGTGCGGTCGAAACGCGGCGCCAGCGCCACCAGAACGTGCGCGTCGCCAAACCAGTGCTGCTGCGCCACCGCTTCCATCACGAACTCCGGCAGCCCGCCTTCCGGTGCCGGCAGCGCCTCCAGCGCATGCACGTCGGCGCGGTAGTGGTACAGCCCCGGCGCCAGGCCCTCGACGTTCTGCACGACCAGGTAGGCCTCCATCGGATGCAGGCCACCGCCGGAGGGCACGTTCTTCTTCAGGAACACCAGGTCGCCGGTCACTTCCACCTTCGCCTGCGCGGCCAGTGCGCGCTCGATGACCTTGGCGAACACCGGCAGCGGCACCGGACGCGAGGCGTCGAAGTTCCGGCAGGTCACGCGCCGGTGCATCAGCGCGTCGAAATCACTGTGCGGCACCTCGGGCAGCCGGATCAGCTCGTCGTCCGCGGTCACCAGCCTGCGCGCCTCGGCCGGCGGCTCACCCAGCACCTGGCGCATTTTCGAGGCGGTTTCGGTGCCGGACTCGTGCATGTTGCGCACCGCATCCACGCCGTCCCAGCGGGTAAACGCATGCAGTACCGCACCCAGCGGATGCCAGTAGCCCTGGCGCAAGCGCTCGTCACGCTCGCGGTGCGCGTCGTGCAGGCCGGGCGCCCTGGCTACCAGCAGGCCGCTGTCGAGCAGGGCCTGGGCGGTGCCACGCTCTTCGCCCAGCGAATCCAGCGCGGTCCATGCCGACGGGCTGATCCGTCCCAGCAGTTCGCGCTGCCGCGCATCGACGGCCACCGGTTCACCCAGGTGCGGTGCCAGCGCCTGCCAGCGCAGGGTGCGGCGCAGGCCATCGCCACCGCCCACCAGCTCCTGCAGGTCGAACTCCACCGTTTCCTGCGGCTCGAACACCAGCACTGCGCAGCGACGGATCAGGACCTTGGATTCATCGATGGACATGCAGGGCTCCGGTTGTCGGTAATCGGGACGCGGGCGGCGTGTTGCCCGGCATATCGGGAATGCTCCGCCGCCAGCGCGCCCATCGCAGGCATGCCGTTCCGTGCTGCATCCGGAGTCCCCTTTCAGTGCGCCGCCTTTCTTCCCCCGGCCGGCGCGGGCCCATTCTAGCGGTGGTGCCGGCTGCTAACATCGCCGCGCAGCAAAGGAACAGCAGTCCGCAGGACCCTCATCTCAACGACATCCACAGGGAAGAAAACGCAATGTCCAAGCTCCAGCTCGACACCGCTACCGCCAACAAGCTGATCGACCTGCTTTCCACCGACGATGACTTCCGCAAGCTGTTCGCCAGCGACACGCTGGCCGCACTGCAGAAAGCCGGTGCCGAGCCCAACGATGACCTCAAGGAATTCGTCGCCAGGGACTGTGCCAAGGTGACCCTGGCCGACAAGGAAACCATTGCCGGGGCGCGCAAGGAGATCACCACGATGCTGACCAGCGGCGTCGGTCATAGCGTGCCGATGCTCGATGCCGACCACGCCGGCACGCGCCCGCTGAAGTAAGCGCTAACCCGGCGCGAGGATCGCGCCCACTGCCGTCGCCCCGCGGGTGTTTCCCGGGGCGGCGGCGATGGCCTTGTTCACTTCCAGCACGTTCAGCGCCTGCAGGCAGTAGACGCATTCGATCTCGGCATAGGCCATGCCGCGCCGCTCGCGCAGCCACTTGAGCTGGGCCTCGGCCAGCGCGGCATCACCGGCGGCGGTCGCCGCATGCAGCAGCTCCACCCGGGTCTGGATGCGTGATTGTCCGTCCACGAAGGGCTTGAGCAGCTCCAGCGCCTGCTTCGGATTGCCCGACAGCCGGGCACTGCCGGCGGCCACCACGGCCCGGAATTCCTGCAGCACCCGGCCGGCCGGGAGGTTCTGCGCCCGGCCCAGGCGTGCGCTCACCTGCTCGGCAAGTGCACGGTCGCCGGCGCGCTGTGCCACGATCGCCGCCGCCAGCGCGATCGTCGCCGCCAGCGCGATCGTCGCCCGGTCGGTGGCCTCCTGCGGCACCGCGTTGTCGATATCGGTCATGGCCATGCGGACGGCCTCGCGCGCAGTGGCGATGGCATCGCTGCGGCAGCCATCGGCCAGGTATGCGGTTGCCAACGGCACGAAGTAGGCCAGCCCTTCGACGCCGGGGGTCTTGCCATGTTCGCGCACCGCGGCCTCGGCGCGCTCCACGGCGTGGCCGGGGCGGCCCTCGTCCAGCGCGATGGAGACCCGCACGGGCTCGCCAAGATCCGGTCGACCTGACGCTTCGATCAGGCCATAGGCACGGCCGAATTCACCCTTGGCGGCCACGGCCGTGGCCTGGCGCACCATCGAACTGCGCCAGCCCAGTTCCACCGCCTTGCGGAAGGCGGCTTCGGCACCGGTGTAGTCACCCAGCGCCAGCAGCACGCGCGCATGCTGGTCCACGCCCACGCTGGACAGCTCATAGCGGCTTTCGGCAACCCGCGTGGAATAGACCTTCGCGTCCTGGAAGCGGTTTTCCTCGAAGTAGTTCAGTGCGGCGTTGTGCGCGGCGGGAACGAAGTCCGGGTACAGGTCCGCCATCCGTGCCCAGCCATCGCCGGCCTGGTCGGGCTGCAGCATCTGCAGTTGCCAGTTGCGCGCATACATCGCCTCGCGCGGCGGCAGGTGCTCGGACAGCGTGGTCGCCTTCTTCAGCGCGTCGGTGGCGCTGCGGAAATCCAGCGAGGCGTAGTACGCCCTGACCTTGCCCAGCCATGCCAGGGCAAAAGCGTTGTCGATATCGATGGCGCTGTCATAGAACGCCAGCGCGGCGACGTAGTCGCCCTGGGCGTACTTTTTCTGGCCCAGCGCGTAGGCCCGCAGCGCATCGAGGCTGGCGGTGGTGACCTCCGGCAACGGCTGGCTGTCCTGGCGGATGTTGGCCGGACTTTCGCCCAGCTTGTCGCGCAGCTCGGCCGTCACCGTGTCGATTGCGGCCAGCATCGTCGCGTTGCTGGCGTAGGCGGAACTGACCAGCAGGGTCTGGCGCTGCGTTGGATCCATCATCTCGACGGTGAAGCGCTTGCGCCCGCCAACGTCGGCCACCGAGGGCAGCAGCACCAGGCGCACGCCCAGGCGCTGCGCGACATCGGCCGCGGTTTCGCGGTCCAGCCGGGTGGCCAGGGGATTGCGGCGCATCATGTCCAGCGTCCGCCGCGTGCGTTCGTCGCTCACCACGTTGACGTAGCGCGACTGCTCCAGGCTGATGCGGAATGCCTGCTGCAGCGAATCGTCCAGCAGGCTGTCACCGGTGAGGTTGCGCAGGTCACCGACCACCACCCAGTCGCGCTCGCTGAAGGCGATTGCCGGTTGCGGTCGGCTGACGAACCAGACGCCGATACCCAGCAGGGCCACCAGCGCCACCTCGGCCACCAGCGCGGCCGGACGCCGCCACAGCGGCAGGTCACGCCAGGCCTTGGGCGAATTGCGCGGCGCGCGCAGCGGCGCCACGCCGATCTCGCCGGCTTCGTAGACCTCCTGCACGGTGGGCACGCCCTTGAAGCGCCAGCGCCCGTGCGATTTCCACAGCAGCCGCTCGTTGCGCTCGCCCAGCTCGTCGCGCGCGGCGCGATGGGCCAGCGACTCGGCCACCGCCGAAAGCAGGATCTGGCCGGGCCGGGCCAGGCTCATCAGGCGCGCGGCCAGCGGCTTGGCCAGGCCTTCGACCTCCAGCGGCTTGGCCCCGGCCTGCACCGCCGGCACCGAGTTGTGCCAGGTGACCACCTCGCCGACGTGGATGCCGGCGCGGGCGCGCAGCTTCAACTTGCGCTCGCGGCCCAGCTCCTGCAGCCCGCGCATGTAGTCCATGGCGAAGGCCAGCGCGTTGACCGGTCGGTCGAACAGCAGCAGCAGGCCATCGGACCGGTCGATCAGGCGGCCGCGCCACTGCTGCTGGAGCATCAGCACGAGCCGGTCGTGGTGCTGGAACAGTTCCGCCGCCGCGCTGTCGCCGAGCTTTTCCACCAGCGCGACGGAATCGCACAGGTCGGTCAACAGTACCGTCTGCAGTTGTGGTGCAGAGGGGGCCGTGTCATCGGCCGGCGCTGGAGCCGCCTGTTCGTTCAACATGCTCAGTCACCCCGGTTCCCTGGTACGGCCCAGTGCATGCGGTTGCCCCCCAGGCGCTTGGCCTCGTACAGCGCGCTGTCGGCCTGGGCGTACCAGTCGCTCCAGTCCTGCGCCGGGTCGAGCAGGCTGACGCCGATGCTGACCGGGCAGATGCGCGGCACGGGCTGCGTGCGTTCCAGCAGGCCATGGACCGCCTGCAGGATGAATTCGGCGATGTGTTCCAGCGATTCGACCGTGGCATCGGTGACCAGCAGGCAGAATTCGTCGCCGCCGAGCCGGCAGGCCAGGCCATCGGGCTGCACCACCGAACGCAGGATGTTGGCCAGCGACTGCAGCACGCGGTCGCCGGCCAGGTGGCCGTGCTGGTCGTTGACGTGCTTGAAGCGGTCGCAGTCGATCAGCAGCAGGCCGTGCGGCAGCGAGTGCAACGGCGTGCGGCAATCCTGCAGGTACAGGGTCAGGCCGCGGCGGTTGTGCAGGCCGGTCAGCTCATCGGTCCGCACCAGCTCCTCGGTATGGGTGAGCTGGTGGGTGGTGGTGTAGAGGTTGTCCAGCGCCGTTTCCAGGTCGTGGTTGCGGCGGCGCAACTGCCGGATCAGAATCTGTTCGTTGGACACCACGCGGATGATGGTGCGGCGCAGGAAGTAGGACACCAGGCCAGGGTCGTGCTCGACCAGCCGCTGGAAGTCCTCGTGCTCGATCTCCAGCAACTGCAGGTCGGTGGAGGCGCGGGCGTCGGCGGCGCGGCGGTGGTCGCCGATCAGCAGGCCAAGCTCGCCGAAGAATTCATTCGGGCCCAGGTACTTGATGACCAGGTCCTCGCCGAAATCCAGGTCGACGATGCCGGACTGGATGACGAACATGGAACTGCCGCAGTCGCCGCGCTGGAACAGCAGCTCGCCGGCGGCGACGCGTCGTAGACGGCCAAAGCGCGCGAACAGCTCGAACTCGTCCGGGGACAGGATGGCGTGCACGATCTGCGCCGTCGCCAGGGCGGCGCCAGTCCTGTCGACTGCATTGGCTATGGAAGCAGCGTTGGCGCCACTCATTTCCCTGCCCATCCCCTACGCCCATCCCGGCTAGCGTCGGAGCATACCATCGGATAAAACCGTACGAATATCACGTTTCCGTACGGGTTCAGACCGCCCATGCAAACGCAAGACGGGCGCCCGACAGGACGCCCGTCTTGCTTGGTGACGGCTTGCGGTCGTCCTTAGTGGACTTCTTCGCCGTGGAACTGCTCTTCCTCGGTGGAACCGGTCAGCGCCGTGGTCGAGGACTGGCCCTGCTGGATGGCCTGGGTCACCGCGTCGAAGTAGCCGGTGCCGACCTCGCGCTGGTGCTTGACCGCGGTGAAGCCCTTCTCGGCCGCGGCGAACTCCGCTTCCTGCAGCTCGACGAAGGCGCTCATCTGGCGGCGGGCATAGCCGTGGGCCAGGTTGAACATCGAGTAGTTCAGCGAGTGGAAACCGGCCAGGGTGATGAACTGGAACTTGTAGCCGTAGCTGGCGATTTCCTTCTGGAATTTGGCGATGGTTTCGTCGTCCAGGTTCTTCTTCCAGTTGAAGCTCGGCGAGCAGTTGTAGGCCAGCAGCTTGCCCGGGAACTTCGCGTGGATGGCCTCGGCGAACTTGCGGGCGAACTCCAGGTCCGGCTTGCCGGTCTCGCACCACACCAGGTCGGCGTAGGGCGCGTAGGCCAGGCCGCGGCTGATGGCCTGATCCAGGCCATTGCGGGTGCGGTAGAAACCTTCCGGGGTGCGCTCGCCGGTGGTGAACGACTGGTCGTTCGGGTCGATGTCGCTGGTCAGCAGGTCGGCAGCCTCGGCGTCGGTGCGGGCGACCAGCAGGGTCGGCACGCCCATCACGTCGGCGGCCAGGCGCGCGGCGTTGAGCTTCTCCACCGCCTCGCGGGTCGGCACCAGCACCTTGCCACCCATGTGGCCGCACTTCTTCACCGAGGCCAGCTGGTCCTCGAAGTGCACGCCGGCGGCACCGGCCTCGATCATCGCCTTCATCAGTTCAAAGGCGTTGAGCACGCCGCCGAAGCCGGCTTCGGCATCAGCCACGATCGGCTGCAGGAAATCGATCCCGTCCTTGCCTTCGGCGTGGTGCAGCTGGTCGGCGCGCAGCAGGGTGTTGTTGATGCGCTTGACCACCGCCGGCACCGAGTCGGCCGGATACAGCGACTGGTCCGGGTACATCTGCCCGGCCAGGTTGGCGTCGGCGGCCACCTGCCAGCCGGACAGGTAGATCGCGTTCAGGCCGGCCTTGACCTGCTGCATGGCCTGGTTGCCGGTCAGCGCGCCCAGCGCGTTGACGAAGTCCTTCTCGTGCAGGTACTTCCACAGCTTCTCGGCACCCAGCCGGGCCAGCGAATGCTCGATGTGGACGGTGCCGCGCAGGCGCACGACGTCCTCGGCGGTGTAGTTGCGGGTGATGCCCGCCCAGCGCGGATTGGTGTCCCAGTCCTTCTGGATTTCGGCGGCGGTCGGCAGCTTGCTCATGGTGTTTCTCTCCAACTTTCAAGGGGGGAAATGCACGTTCGGGGCACGGGCCGGCGCGGGCGCCGGTTCCGGAGTAGCGGTCAGTCGATCTGTCGGTAGGCGGGAAGGGTGAGGAAGTCGGCCAGCTCGTCGGCGCGACTGAGCTCATCGAGCAGGGCGATGGCTTTTTCGATGCGGTCGCCGCCCGGCAGGCCGCTGGTATCGCCCAGGCGGGCCGGCAACGCACGCAGGGTCGACTCCAGCAGGGCCAGATCGATGGCGGTGCCGTCGTCCAGGTGCAGCCCACCGACGTGCAGCCACTGCCAGATCTGGCTGCGGCTGATTTCGGCGGTGGCCGCGTCCTCCATCAGGTTGTGGATCGGCACGCAGCCGTTGCCGGCCAGCCAGGCGGCCAGGTAGCGCACGCAGACCTCGACGTTGTTCTCGAAGCCGGCGCGGGTGATGGTGCCGGCCGGCGCGGTGATCAGGTCATCGCGGCTGACCTCCACGTCGCGGCGCAGCACGTGGTGCTGGTTCGGCGTGGGCATGTGCTCGTCGAAAATGGCCTTCGCCACCGGGATCAGCGCCGGATGCGCAACCCAGGTGCCGTCGTGGCCGGCAGTGACCTCGCGCAGCTTGTCCGCGCGCACCCGGGCCATCGCCTGCTCGTTGGCGGCGGCGTCGTGGTTGATCGGGATCTGCGCGGCCATGCCGCCCATGGCGTGGGCGCCACGGCGGTGGCAGGTCCTGATCAGCAGTTCCGAGTAGGCCTTCAGGAACGGCTGGGTCATGGTGACCTGGCCGCGCTCGGGCAGCACCTTGTCGGCGTGGCGACGGAAGGTCTTCAGGTAGGAGAAGATGTAGTCCCAGCGGCCGCAGTTCAGGCCGACGATGCGGTCACGCAGGACGTACAGGATCTCGTCCATCTCGAACACCGCCGGCAGGGTCTCGATCAGCACGGTGACCTTCATCTGGCCGTGCGGCAGGCCGAGCATGCCCTCGATGTGCGACAGCGCGGTTTCCCACAGCGCGGCTTCTTCCATCGACTGCAGCTTGGGCAGGTAGAAGAACGGGCCGCGCTGCTTGCACATCAGCGTGCGGGCGTTGTGGAAGGCGAACACCGCCGCATCGAACAAGCCACCGGCGATCGGCTGGCCGTCGACCAGCACGTGCTTCTCGTCCAGGTGCCAGCCGCGCGGACGCACGATCAGCACCGCCTGCTCCTCGAACGGACGCAGGCTGTAGTGCTTGCCATTGGGGGCGGTGTACTCCAGGTCGCCGCGCACCGCACCGATCATTGCCTGCTGCCCGGCCAGCACGTTGGCCCAGGTCGGCGAGGTCGAATCCTCGAAGTCGGCCATGAACACCTTGGCACCGGAGTTCAGGGCGTTGATCACCATCTTCGGGTCGGTCGGGCCGGTGATCTCGACGCGGCGGTCCTGCAAGGCCTCCGGCAGCGGGGCCACGGTCCAGTCAGCCTCGCGGATGGCGGCGGTATCGGCGCGGAAGTCCGGCAGGCCGCCCTGGTCGAAGAACGCCTGGCGCTCGCGGCGCGCCGCCAGCCGGGCCTGGCGCTCCTTCTCCACTGCGCGGTGCAGCGATACCAGAAGCGCGAGCGCACCGGCCGGGAGCAGCGTGGCCTGACCGGCGATCTGCTGGGTCAGGGTGATGCCCGGGGTCGGACTCTCGGCGACCGGGCCGGCGGGGGCTGCAACGGCTGACATGGCGGACTCCTTGTGTTTCGGGCTTCCAAGGTGCCGTCGCGGCTGAGTATTTGACAAAACAGTTTTTGCAATGTTTTTTATAAGTTGTGCTTATACTGCTCACGACATGTCGACCAAGCACTCCCCAAGTCCTCGTTTTTCCTACAAATCCGACCGGCTCAAGCCGCTGCGGGCGTTCTGCCAGACGGTGCGCCTGGGGTCGGTTTCGCGTGCCTCGGAGGCCCTGTTCGTCAGCCAGCCGGCAGTGAGCCAGCAGCTGCAGGCCCTGGAACGGGAACTGGGGGTCGTGCTGTTCGAGCGATCGGGCCGGCGCCTGGTGCCCAGCCGCGAGGGCCAGCTGCTGTACGAGATGGCGCAGCCGCTGGTGGAGAGCATCGACGGGCTGGAGGCCAGCTTCCGCGACAAGGTCCGCGGACTGGATGCGGGCGAGCTCAATATCGCCGCCAATTCCTCGACGATCCTTTATTTATTGCCGAAGATCGTTGAGCGGTTCCGGCAGCGGCACCCCACCGTGCGGCTCACCCTGCACAACGCGATCAGCGCCGACGGCACCGATCTGCTGCGCAGCGATGCCGCCGACCTGGCGGTAGGTTCGATGATGGACGTGCCGGCCGACCTGTCCTATGCGCCGGTGTACCGCTTCCAGCAGGTGCTCATCGCCCCGCCGGACCATCCGCTCACCGCGCGCAGGCACATCACCCTGGAGGACCTGTCGCCGTACCCGCTGGTGCTGCCGCCGCGGCGCCAGATCACCTGGCGCCTGGTCGACCTGGTGTTCCAGCAGCACCGCGTGCCCTACACCGTGGCGCTGGAGGTCGGTGGCTGGGAGGTGATCAAGCAGTACGTGGCCATGGGCATGGGCATCTCCATCGTCCCGGCGCTGTGCCTGAACGATGGCGACCGCGACAAGCTGGCGATCCGGACCATGGACGATTACTTCCCGGCGCGCAGCTACGGGGTGGTGGTGCGCAAGGGCAAGTTCCTGTCGCCCCAGGCCCGCGCCTTCGTCGAGCTGATCCAGCCGGACCTGTTCGCCCCGCGCAGCTACGACGACACCGGGCATTCGGACCGCTGAGCCGCGGACCGCGGCCTGCGCTGTACGCCGCCGATTACAACGCCGGCATCAGAGCGGATGGTGGCGACCGACCAGCGCGCCGGGGACCGACACACCGCTGCGCAGCGCGCGGGCCGGCTCGCGGATGCGCTGCGCGGCGTAGGCCAGGCTGCCGGCGAGGATGAAGGTGTAGGCCAGCAGCTCGGTGGTTTCCTCGATCGCGTTCTTGACCGCACGGATGTACTGCTCGCCGAGCAGCCCGGTCCACAGCGCGGTCATGCCGATCAGGCGCGCATAGAACAGCAGCAGCACCAGGCCGAGCAGCAGCACGGTGCCGGCGCGCGAGGTCAGGAAGCGCACCGTGCCCGACAGCGCCGCGCGCCAGTCGCGCAGGGCGTAGACCACGCTGCCGACAGCGAGCGGGGCGACCAGGTACTTCCACGCACCATGCACCACCACGTCCAGCACCGCGTCCATCTCGCGGATGAACATGCAGGCGAAGAAGCCGGCAGCCAGCACCGCAAAGCGGCGGTCCTCGGCACGGGCCAGCGCCAGCCGCACGAAAGCCAGGGTGCTGGCCAGCAGGAAGCCTTCCTGGGTCAGCTCGACCAGCGACCACTCGCCCACCGCATTGCCCAGCAGGTGGAGGTCGCAATACAGCAGCACGGCCGGCAGCGACACCATGACGCCGAACAGGCCAACACGCCGGACGTGGGCCAGCAGGAGGTCTTTGTTCACGCAACCACCTGCGCCGCGCGGCGCCATTGAAATCGAAGTGGCGGACCTACGGTCCGCGGCCGGGCGGAATTCCCCGGAGGGCGCGGATTATCGGCGTCGTGAAAATGTATGAAAACCGTTAAACACGGAACGGACCGTTATCGGCCATCTTCCGTTCAGGCAAAAGCAAACGGCAGGGTTTCCCCTGCCGTTTGCGATGTTGCTGGGGGAGCGTCTTACTTCAGGCCGCGGTTTTCCAGCAGCGGTTCGACGCTCGGGTCCTTGCCGCGGAAATCGCGGTAGAGCTTCGCAAGCTCGACACTGTTGCCGCGCGAGAGCACCTGCTCGCGGAACGCCTGTCCGTTGGCAGCGGTCAGCCCGCCATGCTCCTTGAACCACTGGAATGCATCGTGGTCGAGCACCTCGGCCCAGAAGTAGGCGTAGTAACCGGCCGAATAGCCGCCACCCCAGATGTGGTCGAAGTAGGTGGTGCGGTACCGCGGCGGCACCTGCGGCAGGTCGACCTTGTAGCGCTTGAGCGCCTCGGCCTCGAACGTGCCCACGTCCTGCAACGGCGCATCGGCCGGCAGCGTATGCCAGGCCAGGTCCAGCAGCGCGGCCGACAGGTACTCGGTGGTGGCATAGCCCTGGTTGAAGGTGCGCGCCTTGACGATCCTGTCCACCAGCTCCTGCGGCATCGCTTCGCCGGTCCTGTAGTGCCTGGCGTAGTTGGCGAACACCTTGGGATCCAGCGCCCAGTGTTCGTTGAACTGCGAGGGGAACTCGACGAAATCGCGCGAGGTGTTGGTGCCTGCCAGCGACGGGTACTTCACCGCCGAGAACATGCCGTGCAGCGCATGGCCGAACTCATGGAACATCGTGGTCACGTCGTCCCAGCTCAGCAACGCCGGCTGGCCGGCTGCGGGCTTGGTGAAGTTGCAGACGTTGTAGACCACCGGCCTGGTACCGGCCAGGCCATCCTGCTCGACGAACACGTCCATCCACGCGCCACCGGACTTGCTGTCGCGCTTGTAGTAGTCGGTATAGAACAGCGCGAGCGAGGTGCCGTCCCGGTCGAACACCTCGTACACCTTCATGTCCGGGTGATAGGTCGGGATGTCGGTGCGTGGCTTGAAGGTGATGCCGTACAGCTGCGTGGCGGCGAAGAACACGCCGTTGTGCAGCACGTTCTCCATCTCGAAGTACGGCTTGATCTGCGCCTCGTCCAGGTCGTACTGGGCCTTGCGCACCTGCTCGGCGTAGTAGTCCCAGTCCGAGGCGGCGGCCTTGAAGCCACCGTTCTGCGCGTCGATCACCTTCTGGATCTCGGCCAGTTTACCGCGGGCCTTGGCGGTGGCCGCCGGCACGGTGTCGGTCAGCAGCTTCAGTGCCGCGGCCGGGGTCTTGGCCATCTGGTCACCAAGGCTGTAGGCGGCGTAGTTCTCGAAACCGAGCAGCCTGGCCTTCTGCGCGCGCAGCTGGGCCAGGCGCTGCACGATCTGCCGCGTGTCATTGGCATCGCCGCGCTCGGCGCGGGTTTCCGAAGCCTTGAGCACGGCGGCGCGCTGCTCGCGATCGGCCAGCGACACCAGCACCGGCTGCTGGGTGGTGTTCTGTAGCGGCAGCAGGTATCTGCCCTCGAGGTTCCGGGCCTTGGCGTCGGCCGCGGCGGTATTGAGCGCATCCTCGTCCAGCCCGGCCAGTTTCGCCCTGTCGTCCACCACCACCGCTGCGGCCGCGGTCGCAGCGACCAGACGGTTGTGGAACTGGGTGGAGAGCGTGGTCTCCTCCACGTTGAGCTGGCGCATGGTGGCCTTGTCGGCGTCGGACAGCTCCGCACCGGCGCGCACCATGCCGTCGTAGTAGCGCTCGACCAGACGCTGCTGCACGGCGTCGAGCCCGGCCTCGGCACGCTGGTCGTAGACGGCCTTCACCCGCGCAAACAGCTTCGGGTCGAGGTTGATCTCGTCACCGTGCGCGGCCAGCCTGGGCGCCACTTCTTCCTGGATCTGCTGGCGCGCGTCGTTGGTATCGGCCTGCACGAGGCCGAAGAAGATGCGCGACACGCGGGTCAGGGTCTCGCCACTGCGCTCCAGCGCCTCGATGGTATTGGCGAAGCTGGCCGGCTCGGGGTTGTCGGCGATCTGGCGCACCTGCGCCAGATGCTGGCGCATGCCTTCCTCGAAGGCCGGCAGGTAGTGGCTGTCCTGAATGCGGTCGAACGGCGGCGCCTGGAACGGCAGCGTGCTGGCGCTCAGCAGCGGATTGGTCGAGGCATCGGCCGGCTGCTGCGCCGGCGGGTTCTGGGTATCGGACACGGGGGTGGACTCCTTGCCGGAACAGGCCGCCAGCGCAAGGCTGATGGCGGCGGCCAGTACTACGGTACGTGACATGAAAGGGCTCCTGGCGAGCGGGATGACCCGTCAACGCTACGCCCGGCCAGGGTGCCCGGCATGTGCCGGACGTGGTGGTTGGATCGGCCCGGTCTGGCCGCCTGCACGGCGGTGTTCAGGCGGTGCCGCGGTTCTTGCCCTGCCACGGCAGGTACCAGCGGCGAATCGCGGCCATGTCGGCGGCGTCATCGCCGGTGGTGTGGAACAGCGGCCCCAGGCCGATGACCTTGTCCGGGTAGTGGAAGTAGGCCGGCATGATCGGCACCTCGGCCAGCCGGGCGATCTTCAGGAAGCCGCCCTTCCATTCCTTGACCGGCTTGCGCGTGCCTTCCGGCGCGATCGTGTACCACATGCGCTCGGTGTTGCGCAGCAGCTCCACCGCCTGGCCGACGGTGCCCTGCGGCGAACTGCGGTCCAGCGGGATCACGCCCAGCGAGCGCAGCAGCGGCGCCAGTGGCCACCAGAACAGCTGCGCCTTGCCGAGCACGCGGATTTCCACGCCCATCGCGATCTTGGCCGCCAGCCCCCAGAACCCATCCCAATTGGACGAATGCGGCGCGGCGATCACCACCAGTCGCGGCTCGTCGGGAATCTGCCCGACCACGCGCCAGCCGCCCAGCCGCAGCACGGTGCGGCCGAACCAACGGGTAAAGGCATTCGGCTTGACCCGCGGCATGTTCGGGGGCAAGTCCGGCAGCAACGGCTTCCGGTCGTTCAAGCAGTCAGTCCCAGTTTCTTTGCGTGCGACCGCGCTTGATCTGCGAACGTTCGCGTTTGGCATCCAGACGGCGCAATTTTGAGCCATGGGTGGGCTTGGTCGCCACTCGCGCCTTGGGCACGCTCAGCCCGGCCTGGATGAAATGCACCAGCCGCTCGCGCGCGTCCTGGCGGTTGCGCTCCTGGGTGCGGAAGCGCTGCGCATCGATCACCAGCACGCCCTCGCCGGTCATGCGCCGGTCGCGCCGGGCCAGCAGGCGGGCGCGCAGCGGCTCGGGCAGCGAGGGCGAACCGGCCACGTCAAAACGCAGCTCGACCGCGGTGGAGACCTTGTTGACGTTCTGGCCGCCGGCGCCACTGGCGCGCACGAAGCGCTCGACGATCTCGGTCTCCGGGATCGCAAGTTGCGCGGTGATGTCGATCTGCCCGGTTGCCATGGGCGGCATTGTAGGCGGACGCCGGCCCGCTGCCCTATGCTCGGGCTTTCAACGCTGTCACCGGACTGACGCCATGCCCCTGCCCCGCCTGTTCCGCACCCGCCCCGCCCGGCTGCTGCTTGCCCTCGCACTGGCCACCGCCGCCGCGCCCGCGCTGGCCGCGCCGCCCAGCGATGCCGACGTCAACCGCCTGCTGGCCGCCTCGCGCGCACAGACCATGCTCGACGGCATGCTGCCGCAGATGGAGGCGATGCAGCAGCAGCAGTTCGCCGAACTGGCCCGCAGCCGCACGCTGACGCCGGAGCAGTCCGAGCGGATGCAGCGCATCCAGCAGCGCACAAACCAGACCATGCGCCAGGCACTGGCATGGTCGAAGATCCGCCCGCTGTACGCAGACATCTACAAGCAGACCTTCAGCAAGGAGGACGTGCTGGCGATGGCCGAGTTCTACGAGAGCGACGCCGGCCAGAGCCTGCTGGACAAGACCCCGCAGCTGATGCAGAACCTGATGGTCGCCATGCAGGCGCACATGCAGCCGCTGCTGGCCGACCTGCAGAAGGACCTGGACACGATCCTGGCCGAGCCTTCGGGCAACTGACCGCCGCTGCGGTTGCATGACGGACGGCGGCCACGGAGCCGCCGTCCGCGTTTCACGCCTGCGGCGCCGAGGTGTCCGGCAGCGCCGCGGCATCCCAGCCGAACAGGCCGAAGGCCCGCTGGAACTGCGCATCCAGTCCGGCACGGACATCCACCACCTGGCCATCGTGCGGATGGGTGAAGCGCAGGCGTTCGGCGTGCAGCAGCATGCGGTGCACGCCCTGCATGCGGAAGTTGCGGTTGTGGCGACCGTCGCCGTGGCTGGTGTCGCCGATCAGGTGGTGCGACAGGTGCTTGAGGTGGCGGCGGATCTGCCGGAAGCGACCGGTCTGCGGCTGGCAGCGCAGCAGCGCGTAACGCGAGGTGGCGAACTCACCCACCGGCACTGTCAGCTCGCCGGTGGCCAGGCGCTGGAAATGGGTGACGGCCTGTTTCTTGACCGGTTTGCCGGGGCCGCCATCGAGATCGTGGTCGACAGTGAAGGCGTCCTCGGCCGGCCAGCCGCGACACACGGCCAGGTAGTCCTTGCCGACGTCGCCGCCCATCAGGACCTTGCCAAGCAGGCTGGCGGTGTCGCGGTCGAAGGCCAGCAGCAGGCAGCCGCTGGTGGCGCGGTCCAGGCGGTGGACCAGGAAGATCGGCCTGCCCAGTTGCTCGCGCAGGCGGTCGGCGAGGAAGTCATCCTCGCCTCGGGCCAGCTTGCTGTCATGGACCATCAGCCCGGCCGGCTTGTCCACCACCGCCAGCCACGGGTCCTGGTACAGCAGGGTCAGCGCCGGCTCGACCGCGGCCGGCGCTGCTTCTTCGATTTCGCTCATCGACGCAGCCAGGCCGAGAGCAATGCGCCGGTACCGACCAGCCCGGTCAGCCACGACCACAGCGGCACCGAGGCCAGCTGCGGGCCGCTGGCCTGCAGGCCGTACAGCACCGCGGCAACGACCACCAGGCCGGCGCCGCCGATGGCGGTGACCACGCGGCGCTGCATGCGCTGCAGCGTCAGGTTCAGCGCGACCAGGTCCTGCGAGCGCATCGCCAGCTGGTGGCGGCCCTCGACCTGCTGGCGCAACCAGCCGTGCACCAGCGCCGGCATTTCCGGCGCGTGGGTCATGATTTCCGGCAGCCGCTTGCGCAGTTCGCGCAGGGTGCGGCGCGGACTGTAGCGCTCGACCAGGATGCGCTCGAGCACCGGCCTGGCCACCGCCCAGATGTCGATCTGCGGATCCAGCTGGCGACCCACGCCCTCGATGTTGAGCAGGGTCTTCTGCAGCAGTATCAGCTGCGGCTGCAGGGTCAGCTGGTAGCGCTGGGCCATGCGGAACAGCTTGAGCAGCACCTCGGCCAGCGAGATCTGCGACAGCGGCCGGGTGAAGTACGGCTCGCACACCGAGCGCACCGCCGCTTCCAGCTCGTCCAGGCGCAGGTGCGCCGGCATCCAGCCCGCTTCCACGTGCAGCGCGGCGATGCGCCGGTAGTCGCGGTTGAAGATGGCCATGAAGTTCTCTGCGAGGTAGTACTGATCCTCCTGCGAGAGCTGGCCCATGATGCCGAAGTCCAGTGCTATGAAACGCGGGTTGTCGCGGCGCGCCGGGTCGTTGTCGACCCAGATGTTGCCGGCGTGGGCATCGGCGTGGAAGAAGTTGTCGCGGAACACCTGGGTGTAGAACAGGCGCACGCCCTTGGCCGCGAGCATCCGGCGGTCGATGCCGGCCGCGTCCAGCGCGGCGATGTCATCGGAGGGAATGCCCCACACCCGCTCCAGGGTCAGCGCACGCTCGGCGGTGTGGCTCCAGACCACCTCCGGCACGTACAGGTCGTTCGAGTCCTGCCAGAAGCGGCGCAGCACGCTGGCGTTGGCGCCCTCGCGCTGCAGGTCCAGCTCGGCGGCCAGGGTGTTCTCGACCTCGGACACCACTTCCTGCGGACGGATCTTGTCAGCCCGCGGATGGGTGCGTTCGACCAGCGCGGCCATCGAGCGCAGCAGCGCGATGTCGGCGTCGATCTGTTCCTCGATGCCCGGGCGCAGCACCTTGACCACCACCTGGCGGCCGTCCGGCAACGTGGCCGCATGCACCTGGGCGATCGACGCCGAGGCCAGCGGCTGGGTATCGAAGCTGGCGAAGGCCTCGGCCACCGGCCGGCCCAGCGCCTGCTCGACGATCGCGCGCGCGGCATCGCCATCGAAGGGCTTGACCCGGTCCTGCAGCAGGGTCAGCTCCTCGGCCACGTCCGGCGGCACCAGGTCGCGGCGGGTGGAGAGGATCTGCCCGAACTTGACGAAGATCGGGCCCAGGTCCTGCAGCGCAAGACGCAGGCGCGCGCCCCGCGACTGCGCAGCGATGGCAGCCGATGCACGCGGCACGAACGGCTTGGCCAGGCGCAGCCAGCGCTCGGCCGGGGTGCCGTGCAGCAGGTCGTCCAGGCGGTAGCGCAGGATCACGCGGCCGATGCGGGCCGCACGCAGCGCCGCCTTCATGCCGCACCCCGCAGGCGCTGGATGCGCACGCCGATGCGCTCGACGTCATCGCGCAGCACGTCGACGTCGTCGAGGAAGGCTTCCAGCTCGGCACGCGGGATCACGTCGCGCGATTCCTCGGTGACGAACTCGGCCGCGGTCTGGGCCAGGTCCTCCGCGCCGCGACGCACGCGCAGCAGGGCCGAGCGCAGGGTGTTGGCGACCTGCACCCCGAGCACCTCGCCAAACACGCTGACGAAGGGTTGCTGCCAGTCCGGATCGAAACGCGTGGCCAGCTGCTGCAGGCGCCGCGCCAGTTCGGCATCACCGGAAACCTTCATCCTCCCGCCCGGCACGCTGTCGTTGCGGCGCACGCGTGCCATGAACGGCAACTGCGCCAGCACCCCGCCCAGGGTGCTGCGCACCGCCAGGTCGGGTTCGGTGGCCGGATCGACCGGGCCCACGGTCAGGCGCTGGCCACTGACCCCGATCTGCATTGCCAGGGAGGGCGATTCCAGGGTCAGCGCGATGCGCTGGCCGTCCAGCGGCTGCAGGGCGTTGCGGGTGTCCGGGTCCAGGGCGAGGGCGCGGTTGAGCGCCACTTCCAGGGCACGACCGGCCAGCGGCTTGAGGGATTTGAAGGGGGAGGCAGGCATGGGGCGCATTCTACCTGCCCGCCATCGCCGGATCGTGCGCGCGCCCGCGCCAGGCGCGCAGCCGGCGGCCGGAAGGTTCATGCTATGCACCCCTCATCGATAGCGTCAGGAGCAGCAAGTCCATGGGCAAGACCCGCGTCGGCATCATCTTCGGCGGTCGTTCGGCCGAGCACGAGGTCTCGCTGCAATCGGCGAAGAACATCGTCGATGCGCTGGACAAGCAGCGCTTCGACGTGACCCTGATCGGCATCGACAAGCAGGGCCTGTGGCACCTGTGCGACCCGGCCGACTTCCTGCTCAATGCCGACGACCCGGCGCGGATCGCGCTGAACGTGTCCGGCCAGGAACTGGCGGTGATGCCGGGCCGCGAGCGCCGGCAGCTGGTGCCGGTCGATGCGGCCGCGGTGCTGGAGCAGATCGACGTGGTGTTCCCGATCGTGCATGGCACGCTGGGCGAGGACGGTTCGCTGCAGGGCCTGCTGCGCATGGCCAACCTGCCCTTCGTCGGTTCCAGCGTGCTCGGCTCGGCGGCGGCGATGGACAAGGACGTGGCCAAGCGCCTGCTGCGCGATGCCGGACTCAACGTTGCCCCGTTCCTGTGCTTCAACCGCATTACCACGGCCACCGCCGACTACCAGGCGGTGGTCGACAGGCTGGGCCTGCCGCTGTTCGTCAAGCCGGCCAACCAGGGTTCGTCGGTGGGCGTGAGCAAGGCACGCAACGAGGCCGAGTTCCGCCAGGCGATGGAACTGGCGCTCTCGTTCGACCACAAGGTGCTGGTGGAATCGGCCATCAGTGGCCGCGAGATCGAATGTGCGGTGCTGGGCAACGAGCTGCCCGAAGCCAGCGTGTGCGGCGAGGTCGTCGTGCATGACGACTTCTACTCGTATGACACCAAGTACATCAGCGAGAGCGGCGCGGACATCGTGGTGCCGGCCGACATTTCCGCCGAGGCGCAGGAGAAGATCCGCCAGATCGCGGTACGCGCCTACCAGGCGCTGGACTGCGCCGGCCTGTCGCGGGTGGATGTGTTCCTGACCCCGGAAGGCGAGGTGGTGATCAACGAGATCAACACACTGCCTGGTTTCACCAAGATCAGCATGTATCCGAAATTGTGGGGGGCCAGCGGGCTGGGTTACAGCGCGCTGATCACGCGCCTGCTGGAACTGGCACTGGAGCGGCATGCGGCCGACAGGGCGCTGCGCAGCTCGATGTAATTCGAAAGGCTACAAACCTGGAACGGAAGCGGGCCGCACCGGCAACCGGTGCGGCCCGCATCGTCATACCTTGCGGCGGAACAGCGACACCACGGCAAGGATGAGGAAGACGACGAACAGGATCCAGGCGATATTGCCGGCGGCGCCAGCGATGCCGCTGAAACCAAGCACGGCGGCAATGATGGCGATCACGAAGAAGATGACGGCGTAATGCAGCATGGCGGGGTCCCTTGGGTGGTTGCGGGTCGGTTTGGCACGGCGCCATAGTCCAAGGAGGTGAGTCGTCATCGGGTGACGGCCGCAACACGAGGCCATCAAAATTTCAGTGTTGTGATCCGTGCGTCAATGCATACCTTTGCTGGATTACGCAGGCGTGCTCGCCTCTCCGAGGCGGCGCAGGCCTTCCTCGATCGACACCCTCGGCACGTAACCGAAGTCGCGGCGCGCCGGCTCCATGCTGTACCAGTGCGGCGTACAAAGCTGCTCGGCGAGAAAGCGGGTCATCGGCGGCTCGCTGCGCAGGCGCAGCAGCGGCCACAGCCGTTCGCACACCGCACCGATGCGGTAGGCCGCCTTGAAGCTGATCGAACGTTCAACGCCGGGCGCGCCGACAGCGGCCAGCAGCCGGTTGAGCAGGTCGCGCATCGGCAGCGGTTCGCCGTTGGAAATGAAGTAGGCCTTGCCGGCGCAGGCCGCGCCCACGGCCAGGTTTTCGAACGCATCGAAGTGCGCCTGCGCGGCGTTGTCGATGTAGGTGGTGTCGATCTTGTTCTGGCCATCGCCGACGAAGCGCAGGCGGCCGGCGCGCGCACGCTCTGCCAGGCGCGGCACCAGCTGCTGGTCGCCCGGACCCCAGATCAGGCGCGGACGCAGCGCAACGGTGGCCAGGTTTGCATCGTTGGCGGCCAGCACTTCCTGCTCGGCGATCGCCTTGGTCGCCGCATACGGCGCCTGGAAGTTCTCGCCGTACGGCACCTCGTCGGCGCCCAGGCCTTCCACCGGATGGGTGGCGCGGTGGGTCACGCTCGGGGTGGAGGTGTAGACCAGCCGGCCGATGCCATGCTGGCGACAGGCCGCCAACACGTTGCGGGTGCCGACCACGTTGGCCTGGAAGTAGCTGTCGTAGCTGCCCCACGCGCCGGCCTTGGCGGCGTTGTGGAAGACCGCATCGACACCCGCCGCGGCATGGCGGACCGCATTGGCATCGGCCAGGTCGCCACGGATCTGGCCCACGCCCAGCGCCTGCAGCTGCGGGTAGTGGCCACGGTTGAAGCTGAGCACCTGGTGCCCGCGCTCAACCAGCCCGCGGCACAGCGCCTGGCCCAGGAATCCGCCACCACCGGTGACCAGGATCTTCATGCCTTGTCCTTCAATTGCTCGCTTGCCCAGGCGCCGAGTTTCTCGCGCCCGATCTTGGCGTTGTGGCGGATGTCCACCGGGAAGCCCTTGTGCCGCAGGAAACAGCCGATGCGCGCGGTATGCGCATGGCGTGCGCCGAGCTGGCGCAGCTGCGCCTCGACCTGCGGCCACGCGGAGGCATCGACGCCCCTGGCCAACTCCACGCACAGCACCGGTCGCTGCGCGCCGGGCGCACCCACGCCAACCAGTGCGGTGCGCCGCACCTGCGGATGGGTGTTGAACACCGGCTCGACCTGCTCGGTGTACAGCGGTCCATCGGCCGCCTCCACGCGCTGGGTCTTGCGGCCGCAGAACCACAGCCGACCCTCGGCATCGAAATAGCCCACGTCGCCCATGCGATGGACGATGCGCCCGCTGCCATCTGCCAGGGTCTCGTGGATCTTGGCTGCGGCGGTGGCGGCCTCGCGGTTGAAATAGCTGTCGGTGGCGGTCGGCCCGGCGACGGTGATCTCGCCAACCTGGCCGGCCGGCAGCTCACGCACATCAACCCACTGCGCAATCGGGCGGTCGTCGATGGCGATGATGCGCACCACGTTCGGCGCGACCACCGCACCGACGCAGGTGCCGGCGCCGGCTTCGGTCGCCTCGCGGGTGGACTCCAGCTCGCGGCCCTCGATCACCGCCACCGGCAGGCACTCGGTGGCGCCATACGGCGTCCAGAACTGCGCGTCTTCCGGCAGCAGGGTGCGGATCCTGGCCACCACATCCGGTGGCACCGGCGCACCGGCCGAGGTCACCCGGCGCACGCCGGGCAGCGGCCGGCCGTAGTCGGCCAGCACCCGCATCAGCGCCGGCGAGCCGAACAGCTGGGTCACGCCGAAGCGGGCGATCGCATCGTGCAGCCGGCGCGGATTGGCGCTGGCCGGCCGGGTCGGGTCCATGTCCGGGATCACGCTGGTCAGCCCCAGCGCCGGATCAAACAACGCGAAAGGCGGGAAGGTCGGCAGGTCCACCCCGCCCGGCTCCATGCCGAAGGCATTGCGCAGCAGCTCGACCTGGCCGAGGAAATGGCGGTGGCGGTAGACCACCCCCTTGGGCACGCCGGTCGAGCCGGAGGTGAACAGGATCGCGGCGACCTCGTCCGGGTCGGTGGCCGCCAGCTGGCTGCCCGCTCCGGCACCGCGGGCTTCCAGCCGGGCCAGCGTGGTCCCGCCCCAGCCCCAGCGTCCGCCCACGGTGACGATGCGGGTGGCGCTGCGCGCCCAGCCCAGCAGCCGCCGCGCCAGCTGCGCCAGCGGGATGCCGATGAAGGCCTGCGGCTGCGCCTCGTCCAGGCACTGCCGCAGCGCGCGCTTGTCGATGCCCGGATCGACCAGCACCGGCACCGCGCCGACCTTGAACAGCGCGAACATCAGCAGGAAGAACTCCGGCGACGGCCGCACCATGACCACGGCGCGTACGCCGCGGCCGATGCCATGGGCGACCAGACCGGCGGCGATCGCATCGCTGCGGCGGTCCAGGGTGCGGTAGTCGAGGGTGACGTCGTAGGCGGCCAGGCCGTTGCCCTGGGCGCGGCGGCCGGGGCAGCGGATGGCGACCTGGTCCGGCCGCTCGCGCGCCAGTTGTGGCAGGCGGGCGGCGATGTTGCAGGGCTCGTTCATCGGGCTATTGTCGCCGCTGCAGAAAAATCTTGCGCGGCGCCGGCACGCGTGGAAAATCGCCGCCTCCCTCCTGTTCGCTGCCGCCCACGGCCGGTATCCCCATGCCCCATCCCTGCCTTACCTGTGGTGCCTGCTGTACCCAGTACCGGGTCGCCTTCCACTGGATGGAGTCGGACGAAGTCACCGAAGGCGGCGTGCCGCACCAGCTGACCCAGACGCTGGACCCGCATCGCCTGTGCATGCGCGGTACCCATTCCGATCCGATCCGCTGCGTGGCGCTGGATGCGGAGATCGGGGTGTATTCACGCTGCAGCATCCATCCCAACCGGCCCAGCGTGTGCCGCGAGGTCGATGCCTCGTGGGAATACGGCAAGCCCAGCTCGCAGTGCGACCGCGCGCGCATCGCCCATGGCATGGCAGCACTGACCCCGGCCGACTGGCGCTGGCGCGATGGCGCCGACAACGACGACGACCATCCCGACGACAACGGCAACAGCCCTTCGTCGCCGCCGACCACGCCGATCGCGGCCTGACACCTGCGGAGTTGCGCCACGCCAACACGACGGCGCGACGTCCTCGGCAGTGCCTCAGTCCAGCGGATGGCGCTGCAGGAACTCGCGCACCGCCGGCACGATCACTTCGTGCTTGTCTTCCAGCACGTAGTGGTTGGCATCCTCGAAGGCCATCACCTGCGCATCCGGCAGCGCTTGGCGGAAAGTGCGCAGGAACGGGTAGTCGAAACAGATGTCACGCAGGCCCCAGGCGATGAACGCCGGGCGGTCGGCAAACGAAGGCAGCGCTTCACCGGCACGGGTCAGCAGCGACCAGCCACGGTCTTCCGGCCCCAGCGGGATGTCCTGCATGAAGCGGATGGTCGAGATGCGGTTGTCCCAGTTGTCGTACGGGGCGACGTAGGCACGGCGCACGTCGGCCGGCATGCGGCGGCTCACGCCCAGCCACGAGGCACCGGCGGAGAACGCATTGAAGGTGCGGATCAGCCACTCGCCGGGCTTCCAGTGGCGGCCCAGCGCGATCTGCCACGGCATCTTCTTGTCGGCCGGCATCGGGAAGGCGGCGGTGTTGGTGATCACCAGGCGCTTGACCTGGTGATGGTGGCCCAGCGCCCAGCCAAACCCGATCATGCCGCCCCAGTCGTGCACGGCCAGGGTGATCGGACCGGTGATGCCCAGATGGTCGAGCAGTGCGGTCAGGTCATCCACGCGCGACTGCAGGGTGTAGTCGTAGCGGCTGTCATCGGGCTTGTCCGACAGGCCCATGCCGATGTGGTCCGGCACGATGCAGCGGTACGTGTCGCTCAGCCCGTTGACCAGGTGGCGCCACAGGTAGCTCCACGACGGATTGCCGTGCAGCATCACCACCACCTCGCCGTCGCGCGGGCCTTGGTCGACGTAGTTCATCCAAATGCCGGGACGCACTTCGAAGCGGTGGGTCGTGCTCGGGTAACCGGGGAACTGGCTCATCAGATCGCACCTGCAAAAAGGGCCGGCAGAACCGGCCCTGTGTTTCGTCGGGATCTGGCGCTTACCAGACCACTTCGGCCATCGAGCAGTTCAGGCCCGAGCCGATGCCCATCAGCGCGACGCGGTCGCCCTTCTTGAGCTTGCCCAGCTGGCGCAGCTTGCTCAGCACGATCGGCACGCTGGCCGGGCCGATGTTGCCGTACTCACCGAAGATGGTCATCACCTTCTTCGGGTCGATGCCGAAGGACTTGATGAAGGCATTGGTGTGCGGCTGGCTGACCTGGTGGATCACGAACTGGTCGATCTCCTCCACCGCCCAGCCGAGGCCGGCCTTGGCGGCGACGAAGGTCTTCTGCGCCAGCTTGATGCCTTCGATCAGCAGCATGCGGGTGTCGGTGACCATGCGGTCCAGGTTGCCAAGGCACAGCTTGTTCCATTCGTTGGCCGAACGGGTCACGCCGCCCTTGTAGCGCGGGGCTTCCGGGACCAGCTCGGTACGTGCCAGCACCATCGCCGCGGCGCCCGAACCGGTGGTCAGCGCCGCCAGTTCGTTGCGGAAGTCCTCGGCGGTCACGTCCGGGGCGGTCATGCGCTCGATGGTCTTTTCGTAGACCAGGTTCGAGGTTTCGCCGTCGACGATCAGCGCGTAGTCGATGTCGCCCCGCTCGAGCATGCGTGCAGCCACGTCCATGCCGTTGATGAAGGCCAGGCAGGCGTTGGCGATGTCAAAGCTCATGCACTGGTCGCCGGTGCCCAGGTTGCCGGACACGATGCTGGCCGTGGACGGCTCCAGGTAGTCGCGGCTGACCGAGGTGTTGACCAGCAGGCCGAGCTTGTCGGCGCCGATGCCGGCATCTTCCAGCGCCTGGCGCGCGGCCAGGGTGGCGGCGTCGGAGGCCTGCATGTCGGCGTCCCACAGGCGGCGGGCGTGGATGCCGGCGATGTCGCCGAGTACGTCGGTGCGGATGCCCAGACGATCCATCGTCGGCTGCAAGCGCTCGTTGATTTCCTTGGAAGTCAGCGTATGCGGCGCATCAATGTGCGCCAGTCCCGCGATCGAGACATTCTTGAAAAGCATCGGGATAGCGCCAAAGCGTCGGCGAAGGGGGCACTATTCTAGCCCCTGCCCGTTTTCACCGCATCTTTACGAATTCACGCCCGGGCGTATGGAAACGCGCTCAGCGGCGCGGGCAACTGTAGGCCTTGAAGCGCTGGCTGCCGTCCGACGGCGCGGCCGCGGCCTGCACGGCGTTGGCGCCGGCGCTGGGCGCCTCGTTGCGGGCCAGGGTTTCCAGTTCTTCCTGCACGCGCAGCGCATTGCGGTTGTAGAAGGCGACCTTGTCCTTCACCGAGACGACGATCTCGCCCTTGAGCTGGCAGCCACCCGGGATCGGCCCGGCGGGCAGCACCTGCACGGCCTTGCCGGCGGTCTCGATCGGCACCCAGGTGCAGGCGGTGGCGGTGGCGGCGATCAGGGCGGAAACAAGCAGTGCGCGCATGGGAAGACCTTGGCAGGGAACTGGGCGGATTGTGCCGCCGGCGGATGAATCGGTGCTGTGCCGCCGCCTGCACGGGGGCAGGCGGCGGCGGGTCTGCACTTTACTTGGAAGCGGCCGTGGACGTGACCGGCTTGCCGTCGGCGTCGACGATGCTTACCTCGCCAAGGCCCAAGGCGCGGATCGGCGCTTCGGTCTGCTTGAGGTCACCCACCACCACCCAGGTCAGGGCGTTCGGGTCCAGCGCCTTGGCCGCTTCGGCCACGTCGGCCGCGGTCAGCGACTCGATCTCGGCCTTGCGCTTGAACACGTAGTCATCCGGGCGCTGGTAGCGCACGTTGCTGGCGATGGTGCTCATCACCGCGGCGGCGGTCTCGTAGGCGCCGGGCAGGCTCAGGGTCTGGATGGCGCGGATGCGGGCGACTTCGGCATCGGTCGGCGGACGCTGGCCGGTGGCGAATTCGGTGATCTCGCGATGCAGCTCCTGCAGCGACTCGGCGGTCTTGTCGATCTGCACCGGCGCCATCGTCATCCACGGGCGCTGGCCCAGCGTGTTGCTGGCCGAGGCGCGCACGCCGTAGGACCAGTGCTTGTCCTCGCGCAGGTTCATGTTCAGGCGCGAGGTGAAGTCACCGCCCAGCACGCCGTTGGCCATGTCGAAGCGGATGGAGCCCGGATCCATGCTCGAGGGCACCACCTGGCCGACGATCAGGTTGGCCTGCACCGAGCCGGGCTGGTCCATCAGGTAGATGCGCGGCGTGGACGGACGCGCGACTTCGGCCGGGGCCGGCACCTTCGGGGCCGGGCCTTCACCCTTCCAGTCGCCGAGCACGCGGTTGAGCAGCGGCACGATCTCCTTCAGCGTGGTGTCGCCGACCACGACCAGGGTGGCACCTTCCGGACGGATCCAGTCCTTGTGGAACTGCACCAGGTCCTCGCGGCCCAGCGCGGCGATCGCGCCCTCGTCACCGCTGCCGGTGAACGGGATGGCGTACGGATGGCCGGCGCCGTACAGCAGCGGCGGCAGCACGCGCATGGCCATCGCGTTGGGCTGCACCTTCTCCTGCTTGATGCCGGCGATCCAGGTCGCCCTGACCCGGTCGATCTCGTGCTGATCGAAGCGCGGCTTGCGCAGCAGGTCGGCGAACAGGGCCAGCGACGGCGCCAGGTTCTCCTTCAGCGCCGAGCCGTAGATGGTCGCGCCATCGAGCGAGGCACCGGTGCCGAAACGGGCGCCCAGCGCATCGGCGGCATCGGCGAAGGCCAGCGAACCAAGCTCGCCCGCGCCTTCGTTGAGCATGTTCATGGTGAAGCTGGCGGTGCCGGGCTTGCGGCCCTGGTCGGCGGTGAAGCCGCCATCGAACTGGTAGCTCAGCTGCACCACCGGGATGTCATGGCGCTCGGCCAGGATCAGCTGGGTGCCGTTCTTCAGCGTGGCGCGCTGCAGGGCCGGGAATTTCAGCTCCGGGAACTTCTCGGTCTTCGGCACACCGGCGCTGCGGTCGACCTGGGCCGGGGTGGTGGTGTACTTCGGATCGACCGTCGGCATCTGGAACGGCGCCGGGGTTTCCGACGGCAGCTCGGCCAGCGGGGTACGCTCGCCCGGCTCGACCACGATGGTGTGGCTGCCCACGTCCAGCCACTTGCCGGCCACGGCCTTGATGTCGGCGGCGGTGGACTTGTCGATGTTGGCCAGCGAGGTGCGGAAGCAACCCGGATCGCCCTCGTACACGGCGCATTCGGCCAGCGCGTCGGCCTTGCCGCCGAAGCCGCCGATGCGCTCGATGCCACGGATGAAGCCGGAGCGGAACGCGGTCTTGGCGCGGGCCAGCTCGTCGGCGCTCGGGCCTTCATTGATCAGGCGGCGGATTTCCTCGTCGATGATCTGCTCGACCCGGGCCGGGTCCACGCCCTGCTTCACGGTGGCCATCACGATGAAGTTCGAGCCCAGCTGCGAGGCATAGGCGCCGGCGCTGATGTTGTCCACCAGCTTGTCGTTGTGCAGCAGGCGCTGGTCCAGACGCGAGGACTTGGCACCGCCAAGCACGCGCGCGAACAACTGCAGCTGGTCGATGTCCACGGTGCCGGTCTGGGCCACGTTCCAGGCGCGGTAGATGCGGGCCTGCGGCACCTTGTCGGCCATCACCTCGCGGGTGTCGGCATCGCGCTTGGCCACGTTGACCGCCGGCTGCGCCATGGTCGGGCCGGCCGGGATGTCGCCGAAGTACCTGGCCACCTTTTCCCTGGCGGTCTTGACGTCGATGTCGCCGGCCAGCACCAGCACCGCGTTGTTCGGGCCATACCAGGTCCGGAACCAGTTCTTGACGTCTTCCAGCGAGGCGGCATTGAGGTCGTTCATCGAGCCGATGACGCCGTGGTGGTACGGGTGGCCCGCCGGGTACAGCGCGCGGGTCAGCTTGTCCCAGACCTGGCCATAGGGCTGGTTCTCGCCCTGGCGCTTTTCGTTCTGGACCACGCCGCGCTGTTCATCCAGCGCCGCCTGGTCGACCGCGCCGAGCAGGTGGCCCATGCGGTCGGATTCCATCCACAGCGCCATGTCCAGCGCGGTGGTCGGCACGTTCTGGAAGTAGTTGGTGCGGTCGGTATTGGTGGTGCCGTTCTGGTCGGTGACGCCGACCTGCTTGAACGGTTCGAAGAACTCGCCGCGGTGGTTCTCGCTGGCCTGGAACATCAGGTGTTCGAACAGGTGCGCGAAACCGGTGCGACCGGCCGGCTCGTCCTTGGCACCGACGTGGTACCAGATGTTGACCGCCACCACCGGCGCCTTGCGGTCGGTGTGCACCACCACGCGCAGGCCGTTGGGCAGGGTGAATTCCTCATAAGGAATGTCCACGGAGGCCACGGAGGACTTGGCCTTGGCCAGGGCCGGGGCCGGCACGAAGGCCGCGCCTCCAAGCAGCGCCGCGGAGAGGGCCAGGGCCAGTGCGGCAGGGCGAATGACGGTCATTCCTTTGTCCTTGCTGATGAAAGGGACCGGAATGCTAGCCGGTTAACCGGCGGCCGCACATCGGTCGGCAGTCACGGGTACCCGCCCACCCCTTCCGAGCGGCCTGCGGGCGTCCGAGGCTGTCCGCCCTTGGGCCCGGCGGACGGCCGGACAGCGTGCGGACACTGGAGGCGCGGATAAATCGTCAGGAAATCAATTACTTGCGGTTGGCACGCATCCTGCGTCAGGAAATCATGCCGAAACGGCATTCAGACAAAAGCTGACTGGATGCTTAACGAAACGCAGGAATTGAAAATTTCCCTTGCGCCTCGAGTTTCGGTGTACTACCTTACTACCACACCACTGGTCACCAACACTAAACAGGTGCAGCATGAACGCTAAGTCCTTCGCCATCTCCATCGCCCTCGCCGCCGGATTGGTTTCGACCGCGCAGGCTTCTGACCGCATCGTGACCCTGGAAACCGTGCAGGTCCGTCCGTCGGCCGAGCAGATCGCCCAGCGCCAGCACGAACTGGCCAGCGACATCCCCACCCTGGCCTCCGTGCAGGTCCGCCCGACCGTCGGCCAGGTGGTCGAACTGGCCAACGAACAGGCCGCCCGCGAGTCGGTCGTGACCCTGGCCGCCGTCGAGGTCCGCCCGTCGGCCGAACAGCGCCAGGCCCTGGCCGCCGAAACGGCCTCGCAGGGCACTGGCTCGGTTGGCTCGGCTGCCATCGCCGCCGCCCTGGCCCAGCTGTCGGCCGTGCTGCCGGCGGTCCGCCCGGTGCCGGTGCATCTCCATGGCCTGGTCGTCGAAGCCGCCGCGCAGCTGGTCAAGCACTGAGTCCTCGCTCCCGATCCGGGAGCGGGGCCGGCGTAAACTGCGCCGATGACTGCCGCGCCCACCTTCGATGTCCTGCTGTTCCAACCGGAAATCCCGCCGAATACCGGCAACGTGATCCGCCTGTGTGCCAATACCGGCGCGCGGCTGCACCTGATAGAGCCGCTGGGCTTTGACCTCAGCGACCGGCAGCTCAAGCGCGCCGGGCTGGACTACCACGAGTACGCGCGGATGCAGGTCCACCCGGATCTGGAGACCGCGCTGGAACGCATCCAGCCCCGGCGCCTGTTCGCCCTGAGTACCCGCGGCAGCGTCCGCTACGACAGCGTTTCCTTCGCCGATGGCGATGCCTTCCTGTTCGGCCCGGAGACCCGCGGCCTGCCGCAGGACCTGCTCGATTCACTGCCCGACGGGCGGCGCCTGCGCCTGCCGATGCGCCCGGACAACCGCAGCCTCAACCTGTCCAACACCGTGGCGGTGGTGGTGTTCGAGGCATGGCGCCAGCACGGCTTTGCCGGCGGCGCCTGACCACCCGGCCCCGCCTGGCGCGGGGCCAGCTCCAGTCAGAACGCGTTGATCCCGGTCAGCTCGCGGCCGATCACCAGCTGGTGCACGGTTTCCGTGCCCTCGTAGGTGATCACCGATTCCAGGTTAAGCGCATGCCGGATCGCGCCGTGCTCGGTGGTGATACCCGCCCCACCCAGCAGGTCGCGGCACTCGCGGGCGATGTCGATCGCCATCCGGCAGTTGTTCCACTTGGCCAGCGAGACCTGCTGCGGCTGCATCGTGCCGGCCTCCTTGAGCCGGCCCAGCTGCAGCGCCAGCAGCTGCGCGGTGGTGATGCGCCGGGCCATCTCCGCCAGCTTGATCTGCGCACTCTGCGTGGCCGCCAGCGGCCGTCCGAACAGGATGCGCTCCTGGCTGTAGGCCAGGGTTTCGCGCAGGCAGGCCTGGGCCGCGCCGATCGGACCCCAGCTGATGCCGTAGCGGGCCTGGGTCAGGCAGCCCAGCGGGCCCCTGAGGCCGTTCACGTTGGGCAGGCGGTTGGCCTCGGGCACGCGCACGTTGTCGAAGAACAGCGCACCGGTCACCGAGGCGCGCAGGCTCATCTTGTGCTTGATCTCCTGCGCGCTGAAGCCGGGCGTGCCCTTCTCCACCACGAAGCCCTGCACGCCGTCGTCGGTATTCGCCCAGACGATGGCGATGTCGGCGATGGTGCCGTTGGTGATCCACATCTTGGCGCCGTTGATCACCCAGTCCCCGCCGTCCTTCCTGGCGTGGGTCTTCATGCTGGCCGGGTCCGAGCCGCCGTGGGCCTCGGTCAGGCCGAAGCAGCCGATCACCCTGCCGGCGGCCATGTCCGGCAGCCAGCGCAGGCGCTGCTCCTCGCTGCCGTAGGCGTAGACGGGGTACATGCACAGCGAGCTCTGCACCGAGACGAAGCTGCGCAGGCCCGAGTCGCCGCGCTCCAGCTCCTGGCAGATCAGGCCGTAGCTGACCGCGTTGAGCCCGGCACCGCCGTACTGCTCGGGCAGGGTGGAACCGAGCAGGCCGAGGCCGGCAATCTCCGGCACCAGCTCGGCCGGAAAGCGGCCCGCATCGAAGCAGTCACCGATGATCGGCAGCACCCGCTCGTCGGTGAAGCGCGCCACGCTCTGCTGCACCGCGCGCTCTTCGTCAGTGAGCAGGGAAGCGACATCGAACAGGTCAACCGGGTTCAGGGGCATGGGCACGGCTCGCGAAGCGATGGGCAGGCCCCGATGCTGGCCACAAGCCCGGACGAAGGCAAGGCGGCCGATCATTGCAGGCCGGCGGCGATCATGCTCGACCGCCCGGTTTGCGCCCCTGCGCGGCGGCGTCATCGCATCGCGATGACGGATCATCGGCCATCAAGGGTGGAGCGCGACGCCATCCTCGGCGAGAATCCAGTCATGTCGGCCGTTGCAACCAGTAACGGTACGTCCCCTTCCACAGGTCCCCGCCCCTTTCGGCGGCCCCAACCATGAGCCCCGCATCGCATGAATACTGACGCTGCCTCCGCCCTGCCGCCACGTGAAGCCATGGAATTCGACGTAGTGGTGGTCGGCGCCGGTCCGGCCGGCTTGGCCACGGCCATCCGCCTGCGCCAGCTGGCCGTTGAGAAAGGTCAGGAACTGAGCGTCTGCGTGCTGGAAAAGGGGTCCGAGCCCGGTGCCCACATCCTGTCCGGCGCGGTGATGGATCCGCGCGCCCTGTCCGAGCTGTTCCCCGACTGGCAGGAAAAGGGCGCACCGCTGAAGCAGGCGGTCACCCGCGACGAGTTCCTGTTCCTGGACGAAACCGGCGCCAAGGCCACCCCGCAGGCACTGCTGCCGGAGTGCTTCCACAACGAGGGCAACTACATCGTCTCGCTGGGCGAGGTCACCCGCTGGCTGGCGCAACAGGCCGAGGCGCTGGAAGTGGCGATCTTCCCGGGCTTTGCCGCCGCCGAGGTGCTCTACGACGAGGCCGGCGCGGTGATGGGCGTGGCCACCGGCGACATGGGCATCGGCAAGGACGGTACCCCGGGCCCGAACTTCGAGCGCGGCATGGAGCTGCACGCCAGATACACCGTGTTTGCCGAAGGCTCGCGCGGCCACCTCGGCCGCCAGCTGATCAGCCGCTTCAAGCTCGACAAAGGCCGTGACCCGCAGTCCTACGGTATCGGCATCAAGGAGCTGTGGCAGGCCGATCCGGCCAGGCACGAGCCGGGCCTGGTGGTCCACGCCGCCGGCTGGCCGCTGGACAGCGACACCTATGGCGGCTCGTTCCTGTACCACGCCGAGGGCGGCAAGATCGCGGTCGGCTTCGTGGTCGGGCTGGACTACAAAAATCCCTGGTTGAGCCCGTTCGAGGAGTTCCAGCGCTTCAAGACCCACCCGGCCATCGCCAGGCACCTGGAAGGCGGCAAGCGCATCGCCTACGGCGCGCGTGCGATCACCGCCGGCGGCATCCTGTCGCTGCCCAAGACCGTGTTCCCGGGCGGCGCGCTGGTCGGCTGCGAGGCCGGCTACCTCAATGCCAGCCGCATCAAGGGCAGCCACGCCGCGATCAAGACCGGCATGCTGGCCGCCGAGGCCGCGTTCGAGGCGCTGGCCGCCGGTCGTTCGCGCGACGAGCTGGCCGCCTATCCGGAAGCCTTCGAGAAGAGCTGGCTGCACGCCGAGCTGCTGCAGGCCAAGAACTTCAAGCAGTGGTTCAAGAAGGGCCGCACCGTGGCCACGCTGATGACCGGCATCGAACAGTGGCTGCTGCCCAAGCTCGGCATCCGCAATGCGCCCTGGACCATCCACCGCACCAAGGCCGACCACGAGTGCCTGGAACCGGCCGACCAGCACCCGAAGATCACCTATCCCAAGCCCGACGGCGTGCTGACCTTCGACCGCCTCAGCTCGGTGTTCCTGTCCTCGACCAACCACGACGAGGACCAGCCCAGCCACCTGACCCTGAAGGATCCGTCGATCCCGGTGGCAGTGAACCTGGCCACCTACGGCGGCCCGGAAGCGCGCTACTGCCCGGCCGGCGTCTACGAATTCGTCGGCGAAGGCAGCGACGTGCGGCTGCAGATCAATGCGCAGAACTGCGTGCACTGCAAGACCTGCGACATCAAGGACCCGACCCAGAACATCGTCTGGGTAACCCCGCAGGGCGGCGGCGGCCCGAACTACCCGTCGATGTAAGCCGACCAGCCGCGGCTGACTGGCAGCCGCGGCCATTGGATGAACAGGCCCGTCGCCGCCACGGCGGCGGGCGGATGGAAGGACAAAGATGTCGCGTAGCACCTGGCTGCTGCTTGGACTCGTGCTGCTGTTGCCGGCCTGCCGGCAGCGCGATGCATTCAATTCCGATGCAGGGCTGGATGCGCACCAGCGCGAATTGCGCCGTGCCTTCGCCGTTTGCGCCGGCTGCCATGACACCGACCCGGCGATGGGCCACCGCTTCGGCCCCAACCTGCACGGGGTGATCGGCCGCAAGGCCGGCAGTGCGCCCGGCTACGACTACACCGATGCGATGCGCCGCAGCGAGATCATCTGGGACGCCGAGCAGCTGGAACAGTTCCTGCACTCGCCCACCCGCGTGGTGCCCGGCACCCGCATGGTCAATTCCACCTCGGACCCGGCCCGCCGTCGGGCGGTGATCGAGTACCTGTCGCAGCAGCGCTAGGCCCGGCTCCCGGTCTGGGCGCGCGCTGCAATCGCCAAGCCGAAGCCGCACCCCACGGTTTTAATACCGCGTGAAGAAGTTCCCGCCTGGCGCCGGTAATTTATGTACCGGTCAGTTTGATATTCAGGGGAAGTTGGGCACCCTAACGGATAATTCACAACACCGCAGCGGCCTGGACCGCTCGGATATCCAAATAAGAAAGGTGATCCCGATGAAGAATTCACTGCTTGCCCTGGGCCTGCTGGCAACCCTGCCCTTCGCTGCTTCTGCGGCCGACGGCCTGTCCTACAACTACGTGGAAGGCGGTTACGTGAACACCGATGCCAAGGGCGGCGACGCTGATGGCTTCGGCATCAAGGGTTCGGTGGCCGTGGCTCCGAACTTCCACATCTTCGGTGACTACACCAACCAGGAAACCGATTTCGGCAACGTGGACGTCGACCAGTGGCGCCTGGGCGTGGGCTACAACCACCAGATCGCCCCCACCACCGACCTGCTGGCCCGCGCCGCCTACCAGAAGTTCGACCCGCAGTACGGTCCGGACTTCAACGGCTACAGCGCCGAAGTCGGCGTGCGTACCGCCTTCACCCCGATGTTCGAAGGCTACGCCCTGGCCGGCTACGAGGACTACAGCAAGAAGCACGGCATCAACCCGGACGGCGAGTTCTACGGCCGCGTCGGTGGCCTGGCCAAGTTCAACGCCAACTGGGGTGTGTCCGGCGAAGTGAAGCTGGCCAAGGGCGGCGACAAGGAATGGTTCGTCGGCCCGCGCTTCACCTGGTAAACCGCAACACGTTTCACGGCGCGCGACTCTCTCCCCCCGCGCCATCGAAGCCCGGTCATCGACCGGGCTTCTTCTTTTCCGGCTTCGGCTACCGCCGCTGCCGGCCGCAACAAAAAGAAAGCCCGGCATTGCCGGGGCCTTCTGCTGTCACATCGCAGTTTCGATCAGCGGAACAGGGTGTCCGGGTATTCCGGCTTCTGCTCGCGGGCCAGCAACTGCTGCAGGCCATCGACCGGGCTCAGCTCGCCATGCAGCACCCTGCGCACCGCGTTGGAGATCGGCAGTTCGATGCCATGGCGCTCGGCCTGGCGCATCACCTCGTCGGCGGTCTGGATCGATTCGACCACCTGGCCGATCTCGGCCACGGCTTCCTCGATGCCCTTGCCACGGCCCAGGGCCAGGCCCAGGCGACGGTTGCGCGACAGGTCGCCGGTGCAGGTCAGCACCAGGTCACCCAGGCCGGCCAGGCCCATCAGGGTCTCCGGGCGGGCACCGATCGCCGCGGCCAGCCGCAGCATCTCGTTCAGGCCACGGGTGATCAGGCCAGCACGGGCGTTGAGGCCCAGCTGCATGCCATCGGCCACGCCGGTGGCCACGGCCAGCACGTTCTTCATCGCCCCGCCAAGTTCGGCACCGACCATGTCGTCGCCGGTATAGGCACGGAAGGCCGGGCCGTGCAGGGCTTCGGCCACCTGCCTGGAAAATTCCGCGTCGTCGCCATGCACGGTGAGCGCGGTCGGCAGGCCCTGGGTCACTTCCTTGGCGAACGACGGTCCGGTGACCACCGCCAGCGGCACGTCCTCGCCCAGTACCTCGCGGGCGACCTCGTGCAGGAAACGCCCCGACCCGGGTTCGAAGCCCTTGGTCGCCCAGGCCACGCCGGCGCCGGCCGGACGCAGCGGCGCCAGCGCGCGCACCGTCTCGGCAAACGCATGCGAGGGCACCACCACCAGGATCCAGCCGGCATCACGCACGGCTTCGGCCAGGTCGGTGGTGGCACGCAGCGACTCGGGCAACGGGATGCCCGGCAGGTAGCGGGTGTTCTCGTGGCGCTGGTCGATCGCCTCCGCCATCGCCGCATCACGGCCCCACAGCACGGTCGGATGACCGTGCCGGGCGACCAGCGATGCCAACGCGGTGCCCCAGGAACCGGCACCGAGGACGGCAATCTTCTCCGGACTGCTACTCATCCGCTGCGGCGATCAGGCGTTGCCGGCCGGCTCGGAATCGGCCAGCGAGGTGCCTTCGGCCTGTTGCTGGCGCTGGCGCAGGGTCTCGGCGTACAGGCCGTCGAAGTTGATCGGCTGCAGGAAGAACGGCGGGAAGCCGCCGGCCTGGATCAGGTCCGACACCAGCGAACGCACGTACGGGAACAGGATGTTCGGGCACTGGGTGCCGAGCAGCACGTCGATGGCCTGCGGCTCCAGGCCCATCAGGCCGAACACGCCCGCCTGCTGCACTTCGGCCACGTAGGCGGTCTTGTCGCCGACCTTGCAGGTCAGGGTCACGCCGAGGACCACTTCGAAGGCGTTCTCGGCCAGGCGCTGCACGCGCTGGTTGAGGTTGAGCTGCAGTTCCGGCTGCGCATTCTCATTGAAGATGGCCGGGGAATTCGGGGATTCGAAAGAAACGTCCTTGACGTAGATCTTTTCGATGGTGAACGCCGGGCCGGTGGCGGCTTCAGCCGGGGCAACGGCGCCGTTGGTGTTCTCTTCGGACATTTCTCAAGACTCCAGTTACAAATTTCGGATAGTGGGATTGTTGCATGCAAAGCGATGGGGGCAGCCCGTCGCCTTCACAACGCCTTGACGCGGCTCAGGCGCGACCCTTGACCAGCGGCAGGTCGGCGGCCTGCCAGGCCATCACGCCGCCCTCGAGCACGTGGACCTGCTCGAAACCCTGCTTCTTCAACGCCTTGGCGGTCGAATGGGAGGTCACGCCGCTGCGGCACACCAGCACCACCGGCGACTGTCTGGCATTGGCCAGCAGCTTGTGCGAGGCATTGGCCTGGCTTGGCAGCACGTTGCGGCTGCCGGCGATGTGGCCCTTCTCGAAGTCGGCGCTGGCCGACAGGTCCAGCACCACGGCGCCGCCGTTGTTGATCAGCAGGGTCAGCTCGGCCGGCTTGAGCGACTTGTAACCCCGGAACAGGCGCGCGATCTCGGTGGCCACCAGGGCGACGGTCAGTCCCACCAGGGCGGTGGACAGCATCGGATTTCGGCCAGCGAAGGCCAGCAACTCTTCGTAATTCACTCAGGTCACGGGTCGATAAGCGGGCGCCGATTGTCGCACAAGCCCGCGCCGCGTCACCTTGTCGTTACTGGCCTTTCCACAGGTCCGGCAGGCCGGCGGACTGCCACCAGCGCTTGGCCTGTGCATCCCAGCGCCAGACCTCGCGGCCCTGCACGGTGCGTTCGGCCAGGGTGTTGCGGTTGATCACGCCGATCTCGATGCGGCGCTCGATCGAGCCATCGGGCAGGGTGCCGGCGCCACGTTCGCGGTAGCTGGATACCTGCAGCTGGCGGTAGCGCTCCATTTCCAGCTCGGTCAGCGGGTGGCTGGCCAGGTGCTCGGGATCGATGAAGCCCAGCGCCGTCTCGAAATCGCTCCAGCGGATCGCCGCGGTGTAGGCGTCCTGGGTCTGCGCCAGCTTGTTGCGCTGGCTGCGGTTCGGGCCCGCGGCGAGGCTGACGCCGGTGGCAGCGACGAGCAGGAGCAGCAGGGCGAGCTGGAGGATGCGACGCATGGCGAACCTCGTCCGGGGGTGCAGCATCCTAACCCCTGGCCATGGCCACGAAGCGGCCTTCCAGTTCGGCGGCAGGGCTGGCGTCCTCACCGATCACCGCGCGCACCGGGATCCGCGCGCGGCCGCGTCGGCCGAAGGTCGACAGGAACTCGTCCCAGTCCGCGCCAGGCAGGGCCGTGGCGGTGGCCAGCAGGTCGTCATAGACCGGCGCGAGGTAGCGGATCTGGCTGTCGGCCACATAGACATCGGCCTCGAAGCCGGCCTGGCGCAGGCGCAGGGTCACCAGCGCCCAGCCGGCCAGGGTCATGGCCGAGGCCAGGCTGCCGCCGAAGGCATTGCCCTTGTCATTGACGTTGGCCGCCAGCGGCGCGGACAGCTGCAGCTGGTCGCCGGAAAACCCGCGCAGCTCGATGCCCATCGCCTTTACCGGCGGCATGGCCGACAGCGTGGCCTGCAGTTGCTGGACCGGGGGAACAGTTGAATCGGGAACAGGGGTCATCGGCAGCGGGGACAACGACGGGCCCGCATAATGCCCGCAATGAACGCTCGTTGCGAAAGTACGCCGGCGCACGGTCCGCGCTGGCAGCTGATCTCGCTGCGCCCCCAGGACGCGCACGGCCCGATGCGGCGCGCCGCGGCACGCGTCGGTGCGGGCGTGATCGCTGTTTCCCCGTGGCGACTGGAGACGCTGGACGACGCCGCCAGCCGCGCACAACTGGCGCGGGCGCTGCAGGCCGGATGCATCGTGTTCACCAGCCCGGCGGCGGTGGCCGCCGCTGCACGGCTGGCCCCACTGGCCGCGACCGGCGGCACGGTGTTCGCAGTCGGTGCGGGTACCGCCAGGGCACTGCGTCGACACGGCGTGGCCGGGGTGGTGGCGCCCGGGCGCATGGACAGTGAGGGCCTGCTGGCGCTGCCGCCGCTGGCCTCGCCACGGGGACGGCAGGTGGCGCTGGTTACCGCACCCGGCGGCCGCGGGGTGATCGCCGCTTACCTGGAAAGCCATGGCGCCGAGCTGATCCGCGCCAACGTCTACCAGCGGGTGCCGCTGCCGTTGTCACCGCGCACGCTGACCAGGCTGGAACAGCTGCAGGGTCCGGCCGTGCTGGCGCTCAGCAGTAGCGAGGCGCTGGAACGGGTGTGGTCGCAACTGCCGCCAGCACTGCAGGGGCGCTGGCAGCAGCAGGTGCCGGTGGTGGCGGCCAGCACGCGCCTGGCCGAGCTGGCCCGTGGCCTGGGATTTGCCCGGGTCGATACCGCTGCCGGGCCAATGCCGGTGCAACTGGCCGATGCTGCCACACGGGTCGCGACCAAGGTCTAGCTCCGGCCGATCCGGCCAACCCTTGCGGGGTTGGCTGGTGACAGCGATCCTTGCGCCGCATGCCCTTGCCACAACCGCGTGGCAGCGCGGTGCACCAAGGACCGATGCCCGATGAATGAACCCGTTTCCCGTCCCGCCCGCCGCACCTGGCTGTGGGTGGCCGGTGCTGTCCTGCTCGTGCCCTGTGCGCTGGCGGTCTGGTATGGCCACCGCCAGTGGCAGGCGCACCAGACCCGCACGACGCTGGCCGAAGCGGCCACCACCCGCCAGCTGGAGGCACTGGAGCAGAGCATCCAGGCCCTGCGCCGCGACCAGCGCGCCAATGCCCGCGCCATCCAGGACGCCGCCGCCACCAACCGCGTGCTGCGCGACGAGGTGCTTGGGCTGGGCCAGCGCAGCGCGCTGCTGGAAGCCAACCTCGCCCAGCTGGCGGCCAGCAATCGTGGCAGCGTGCCGGCCCTGCGTCGCGAGGAAGCCGAACTGCTGCTGCGCCAGGCCCAGCAGCGGCTGGAGTACGCCGGCGACCTGGAAGGCGCCAGGCGTCTGTACGCGCTGGCGGCCGAGGCGCTGGCCGGCATCGACCAGCCCGGCGACCTCAACCTGCGCCAGGCGCTGATGCAGGAACGCGCCGCGCTTGATGCCCTCGGCCCGGGCGTGGTCACCCGGCTGGACGAACAGCTGCTGCAGCTGGGTCGCGACCTGCAGCAGGTCCCCGAACCGGCGCCGGTCGATGCCAAGGCCCCGTGGTGGCACCAGCTGCTGTCACCGCTTGTTCGCATCCAGCCCACGCAGGGCACGGTATTGGTGGGGCGTGCGGATCGCCTCGCCGCCCAGGATGCACTGCAGGTCGAACTGACCCTGGCTCGCGCGGCGCTGGCCCGCGGCGATGCCGACGGCTACCGCCAGGCGCTGGAGCGGGTGGAAGCCTGGCTGCTGCGGTTGTGGCCTGATTCGCCGACCCGTGCCACGCGCCAGGCCGAACTGCGGGCCCTGCGCGAGGCGGACCTCAACCCGGTGCTGCCGGAACTGGGCAGCACCCTGCAGCAACTGCGCGCCTTGCGCACCGGGAGAAACGATCCATGAAGCCGTTCCGCACCCTGCTGATCCTCGTGCTCGTCGCCGCGGTGGGCATCCTCGCCGCGCAATGGCTGGCCCACCAGCAGCAGTACGACCTGGGCCAGGTGGTGGTACAGGCAGGTGGCAACGACTACATCGCCACGCTGCCGCAGGCGGTGCTGGCGCTGGTGATCTTCCTGGTGGTGCTGTGGCTGCTGTGGACGCTGCTGCTGTCGCCGCTGCGCGCCTGGAACCGCTACCGCCGCAAGCAGGACCGCACCCGCCTGCTGGAAGGCCTGCAGGCGCTGGACCGCGGCCACTGGCAGCGCGCCGAGCGCCTGCTGCTGGCCGCGGCCAAGCACCCGGAAACCGCATCGACCGCCACCATCGCAGCGGTACGTGCCGCCGAGGCGCGGGGTGACCAGGCTGCCGCCAGCCAGCACCTGCTGCAGCTGGCCTCGATCGATGCCACCGACCACGCCCTGCTCAGCGCCGAACGCTGGCTGGCCCAGCAGCGTCCGCTCGACGCGATCAACGCGCTGGACGTTGCCGCCGCGCAGCCGTTGCCGCCGCGCGGGGTGCTGCTGCGTACCGAGGCCCTGGCCCAGGCCGGTCGCGCGGCCGAGGCCTACGGCCAGCTCGGCGCCCTGCGCCAGCAGCAGGTGCTACCGGCCGATGCGCTGGCGGCGCTGGAAGTACGCCTGGCCGCGCAGGCGCTGGACGAGGCCGCCGACGTCAACGCGCTGGCCACGCAGTGGGAGGCCACGCCCAAGGCCCTGCGCCTGAATCCGGTGGTGGTGTCGGCCTATGCCCGCCGCGCCGCGGAGCTGGGCTGGGAGGAACCGGCGATGCGCAGCCTGGAAACCGCACTGGACACGCGCTGGGACGAGTCGCTGGTCAGGGTCTACGGTTCCCTGCCCGGCCAGCGCTGGGACGCACGCAGCGCCACCGCTGGACGCTGGCTGCAGGCGCAGCCGTCCAGCATCAGCCTGCTGCTGACCTTGGCCCGGCTGGAACAGCAGCAGGGCAACTGGGCCCAGGCCGAGACCTATCTGCACCGTGCCGCTGCACAGGGTGCCGGCGCCCCGGCCTGGGAAGCGCTGGGCGAGGGATATGCCGCCCGTGGCGAGGACACGCTGGCGCGCCAGTGCCTGCTCAACGCCCTGCGCGAGCGTCGCGGCGAGCCGCCGCTGGTGCTGACCGAACACGCGCTGCACCCGCAGCTGCCCGAACAGCGCGATGAACACGGGCTGCCGCGACTGCACGACTGATCCATCCAGGCCGGAAATGAAAAGGGCGCTTCCCTGCGGAAGCGCCCTTCTTTTTGCCGGTCAGCGGTAGCTGCCCGGTCAGCGACCGGCTCAGCGCTCGATGATCGCCACCACGCCCATGCCGCCGGCGGTGCAGATCGAGACCAGCGCGCGGCCACCGCCGCGTTCGGCCAGCTGCTTGGCCGCAGTGGCGACCACGCGGCCGCCGGTGGCGGCGAACGGATGGCCGGCGGCCAGCGACGAACCGACCGGGTTGATCTTCGTCGGATCGATTGCGCCCAGCGGCGCGTCCAGGCCAAGGCGGTTGCGGCAGTAATCCTCGCTCTCCCACGCACGCAGGGTGCACAGCACCTGGGCGGCGAAGGCTTCGTGGATTTCGTAGATGTCGAAGTCCTGCAGGGTCAGGTTGTTGCGCTTGAGCATCTCGGCCACGGCCACGGTCGGGGCCATCAGCAGGCCTTCGCCATGCACGAAGTCCACCGCCGAGACGTGCGCATCGCGCAGGTAGGCCAGCGGCTCGTGGCCATGGGCACGGGCCCACTCCTCGCTGGCCAGCAGCACCGCCGAGGCGCCGTCGGTGAGCGGGGTCGAGTTGGCGGCGGTCAGGGTGCCGCGGCCGGAAACCTTGTCGAAGGCCGGCTTCAGCGTGGCCAGCTTCTCCAGCGAGGTGTCCGGACGCAGGATGTTGTCGCGCTCCACGCCGCGGAACGGCACCACCAGGTCGCTGAAGAAACCACGGTCATAGGCCGCGGCCAGCTTCTTGTGCGAGGACACCGCCCAGGCGTCCTGCTCCTGGCGGCTGATGTTCCACTGCTTGGCCATGTCCTCGCAGTGATCACCCATGCTCTTGCCGGTGCGCGGCTCGGCCACGCCCGGGAACTCGGGCTTGAGCTCGCCCAACTTGAAGCCACCCACCAGGGCCTTGAACTTGTCGCCGGTGGTCTTGGCACGATTGGCAGCCAGCAGGCGGGCGCGCAGCTTCTTGCCATAGACGATCGGCACGTCAGAGGTGGTGTCCGAACCGCCGCCGATGCCCGAGTCGATCTGGCCCAGGGCGATCTTGTTGGCCACGGTGATGATGGTGTCCAGCGAGGTGCCGCAGGCACGCTGCATGGTGATGCCCGGGGTCAGCGGCGACAGGCCCGAGGACAGCGCGGCCTCGCGGCCCAGGTTCCAGTCCGAGGGATGCTTGATCACCGCGCCCATCGCCACTTCGCCCAGCTGCTGGCCGTGCAGGCCAAAGCGCTCGACCAGGGCACCCAGCGTGCGCACCGACATCCCGAGGTTGCCGACGTCGGAATAAGCGGTGTTCTGGCGGCAGAAGGGAATGCGGACGCCACCGAGGATGGCGACTGGACGAGCGCTGGGCATGCGGATACCTGACAGGGAGGGAGGGGGCTGCAACGCTGCCTGCACACGGGGCAGGCATAATGTTGAAAGTGTAGCTTCCACCCAGTGATGGGCCAACAGAGAAACATGACCAATCCCCTTACCGGCATGCATGCCCTGGGCGTGCTCGCGCTGGAACTTGCCGGTGGCGCCTCCCCGCAACAGGCCGCGATGTCTTCCGAGCAGGCCGGCGAACTGGCCGAACGCATGGGCCGCGACCTGGCCAAGCTGGTGCCGCAGGTCGCCGGGATGGAACTGGTGTTCGCCGGTGCCCATTTCGATCCGGCCGAAGTGCTGCGCCCCGGCTGGCCGGTGCACCGTCGCCTGCTGGAACTGCAGCAGCGCGCGCCCGGCCGTGACCAGGGCCCGCGGCTGCTGGCCTTCGGTGCCGATGCGCAGGGCGAGATCCCGATGCCGCTGCAGGCCGATCCGGCGCTGACCGGCGGTTGCCTGCGCGTTCTGCCGTTCGCGCTGGTCGGCAACGATCCGCAGCAGGTGCAGGACGCGGCCACCGCACTGGAAGACGTGCTGCTGGCGCAGGGCATGGCCGAGGCCGATACCGCCCTGCTCGCCCAGCGCGCGCTCGGCGCGCAGATCGAACACGCACGCTACCTGACCCTGCACGACCTGGTGGCGATGATGTCGATGCAGTACGACAACCAGGGCCTGGCCGCGCTGTGGCCGCTGCTGGAAGCGGCGATGCTGCAGCCCGAGGCCGAGGAATGGCTGCAGGACGGCCCCGAGCCGCTGCTGCGCTATGCCAATGGCGAGGTGCGCATGGCCCTGTTCGATCCGGCCGGCTGGTGCGCCTACTACGCCCACGACGCTGGCGAATGCGAGCGCCTGCAGCGGGTGTACGAGCAGTACCTGATGCGCCAGCGGCAGATGGCCGCGGTGCTCGAGGCCCACGGCCTGGACGTGCTGTACGTGCACGTGCACGCCGGCCAGGACGCACGCCAGCTGCTGGCCAGCTGAGGCCTGTCACTGCAGCGGCGTGCATCGCCGCTGCACACCCGCGGCGCCACACTGCAGGCAGGTCACTGCCGGAGCGCCGCATGCACACCCCCGCCCCTACCCTGCACGGGATACTGGAAACCGCGCTGTACGTGGCCGACCTGGACACCTCGCGCCGCTTCTACCGCGATGTGCTCGGCCTGGAGCCGATGCACGACGACGCGCGCCTGTCTGCCTATGCGCTGGCCCCGGCCCAGGTGCTGCTGCTGTTCGAACGGGGCAGTACCGGGGAAACCGTGCGGATGCGGTCCGGCACGATTCCTCCGCACGGGGGCGATGGCGAGCAGCACCTGGCCTTTGCCATCGCCAGCGATGCGCTGGACGCGTGGGAACGGCATCTGGCCGACCTCGGCATCAGCATCGAAGGCCGCACCGACTGGCCCGCCGGTGGCCACAGCATCTATTTCCGCGACCCGGACCGGCACCTGCTGGAGCTGGCCACGCCCGGGTTGTGGCGCAACTACTGAAACCCGGCGGCGGCGATGTGGCCGCCGCCGGGACCGTGCTTACTGCGCAGCCTCGATCACCGCACAGGCCAGGCGCGCACCGGCGTTGCCGGTCGGCTGGGTGGTGTAGTCGTCCGGATCGGCGTGGACGATCAGGCCGCGGCCGATGATGTCGGCACCGTCGCCCTGGCCGATGTTGACGCTGGGCGAAACCGGACCATGCACGCGGGCATTGCCGTCGGCATCGGCCACGATGTTGGGCATGTCACCCCCGTGGTGGACCTCGCCGGTCACCGAACCGTGGTCGCGGCTGGCCGGGTTGAAGTGGCCACCGGCGCTGCTGCCGTCCGGCGCACTGCAGTCGCCCTTCTCGTGGATGTGGAAGCCGTGCTCGCTGCGCGGCGCCAGGCCGCTGACCTGGCCCATCGCGTGCAGCTTGCCGTCCACCTGCATGAACTCGATCGTGCCCTGCACCTGGCTGTCCTTGGTCGGCTGCAGCGTGGCACGGGCCAGCACCTGGCCCTGGCCGGCGTCATGGCTGGCGTGTTCGTCGCCGGCCGGCTGGGTATCGGCGGTGGCCGGCGCGGTGACCGGGGCTTGTTCGACCGCGGCGTTGTCCTGCGAGCCGCACGCGGCCAGGCCAAGCACGCACATGGCAATCAGGGGAGTAAGGGTCAGGCGCATGGTGTCTCCTTGGTTGGGTCGGGCGGGTTTCAACGGGTAACGCGGATCACGCCGCATGCCACGCGGGCACCGGCGTTGCCGGCCGGCTGGCTGCGGTAGTCGTCGGGTCGGGCATGCACCACCAGCGCCTTGCCGGCAACGTCATTGGCCGCACCGCCGCCGAGCGTCACCTGGCGCAGCAGCACGTCGACCTGGGCCACGCCCTCGTGGTCGGCCTGCAGGTTGTCCATGTCGCCGGCATGGTGGTCACCATTGCCGGCGCGGCCGTGTGGCGCGCCGGTGGGGTTGAAGTGGCCGCCGGCGCTGCTGGCATCGACCGCGCTGCAGTCGCCGCGCTCGTGCACGTGGAAGGCCGCGACCTGGCGCGGCGCCAGCCCGCCGATGACGCCGGTGATGCGCACGCCACCGGGCGCCGGCACCAGGGCCAGTCGCCCGCTGACCAGGCTGGCCGAGGCCGGGGCGAGGTTGGCCTCGGCCTGCTGCGCAGTGCTGACCGTGACCGGGGCGGGCGGCGGCGGCGGTGCCGGGGGCGGTGCGGAACTGCACGCGGCCAGGACCAGGGAAAGCGGCAGCAGGGGCACGAAGGCAGGCAGGCGTTGCATGTTCACTCCTCGGGTTGCATCGCGGCCGCGCTCCGGGCGCAGCCTGTCATATCGAAAATCCTGGCCGCTGGCGGCCAGCTGTCGGCCACGCTAGCGGCGGGCCGGTTCACGGGCCATGAAAGCTCAGCCGCGGCGGCGCCCGGTGCCGAGCTTGCGGGTCACGGTGTTGCGACCCAGGCCCAGCCGCGTGGCGGCCTCGGCGCGGCGGCCGTGGGTGAATTCCAGCGCGGCCTCGAGCAGGGCGGCATCCATCCGCTCGCGGGCCTCGGCATGCAGCCCTTCGGCCCCTTCGGCCAGGCGCTGCCGCGCCCACTGCGCCAGTTGCCGGTCCCAGGCGCCGGCCTCGGCGGCGACCGGCATGGCGCGCTGGCCACGGTTGAGCGCCTGCTCCACGTCGTGCGCGTCAATGACGTCGGCCGCAGCCAGTGCCGCCAGTCGCCAGCACACGTTCTGCAGCTCGCGCACATTGCCCGGCCAGTGGTGCGCACCCAGCGCGCGCAGGGCGGCCGGGCTCAGCCGCTTGGGCGGCATGTCCAGCCGGCGCGCGGCGGCGGCGAGGAAGTTCTCGGCCAGCTGGGGCACGTCGCCCAGGCGCTCGCGCAACGGCGGCAGCTGCAGCCGCACCATGTCCAGGCGGTGCAGCAGGTCGGCGCGGAACCTGCCCTGCGCGACCAGCGTTTCCAGGTCCTGGTGGGTGGCGGCGATCACCCGCACGTCGACGTGGATCAGCTCACGGCCGCCGACCCGGAAGAACTCGCCCTGGGCCAGCACGCGCAGCAGCCGGGTCTGCAGCGGCAGCGGCATGTCGCCGATCTCGTCCAGGAACAGGGTGCCGCCGTCGGCCTGCTCGAAGCGGCCGATGTGGCGGCGCTGCGCGCCGGTGAAGGCGCCCGCCTCGTGGCCGAACAGCTCGCTCTCCAGCAGTTCGGCCGGGATCGCGGCGGTGTTGAGCGCGACGAACGGGCCGTGCGCACGCGGTGATTCGCGATGCAGGGCATTGGCCACCAGCTCCTTGCCGGTGCCGGTCTCGCCGTTGATCAGCACCGACAACGGCGCCTGCGCCAGCTTGCCGATGGCGCGGAACAGCGCGCGCATCGCTGGCGCATCGCCGATCAGCTGCGGGGTCTCGCTGGCCGGTGCGGGCGTGGGCGCCGGCCCGGGTTCGTCGCCGGCATCGCTGCCCGCATCCGCGGGCAGCGCGCGGCGCGCCAGTTCCACCGCATCGTCCAGGTCGAACGGCTTGGACAGGAATTCGTGGGCGCCGCCGCGGAACGCGCCGGCGGTGCTGGCCACGTCGGTATAGGCCGACATCACGATCACCGGCAGTTGCGGGTGCGCGGCCTTGAGCTTTTCCAGCAGCACCAGGCCATCGTCGCCGGGCATGCGCACGTCGGTGAACAGCAGCACCGGCACCGGGCGCTCGTCCAGTGCCTGCAATGCCGCGGCGGCACTGTCGAAACCCTCGACCGCGTAGCCGGCCTCGCGCAACGCGGTGGACAGCACGAAGCGCACCGAGCGGTCGTCATCGACCACCCAGATGGACGGCGCGGTGGAAGACGGACTCATGGGTTGGCTCCGGTATCGGGCTCGGCGGCGGGCATCGGCAGCAGCACGGTGAAGACGGTATGGCCCGGGCGCGAGCGGTAGCTGAGGTGGCCACGGTGTTCGCGCGCGACCTGCTGGGCCAGGGCCAGGCCCAGCCCGGTGCCTTCGGCGCGGCCGCTGACCAGCGGCAGGAACAGGTGCTCGGCCAGTTCCTCGGGCACGCCGCGACCGTCGTCGACGATCTCTAGCCGCAGCGCCAGGGTGTGGATGTGCTCGGCGATGCGGGCGCCGTGCTCGACCCGGGTACGCAGCGTCACTGTGGTCGCGCCGGCCTGGATGGCATTGCTGACCAGGTTCCACGCGGCCTGGGTGAGGCGGTCGCTGTCGCCGGGGAACTCAGGGATGCTGGGGTCGTAGTCGCGCTGCAGCCGCACCGACCAGCCGGCCTCGTTCTCGGCCAGGCGCAGCACCCGCTCGAGCACGGCGTGGATGTTGAGCGGTGCATGCGGGCGCGCCGGGGCCGGCGACAGCAACTGGTCCAGCAGGGTGTTCAGGCGCTGGATCTCCGAGCCGATCAGCTCGATCAGCTCGCGCTCGTCGGCATCGCGGCCGTGCGCGCGCCGCGCCAGCAGTTGCGCCGCGCCCTTGAGGCCGGCCAGCGGATTGCGCAGTTCATGGGCCAGGCCCTTGAGCGCGGCGCTCAGCGCACCGGGCAGGGCGAGCGCCGGGTCCGAAACCTCGAACTCGTCGGTCGGATAGGCCTCCAGCAGCCAGCGGCCATCGTCCAGCCGGCTCAGCCAGCCCTCGGCAAAGCGCGGTGACTCGCCCGGCAGGGCCATCGCCAGCCGGTGCAGGCGCAGCACGTCCAGCTCATCGCGGGCCAGGAAGCGGGCCAAAGCCTCGCCCTGGGACTCCAGCGCGGCCAGCGGCTGGCCAAGCAGGCGCCGCCGGCTCACGCCCAGCCAGCGCGCGAACGCGGGATTGGTGCCTTCGATGCGGCCCTGGGCATCGGCCCAGGCCACGGGGGTGCCCAGCAGTTCCAGCGAAGGGGCTTCGGCAGGCGTCGACGTCATTGCACCAATTTAGTGCAAAACAGCGGAAAAGCCTCGGTTTCAGCCGCGTCGCTGCAGCAGCAGCGAGTGCAGGATGCGCGCGTCCTCGGCATCGAGTTCGGCTGGCAGGCTGTCACTGCCGCGGAACCGGCGATGGAAGGCGCGGACCGCGGCGGCCGGATCGGCCATCGGATACCCCAGCGCCTGCAGTCCCAGCCACGCATCGAAACCATCCGGCGCCGGGCCGTGGGCCGGGTCCGGCCACTCGCCGAAGCCGGCCTCGGCCAGCTGCTGCCACGGGAAGAAGCGGCTGGGGTCCTGCTTGCGGGTCGGCGCCAGGTCGGCGTGACCGATCACCTGCCGGCGCGGAATGCCCAGGCGCGTGCACAGCTCATCAAGCAGCCGCACCAGGGCGTCGATCTGCGCCGGCGCGAACGGGCTGTCGCCATCGTTGTCGATCTCGATGCCGATCGAGGCCGAGTTGAGGTCGGTGATCGCACCCCAGCTGCCGGGACCGGCATGCCAGGCGCGGCGGCCATCGGCCACCAGCTGGTAGAGGTCGCCATCGCGGCCGACCAGGTAGTGCGAGCTGACCTTGCCGCCGGAGTTGGCGCTGCGCAGCGTGTCCAGGCTTTCCTGCACCGAATCCTGGTCGGTGTGGTGCAGCACGATCAGCACGGGCTGGCGCGCGTTGTGGTTGGGCGACGGCACCCACTGCGCGAGCGGGTTGCGCTCGCTGCGCGGCGTGCTGGAACAGGCGGCCAGCGCCAGTACTGCAAGCGCGAGGGGCAGGAAACGATGCGGGGTCATGGTCCGATTCTACGTGCCGTCGCCGGTTGGTAACGATGCGTCGTTGGCCTCGACCGCGCCGGCATCGCCGCAGGCGCGTTGTACCCGCGCGTCCCAGAAGCGCCTGAGCTTTTCCGGATCATCCAGCGCGGAGCCGGTGTTGCGGCGGCCGTTGGCCTTGTCATGGGCCAGCCCGGCCAGGCGTGCTTCGCGGGAGGCTTTCGTCATCTCGCAGTAGTCCGCATCACGGACCTGCTCGCTCCCGGGCATCCACGCCCGCACGGGCGCCGATGCGGCGGTATCGGTGGTGATGGCCTGCGCGAGCGCGGGACCGACGAACGCCAGGGCGGCGCATATCAAGGCCTGGCGCGGGGTCATGGCGTGGGCCCCGGCTGCGGCAACGGCTTGCCCTTTGGCCACAGCAGCCACAGCTGGCCCTGTTGCTTCATGTGGCCGGCCAGGTCGCCGGCGGCGTCACCGGTACCCCAGAACAGGTCGGCGCGGATCTCGCCGACGATGGCGCCGCCGGTGTCCTGCGCGGCCACCGGGCGCACCAGTGGCGTGCCATCCGGGCGGGTGGTGGACAGCCACAGCAGGCTGCCCAGCGGCACCACCGTGCGGTCCACGGCCACGCTGTAGCCAGCGGTGAGGGGCACGTTCAACGAACCGCGCGGGCCCTCGGGGCTGTCGGGCCTGCGCTCGAAGAACACGTAACTGGGGTTGCTGCGCAGAAGCTCCGGCACCCGCGCCGGATTGGCCCGGGCCCAGCCGCGGATCGCTTCCATGCTGACCTGTTCCTGCGCCAGCTCACCCTGCTCCACCAGCCAGCGGCCAATGGCGCGGTAGGGATGGCCGTTCTGGTCGGCATAGGCCAGCCGCACCTGTTCGCCATTGTCCAGGCGCACGCGCCCGGAGCCCTGCACCTGCAGCAATTGCAGGTCCATCGGATCGGTCAGCCACGCCAGGATCGGCGCCTTGACGCCTTCTGCGGTGATGGTGGCCGCATCGGCATACGGCCTGAGCACGCGACCTTCCAGCCGGCCGCGCAGGCGCTTGCCCTTCAATTCCGGATGCACGCTCTCCAGATCCACCACCACCAGGTCTTCGGGCACGCCGTACACCGGCACCTGCGCACGTGCGGTGCGTACCAGGCTGCCCGGGTAGATCGGCTCGTAGTAGCCGGTGATCAGGCCATGGGAACGGTTGCCGGCCGCACGCAGCGCGTGGACGTCCAGCTGTCCACGCAGGAAGCTGCGGACGGCGTTGGCCTCGCTCGCCACCGTGGCGGCGACGGCACAGGTATCGGCCCAGACCGGATCGCGTTGCAGCCGCGGGCAGGCGCTGCGCCATGCATCGAAGCCGGTCAGCAGGTCGGCGTCGGCCACCGCCGGCAACGACGCCCAGTCGACTTTCGAATAGCGCGTGGTCGTTGACGTGCCGGCACCGCCGCGCTCGGCCACGGTGCTGCAGCCGGCCAGCATTGCCGTGGCAAGGAACAGGCAGGCAATCGCCCGGGATCGGAATTTCATGGACAGGCTCACGGCAAGGTCGCACGCAGACGGCCGGCAAGGATGCCATCGTGCGCTTGCCGGGTAGAAGAGAGGCGGCTGTGCAATGCGGCCACGCGCCACCAGGCCATGGATCGCCGGGCGCGTGCTGCAGATACACGACCGGCGGCGCGAGGCCGCCGGTCGGTGTTGCTGTGTGTGCAGGAGCGGGCTCCTGCTGCCAGGCTCAGGCCTCGTAGGCCGATTCGCCGTGCGAGGTGATGTCCAGGCCCTGGCGCTCGGCGTCCTCGCTGACACGCAGGCCGAACACGGCCTTGACCAGCAGCAGGGCGACGATGGTGACCACGGCGCACCAGGCGATGGTGAAGCCGACGCTGACCACCTGCACCCACACCTGGTGGCCGATGTCGAAGTCGGCCTCGCCGGTGCCGCCCAGCGACGGCGCGGTGAACACGCCGGTCAGGATCGCACCGACGATGCCACCGACGCCGTGCACGCCGAACACGTCGGCGGTGTCATCGACCCTGAGCAGCTTCTTCAGGCCGGTGACGCCCCACACGCAGATCGCACCGGCGGCCAGGCCAATCACGATCGCGCCCAGCGGACCGACCGTGCCGCAGGCCGGGGTGATGCCGACCAGGCCGGCAACCGCACCGGAGGCGGCGCCCAGCGCGGACGGCTTGCCCTTGCTGATGGCCTCGACCAGGGTCCAGCCCACGACCGCCGCCGAGGTGGCCAGGATGGTGTTGATGAAGGCCAGCGCGGCGGTGCTGTTGGCGGCCGCGGCCGAACCGGCGTTGAAGCCGAACCAGCCGATCCACAGCAGCGAGGCACCGATGAAGGTGAACGGCACGTTGTGCGGCTTCAGCGCGTTCTGGCCAAAACCAATGCGCTTGCCGACGAAGTAGGCGCCGATCAGGCCGGCGACACCGGCGTTGATGTGCACCACGGTACCGCCGGCGAAGTCGACCGCACCCAGTTCGCCCAGGTAGCCGCCGCCCCACACGATGTGCGCCATCGGCAGGTAGCTGAAGGTGAACCACAGCACCGAGAACAGCAGCACCGCCTTGAACTTGATGCGCTCGGCGAAGGCGCCGACGATCAGCGCGGTGGTGATGGCGGCGAAGGTCGACTGGAAGGCGACGAACAGCAGCTCCGGGATGGTGCCGCTGAGGCTGTCGATGGTGATGCCCTTCAGGAACGACTTCTCGGTGAACGAACCGAAGAACGCGTTGCTGTCGGTGAACACCACGCTGTAGCCGTAGAAGGCCCACAGCACGATCACCACCGAGGCCACGACCAGCACCTGGCTGAGCACCGACAGCACGTTCTTGCTGCGCACCAGGCCGCCGTAGAACAGGGCCAGGCCGGGCACGATCATCAGCAGCACCAGCAGGGTCGAGGTCAGCATCCAGGCGGTGTCGCCCGAATCCAGGCTGGCTTCTTCTTCGGCCGGCGCTTCTTCGGTGGCGGCGTTGGCCACCGGCGACGGTGCATCGGCCACTTCAGCGACCGGGGCTTCGACCGCCTCGGCCACCGGCGGCGCGTCGGCCTGCTGCGCGTTGGCATCGGAGGCGAAGGCAAACGCCGCCATCGCGCTGAGCAGCATCATCAGGCACACGCCATGGAACCGGGCCTGCCACCCGGTGAAAATTCGAGTCTTCATTGTGGGGCTCCGAGTGGGGTTAGAGCGCGTCGGCGCCGATCTCGCCGGTGCGGATGCGGACGACCTGTTCCAGTGCGGTGACGAAGATCTTTCCGTCGCCGATCTTGCCGGTGCCGGCCGCGGTGCGGATGGCCTCGACCACCGCCTCCATGCGGTCGTCGGTGACGGCAGTTTCGATCTTGATCTTGGGCAGGAAGTCGACGACGTATTCGGCGCCGCGGTACAGCTCGGTATGGCCCTTCTGGCGGCCAAAGCCCTTTACTTCGGTGACGGTGATGCCGGATACGCCAATTTCGGACAGGGCCTCGCGGACCTCGTCGAGCTTGAACGGCCGGATGATGGCGGAGATCAATTTCATGCGCATATCCCGATGGTGGATGGGTCCGGCGGCACGCCGCCGGGTCGGTTCATCCGCCAGCCGCAGGTGCGGCTGTGGCTGTTGCGCCGAACGTTGCATGGGCCTCGCGCCCGGCATGCAGGTGCACGCCGGCGGTGACGCGGGAGGGAGGGCTGGGCCCATGACACGCGTCGGTCTTTCTTACCCCTGGATTACAGAAGCCGGTACTGCACATGCGTCATCCTGGTTCCCCAACCGGGACCGCATGACCGGCGCCGGGCAGACCCGACGCTGGATTTGTCCCGCGGCGCGAAGCCCCGCGGAGGCTGGCGACGATGGCGGAGGGTGGGAGGGAGGGTCCTCCGCCATCGCCGCCGCTTGCTCAGGCGCTGTAGTACAGCTGGTATTCCAGCGGGTGCGTGGCAGCGCGGAACCTGGTCACTTCCTGCATCTTCAGCGCGATGTAGCCGTCGATGAAGTCGTCGCTCATCACGCCGCCGGCCTTGAGGAACTCGCGGTCCTTGTCCAGCGCTTCCAGCGCCTGGTCGAGCGAGGAGCAGACCTGCGGGATCAGCTTCTCTTCTTCCGGCGGCAGGTCGTACAGGTCCTTGTCGCTCGGTGCGCCCGGGTCGATCTGGTTACGGATGCCGTCCAGGCCGGCCATCATCAGCGCGGTGAAGGTCAGGTAGCCGGACTGGATCGGGTCCGGGAAGCGCATCTCGATGCGGCGCGCCTTCGGGTTGGTGACGAACGGGATGCGGCAGGACGCCGAACGGTTGCGGGCCGAGTAGGCCAGCATCACCGGCGCTTCGAAGCCCGGCACCAGGCGCTTGTAGGAGTTGGTACCGGCATTGGCGAAGGCGTTGATCGCCTTGGCGTGCTTGAAGATGCCGCCGATGTACCACAGCGCCAGCTGGCTGAGGCCGCCGTAGCCGTCACCGGAGAACAGGTTCTTGCCGTCCTTTGCCAGCGACTGGTGGACGTGCATGCCCGAACCGTTGTCACCGACGATCGGCTTGGGCATGAAGGTGGCGGTCTTGCCGTTGCGGTGGGCAACGTTCTTGACCACGTGCTTCAGGCGCAGCAGCTCGTCGGCCTTCTTGACCAGGGTGTTGAACTTGGCGCCGATCTCGCACTGGCCGGCGTTGGCCACTTCGTGGTGATGCACTTCGACGTCGATGCCGACGGCGGCCAGGGTCTTGCACATCTCGGCGCGCAGGTCGTGCAGCGAGTCGGTCGGCGGGACCGGGAAGTAGCCGCCCTTGACGGCCGGACGGTAGCCGGAGTTGGCGCCGTCGAACTTGTCACCGGTCGACCAGGCCGCTTCTTCGGAATTGATCTTGAAGAAGGTGTTGCCCATGTCGTTGGCGAAACGGACCGAATCGAAGATGAAGAATTCCGGCTCCGGACCGAAGAAGGCCAGCTCGGCGATGCCGGAGGACTTCAGGAAGGCTTCGGCGCGCTTGGCGATGCCGCGCGGGCAGCGGCCGTAGGACTGCATGGTGGCCGGGTCGAGCACGTCGCAGGTCAGCACCAGGGTCGGATCGGCGTAGAACGGGTCGACGTAGGCGGTGTCGGCATCGGGCATCAGCACCATGTCCGACTCGTTGATGCCCTTCCAGCCGGCGATCGAGCTGCCGTCGAACATCTTGCCTTCCTCGAACAGCGCCGGCTCGACGATCGAGGCCGGGAAGGTGACGTGCTGTTCGATGCCACGCATATCCACGAAACGCAGATCGACGAATTCGATCTGGTTGTCCTTGATCAGCTTCTCAACGTTTTCCAGGGACATCGGTTGAAACCTCGGGTGATGAATTTCGTGATGGGTGATCGCAAACCCCGTGCCAACTTTTCTCTCTTCACAAGTCCTTGATTTTGATGACGGCCGACGGGAATCACCAAAGCAGTTCGCACCGGATTGGTGCAAAAGCTAAGCACTGCACCAATATGGTGCGGTGATGTGATGGCGTATGCTTCCGCAGCCCTTTCCAAGTCGCTTCCCGATGTCCGACCTGTTTTCCGCCCTGCTGCTGGGCATCCTTGAAGGCCTCACCGAATTCCTGCCGATCTCCAGCACCGGGCATCTGCTGATCGCCCAGCACTGGCTGGGCTCTCGCTCGGACTTCTTCAACATCGTGGTCCAGGCCGGCGCGATCCTGGCCATCACCCTGGTGTTCCGGCAGCGCCTGTGGGCGCTGGCCACCGGCCTGCACCAGCGCGAGAACCGCGATTACGTGCTCAAGCTCGGCGTCGCCTTCCTGGTCACCGCGGTGGTCGGCCTGCCGGTGCGCCTGGCTGGCTGGGAACTGCCGGAAACGGTGACCCCGGTCGCATGGGCGCTGATCATCGGCGGCATCTGGATGATCCTGGTCGAGGCCTACACTGCGCGCCTGCCCGAACGCGACCAGGTGACGTGGACGGTAGCCATCGGCGTGGGCCTGGCGCAGGTGCTGGCCGGCGTGTTTCCCGGCACCTCGCGATCGGCCGCGGCGATCTTCCTGGCCATGCTGCTGGGCCTGAGCCGGCGTGCGGCGGCGACCGAGTTCGTGTTCCTGGTCGGCATTCCGACCATGTTTGCCGCCAGCGCCTATGCCTTCCTGGAACTGGCCAAGGACGGTGGGCTGGCCAGCGAGGCCTGGGACCAGGTCGGCATCGCCTTCGTTGCCGCGGTGGTGACCGGCTTTGCGGTGGTGCGCTGGCTGCTGGGCTACGTCAAGAAGCACCGTTACACGGTCTTCGCGGCCTATCGCCTGGTATTGGGCGCAGTGTTGCTGCTGTGGTTGCCTGCCGGCCAGTGAGCCCGGGGCGGTGCCACGGATGGCGCGCCACGGTCACCAAGGAGAGAACGATGAAGCGTGTACTGCTGCTGGCCCTGTTCCTGCCGCTGCTGCCGGCGTGCAGCAGGTCCCCGGCCGCCGATGGCGAGGCCGCGCCCAGCGCCGGTTCGCCCGAAGCCGCGGCGGCCACGCTGGACCACGGCGTGCTGCATGCCAACCACTGGCGGCTGGACCATGCCAGTGATCGGCTGGGCATGCGCATCGACGCGCTGGTGTTGCGCCCGAAGCAGCCGGTGACGCTGGATTTCGATGACGACCAGGTGCGCATCAGCAACACCTGCAACGCGATGAGTGGCCCGTACCGGATCGAGGGCGACGTGCTGATGATCGGGCCGCTGGCCGCGACCCGGCGCCTGTGCGCCGACAGCGGGCTGATGAAGCTGGACGGCATGCTGGCGGCCAGGCTGCAGCAGCCGCTGCAGGTGGAAGCGCTCGATGCCGGGGCGATGAAGCTGCTTACCGCCGACGGCGATCTTCTCGAGTTTGTCGGCGAGCCCACCGCGCAGACCCGTTATGGTGGGCCGGGCGAGACCCTGTTCCTGGAAGTGGCGGCGCAGACGCAGCCGTGCAGCAGCGGCGCAATGGCCGATGCGCAGTGCCTGCAGGTGCGGCAGCTGCGCTATGACGGAAACGGGTTGCGCCAGGGCGAGCCCGGCGCGTTCGGCCATTTCCATGGCCGCATCGAGGGCTATACCCACCAGCCCGGCACCCGCCAGGTGCTGCGCGTGCAGCGTTTCGAGGTGGCCGACCCGCCGGCCGATGGCCCCAGCCAGGCGTGGGTGCTCGATACCGTGGTCGAATCGGAAACCGCCGGCTGAAGGCCACTGCGCCGTGCGCAGTGGCCGTGGCGCTTACTTCAGGTCCGGATTCAACGTGTAGGTGCCATGCAGCGCGGCCTCAGCCAGCACATGGCCCTGCATCGCCCGCTGCACATCGGCGGCGGTGAAGGCCTCCGGCAGCGACAGGGCTGGCACGTCGAGCGCGAACACGCGGAAGAAGTAGCGGTGCATGCGCTCGTCGTTGAACGGCGGATACGGGCCGTCGTAACCCAGGTACTGGCCGGCCATGTCGGCGTTGCCGGCAAACCAGCCGGTGTAGTCGTTCACGCCCTGGCGTGCACCGGCCGGCCCTGCCGGCTGCTGCTTGCCGCGGGCAGTGAAGCCGTCGCTGCAGCTGCCGGCAGCGATCTCGCCGACGCTGGCCGGGATGTCGACCATCACCCAGTGCACGAAGTCGCAACGCGGCTGGTCGGCCGGGATGCGCACGTCCTCACGGCCGACCAGTTCCGGCACGGTCGGCACGTCCGGATCCACGCACAGCAGCACGAACGAAGCCGTACCCCCGGGCACCTCCGACCACGCCAGCTGCGGGTTGCGGTTGCCGGCAAAGCCATTGGCATCGCCGGCGGCAAATTCGGCCGGGATCGGCTGGCCGTTGTCGAAACTCGTGCTCGTCAGCTTCATCGCATCCTCCTGTGATCAGGCTTCGGGATAACCCAGGCGCACCGCCACCGGCGTGAGCAGGGCAAAGGCCGGGGCCAGCACGTCGGCGTACTTGCGCCAGTGGCCGCCCTCGATGGTGGTCGGGCCGAGGCTGCGCAACTGCGGGAACGGCAGGTTGAACGCGTGCTGCATCAGCTCGGCCATGGTCCGGGGATCATTGGCCGCATCGTCGATGCGCAGCAGCATGCTCGGGTACAGGTCCTGCTCGTGCAGGATCGCCACCTGCACCATCACCCGCGCCAGCCACTCGGCCGCCTGCTGCACCGAGGTCAGCGCCAACGGCGCCGGGGCCCCCAGGGCCAGCCACTCGATCAGCATGTCGCGCGGGTCGCGCAGCACGACCACCAGGCGCGCCTCGGGCAGCTGCGGACGCAGCGCCCACAGCAGCGCGTTGTCCCACCACAGCAGCCAGTCGACGATGTTGCCGTCCTGGATGCCGCGGGCCGGCAACTGGTCACGCCACTGCTGCACCAGCTCGGCCGGATCGAGTTCGTCGGTGGCCAGGCGCTGCAGCGTCTTGTAGTTCTGGAACGGGTCGTCGGGTGGATTGCCGGCAAAGCGGTCGCCGCGCACGGCCTGGCTGCGCGCGGCCATCATCTGCACCACGCGCTCCACGCCCGAGCCCGGCGCGCCCCAGATGAAAAGCGGACGTGCGGTGCGGGACCCGTCGATCGGCGCCAGCTCCGGCCAGCTGGCCGGCGAGCGCGCCTGCGGCGGCAGCGGCAGGCGGTTGGGCGCCAGATCGTTGTGCAGCGCGACCCAGGTGGCGATGGCGCCGGCGTAATCGCCGGCCCGCTCCTGCACGGCGCCCAGCCACGAACGCAGCGGTGCGTTGTTCTCCGGCGGGGCCTTGTCCACGATCGCCTGCACGTGCGCCACCGCGGCGGCCGGGTCACGCTCGAGCAGGGCCTGGACGATGCGCTGCTCGGCCGAGATACGGCCCGGCTCCAGCGCGATGATGCGGCGCGCGGTGGCTTCGGCGGCAGCCGGGTCCTTGCGCATGTCGCTGATGCGCATCAGCGCTTCCAGTGCCGGCAGGTGTTCCGGCATCGCCCCGGTCCAGCGTTCGACCACCGCCAGCGCGGCGTCGCTGCCGACCGGCTCGATCGCCAGCCGTGCCAGCCACAGCGCGTGCAGGCCCGGGTTGCGCTCGAGCTGCTCGTCCACGGTCTGGCGTGCTTCGTCTTCGGTACCCAGGCGCTGCCACGCCACCAGCAGCGCCTGCAGGGTGCGCTGGTCATCGGGAGCCACGGCCAGCACCTGGCGCAGGTGCGCGACGGCCTCGGCCGGACGGCCGGCTTCCAGGTGGGCCTCCCCGGCCAGCCGGCGCATCGCCGGGACATCGCCGCCGGGCAGCGCCAGCACGCGTTCCATCGCCTCGGCGGCGGCATCGGGCTGGCCCTGGCGGAACGACAGCTGGGCGATCAGCGCCCACAGCGCCGGGGTGGCAGCCACCGGGGCCACTTCCATCACGCGGCGGAAGGCATGTTCGGCAAAGGCCAGATGGTCCTTGGCCAGATAGGCCAGGCCGACGGCGTAGAGCACGCGCGGGTCATCGGGCAGCTGCGCGCTGGCCGCCGACAGCAGGCCCAGTGAACGATCGACGTCACCGCGACGCAGCGCGACCAGACCATCGACCAGGGCCAGCTGCACGTGGTCCGGCTCCAGCCGCGAGGCCACGCGGCTGACGCGCTCGGCTTCGTCCAGGTCGCCCTTGGCCAGCGCCAGGTGGGCCTGCATCACGTAGGCGTTGAACTGGTTGGGATCCAGCTCGGTGGTGCGCGCCAGTTCGGTGCCGGCGTCCTGCAGCTGGCGGGTGGCCAACAGCAGGCCGGCGCGCTGCAGGTGCAGGTCGGCATCTTCCGGGGCCAGCGACAGGGCCTGGTCCAGCGCGGCCAGCGATTCGGCGTTGTGCCCCTGCTGCTGCAGGGCCAGCGCCAGCCAGCGGTGCGCCTGGGACTGCTTCGGCTCGGCCTCCACCCACTGCCGCGCCAGGGCGGTGGCTTCGTCGGCGGCGTTGCGGCGCAGGGCTTCGATGATCTTGTCTTGCATGGCGGTCCGGCTTCGGGGCAAACCCGCATTGTAGCGGGCAACGCCAGCCCCGCCGGGTCAGCCGTGCAGGACCGCGACCAGCCGTTCGGCGACCCAGCGCTCGGCGAATCCGTCGCCGCGCATGTTCTCCAGGAAACCGCAGTGGCCGCCCCACGGCGCGATGTCCAGCTGTACCGACGGCGGCAGTTGCCAGTCGCTGAAGGTGGAAAACGGAATCACCGGATCGTCCTGCGCCATCAGGATGTCGGCTGGCACCTGCAGGCCGGCCAGCCGCGCGCCGGCGATGGAATAGCCATCGAAATACGCCTGCAGCGAGCCGAACTCGGTATGCCGCTCGACCAGCCAGCCGGTGAGCGAGCGGATGTCCAGCCGCAGCACGTCGTCGTCGCAGGCGGCCAGTTCCGGGAACAGCGCGCGCTTGCGGCGCAGCGATTCGGCCCACTTGCGGCGGAAATACCAGTCATACATCGCCGGGCCGCGCTCAATGCTGTCCATGGTCAGCGCCGGATCCAGCAGCGGGCACACCGAGGCGACCTTGTGCAGGGCGATGCCGGCGGCCGGCGCACGCAGGGCCAGGCGCAGCACGAAGTTGCCCCCCAGCGAGTAGCCGGCGGCCAGCAGCGGCAACTGCGGGAAGCGTCGCGCCACATCGGCGGTGGCCTGCACCACTTCGCCGATGCGGTTGGAATGGAAGATGCCGGGATTGAGGTGGTGGGTGTTGCCGTGGTCGCGGAAGTTCAGCCGCACCACGTCGAAGCCCCGTGCCAGCAGGTGCGCGGCGGTCATGCGCATGTAGCTGGATTCGGCACTGCCTTCCCAGCCGTGCAGCAGCAGGGCCACGCCGCGCGGATCACGCCCGGCCACCGAGCTGTGCCAGGCCTGCAGGCGCACGCCATCGCCGCCGTCGAGCAGCAGTTCCACCGTGTCCGCGCCACTGCGCTGGAGCAGGCGCTGGCCACGCAGCCGGCGCATCATGCTCGAGGCCAGCATCGACTGCAGGTGCGGATTGCGCAGCCAGCGCGGCGGCTGGTAATCGGCCGCACTGAGCAGCGCCGGTCGCAATGCCGGCTCCTGGTCCATGCTCGTGGCGAGCGACGGCGGCATCGCTTTAGCCGGTCATCGCCGCGACGATGCGTGCGCGCGAGGTCTCGGCGATGCGGCGCCGACCCTCGAGGTCGGCACTGGCGATCGGCTCGAGGAAATGCACCTCGGCCCGCCGCGGCGGCTCGCCGAGCAGGCGCACGAAGTTGGCGAAGAAACTCTCGCCCGGCCCGAAGGCGACCACGGTCTGCGCATCACCGCGCTCGCCGTAGCGCAGCGCCACCGGCTGTACCGGCACCCCGGCCTCGACCGCGGCCTGGAAGATGCGCGCATGGAACGGGCCGACCTCCTGGCCGCCGCGGGTGCGGCCTTCCGGGAACACGCCCACCGCCTTGCCCTGGACCAGGCGCAGGCGCATCTCCTCCATCACCCCGCCCAGTGATTCGGTGCTGCCGCGCTGGTGGAAGATGGTCTGGCCGCGAGCGGCCAGCCAGCCGACCAGCGGCCAGCTGGCGATTTCGCGCTTGGCGACGAAGCCCATCATCTTCTGGCTGTGCAGCATCTCGATGTCGACCCAGCTGACGTGGTTGGCCACGAACAGCACCGCCCCGTCGAGCGGCCTGCCATGGCGCTGCAGGCGGAAGCCGAACACCCACATCAGCCCGCCGGACCACAGGCGCACGGCCAGCTCTTCCAGCGGCTCGCCGTTGACCCGCAGCCGGCCCCACGGCGGCATCATCGCCAGCAGCGTCAGCGGCAGCATCAGCACGATGTGCAGCAACAGCAGCGGCAGTCGGTACAGGTAGCGGACCACGCGCATCACGCCACCTCCCGGAGCAGGCGAAGGCGCGTCGCCGCACGATGACGGATGCTCAAGCGGCACCTCCCGCCCGGCCGACCGGCACCACGGCCAGGGTCAGGCGCGAGATGCACACCGGCTTGCCCAGTTCATTCTCGATCGTGATTTCCCACACCTGGGTGGTACGCCCGACATGCAGCGCGCGCGCCGTGCCGATCACCGTGCCGCCGCGTACCGCGCGCAGGTGGTTGGCGTTGATCTCCAGCCCGACGCAGATCTGCCGGGCCGGGTCCACGCACAGGTTGCCGGCGGTGCTGCCCAGGGTTTCGGCCAGCACCACCGAGGCGCCGCCATGCAGCAGCCCGTAGGGCTGGCGGGTACGCACGTCCACCGGCATGGTGGCGCGCAGCCAGTCCTCGCCGGCGTCGATGAATTCGATGCCGAGGTGGGCGATCAGCGTGTCGCGGCTGAGGGCGTTGAGCGCGTCGAGGGAAACCGTCTGGCGAAAAACCTGGGGCATTGGAACTCGCGGCAAGGAATCAGAGGATGGGGGCCAGGCCGGCGCCGAACGCGGTGAGCATCCGTACCAGCAACCACTTGCCACCGACGTTGACCTCGGGGAAGTCGCCTACCGCGGTGTAGCAGCGGTAGAACCCCGGATCCTGCCGGCGCAACGGTTCCGGGCAGTCCTGGCCCGGGTTGAATTCATACACGGTAGCGTAACGCCACGGCCAGAAATCCAGCACCGGCAGCGCCTCGGAGGCCTTGCCGACGCTGTAGTTGAGCCCGGACAGCACGAACGGCTTCTGCCGCGGCGCCACCGTCCAGGCGTTCTCCGGCCGCGTGTCGCGCAGTATGCTCTGCGCCAACGCCTCGGCAAAGGCCGGGTCGTCGATGACCACCATGCCCTCGGTGTTGTAGTTCTCGCTGCGCGGATCGAAGTTGTGGGTGCCGATCACGCCGATCCGGCGATCGACCACCAGCGACTTGGCGTGCAGGCCCATGCGCGCGCCCTTGCGGGTTACCGACAACGGTTTGTTGACCGCCTTGCTCCCCAGGAACGAGGGCCGGGTCTCGGTGCGCAGGCGCTGGCGCTCGACCTCGCTGCCGACGGCGCGGCGGCGCGCACGCGCGTTCTCGTAGGCACTGCCCTGGCGCTGCAGGCCAGGACGCACCGGGGCGCTGCCCGGCCGCGGCGTGGCCTGGCGGTCACTGCGGTTGTGGGCGCCGCTGCCGGTGGCGCTGCCACCCAGCAGCCCGCGCCCGCCATCGCCGGTGTCCGCCGGCACCGGGTCGGGCTGGCGGTTGGCCTCGCTGACCGGCGGGTCGAGCGGGAACGGCTTGTACTCGTGGATGTTGAAGCCCAGCTCGCGCAGGTTGCGGCGTTTGTACTTGTAGGACAGCGCATAGACGATCGGGTTGTCGGTAGCGGCCAGGCTGTTGGTCGACACCACCACCCGCGGCGGCTGCGGGCGCCGGCGCAGCTGCCTGAACAGGTCCTGCGCCGGATCGGACAGCACCAGGTAGGGCGTCTGCAGCAGCACTTCACGTTCGGCGCCGGCGATGACCTGGTCCAGCCTCGGCTCGCCTGCGGTGACAGTGAACGACCCGGGATTGCGGCGGTGCTTGCGCGGCAGGTCGGCGACGTAGCTGACCGAACGCACCGGCAGCGCGGTATCGACGAAGCTGCGGGCGATGTGTTCGGCGTCGTTGGCCTGCCCGCTCACTCGCGCGATCCGCTCCGGGCGCTGGTAACTGTATTCGGGCAGTGGCGGCACGCCCCCGCGCAGCAGGGTGCGGCCGACGTCGTTCAGGCGCTCGGCCGGCACGCTGCGCCGCGCGCCCCAGAACGCATCGAAGTTGGCGGCCATCTCGCGCACTTCCGGCCCGGCCAGGACCACGTCGCGGTCGCGGAAGTTGTATTCGCTGTCCCAGTCGTAATAGTCGTCCTGGTAGTTGCGCCCGCCGACCACGCCGATGGCATCGTCGATCACCAGCAGCTTGTTGTGCATGCGCTGGTTGAAGCGGCGGAAGCAGCACAGCACGCTGCCGGCGTAATCGAGGTAGTTCAGCCGCGCCTTGCCGAAGCTGGGGTTGTACACCCGCAGCTGGAAGTTCTGGTGCGCGCCGGCCAGCGCGGCCAGCACCTCCAGGTCGGAGATCGCCGAGAGCTGGTCGATCAGCACCCGCACCTTGACCCCGCGCCGGGCCGCGGCCAGCAGCTCGTCGATCACCAGCCGGGCGCTGTCGTCGGTGTCGAAGATGTAGGTCTGCAGGTCGATGCTGCGGGTGGCGCTGCGCAGCAGGTTCAGCCGCGCGACCAGCGCGGCCTCGCCCTCGTCGAGGATGGTGGCGTAGTGGCGCGGCACCTGCGCGGTGGATTCGGTGAAGGCCCGGCCGCCCAGCGCGCGCAGCGGCGAGGCCAGCGCGCAGCGGTCGGCCTGGTCGCAGTCCAGTTCGCTGCTGCGTGCCTGCACGGCAATGCCGGCGGCACGCTCGCGCTCGACGCTGGTCAGCGACGCACAGCCGCTTCCCAGCACCAGCATCGCCAGTGCCAGCAGCCGCAGCAGCACGGTCACGGGGTGGGCACCTCGGTCAGGCGCCCGCGCATCAGGAAGGTCACTCGATCACTCAGGGCTATGTGCCAGCCATCCATGCCGTAGCGTCCACGCAGGACGGTACCGCGGCCGACGAGGTCGCAATCATAGCCGGGGCGGTCGCATCCGGCCGGCATCAAACGCAGCGTCTCGCGGTGGCGGATGCCGCGCAGGGTCAGAGTGCCCTGCAGGTCGCCGCCCTCGCTGACCAGCTCCGGCTCGAACGGCAGCGAATCGAACTCCACCACCGGATGGCGCTGGGTGTCGAAGAAATCCTCGCCACGCATCCAGCCTGTGTAGCGCGGCTTGCCGGGGATCTCCACGTACTGGCTGAACATCCGCAGCCGTACCTGCCTGCGGCCGTCGGCCAGGATCTCGATGCGGCCCTCGAAGCGCGGGAACTGGCCTTCGATGCGCTGGCCCAGGCGCGTGCGGATCTCGAAACCGAAATGCGAGCGCTGCGGGTCCAGCGCGATGTGCCCGCCGGCCGCGGCGGCCGGGGGCAGCAGCAACAGGAGCAGCAGTGCGGCGCGCAGCCTGCGCATTGCCGGTGTCAGGCCCGGGAGGCGTCCGCGCCGCTCACGGCCACCAGAACGCGGCCAGCCGGGCGATGCCGGGCTCGATTGGCGCGGCCATCGGCAGCGACAGCACCACCACCGAGGAGGTCGGCATGCCGCGGTAGTCACCGGACTGGCCGCTGTGCATCAGCGCCGCCAGCCGTTCCAGGCCCGGGTTGTGGCCGACCACCAGCACGCGCTCGAGGTCGCGGTGCTCGTCCACCACCGCGACCAGGGTGCCCGGGGTGGCCTCGTAGATGCGCTCGTCCAGGCGCTGCTCGACGTAGCCGGTCAGGCCCAGCACCGCTTCCAGGGTTTCCCGGGCGCGGCGCGCCGGCGAGCACAGCACGCGGTCGGGGACCAGCTTGTTCTCGACCAGCCAGCGCCCGGCCGCCTCGGCCTCGGCCAGGCCGTGCGGGGACAGCGGGCGGTCGATGTCGGCCTGGCCGGGGCTGGCCGGTTCGGCGTTGGCATGGCGCAGCAGGATCAGTTCGCGCATTCGGTCTTACTCCAGTCAGGCCTTGTCCAGCCAGTTGAGCAACGGTTCCCAGTCCTTCTGGTGCTCGCGCACCTGGGCAGAGTGGTAATCAAACAGGCTGCGCCCCAGCCCGACCATGACCACGTAGCCCTGGCTGTCCCGTAGTTGGGTGACGACGTCGTAGGGCCAGTCGGCCAGCATCTGCCTGGCCTGCTGCGAGGTCTGGGTCCAGTGCTTGGTGCGGTTGAGCACAAGGCCCACCGGCAGCGCACGCGTATGCACCCGGGGCACCGCGGCCAGGCTGTTGAGGAAGCCGACGATGGCCTCGATGTCCAGCGCCGAGGGCAGCACCGGCACCACCACCGCGTCGGCGGTGGCCAGGAACGGCTCCAGCTCCTGCGCATGGGCACCGGCGGGGGCGTCGATGATCACCTGCTCGGTGCCATCGGGCAGCAGCTTCTCCCAGGCCTTCCTGCGATAGACGTTGATCGGCAGCACCGCGCTTTCCAGTGCGGCCCGGCGCTGTGCCCAGCGCGTGCCCGAACCCTGGGGATCGGCATCGGCCAGCACCGTTGCCTGGCCGGACAGCGCCGAATGCGCTGCCAGATGGGTGGCGATGGTGGTCTTGCCCACACCGCCCTTGGAGCCGGCCACCAGGATCGTCTTCATGCACGCCTCGTTTCCGCGGGGACCGGGCCAGACTACACCGCCCCGAGTCAGGACAGCTAGACAAGCGCTGCCGCCGGGGCAACCGGCTTGCTATCGTTGCGCCCCAGCCACGGAGCGCCCATGAGCGAGCTGCAGGACCTGACCGCGCTGATCCGCGCCAACACTCCCCTGATCGTGATCGAGACGCCCGACGAGGGGCGGATCATCGATCTGTTCCGGCAGGCGCTCATGCACGTATGGCGTGCACTGCACCGCTGGTCGATCACCGAGGGCCTGCGCCGGCTGGACCTGGACACCGAGGACGAGCCATTCGGCCCGCCCGATGCCAGCGCCGTGCTGCGCATGATCCAGCAGGCCGAACAGCGCGGCATCTACCTGCTGCTCGATTTCCATCCCTACCTGGGCTACGCCAGCCACCAGCGCCTGCTGCGCGACATCGTCCAGCGCCGCCATTGCCAGCCGCACGTGCTGGTGCTGGTCGGCGCCAGGGTCGAACTGCCGGGCGAACTCGAAACGCTGGCCACCCGCTTCAACCCGCGCCTGCCCGATGCGGCCGCCCTGCTGAAGATGCTGCGCGAGGAAGCCGACGGCTATGCGCGTGAGCACGGCGGCCGCCGCGTCACCGTGGACAACGAGGCGGTGCAGCAGATCCTGCGCAACCTGCAGGGCCTGGCCCTGTCCGATGCACGGCGCATCGCCCGCCAGCTGATCTATGCCGACGGCGCGCTCGGTGCCGACGACCTGCCGCAGCTGGCGAAGCTGAAGTTCGAGATGCTCAACCGCAGCGGCAACCTGCACTACGAATACGACAGCGCACGCTTTGGCGATGTCGCCGGTGCCAGCCGCCTGAAGCGCTGGATCAACCAGCGCCGCGTCGCCTTCGTCTCCGGCAATGCACCGCCGGGGCTGGATCCACCGCGCGGGATGCTGCTGCTGGGCGTGCAGGGCTGCGGCAAGTCGATGCTGGCCAAGGCCACCGCCGCCGGCTTCGGCGTGCCGCTGCTGCGGCTGGATTTCGGCGCGCTGTACAACAAGTACCACGGCGAGACCGAGAAGAACCTGCGCGAGGCGCTGGCCTCGGCCGAGCAGCTGGCGCCGTGCGTGCTGTGGATCGACGAGATCGAGAAGGGCCTGTCCAGCGGCGGCGAGGACGGCGGCGTGTCACGCCGGGTGCTGGGCTACCTGCTGACCTGGCTGGCCGAGCGCAAGGCGCCGGTGTTCATCGTCGCCACCGCCAACCAGGTGCACGAGCTGCCGGCCGAACTGCTGCGCAAGGGCCGCTTCGACGAGATCTTCTTCGTCGACCTGCCCTCGCCCGATACCCGGGTCGAGCTGCTGCGCCTGCACCTGGGCAAGCGCGGGCTGGACCCGGACGGGTTCGCCCTGCCCGCGCTGGCCGCGGCCAGCGATGGCTTTTCCGGCGCAGAGATCGAACAGGCGGTGGTGGCCGGGCTGTACGCCGCCCATGCCGAACAGCGCCGGCTGGATACCGAACTGCTGATGGGCGAGATCCGTGGCACCCGGCCGCTGTCGGTGCTGATGGCCGAACAGGTGCAGGCCCTGCGTGAGTGGGCGCGCGAGCGCACCGTCCCGGCCGACTGAGCCGGCAGATCAGGTCGTCGGCATCCCCGGCTGCCAGTGCGGCGGTGGATGGATGGGCAGGCCGTGTGCGCGCAGCAGCCGCAGCAGGGTCGGCACCTCACCGTACCGTGCCACCTGCTGTGCGTGGCCGGTGGTCACGTCCACCCACGGGGCCGTCGCCTGCGCTACCCACTGCAATTGCCGGTAGCGCGCGTTCCATTCGGCCACCTGCTCAGGGTCCAGCGCCTGGCGACGCATGATCGCGATCCCGATCAGTGCCGTGATCAGGGTGGGGCTGTCGGCCATCAAGGTCGCCAGCTGCCGGCACTGCAGCACCTGTGACGAAGCCTGATCGGCAGCGGGACAATGTTTGTTGAGGAGCTGGGCCGAAGGCGCCGCCGTCGCCGCGGCAATGGCGAAGGCATGCACCGTCCGGGCACTGTCCATGCCCGCATCGCGAGGCAGCGCGTCGGTTGCCTGCAACAGCCTGGCCAGCCGCGACTGCATCGGGTCGTCAAAGCGCGATGCCGTGCTGGCCGCCTGCCACAGGGGCTCACGCCCGGCCTCGGGAACCAGCCCCAGCCGCAGCAGTTGCATTGCCGCGTCCTCATCCGCCAGCGCCGTGGTCATCCGCAGCACTTGTTCCTTCGGGCAGTCGTCCTCCAGGGCAAGGCAGGCCTGAAGGCCGGCGCTGGCCAGCTCCGGATCGCGCCCGCCATCGGCCATCGCCAGCTGCAGGATGGCGTGGTGATTCCATACCCCGGCACCACCGGGCTGCAGCAACAAAGCGGCATAGCGCTCGCGCAGGCTGCCAACGGCCATCATTGGCAACAGCTTTCCCAGTGCGGCCTGGTAGCGCGCATACATGGCTTCATCCTGCACGGCCGTGGTGGTTCCCGGCGCAGGTGCACTGGAAGTGCGGACCGGTGCGGGACCTGCCGCGGCGGGCGCGGCCTCCGCAGCGATGGCGGGCGCCTGGGTTGAAACCGGCTCCCGGCCACAGGCCTGCAGCAGCAACGCGCCGCCGACCAGCGCGATCCATCGGGCCGGCCTGCGGACCCGGCCCGGCAGCGCCTTCTTCATCGGTTCTCCGTCGATCGGCGCGCGAGTGCCGGTGCCCACCGCCTCATTGCCCGGCGGTCGGCGGCAGCTCCGGCTCCCAGCGGGCCGGCGGCTGCAGCGGGATGCTGGCCTGCACCAGCTGCTCCTCCCAGGCCGCACGCTCGCCACGGGCCGCCACATGCTGCAGGAATGCATGGACCGGCTGCTTGCCGACCAGTGCCACGCCACGCTGGAACAGCCATTCCAGCGCGCGGTGGCGCTGCTGCCAATGGGCGTGGTCTTCGGCGTCGGTGGCCAGGCTCGCGCGCAGGGCGGCGCCGAGGTTGGCCTGGGCCAGGGTCGGGCTGGCCGCCAGGGTTTCGAAGATCGCGCGGCACTGCTGGTCACGCAGCGATCCGGGCGCGGCCGCCTGGCACTGGCGGACGACTGCCATCGACGGGTCGTGCAGGGTGTCGATGGTCAGCGCGGCCACCGCGGTCGCCGCCAGCACGTCCTGGCCGCTGTAGGCCAGCCCGTCCAGCACGGTACCGGGCGGAGGCGGGAGCAGGTCCCAGCCGGCGCTGGCCTGCAGCAGGGCCGGCAGCTCGACGTCGAAACTGCTCAGGTAACGGCCCGACGCCGCGGCGGCAGCCTAGGATGCCTCGTCGATGTGGCCGGCGGCATCACCGCGCAGCCACGCGCCGGCATCGTCGCCCCCCAGCCGCTGATAGTTGGCGCGGGCCTGCCGGCAGTCGCTGTCGGTGGAACAGTGCAGCAGCGCAGCGCGGGCGACTAGCAACGAATCACCCGGCGCAACCAGTGCCTGCTGCAGCCATTGCCCGCGCAGGTTTTCCAGTTCCGGCGCCTGGATCCCGTTGGCGTCAAGGTCGCCCGTGGTGGTCAGCCGCCATGCGAGGTAAAGGTTTTCGGCACCGCCCTGCCTGGCCAGATCCCGGGCATGTGCCAACACACGGTCGTCGAAGCCGCGCTCCCAGGCCGGTTCCAGCGGCGGGGACGCCAGCACGGGCGCCACCACCGCCAGCAATGCACACAGCGTCCACCCATGCCCCTGCTTCATGCCTGTCCCCTCTTCCGTGTGAGGGCCGATCATGCCATGGCCGGGTCAGCCCAGCTGGCGGATCACCCAGACCCACGCCGGCAACGTCGCCAGCGACAGCACGATGCCGTAGCCGACCAGGGCGGCGGCCAGCCGTGGGGCGAGCTTGTGCGAGATCGCCAGCGCCGCGGCGGTGATCATGCTGGGCATGGCCGACTCCAGCACATTGGCCTGCAGCATCGCGCCGTGCAGCCCGAACAGCCAGGACAGCGGCACCGCCAGCGCCGGCATCACCGCCAGCTTGAGCAGCAGGCCGATGCCCAGCGGTGCCAGCTCGTCGCGGCCCAGCCGCAGCCGGATCGAGAAGCCCACCGCCAGCATCACCAGCGGCAGCATCGCATCGGACAGGCTCTTCAGTGCCGAGCCGATCCAGTGCGGCGGCTGCTCCGGCATCAGGGTCAGGGCGAACAGCAGCGCCCACAGCGGCGGGAATTTCGCCACCCGCAGCAGGATCTGCTTCGTGGCCGGCGGGGTCTGCCCGCTGTAGCGGGCCAGCACGTACAGGCCGAAGGTCGACAGCAGGATGAAGGTGCCGAACTGGTCATAGACCACCGCGTACGGCAGGGCGTCTTCACCCAGCAGCGCGCGCACCATCGGATAGCCGATGAAGCTGGAATTGCCCAGCGCCACGCACAGCAGCAGCACCGCGAAGGTCTGCCGCTCCAGCCGCAGCCAGCGCGCCAAGGGCACCAGGATGGCCAGGGTCGCCAGCATCAGCAGCCACGGGGTGGCAGCAATGCCCAGCAGCGACACGTCCAGGTGCAGGCGCGGCACGTAGGTCAGCACCGCCGCGGGCAGGCAGACGTAGAGCACTACCGCGTTGAGCACCTCGGCAGCGTTGTCCGGCAGGGTGCGGGTGCGCGAGAACAGCATGCCCAGGCCGAGCATGGCCAGGATCAGGCAGAACGCGTCAACGGCCATGGCGGCCTCCGCCTGCGGCAGTCCACGAAAGCGGGAAGACACGCAACCGGCGCGGGCCTGCCGCGCCGGGAATGAGCGACCGCACGGGCCAGTGCCCGCCTGCGGTGCCGGAACCGATGATCACCATCGGCTTATTGTGCCGCAACGCGGCATCGCGCGTTGCGGTCGCCGGGGCTCAGGGCCAGCTCGGCGGGTTCTGCACCCAGGCCTGGTGGACCTGCTGCAGCGTGGCTCGCTCTTCCTCGCGCCAGTCCGGCAGCAGCCGGGCGAAATTGTCGGGATTGCTCCACAGCTGCGGCTCGGTACGCACGGCGGCGGCAAACCACTGCACGGCCTCGTCCCTGCGGCCCAGCGTCCACAGCGCCAGCGCGTAGGTCGGCGGGATCCAGCCCGGGTTGCTGCGCAGCGTGGCCTGGGCGCCGGTCCATTCGCGCAGGGCCGCTTCGGCGTCGCCGGTGCGGTACAGGTCCCAGGCGTAGTTCCAGCGCACCGAACGGCCCAGCGTCGAGGACGCAGTGGAGGCGCCCATCGCCTCCGAATACAGCGTCCTGCCCAGGTCATGGCGACCCTGCGACATGGCCAGGCCGGCCAGCTGGGTCGTCGCCTCGACCACCTTGCGGCCACGCTCGCGCTGCTTCATCAGCTGGTCGAGCAGGTTGGCGCTGTCCGGCGCGATGACCACCACCGGTGCGGCGGCGGCGTCGGCGTCGAAATAGAACTCCTCGATCTTCGGCAGGCTCTGCGCCTGGACGGTGGTGACCCACAGGCCGGCGGCCAGGACCAGGCCGGCAAACATTCCCCTTGCTACTGCCATGAACTTCTTCCCCCTTCGTTGCACTGCCGTACCTCCCGGGTCTGATCCTACCCGCTGGGCGGGCCCGCCGCGACCCGGGCCCGGCCGGCGCGGACCCCACTGCTACAATCCCGCCCCTTCGCGGCGTGGCGTTGCCACGCATGCCGCCAGCCGACCTTTCAGAGGCCAGCCATGACCAGCACCGCCGAACTCACCTCCCCGTCTTCCGCCAACGCGCCGCTGTACGGGGTCCGGGACGACTACTACACGCTGGAGCACAAGTACACCCGTACCGACGGCCGCATCTACCTGAGCGGCGTGCAGGCGCTGGTACGCCTGCCGCTGATGCAGCAGCTGCGCGATGCCGCGGCCGGGCTGAATACCGGCGGCTTCATCAGTGGTTACCGCGGCAGCCCGCTGGGTGGCTTCGACCTGGAGCTGTGGCGGGCGCGCAGGCACCTGGAAGCAGCGAAGGTGAAGTTCGTGCCCGGCCTCAACGAGGACCTGGGCGCGACCATGGTCTGGGGCACGCAGCAGACCAACCTGTTCCCCGGTGCCACCGTCGATGGCGTGTTCGGCATGTGGTACGGCAAGGGCCCGGGCGTGGACCGCTGCGGCGACGTGTTCAAGCACGCCAACGCCGCCGGTACCTCCCGTCATGGTGGCGTGCTGGCGATGGCCGCCGACGACCATGCCTGCCGCAGCTCGACCCTGCCGCACGGCAGCGAGGAGGAATTCGTCAGCGCGATGATGCCGGTGCTCAACCCGGCTGGCGTGCAGGACATCCTCGACATGGGCCTGGTCGGCTGGGCGATGAGCCGCTACACCGGGCGCTGGATCGGCTTCAAGACCATTGCCGAGACCGTGGAGTCCTCGGCCTCGGTGGACGTGGACCCGTTCGCACGGCAGATCGTGCTGCCCGGCGACGACGAATTCGAGATGCCCGCCGGCGGGCTCAACATCCGCTGGCCGGACCCGCCGCTGGAACAGGAGATGCGCCTGCACCGCTACGCGGTGAAGGCCGCGCAGGCCTTTGCCCGCGCCAACCGCATCGACACCGTAGTGATGGATTCGCCGCACGCGCGGCTGGGCATCGTCACCACCGGCAAGAGCTACCTGGATGTGCTGCAGGCGCTGGAATACCTGGGCCTGGACGAGCGCGCCTGCGCCAACATCGGCATCCGCGTGTACAAGGTCGGCATGAGCTGGCCGCTGGAGCCGGAAGGCATCGCCGCCTTCGCCCGCGGGCTGGAAGACATCGTCGTGGTGGAGGAGAAGAAGGCCTTCATCGAGCGGCAGATGAAGGAGCAGTTCTACAACTGGCCCAGCGCCTGGGGCGCGCGCCCGTCCATCGTCGGCAAGTACGACGAGGCCGGCCAGTGGATCCTGCCGTCCACCGGCGAGCTGACCCCGGCCACCATCGCCGGCGTCATCGGCCGCCGCATCCAGCGTTTCTTCAACACCGAGTCCATCGAACAGCGCCTGCGCTGGATGGACGAGAAGGAAGCCGAGCTGGCGCTGCCGCGCGCGCAGTTCCCGCGCGTGCCGCACTACTGCTCCGGCTGCCCGCACAACACCTCCACCCGCGTGCCCGAAGGCTCGCGTGCGCTTGGTGGCATCGGTTGCCATTACATGGTGACGTGGATGGACCGCAGCACCGACACCTTCACCCACATGGGTGGCGAAGGTGTCACCTGGGCCGGGCAGGCGGCGTTCACCGATACCGAGCACGTGTTCCAGAACCTGGGCGATGGCACCTACTTCCACAGCGGCTCGCTGGCGATCCGCCAGGCCATCGCCGCCGGGGTCAACATCACCTACAAGATCCTCTACAACGACGCGGTGGCGATGACCGGTGGCCAGCCGGTGGACGGCACCCTGACCGTGCCGGACATCGCCCGGCAGATGCGCGCCGAGGGCGTGCAGACCATCGTGCTGGTGTCCGACGACATCGCCAAGTGGACCGCGCAGCGCCAGCTGTTCCCCGAAGGCGTGGAATTCCATGACCGCGCCGAGCTCGACGCCGTGCAGAAGCAACTGCGCACGGTGAAGGGCACCAGCATCCTGATCTACGACCAGACCTGCGCCACCGAGAAGCGGCGCCGGCGCAAGCGCGGCAAGCTGCCGGACCCGGCCAAGCGCACCATGATCAACTCGCTGGTGTGCGAGGGTTGCGGTGACTGCGGGCAGAAGAGCTTCTGCGTGTCGGTGCTGCCGAAGGAAACCGAGTACGGCCGCAAGCGTGGCATCGACCAGTCCAACTGCAACAAGGACTTCACCTGCACCACCGGCTTCTGCCCCAGCTTCGTCACCGTGCACGGCGGCCAGCCGCGCAAGGGTCGGCGCAGCGAGGCGGCCAGCCTGCTCGACAACCTGCCCGATCCGCGGTTCCGCAGCGACCTGTCCCGGCCCTGGAACATCCTGATCACCGGCGTCGGCGGCACCGGCGTGGTGACCATCGGCGCCCTGCTGGGCATGGCCGGCCACCTCGAGGGCAAGGGCGCCACCGTGCTCGACCAGACCGGCCTGGCGCAGAAGGGCGGCGCGGTCACCACCCACATCCGCATCGCGCGGCAGCCGGCGGACATCCACGCCGTGCGCATCGCCGCCGGCGAGGCCGACCTGGTGCTGGGCTGCGACATGGTCGTGGTCAACGACTACTGGGCGCTGTCCAAGGTGCGCCGTGAGCGTTCGGAAGTCGTGCTCAACACCTACGAGGCGATGCCGGGCACCTTCACCACGCAGCCGGACCTGCAGTTCCCGGCCGCGGACATCATCGCCGGCGTGCGCAAGGCGCTGGGTGGCCGCGAGCCGCTGCTGCTGGACGCCACCCAGCTGGCCACCGCGCTGCTGGGCGATGCCATTGCCGCCAACCTGTTCATCCTCGGCTACGCCTGGCAGCAGGGTCTGGTGCCGATCTCGTTCGAGGCGCTGATGCGCGCCATCGAGCTCAACGGCGCGGCCGTGGCGATGAACCAGCAGGCCTTCGCCTGGGGCCGGCTGGCCGCGATCGATCCGCTGGCGGTGCAGCAGGCTGCCGGGCTAGTGAACAACGTACCCACCGATGCCGAGCGCACCCCCGGCCCGCTGCGCAACCTGCCGCCGGGCCAGTGGGAAGGGCACGAGTGGGGTGCCAATGCCGCCCCGCGCGAGACCGGCGACGAGCGCGAACTGCGTGGCCTGCCCGATGCCGGCACCCAGGATGGCGAAGCGTTCGCACCGCTGGAAGACGGCAGCCTGTCGCGCTCGCTGGACGAGCTGATCGCCCGCCGCGCCGCCTTCCTGGTCGACTACCAGGACAAGGCGTACGCGGAGCGCTACACCAAGCTGGTCGCGCGCGTGCGCCAGGCCGAGCAACAGCACGCCCCCGGCTGCACCGCGCTGGCCGAGGCGGTGGCGCGTTACTACTTCAAGCTGCTGGCCTACAAGGACGAGTACGAGGTCGCCCGCCTGTACACCAGCGGCGAGTTCCAGCGCCGGCTGCAGCAGCAGTTCGAGGGCGACTACCAGGTGCGCTTCCACCTCGCGCCGCCGCTGTTTGCCAAGCGCGACGACAACGGACAGCTGGTCAAGAAGGAATACGGCCCGTGGATGTTCAAGGCCTTCGGCCTGCTGGCGAAGCTGAAGTTCCTGCGCGGCGGCCCGCTGGACATCTTCGGGCGCACCGAGGAGCGCCGCGGCGAGCGCCAGCTGATCGCCGATTACGAGGCGACGATCGAACTGCTGCTCAAGGACCTGTCGGCCGAACGCGTGGCACTGGCGGTGGAGATCGCCAGCATCCCCGAGCACATCCGCGGCTTCGGCCACGTCAAGGAACGCCACCTGCACGCGGCCAAGGCCCGCGAGGCGGCGCTGCTGGCGCAATGGCGCAACCCCAAGGCGCTGCACATCGTGCAGGCGGCGTAGGCCTCGGCAAGACCACGGGTTGCGCAACCGCCATGCAACCTATAAGTTGCATGGCGGAAATGCAATCTATATATTGCCTTTTGTTTGTGCAAGGCATAAGTTGCCCGTGCCCATCAGACAGGCGCTTGCCATGAGCAACAAACGCCACACCGTCCGTGCCGCCCACCAGCTGGGCCCGTTGATGCGGGCATTCCGCAAGCAGGCTGGTCTCAGCCAGGGCCAGCTTGGTGAACGCCTCGGCATTTCCCGGCAGGCCATTACCGCGCTGGAACGAGAGCCCGAAGCCGCTACGTTCGAGCGCCTGATGCGGGTATGGGCGGAGCTCGGTGTGGAGGTTTCCCTGCAACCACGCAGTCAGGACACCCCAGACACCGGGATGGAATGGTGAGCCATGGGCGAACTGCGCGTATGGATGAACGGCCTGGAGGTCGCCTCCTGGCAGGAGGGGTCCCGCACCGGTCCACGGCTGACCTACCTCCCGACGTGGCTTGAATCCGAACAGCCACGCCCGTTGTCGCTGTCATTGCCGTTGCTGCCGGCCGGAGAAAGCCATCGGGGCCCGCGGGTGACGGACTACTTCGACAACCTGCTTCCGGACAACGGCGTCATCCGCAATCGCATCCGCGACCGCTTCGGCATCCGCTCATCCGCTACGTTCGACCTGTTGCAGGAAATCGGCCGCGATTGCGTGGGCGCCGTGCAACTGCTTCCTCCCGGCAGGGCGCCTGAAGACATCCACGCCATCGACTGGCTGTCATTGAGTGACGCCGAGGTGGCTGACCGCCTGCAGGCGGTCACCAGCGCCTCACTGCCTGGCCGGCACGTGGAAGACGGGTTCCGCATCTCCATTGCCGGGGCACAGGAAAAGACTGCCTTCCTGCGCCATCACGACTACTGGTGCGTTCCCGTGGGCAGTACGCCCAGCACGCACATCTTCAAGTTGCCGCTAGGGCTGGTCGGCAACATGCGGGCCGACATGCATACATCGGTGGAGAACGAATGGTTGTGCATGCAGTTGCTGGCCGCGTTCGGCATTCCCGTTGCCAACACCTCGATCGGCAGGTTTGGCGACCAGCGAGCGCTGATAGTGGAACGCTTCGACCGCCGGCTCGCCCGCAACGGCCGCTGGTGGCTACGACTGCCGCAGGAAGACATGTGCCAGGCGTTCGGCCTGCCCTCGTCGCGTAAATACGAAAGCGATGGCGGTCCCGGCATCATGCAGATCATGGAACTGCTGCGGCAATCGGAGCAGCCGCAGGATCGCGCGATCTTCTTCAAGTCCCAGCTGCTGTTCTGGATGTTGGCGGCGACCGACGGGCATGCCAAGAACTTCAGCATCCACATAGAAGCGGCGGGACGCTTCCGGCTGACGCCGATCTACGACGTGCTTTCGGTCTACCCGATCCTCGGGCGTGGCCCGGACCAGCTCGATCCTCATACGGCAGCACTTGCGATGGCGGTTACAGGCACGAACCGGCACCGCAGGCTCATGCGGATCCGCCGTCGCCACTGGAACGACACCGCACGCGCCTGCGGTATCGCCGAAGGCGCCGAACCGTGGATCGGTGAACTGCTGGAGCGCGTCGACCCGGCCATCCAGGCGGTGCAGTCACGGCTGCCGCGCGACTTCCCTGATCATGTCGCAACTTCCATTTTCGCGGGTCTGCGAGAGGCGGCCACGCGATTGGCGGGCATGGCGCCGGACGCCTGACTGCAGCCCGCAACTCCGGGCAGGCGGAAGGTCGACAGATCCCAATGTGCCCGAACTGCTGCGCAACGATCCTGCTCACCAGACCCTCTGGCCGACGATCGGCCCCAGTGGCGCAATCCGTCGGCACCGTCCCTGTGGAGACGCTCGGCTCGACGCCTCAGCCGCGTCGCCACACCAGCAGCGCGTTGTTGGCCGGCATCGCCAGGTCCTCTTCCAGCACCAGCCCGTGCTGGCCGGCCAGCTGCTGCAGCGCGGCCAGGTCGCGGATGCCCGAGCGCGGGTCGCACGCCTTCAGCCAGGCATCGAAGGTCCGGTTGCTGTCGCTGGTGTACTGGCCATCGCGGTTGAACGGGCCGTAGCTGAAGAAGCGACCGCCGGCAGCGAGCACGCCCGGCAGTGCGGCGAACAGCACCTGCACGCAGTCCCAGCCCATGATGTGCAGGGTGTTGGCGGTGAACACGGCATCGAAGCCACCGGCCGGCAGTGGCGGCGCCGGCACCAGCCCTGCCTGCGGGTCGACCTGCAGCGGCCGCGGCGCCGGGGTGTTGGGCAGGGCGGCTTCGTCCAGCCACAGGCGCATGCCGGGCAGGTGGTCGGCGTGGTCCGAGCACTGCCAGGCCAGCTGCGGCAGCGCCGCGGCGAAATGCACCGCGTGCTGGCCGGTGCCGCTGCCGATCTCCAGCATGTGACGGGCGTCGCCCAGCCGCGGCCGCAGGGCGGTGAGGATCGGCTCGCGGTTGCGCTCGCAGGCTTCGGAGAAAGGCTTGGTGGGCATCGCGCGGCAATCCGGTATCGGGCGCACAGTCTGCCTGCAGGCATGACCGTGGTCACTTGTGGCCGTCGCCGCGGGCACCGAGAGTCGGTGGTCATGCTTGCGGCCGGGGGCCGCGCCACTGGAGCCTGCGCTGTGCACCGTCGTGACTTCCTGACCTTCTCCGGCCTGGGCGTGGCCGGCCTGATGCTGCCGCACGCGCGCCTGGTCGCCGCAGAGGAACTGCTGGCACCGGCCGACGTGGCCAGGCAGAAACTGCTGGCCGATACCGTGCTGGCCGCCGCGCACAAGGCCGGGGCCAGTTACTGCGACGTGCGCATTGGCCGCTATCTCAACCAGGCCATCGTCACCCGCGAGGACCGCGTCGAGAACGTGGTCAACAGCGAGTCGGCCGGCGTCGGCATCCGCGTCATCGTCAATGGCGCCTGGGGCTTTGCCGCCGCCCACCGGACCACGCCCGAGGGCCTGGCCACGGCTGTCGGCAATGCCGTGGCCATCGCCCGCGCCAATTCGAAGATCCAGAGCAGGCCGGTGCAGCTGGCGCCGCAGAAGGGCGTGGGCGAGGTGAGCTGGCGCACGCCGCTGAAACGCAACGCGATGGCGGTGCCGGTCAAGGACAAGGTCGAGCTGCTGCTGTCGGTCAACGCCGCGGCGATCAACGCCGGCGCCGACTTCATCAACTCGCAGCTGTTCCTGGTCAACGAACAGAAGTACTTCGCCTCCTCCGATGGCTCGTGGATCGACCAGGACGTACACCGGATCTGGCTGCCGTTCACCGCCACCGCGATCGACAAGGCCAGCGGCAAGTTCCGCACCCGCGCCGGGCTGTCGGCGCCGATGGGCATGGGCTATGAGTTCCTCGACGCCGACCCGTCCGGCCGCTACGAGCTGCCCGGCGGCGTGGTCGGCTATGGCCGCTCCTACGACCCGGTGGCCGATGCCATCGCCGCGGCGAAGCAGGCGCGCGAGAAGATCAAGGCGCCGTCGGTGAAGCCCGGCAAGTACGACCTGGTGCTGGATCCGTCCAACCTGTTCCTGACCATCCACGAGAACGTGGGCCATCCGCTGGAGCTGGACCGCGTGCTCGGCTACGAGGCCAACTACGCCGGCACCAGCTTCGCCACCCTGGACAAGCGCGAGTCCGGCTTCCGCTGGGGCAGCGACATCGTCAACTTCTTCGCCGACAAGACCCAGCCCGGTTCGCTGGGCGCGGTCGGCTACGACGACGAAGGGGTGAAGACCAAACAGTGGGACCTGGTCCGCGACGGCATCCTGGTCAACTACATGGCCACCCGCGACGAGGTCCACCTCCTCGGCGAGGATGCCTCGCACGGCTGCAGCTATGCCGACTCGTGGTCGTCGGTGCAGTTCCAGCGCATGGCCAACGTGTCGCTGGCTCCGGGCAGGGCGCCGCTGACCCCGCACGAGATGGTCAAAGACGTGGAGAACGGCATCTACATCCTCGGCCGCGGCTCGTACTCGATCGACCAGCAGCGCTACAACGCCCAGTTCGGCGGGCAGCTGTATTACCAGATCAAGGACGGCAAGATCGCCGGCATGGTCGAGGACGCCGCCTACCAGATCCGCACGCCGGAGTTCTGGAACGCCTGCAGCGCGATCTGCGACGAGCGCGACTTCCGCCTTGGCGGCTCGTTCTTCGACGGCAAGGGCCAGCCCTCGCAGGTCTCGGCGGTGTCGCATGGCGCGGCCACGACCCGTTTCAACGGCATCAACATCATCAACACCGCACGCAGCCTCGGCTGAGTGCGGTTGACCCTGTCGAAAGTCATTTGACGCTGGATCAGGGCCACCGCAAGAATCGAACGACCGCAACACGCCGTGCATTTCCCTGCTGTTTCCCCGCTCCCCGCCCCGTGCGGACTGGCCTGATGGAGAGCTGCCTTGCAAAGACGTGACTTCCTTGCCCTGACCGGGCTTACCGCGGGCGGCCTGATGCTGCCGTCGATGTTCGGCAAGGCGGTGGCTGCCGAGCAGCTGCTGACCGTGATCGACCCGGCGCTGAAGAAGCGCCTGGCCGACGACGCGCTCAATGCCGCGCGCGCCGCCGGCGCGACGTACTGCGACGTACGCATCGGCCGCTACCTGCGCCAGTTCGTGATCACCCGCGAGGACAAGGTGCAGAACGTGGTCAATGCCGAGTCCACCGGCACCGGCATCCGCGTCATCGTCAACGGCGCCTGGGGCTTTGCCGCGACCAACGACCTGAGCCCGGCCGGCGTGGTCAAGGCCGCGCAGCAGGCCGCGGCCATCGCCCGCGCCAACGCGAAGATCCATACCGCGCCGGTGCAGTTCGCCAAGGCGCCCGGCTACGGCGAGGTGTCGTGGAAGACGCCGATCCGCAAGAACTCGATGGAAGTGCCGATCAAGGACAAGGTAGACCTGCTGCTGGACGTCAACGCCGCGGCGCTGGCCGCCGGTGCCAGCTTCGTCAACTCGATGCTGTTCCTGGTCAACGAGCAGAAGTACTTCGCCTCCACCGATGGCTCCTACATCGACCAGGACGTGCACCGCATCTGGGCACCGATGACGGTCACCGCCATCGACAAGGCCAGCGGCAAGTTCCGCACCCGCGAGGGCCTGTCCGCGCCGATGGGCATGGGCTTCGAGTACCTGGACGGCGCGGCCGCCGGCAAGTTCGTCAGCCCCAACGGGGTGGTGAACTACGGCATGTCCTACGACATGAAGGAAGACGCGATCGCCGCGGCAAAGCAGGCGCAGGAAAAGCTCAAGGCGCCGTCGGTCAAGCCGGGCAAGTACGACCTGGTCCTCGATCCCTCGCATACCTGGCTGACCATCCACGAATCGGTCGGCCATCCGCTGGAGCTTGACCGCGTGCTCGGCTACGAGGCCAACTACGCCGGCACCAGCTTTGCCACCCTGGACAAGCGCGAGCAGCGTTTCCAGTACGGCAGCGAGCTGGTCAACATCTTCGCCGACAAGACCCAGCCCGGTTCGCTGGGCGCGGTCGCCTACGACGACGAAGGCGTCAAGACCAAGCAGTGGGACCTGATCCGCGACGGCAAGCTGGTCGATTACCAGACCATCCGCGACCAGGCCCACATCCTGGGCAAGACCGAGTCCGACGGCTGCTGCTATGCCGACTCGTGGTCTTCGGTGCAGTTCCAGCGCATGGCCAACGTATCGATGGCTGCCGGCAAGACCCCGCTGAGCGTGGCCGAGCTGATCAAGGACGTGGAGAACGGCATCTACATCATCGGTGACGGCTCGTTCTCGATCGACCAGCAGCGCTACAACGCGCAGTTCGGCGGCCAGCTGTTCTACGAGATCAAAAACGGCCAGATCACCCGCATGCTCGAGGACGTGGCCTACCAGATCCGCACCCCGGAATTCTGGAACGCCTGCGTGGCCATGGCCGACGAGCGCGACTACCGCCTGGGCGGCTCGTTCTTCGACGGCAAGGGCCAGCCGAGCCAGGTCTCGGCGGTTTCGCACGGCTCGTCTACCGCCCGCTTCAACGGCATCAACGTCATCAACACCGCACGCAGCCTCGGCTGACCGGTCAGGAGCCCCTGAACAATGAGCATCTTCACCGAACAGCAAGCCAAGGCGATCCTCGACAAGGTCCTCGCCCTGTCCAAGGCCGACGAGTGCACCGCCACCCTGGCCGGCTCGATCGACGGCAACATCCGTTTCGCACTGAACAACGTCTCCACCAGCGGCATCGTCGACAACACCGAGCTTGCCGTGCAGGTCGCCTTCGGCAAGCGCGTGGGTGTGGCCACCATCAATGAATTCGACGACGCCTCGCTCGAGCGCGTGGTGCGCCGTGCCGAGGACCTGGCGCGACTGGCCCCGGAGAACCCGGAGTTCATGCCGGCGATCGGCAAGCAGCAGTACACGCCGACCCCGACCTGGAGCGAGTCCACCGCGGCGATCGATCCCGAGTTCCGCGCCAGGGTCGCGGCCGACTCGATCGCACCGTGCCGCGGCAAGGGCCTGGTCGCCGCCGGCTTCCTCGATGACGGCAATTCGTTCTATGCCACGGCCAACAGCAACGGCAACTTCGCCTACCAGAAGTCGACCAACTTCAACTACACCTGCACCGTGCGTACCGAGGACGGCCGCGGTTCGGGCTGGGTCGGCCGCAGCCTGCAGCATGCCTCCGAGTTCGATGCCGGACGCGAGATCGAGATCGCCAAGCGCAAGGCGCTGGAATCGGCCGATGCCAAGGCGCTGGAGCCGGGCAAGTACACGGTGATCCTGGAGCCGGCCGCGGCCGCGGGCCTGATCAGCTTCATGATGAATTTCTTCGACGCACGCAGCGCCGATGAGGGCCGCAGCTTCCTTTCGAAGAAGGGGGGCGGCAACAAGCTGGGCGAGCAGGTCTACGACCCGCAGGTCAACCTGGTCGCCGACCCGTGGAACGAGATCGGACCGGTGCTGCCGTGGGACGGCGAGGGCATGCCGCGCCAGCGCATGCCGATCATCGAGAACGGCAAGGTCGCCAACATGTTCTATTCGCGCTACTGGGCGCAGAAGCTGGGCAAGGAGGCGATCGCGCGCCCCGGCAACCTGATCATGAGCGGCGGCACCAAGTCCACCGCCGAACTGGTGCGCGGCACGCAGAAGGGCATCCTCGTCACCCGTACCTGGTACATCCGCATGGTCGATCCGCAGACCGTGCTGCTGACCGGCCTGACCCGCGACGGCACCTTCTACATCGAGAACGGCCAGATCAAGTACCCGGTGAAGAACTTCCGCTTCAACGAGTCGCCGGTGATCATGCTCAACAACATCGACGAGCTGGGCAAGCCGGTGCGCGTGGCCGGTGACGAGTCGAGCATGGTGATGGTGATCCCGCCGATGCGCCTGCGCGATTTCACCTTCACCTCGCTGTCGGACGCGGTGTAAGCCAGTGGCGGAACGGGCCTGATGTCGATGTGCGTGCCCGTTCCGTTCCACTCCGTCCCGTGCCTGCACGGGGTGTTGCGATGAACCGGCGCCAGCTGCTTCAGGCGATGCTGGCCGCCGGTGCATTGGCGCAGTTGCCGCGCGCGCAGGCCCAGTCCAGCCGCTACGACTTCTGGTTCACCCGGTTGCGCTATGACAGCGGCGACTGGGACGTCGATGCGCGCATGCCGTCGAACCTGATCACCTCGCTGATCGACTACACCACGCTGCGCGTGGATCCCAACGAGCACGTGGTCGCGCTGTCCGACCCGAAGATGCTGGCCGCGCCGTTCTGTTACCTGGCCGGGCACAAGCTGGTGGAGTTCAACCCGGACGAGCGCCGCAACTTCGAGCGCTACCTGCGCAATGGCGGTTTTGTCTTTGTCGATGACTGCAACCACGACATCGATGGCCTGTTCGCCACCTCCTTCGAACGGCAGATGGCGCAGATCTTCGGACCGAGGGCGCTGAAGAAACTGCCCAACAACCACCCGCTGTACCGCAGCTTCTTCCAGTTTCCCGACGGTCCGCCGGCCACCGGCTTCGAGCTCAATGGCTGGGGCGATGACCTGGTCCATGACTACCTCAAGGGCCTGGAGTTCAACGGCCGCCTGGGCCTGCTCTACAGCAACAAGGACTACGGCTGCGAGTGGGACTATGACTGGCGCAACAAGCGCTTCCTGGCCGAAGACAACACCCGTTTCGGCGTGAACATCGTGATGTACGCGCTGACCCACTGATTCCCCACAGGTGATGCAATGAACGCCCCCGCTTCCGAACTCGATGCCCTGCTGCCGCGGCTGGGCGAACTGCGCGGTGCGCTGGCCCAGGCCGTGGTCGGCCAGGCCGACGTGGTCGAGCAGCTGCTGATCGGCCTGCTGGCCGGTGGCCACTGCCTGCTCGAAGGTGCGCCCGGGCTGGGCAAGACCCTGCTGGTGCGCTCGCTCGGCCAGGCGCTGGAGCTGCAGTTCCGCCGCGTGCAGTTCACCCCGGACCTGATGCCCAGCGACATCCTCGGCACCGAACTGCTGGAGGAGGACCACGGCACCGGCAAGCGCGCGTTCCGCTTCCAGAAGGGCCCCGTGTTCACCAACCTGCTGCTGGCCGACGAGCTCAACCGCACGCCGCCCAAGACCCAAGCCGCGCTGCTGGAAGCGATGGCCGAGCGCACCGTCAGCTATGCCGGCACGACCTGGGAGCTGCCGTCGCCGTTCTTCGTGCTGGCCACGCAGAACCCGATCGAACAGGCCGGCACCTACCCGCTGCCCGAGGCGCAGCTGGACCGCTTCCTGCTGCATGTGCGCGTGGATTACCCCAGCGAACAGGAAGAGCAGGACATCCTGGCGCAGACCACCGGCAGCGGCAGCGGCGTGGTGCCGAAGGTGATGGACGCCGAGGCGGTGAAAACCCTGCAGGCGGCGGTGCGCCAGGTGCATGTCGGCCCGGACCTGCTGGCGTGGATCACCCGCCTCGTACGCGCCAGTCGTCCTGGCGAGGGCGCACCGGCGCAGGTCAACCACTGGGTGAAGTGGGGCGCCGGCCCGCGCGCCGGGCAGTCGCTGGTACTCGCGGCCAAGGCACGGGCGCTGCTGCACGGACGCCTGGCCGCCACCCGCGAGGACGTCACCGTACTGGCGGCGCCGGTGATGCGCCACCGCCTGCTGCTTTCGTTCAATGCCGAGGCCGAACAGGTCGGCGCCGACCAGGTGGTCGCCGCGCTGCTGTCCGCCATGCCCTACCCGGCCTGAGTTCCCGTCTGTCGTGAGCACCGCCGCGCCGCTGGTTCCCGCCGAGGTCCGCAACCGCCTGAAGGCGTTGCGGCTGGTGCCGCGCCGCGCGTCCGGCAGCCACGGCATCGGCCAGCACGCCAGCCGCAGCCGCGGCGCCGGGCTCGAATTCGCCCAGTACCGCGCCTACGAGCCGGGCGATGAGCTGCGCCAGGTCGACTGGAAGTTGTACGCACGCTCGGACCGGTTCTTCGTGCGCGAGTCCGAGCGCGAAAGCCCGATCACGGTGTGGCTGCTGCTCGATGCCAGCGCCTCGATGCAGCAGGCCGACCGCACGCGGCCGCAATGGAGCCGCCTGCACGCGGCGCGATCACTGGCCGCCTGCGTGGCCGAGCTGGCGCTGGCCCAGGGCGACCGCTTCGGCCTGGCGGCGATCGGTGGCGATGGCCTGCAACTGCTGCCGGCCGGCCAGGGACTACGCCAGCGCGACCAGCTGCACCTGCAGTTGCAGCGCGTGCAGGCCAGCGGCCAGTGGCCCGAAGCCAACACGTTGCGGCCGCTGTGGGAGCGCGTGGCCGCCAGCGACCTGGTGTTCGCCATCAGCGATGGTTTCGAGCCCGGTTTTGTCGAACTGCTGGAGCGGCTGTCGGCCGCACGCCGCGAGGTGGTGTTCGCGCAGCTGCTGACCGCCGAGGAACGCGACTTCCCGTTCGATGCCGGCTACCGCTTCGTCGACCCGGAAACCGCCCGCGAGCTGCGCGGTGATGGCCGTGCGCTGCGCCAGGACTACCTGCGCCGCTTTGGCGAGGCGCAGGCGCAACTGCAGGCGCGCCTGCATGCGGCCGGGGTGGTGCAGGCCACCACGTATCTAGACCAGCCCGTCGATACCGTGCTGCAGGCGCTGTACGCACGCCGGGGCGCGCGATGAGCCTGTCGCTGCTGTTCCCGGTTGGCCTGCTTGCACTTGGCGCGTTGCTGCTGCCGATCCTGCTGCACCTGCAGCGGCGTCCGCCCGAACAGGTGCTGCCCTTTGCCGCCCTGCGCTGGCTCGGCCTGCAGGCGCGTCCCAGCCGCAAGCTGCGCCTGCAGCAGTGGCTGTTGCTGCTGGTCCGCCTGCTGTTGCTGGCCACCCTCGCCCTGCTGCTGGCCGGCCCGCTGCTGCACGGCGTGCGTGGCAACGCGCAGCCGGTGCGCGCCGTGGTGCCCGGGCTGTCGCCACCGCCGGCCGACGACAGCCATCACGATGTGTGGCTGGCCGAAGGCTTCCCGCCAATCCAGCCCGGGCAGCTGGCGCCGGATCGCCACCAGCCGGTAAGCAGCCTGCTGCGCCAGCTCGATGCCGAACTGCCGTCCGGTGTCGCCCTGCAGGTGCAGGTGCCGGCGCGCCTGCTGGGGGTGGACGGACAGGTGCCGCGGCTGTCGCGGCCAGTGGACTGGCAGGTGCAGCCTTCTCCGGAAGAAGCACCCGCGCCGCAGGAAGCCGCGTTGCCGCGCCTGGTGATCCGCCACGATCCCGCCCATGCCGACGCAGCGCGCTGGCTGCGTGCAGTCGCGCTGGCCTGGCAGGCAGAGGAGGCGGCCGACGTCGCCCCCACCGACGTGCCGGTCACGGCGGCCGATGCCAATACCGTGATTGCCTGGCTCAGCGAGGCACCGCTGCCGGATGCACTGGCCTCACATCCGGGCGTGGTGCTGCTCGCCACGCCGCCACCCTCCAGCGCGCGCGTGCTGCTGGACAACGGCCAGGGCCGCGCCCTGCTGGTGGCTGGTGATGCCCCCGGCCGCCTGCACTGGGCACTGCCGCTGACGCCGGCCAGCGCCCCACTGCTGCTCGAGGCCGATTTCCCGCAGCGGCTGCTGCAAGCCGTGCGGCCGTCGCCACTGCCCACGGTGGCTGATGCCGCTGACCACGCCCCGCGTACCGGCGCACAGGCTCCGGCACCGAAGCCGGCAGCGCTGGCCCCATGGCTGGCCCTGCTCGCCGGCATGCTGTGGCTGCTGGAGCGCGTGCTCGCCAGCCTTCGCCCGCGCACGGAGGTGGCATGAATCCGCACGCCCATCGCCTGTGGCAACAGGCCAGGCGCCAGCGCGTACGCCAGGCCGGCTGGCTGCTGCTGACGCCGGCGATCGCCACCGTCATCACCCTCCCGGTGCTGGAAGGCTGGGCGATGGGCTTCCTGCTCGCGTCGATGGCGCTGTTGGCGCTGTGGCTGGGGCGCACGCTGCGGGCGATGGACCCGCGCTGGCTGGTACGCCAGCTCAACCATGATCCCGCGCTGCAGGACAGTGCCGACCTGCTGCTGGCCCCGGCCGACTCGCTCAATCCGCTGCAGCAGCGCTTGCGCGGCCAGCTCGAGCTGCATCTGCCCAGCCATGCGCCGCTGACCACGCCATGGCCACGCTGGGGCCGCAGCCTGAGCGTGCTCGCCGCGGTGCTGCTGGTCCTGGCCACGCGGTTGCCGCCGCTGTGGACGCCCTCGCAGGTGCCGGCCAGCAGCGGCACGCCCGCCAGCAGCCAGACCGCCACCGCGGTGCCGGTGCTGGAACAGATCTCGCTGCAGGTACGCCCGCCGGCCTACAGCGGCCAGCCACTGCAGCAGCTCGACGTGCTCGAGGCCAGGGCGCTGGCCGGCAGTCGCCTGCACTGGCGGCTGGGTTTCAGCACGCCGGTCGACTCGGCGCAGCTGCAGTTCCACGATGGCCGCGTGCTGGACCTGGCACGCCGCGAGGATGGACTCTGGGATGGTGACCTGGTGCTGGATCGCGATGCGCTCTACCGCATCGTCACCGAGCCGGCGCTGGCCGATACCCGCCTGCACCGGCTGCACAGCGTGGCCGATGCACCGCCGCAGGTGCGCGTGCTGCAACCCGAGCAGGCGCTCACCCCGGCCCCGGCGCAGCAGAAGACATGGAGCCTGCAGTTCGAGGCCAGCGACGACATCGGCCTGGCCACCAGTGCCCAGCTGCTGGTCACCCTGGCCCAAGGCAGCGGCGAACAGATCACCAGCCGCGAGACCCGCCTTACCCTGCAGGGCAGCGGCAATGCCACCCGCAAGCGCTTCAGCCACACCCTGGACCTGGCCGCACTCAGTGCCGGCCCGGGCGATGACGTGATCGCGCGGCTGACCGTACGCGACAACCGCCAGCCGCAGCCGCAATCGACGCACAGCGCCAGCGTGATCCTGCGCCTGGCCAGCGAGGAACAGCAGCAGGCCAGCGACCTGGAAGGCGCGATCAAGAAGGTCATGCCGGCCTACTTCCGCAGCCAGCGGCAGATCATCCTTGATGCCGAGGCGCTGATCGCCCAGCGTCGCCAGCTCGACGAGTCGCGCTTCGTGCAGCGCTCCGATGCCATCGGCGTGGACCAGCGCATCCTGCGCCTGCGCTATGGCCAGTTCCTTGGCGAGGAAGCCGAAGGCGGACCCAAGCCACCACCGGGCCTGCCTACCGCCGATGGCGAGGACGGCGACACCCACGCGCACGAGGCGGGCGACGGACACGATCACGACCATGCCGATGGCAAGGGCAGCGAACCCGTCATGGGCACCGGCAAGGTGCAGGACCTGCTGGCCGAGTACGGCCACACCCACGACCACGCCGAAGCGGCGACCCTGCTCGACCCGCAGACCCGCGCCACGCTCAAGGCCGCGCTCGATGCAATGTGGCTGTCCGAAGGCGAGCTGCGCCAGGGTCGCCCGCAGCAGGCGCTGCCGCACGCCTACCGGGCACTGGGCTTCATCAAGCAGGTGCAGCAGTCCGAACGCATCTACCTGGCGCGGCTGGGTCCGCAGCTGCCGCCTATCGATGCCGCCCGGCGCATGACCGGCAAGCGCGATGGCCTGGCCTCGCGTCGCCTGCCACTGGCCCCAGCACCGGTAACCGCCACGCCGTTGCCGGCGCTGTGGCAGGCGATGCAGGCGCGGCAGCCGCTGGACCTGGGTGGGCTGTCGTCGTGGCTGCAAGCCAACGGCAACGGGCTCGACGACCCGCTCTCGCTCACCGCCGCCGCCGAGACCGCGCAGGTCGAGCCGGACTGCGCGCCGTGCCGCGACGAGCTGCGGCGGCAACTGTGGCAGGCGTGGCCGCAACCGCTGACCCGTCCACGCCCGCGCACCGCGCCCGACGCAATGGGCCAGCGCTATCTCGATGCCATGGAGGGCAAGTGATGGACGCCTTGTCGCTGGCTACCGCCGTGCTCCTGCTGCTGGCTTGCCTGTACGGCATGGTTGCGTCCTGGCGTCGTGGTGGCAGCGCGCTGCGGAGGACAACGCTGACCGTACTGCAGCTGCTGGCCACCGCCAGCCTGTGGTTGGTGCTGCATCCGCCCCCGGTGACCGTGCCCGGCGATGCCGGCGTGGTGCTGGCCAGCCCCGGTGCTGTGGTTCCTTCCACCGCCCGCGATCTCCCGGCATTCGCCCTGCCCGAAGCCGGAACGGATGCCGCGGGCAAGCCCGTGTCGGACCTGGGCACCCTGCTGCGCCAGCAACCGCAGCTCGGCCGCCTCATCCTGATCGGCGATGGCCTGCCCGCACGCGACCGCCGGCCGTGGCCGCTGGCCATCGAACACCAGGTGCCGGGCCTGCGCGGCTTCGTGCAGCTGCAACCGGTAACGCCGGTAGCCCCGGGCGCGCGCTTCTGGGTGCAGGGCCAGGCACGCGACGCCGCCTCGGCCACGGTCGAGCTGCGCGACCCGGCCGGGCGCGTGGTGGCCAGCCAGGTGCTGGGCGAAGACGGCCACTTCCAGCTCGGCGCCAGCGTGCGCGATCCGGCCCTCCTCGAGTTCCAGCTGCAGTTGCGCGATGGCGAACAGGCCCTGCTCGACCAGGCACCAGTGCCGGTCCACGTGATCGAGCCGCCGGCACTGCGACTGTGGCACCTGGCCGGCGCGCCCAACCCGGAAGCCAAATACCTGCAGCGCTGGGCCATCGATGCCGGGCTGCGCCTGCGTCGCCAGCTGCCCGCCGGCGGCGGCGTGGTGCTGGGTGATGCCCCGCTGGCACTCGACGCCCGCCAGCTCGCCGAAACCGACGTGCTGCTGCTCGACGAACGCAGCCTGCTGGCTCTGGGCAGCAGCGGCCGCCAGCGCCTTCGCGCGGCGGTGCGCGAGGGCCTGGGCGTACTGGTGCAGCCACTGGCCGGCGATGCCGCGGGACTGAAGAACGCACTGGCCGAACTTGGCCTGCCGGTGGATGGCGACGGCCGGCCACGCCCGTTCGCGCTCGAAGCGCGCGCGCCCTCCCCCGAACAACTGGCGGTGCAGCGCGGCCCTCGCGCCACGCATGGCATCGCCGATACCGCGGCCCCATCGCTGGAACAGTCATCGCTGCGCCCGCGCGATGCCGGCGCCCAGCCGCTGCACGCGGGCAACGACATCGTGGTCGGCGCATGGCAGGCCGTGGGCCGCGGCCGCGTCGGCCTGCTCGACGTCGGCAACAGCTACGCACTGGTGCTGGCCGGTCGCCCGGAACTGCACGCCCAGCTGTGGGCCGAAGCGCTGGGCCAGGTCGCCCGCCCCACTACAGGCGAAGAACAGGCACCGACGCTGACCGGCCGCGCCTGGCGCGACGAGCGCAGCGTGCTGTGCGGCATCACCGACAACGCCTTGGTCGAAAGCCTGTCAGGCAACCAGCAGCGCCTGCGCATGGATCCCGCCACACCCGGCTGCGCCGCGTGGTGGCCAGAGCACAGCGGCTGGCACCATCTCGGCGACCACGCGCTCTACGTCTTCGACCCAACCGACGCCCCCACCCTGCACCGCGCCGACACCCAGGCCGCCACCGCAGTGCTGATCAACGCCCCGACACCAGCGTCAGCGCAGACGACCACCACCCAACCCGGCCCCCGCTGGCCGTGGTGGCTGGCGTTCGTGTTGCTGGTCGGGCTGCTTTGGTGGATGGAGAAACGTCGCGACGCTATTTAGAAGCTTTGGTGCCAGTCCGGCGGCAAGGTCGTCGCGGGAACTCCGTTCTTGCATCGCAACGGGATCGGGTGGCCATCATGCCGGCCGAGATTGCCTCTCACTACCATCGTCGACGGAAGCCGTTTTGTACGGAATGGATCGATGCGTGCACAGCATATTCCTAGGCATCAAGTTAATCCGGCAACGCACTAGAACGCCGAGAACTACTTGATCTCTGGTATGTCTTGAGAGGGCATCCTCAGCTCGAGAGACCTGATCGCATTCCAACATTCGTCCTTCTTCGCCCACTCCGAAACCATGCGGCCGTTCGCGGACCTGTGGATCGCCTGGTTAACCTCCACCGCCCACACACGGATCTGCGCTTTGAAGGCCTCAGAGATGTCCTGCTGATCCCAGATCCGGTCAAGCTCGATGCGATCCGCGTAAGTGCGGGAAATTATCGAAACCAGATAGATCGCGATGTTTCCCTGGAAGGCGGGAAACATCGGACGGACAAGTGAGTGGACCCGCTTGAAGAAGATCACCTTGGCGATCATGCGCTTGTATCCCTGCACGTCGGGAATGACCTCTTCGCCCTGCTCTTCCCGGCTGCGGATATCGTCCATGAAGCGTGCGAAGTTCTTCTGACCACCCAGGCTCGCCAAGTCCGGGCGGCCGTCCCATGCATTCAAGAATTTCGCCAGATCGGTCTTGGTCAACCGGCGAGCGGGAGGAACCACCACAGTCTTGAGGTTCCGGTACTTGGCAGGCGTGGTTCCTTCGCGAACCAGCATCGTGGTGTAGCTGCCGGCAGCCCGCTCATAGAACCATCGCCCCACGCCATCCGGGCAGTAGACCCTGTTGGATATCTTCTCCAGCTCGACATGGAACGGCGCATTGGCCGAAAGATCGGACTGCTTCACAGCATTCTGGCTGTTCGCATACCGCGAGATATCCGAGATCATCGCCTCCTCGGCCGCAGGATCGTCCGCTTTCAGGACGACCACCTTTGCCGGCACGCGGACCCGTCCCAGGTCGGTCTCCGGGTGTTTCTTCTTGGTGAAGTAGATGGAGGCGGTTGTCTGTCCGCCGTTGACGATCTGCATGCCTTTCAGCCAGGCGATACCCGGGCCACCGTCCCCGGTCTTTCCCAGGCGGACCTCGTCCGCGACGATGACGATGCCATTGTTGTAGGCAACGAACTTCTCTGGATCCGAGCGCAGTGTCGACTGGATTCCCTTATTCACCTTGCCAGTGGCGGTCAGAAAGGACCGGACGTTCGCCTCAAGCAGCCGCGCACCGTACTTCTCATAGAGGAACCTGAGCACTTCGCCCGGCAGTACGGTCATCGCATAGTCGTATGTGTCCGCTTCACCGTGGATATAGACACATGGGAGCGGACCGCCTGCGACATCGTCGAAGTTCACGACGAGCTCGTCACGCGGCTTCCCCTCGGACCAGTGGCGGTGGAGCCGCTCGATGTCCATCACCTCGAGTTTCACGGTCTTTCCGCGGATCTCCCGGGCCTTGAAGTTCTTGGTCTTGACCTGGCCATCAGTCAGGACATAGATCCGGATTTCATCAAGTCCCGCGTAACCCTTCTCGATATGGAGTGCCAGCTCATGCGCTTCGTTGGCAGGGTCCACGGACGCTGCCAACTTGCCCTGTGCTGACAGAGAAAGGAAGCGCAGACACTGCTCAGCAGCCTTCTGCGTCACCGAATCTGCAACAGGCTGCAACGTGTCGGCGTCGAGGTACACGCTTACGAACAGGTCCAGGCGGTCCCCCTCCGAGGAAACGGAGTAGCCACTGAGCTTGATGTTCGCGGTGCCCACCTTGGTGTCGTAGTGGCAGACCTCCGGCTCGTGGGTCATACCAACTTCTTCCATGTGGCGCATCACGATCTCGGAGAAGACCAGCTCCGGATAGGGATAGGCAGTGCCGGATACGCTCATCCGCTCGGCGATCTCACCGGCAACTTCCGCACGCGTCTGAGCAAGAAATTCAATCAGTTCCATGTTTTGCCGTCCCCAAGACTTTCAATAATTGCTCCAAACTTCGAAGCGATCTCAGGTATCACTTCAAGATCCAGCGCGTACTTGGCGCGCTGGACGCCCGCCGGAACATTCCCGCTGACCAGTCTGGGCGAGTCGGACCGGACCAGCTTGTAGCCGATGTGCTGCAAGAAGAAGCGACGGCTGTACTTTTCAGCCATCGAGTCGACATATCCAGCCGAGATCAGCTTGTCCTTCAAGGCCAGAGGACTTCCTGTCTCCTCCGCCAGGACGGCTTCCAGCTCAGCGCATATCTCCGGAAGTGTCCGGCCGTCTGGTGACAGGGAAAGGCGGACCGCAGCCACGTAAAGCGGTTGGCGAAGGGAATCATCCAGCTGCTCAAGGCTTCCTATTTCGGCGACAAATCCCCCGGGGGAAACTGTCGACTTGACTTCCAGTGCCCCCGTTCCAATCAGGTAGTCCTGAAGGCCGTCCTCGGGACCAGCCCAGTAGCTGACAGCGTCAGCGGCCGGCACGCCGCTGCCTATCATGTCGCGCAATACGACCAGCTCACCGAACAGGCCAAGCTCCGCTTCCGGACTGAGAACCCCGAAGCGATCCCGCTTCATGAAGTCCTGCCACGCACGGATCCGGCCCAGCATGGCAGCCCGGATCCGCTCACCGTCGTAGCCGCCGACCTGCGAGAACAGGGCGAGCAGATCCGCCGCCATCATTGCAAAGAGTGCCGGCTGGCCAGCGCTGGTCCGGCTAAGCGCGAACCAGGTCCAGTCACCAGCCGAATCCACAGGGTCGATGTAGGCGACGCTGAAGCCCTGCCCGCGTGGCAGGTCTGCGTCTGAGCCGACACGCAGCCCCCTCGTTCCGATGATCAGCGATTCCTCCCGACCCGGAAACCATCTTCCCGCCTGCACGACGCCATTTTTGCCACGGACAACGTCGATCACTCTCCAGCCCTGACCGCCCTCCATTCCCGCCAGAGCACGCCATGCGGATGCCAGCTGCTCTTGGTCACTCGGCACCATAGTCCTGCTCCCACGCGACATTGTTGATCTTGTAATCGATCTTCACCCCCGATTCGCTCTCAGGAAAACTGACACCGAAAGCAACCAGGCCAGGTGTGGCTTCATCCAGCTTTAAACGTGACTCGGTGGGATCAAGCACATAAAGCACAAGGAGACCTGCCTCGGGATGGGCTTCCACGCCGTCGCCACCGCAGCCCTTGACTCGCCGGATCGAGGGCCCGCTCGGAACTTCTGGAGTGCCGGCCTTCTTTGCCCTTGCCCAGGCCTCGGCGGTCAGCTGAAGCGCTGCGTTCCACTGGCGCTCATCGATATCAATTGCCTCATCCTTCGGATCAAGCAGGACACCTATCGAGTGCCGGTCCTCGAACTGGCCCTCCTCCTTGCGCCTGACCATGTTCACTGAAATCCCAGGCGCAAGTTCGCTCGGTCTCCCATCCCTGATACCAAGCAGCGCCACATTCCAATCCTTCAACTCCCCGGATCCGACCATTGCATCAATGAAGTCCGCCAAGGCAATGCTGTTTACCCTGTGGGATGCCTCACTGGTGCGATACCCGCGCAGGAAATCGACCACGGACGAGCTGGGAACCCTGCGCCAGAGATGTCCATACCATTGATACTTGGAGGGGCCGTATCCCAGGCATGGATTCACCTCCCCAGCTCTGCCAAGAGACTCGATGAAGGCGGATGCGGACTTGAAGTTTCTTCCCAGAACGCCGCCATCCCGAGGCAGCGAAACGGTTTGCATCAGCTGTCCACTGAATGAAAGCCGCAAGGTTCTTGCGCTTCGCATCTTGAGCTGCGAGGTCACAAGCAGTTCCGTGTGGGACTGGATCTTGAGGCCGTACTCCCTGGGCGTGGCCCCGGAACTTGCCATCAGATCAAACTCCTCGCGCAGCTCCGCCGCCGCATCGGTAATGTGGCGGAACCAGCGAACAAGGTCTGGAGAGGTGTAGATGCGCCCAAGGTCCAGATATCCGGGTCTGTAGCCGAACCAGCGCCCCATCTGCATGAGTGTGTCGTACATCTTGGACGCACGCAGGAAGTAGCTCGTGCACAAACCCTCCAGGGTCAAGCCACGCGCCAGCTTGTCACCACCGACCGCGATGACCTTCAGACCCTTTTCCCTGGCTTCCTCGTAGTCGAGAACGTCCTTCGCCGTGCCATTTATCATCCGCACGTCAATGTCATGGATGACATCCGGGAGAACCGTCAGGATCTCCTCCCAGCTCGGGTCGTGGTCCGGAAGGTCGCCCAGACCGGCGGCCCGGACCTGCCGCGTCGCGGGGATGAAGTCCGCTTCCCACAATGCCTGAAGCTGCTCAAGCAGCTCCTCGTGCTCAATCCCACGCGTCACCCGCTGGCGGACGCTTCTCATGTACTCCGACACCTGCTGGTGTACAGCGGCCTGCACCGAGTTGAACCTCGTAACATGGACCAGCATGGAGCTGTGCTGACTTCCCTGGCCCCGGAGTTGGCGCACGGCACAGGCAATCAGGAATGAGTGCAACGCCTCCCTGAGACTGGGCGGAAGATCTTCGGACTTCGAGTAGAGAGGCACATGTGTGGGCTTGTGCTTGGCAGGCATCCACCCGGACTCGCCGCTGCAGAAGTCCTCCACCTCTTTGACAAGTGGCAACTCCCCATCTCTTCCGTCTGGACCCGGCTGGCCGAACACCCGTGACGGTCCGACGTAGTTTGAAGGGGCAGCAAGGTTCTGGATGAACGCCGACGGGAACAGGTCAGGACCTTCCGACCTGGTCCTGCCACGTTCATGGATGAAAATGTTGGCGAACGGTGTCGCGGTGTACCCCACATAGGCGGCACGGGAGAAGGAATTCAGGATCCGCCGTATCAGTTTGTTGATGGTCGTCGGCTGATGCTCGGGGTCTGGATTCCCTTCCGCATCCACAACGGTTTCGCCAGTGTCGACCGACGCGTTGTCTGCTTCATCATCAATGATGAGAAGCGGAAACTTGGTCACTCTCTTGGTAACCCTTGGCAAGGGATCGTTCTTGTCGTTGTCGATCTCTTCCGCGGAAAGGGGGAGATCCGCAACATGGTTCTGGATCCACTTCAGCAGCTGGACCAGGACCGACTTGTTCTTCTTTACAACGAACAACCATGGTCGCTGCTCGGGAGAGATCGCAAGATGTGTGGCCGCGCGCCTGTTGAAGTCGCCATTGTTGGCGCGTGTCGTTGCACAGTTGGGGTTGATCGAATGATCCGTGTCGATATTCCCGACCCCGATGCGCCGTTTGACATTCGAGACGCCACTGGTCTCGTAACCCAGGAACCCCTCCTCAAGGCGGATCTGCGTCTGCGAGCGGAGGTTGTTGTGCAGGCCGGCGAGGACAATGATCACCTTGTACTGCGCATCCGCAGCCTTGCAGATGAGGCCGGTGTAGTTTGCGGTCTTGCCGGACTGCACGTGCCCCACAACAAGGCCGCGGCGGTCCCATGTTCCGGGACGCAGGGGGTCCTCCAGCTGCCCGAGGATCCGGTCGGTGGACTTGTCCAGTGCGTCAACCGCCGTCCACGAGAGCTTCTTCTCCAGCATCTCCCGATAGCGCTGCCAGTAGCGCCAGTTTCTCTTCCGCTGCGCATCCAGCCAGGCCACGTGGTCCTTGGCGTCCACCAGTGAACTGTCTTCGCCGATCCAGATACTGAAACGCCGGATCAGCTCGTCAGTCACCGCATTCCGGTCCAGACCAACCGCCCATCTTGGGTTCATCCGCAGAACCAGATCCATCTTCTCCGAGATAAGGGCTGGCGTGATTGCCGGCCTGTCATCCTCGCCCAGAAGGAGCTCCTGGGTGATCTTGATGACGCTAGCTGCACTGGATTCACTCATTGCGTTGTTCCGCTCGGATCATGGGAGGAAACCTCGTCCGGAAGGCTTGCCACCAGATCCGGATGAAGATCGAAAGGTTCTGTCGCGAGAAGCTGCCTGCGGGCAAGTTCCGGAGACATCCCCTTGAGGGTTATGAGGTTGCGATAGAAGACAAGCAGGACCTGCATCACCTCGGAAGAAGGTGTGGAGGTGAAGCCGGCCCTTGCCTGTTCACCTGATTCGGCCGTATCCAGCCAGATGCGCTGGACAGGAATCGTCTCCTCAAGGACTCGGAGCATTGCTTCGACACGCTCCGCGGTATCCCCCTCCCTCTCCAGCAGTGGCTGCACGGCCGGATGGGAGCGGTCTACGAGGTACTTCCTTCCAGACGTGAGGTCCTTCGAGATCCAGACAGGAGCAACCTCCTCACTGCGACCCACGGAGGTATTGGACTGGGCGCGGTGCAGGAATACCCTCCTCGCCCGCTCCCGCGCATCCTCGGCAAGCCGCGTCAGCTGGTCGCGCAATCTCACAGGTGGGTGCGCGGTCGACTTCCGTATGTCGATCTTCCAGTCCGTATCCGAGGAGTTCGGTATGTCGAGCCGGATGCGGGCCAGCCTGTGGGACTCGTCCTTCGACCATGAGCGACCACGTCCCAAGCCAAGCCAGCTGCCCGGAACCAGAAGCCGCCGCCCCCGGTACACATAGAACCCCTGCTGGGACGACCAGCCATCCGGCCCGCCAGCCTCGAGAAACTCCTTGTCTGTCATCCGATCCTTGTGCGGAAGCACATGGGTACGGGCGTAGACCTTCCAGCCCGCTGCACCGATCGGTACCTCTGGTGAGCGCCACGTTGCCGGATGCCAGGTCAGGAACGGATCCCATGCCCGGACCTTCCGACCATTGACGCGCAGCTCAACCGAAGAGCCACTTCCGTCAAGGAACCGATGGAAAACCATGCCCAGATGGCGTTCAACCCGATCGATCAGATCCAGGAAGTCCTGATCCTTGAAGCCGCTCGAGACGATCCTGTCCAGGACCTCCCACAGGACGATCGTTCCGTGCTCCTTCTGATCAAGAGATGCGATCCTGTCCCTGGAGCCGTTGTCCGGGCCCTCCAGAAGAAGCCAGTCCCCTCCGGCCTCATTCGCCAGGAAGTCCAGATCCCAGCGCAGGCAGCTGCTGTTGCGATACCTGCGGCTCGCAACTGTCAGACGTCGGCACTGCGAGAAGGACGCGGTCTTGAGTCCCATTCCGAATCTGCCAAGGTCGGAAGAGCTCCGCTCCACAAGTGGATTCCGTTCGGCGAGTCTCATCGCCTGATCGAGCTCGGGATCGGTCATTCCATGACCATCGTCGCCAATGGCGATCCAGCTCTCGCCGCCATTCCAGTGGAAGTCGACGTCAATCCTCTTCGCGCCTGCGGATATGCTGTTGTCGATGAGGTCGGCAAGGGCCGACTCGGTCGTATAGCCAAGCCCTCTCAGGGCCTCGATCGTCCCATCGGCCCTCGGCGGCGCACTCCTTGTCATGTATCCCTTCATTCCACAGTCGCTCCGTCGGGCTTCTTCTGGCTCAACTTGTAGGCAGCCAGAACTTCACTGCGTGCCGGATGCCTCAACACGCTTAGAGCCTTGGCCTCGATCTGCCTGATCCGCTCACGCGTCACGTTGAACAGGCGTCCCACCTCTTCGAGGGTCTTCTCGTTGCCATCAATGAGCCCGAAGCGGTGACAGATCACAGCCGCCTGCTTTTCTGAAAGATCCGACACGCAGGCCCGTACCGTCTTGACCAGCCCCCATTCCATCGCCACGTCCTCAGGCCCCGGACACTGGTCAGGGAAGGACATGGCCTCCTCGTACACCCCTGTTCCATCGTCGTAGCTTCCGGGCTCGGAGACCAGTGCAAGGGCCTTCCGCACCTCGGCGACGCTCATCTGGCTCTTGCGGGCGAGGTTCTCTACGGCGACGTCCGCGGCACGATCCGCACCCTCCGCCCTTGCAACAGCGTCCAGCTTTGTCCGCTTCTCAAGCATGTGGACCGGAATCCTGATCATCCGCCCCTTGTCCGCGATCGCCCGGGTGATCGCCTGGCGGATCCACCAGGTGCCATATGTTGAGAACTTCGTGCCTCGCGAGAAGTCGAACTTGTCGATGCCACGCATGAGTCCCAGGCACCCCTCCTGGATCAGATCCGTCCTGGGCAGCGGCGACCAGTAGTACTTGTTGGCGATCGATGCAACGAGCCGCAGATTGGCCTCGACCATCTCGCTCGTCAGATGGTCAAGCCTTGCTACCGCCGCATCCAGTTGTGCGCAATGGTTCCCCGCTGTTTCCACCGCGGACCTGATCCATCTGATGCCCGACCCTGTCAGCTGAAGATCCTGGATCAGTACGACAAGGACATGCTCGCGCTCGGAACCATCAGTTAGGGCGCCCGCCCGTTCTACTATTTCCCGGATGGACCCATGGATTGCCCTGAACTGCTCGGCATCGCCGCCTGCAGCGTCTGGTTCCCCGTCTCCATCCCGCTCCTCGTCATCTGACAAGGCTTCCGGAGCAGTGGCTGCCGGGGACGCAAACTCCTCCGACGCCTGCGTGGATGCATCCATACGACTGATGCTTCCAACCCGCAGCTCCCCTGAAGCAATGGCCTTCTCCATTCCAAGGAGCGCATCCAGAGCTTCAGGGTCTCTGGCTATTGCACGGCATCCATCTGCGATAGCCGCCGCGATCAGGCGGCCGATCCGCTGTTCTCCGTCACGATCCAGGATTTCCGATCGGCCAAGTGCCCGGTTCAGATGGAAGCCCGGGTCATTTCGGCGCGAATCCATCTCGACCATATAACGGTCGGCCACCTCGAGCAGGTCCTCGTCGACCTCGTCAAGGTCTTCGATATCGGACTCCGAGCACCACTGCTCATCCTCATCCGCGACAACGACTCCAAGGTCACCGAGAAGCTGCACGAGATGGCGATACATGTCGCCGTCGGATGAGCCCTCCATCCTCCATGCGAGCCTGCGTATGCGCCCAGCCCGGACAAGTCCTTCTGATTGCCCATCCAGTAGCATGGAAGCGAAGTGGAGCCGTCCATGTTCATCGAATACCGTCCGCCGTGCCTCCAGCTCCTCCACGTCCGGGAGCTCGATACGCAGATCGGACCAGTCGGCGTCGGAATCACGTATCCGGAGCGTGGTCAACGCTGCCTGGGACTGGGATACGGAGTTCCGGAGGATCGTGTCATCCTCGGGAACCTTCACATCCTCTTCCACCTCCCAGCCACCAAACTCCGGAGGTGTCTCCTCTTCTTCGAAGCCCAGACCAGGCTCCACCTTGGGCTGCGATCCGTGGTTCCGCAAAAGGTCTGCAAGCGCGGAAAAACCTCCACGCTGCGCAATCGCTGCGGCGTCGAGTCCCTCGTCATCGGTGGCCATATGATTGGCGCCATGCGCCAGCAGCAGATGGCACAGCTCAACATGCCCCTTCGCTGCGGCCAGCATCAGCAGCGTCCGCCCATGCTGATCCCTGGCCTCGGTACTGCCGCCACCATCGAGATGGGTCTGCACAAGCTCGACGCTGCCCTGCGAGATCGCAAGGCGCAGAAGGGGCCTGATGACAGGTTGGGATGATCTATGGTCCATTGGTCCTACGTCCATTGGTCCTACCAGATCATCCCGGCAGCAAGCCGGGTGCAGAGCTGTTCCAGCGTTCCTTCCCCGTATACATCGTCATTCCCCAAGGATCGCCCAGACAACCTTCGCAATCTCACGGGCGATCATTGGTGGCACCGCGTTGCCCACCTGCACGTACTGCTGGGTCCTGTTGCCGAGGAATAGATAGTCATCCGGGAACGTCTGGAGCCGCGCGGCCTCGCGGACCGTCAGACTCCGGCACTGCCGCTGGTCCCAGTGGATGAAGGCGTGGCCGTCCTTGGAAAGGTGGCTCGTGACCGTGTTCGCCACCCGGTCGCGCCGCTGGACGCGGAAGCGGTCCGCGAACGCACCGCTTGTCCAGTTCTCGTGGGCTGGCGCAAGTTGTCGCGGGAAATCGTCGCTTGAAGGGGAGCGGCCCTTGGCCTTGGCGAAGGCGGCACAGAACATGTAGCGCCCCAGGTCGGACTGCATGTGTCCGCGTGTCTCGTGGTTGAGAACGACGGTCTGCCCGGCACTCCGCAGCTTCTCCGTGAACCAGTTGCCCCCATCACCGTAATCCGCCGAGCTGCGCGGCAACGCGTGCGCTGGCTTCAGCCTTGCAAGCCGGGCGGACACGTCGACCATGTTGGAGCCGAGCAGTCTGACAATCCTGTCCCGTTCGGCCTCCATCGCCCTGCGCCACAGCCCGGCGTCATCCGCCTGCCGACTCAGACCACTGCGGAGCTTTGGCAGGCCGCCCAAGGCTGTCTCGGCCGAGACCTCCGGAACCTTGGGGATGCCCGGGATCTTCGCAATCCTCGGATGAAGGAGGTCCTCGCGGACGCCCATGATGATGACGCGATGGCGCGCCTGCGGGATACCGTGATCCTCGCAGCGGATGAGGAATGCTGCAGGATCTCCCTCGACAAGCGCGGATGTACGCTCCGTACCTTCGTCCACATGGATCGGAAGAAGGACATAACGTCCCTCCCTGCCCGTCGCCTGGGAAGATCCGGTCAGTGCGACACGCGGATCGGAGAGGTCACGCATGATGGCCGTGAACATCTCATTGTCGCCAACCTTCGACGTCAGGATGCCCTTCACGTTCTCCATGATGAAGACGGCAGGTGAGAATTCCGCGAGGATTCCGAGGTACTGCCGGTAGAGGAAGTGCTTGGTTGTGCCCTTGGTCCTGAATCCCCTCACGTTCTGCTGGCGCACCCGCCCAACCACGGAATAGGCCTGACAGGGTGGACCACCGATCAGGATCAGCTCGTCGAACTGGTCCTTCACCTTCGAAATCCTGTCAATCAGGATGCTGTTGTCCTTCTCCTCGCCAAGGGTGAGGTTCAGGGCCTCCTCTTCAGCCTGCCTCCACAGTTCGCTCCACTTCCCGCCGCCGAAATGCACCGAGGGCGGCGCCCCAGTACCCCTCGCAACCTGCTCAAGATAGGAATAGTAATCCTTCGGAACCTCACCTTCCTGACGGGTCAGAAGGCGGTAGAACGCCCTCAACCGGAGAGTGGCGTGGGCCGATTTCTCCATCTCCGCGGATACGGCCAGCTCGAACGGGCGGACGCCCGAGCCCGGGGACGGTTCAAAGCTGCTGAAACCCTCACCCAGCCCACCGGGGCCTGCGAAGATGTCGATTACTCCGACCGTGTTTCTTTTGCGCTTGGTTGTTGCTAGCAAGACTTAGGACTCTGACGATATGGTTGATGTAATGAGCGCCGTTGATCGCTCAGCATTGATGTCCCGTATCCGGGGCAAGAACACGGCGCCGGAAGTGCGCCTCCGCAAAATTCTCTGGCGAAAGGGCCTCCGCTACCGCCTTCATGGAGCGCGGCTTCCCGGCAGACCAGACCTGGTGTTCCCGCGCTGGCGCGCGGCGGTGTTCGTGCACGGCTGCTTCTGGCACCGTCACACCGGATGCCCGCTGTTCCGCCTGCCGAAGACACGGACCGAGTTCTGGGAAGAGAAGCTTCGCCTCAACCAGCAGAGGGACAGCCGCGCTGTCCACGACCTTGTGGAACGGGGCTGGAAGGTCGCCGTGGCATGGGAATGTGCCATCCGGTCCGCACCGGAGGCGGTGGGCCGGGAACTGGTTGAATGGATAAGGCATGGGGAAGGCAACATCGCAATCGAGGCCGATGGCACTACGTGCGCGACACGCGCACTCAAGTGCGCCCGTTCCTGAGCATACTGTTGCCACGGATCACCCCCCGTCAGAATATACCGCCACTGCCCTTCAGGACGATAAGACCCAACGGTCTCAGGGCCGGAGATCTCGCCCGGAATACCGTCTCGCGTCCCCCCAGTCCTAGCTCGCGGCAGAAATCCGGCAGGCAGCGAGCTGATGAGCGCAGCAGCACGTACGGTACCAGAGCGGTACCGAGGTCTGACCTCTTTTACGGACATCATCGAATCATCGTCTCTGGCCACGGCATCCCGATGGCCTGGACAAGCTGGTCACGCCTGACAAGAAGATCATTCTTCCGGACAACCCGGCTTGGCGCTCCCATCCGACGTACCTGAAGTGGCACAAAGAGCACTGCTTTAAGCGCTGACTTCTAATCTTTGACTGAGCAGTCTCCGGGCCGCATTCACAGCCCGGAGTACGCAATGCTCTCTCACTTCCTCGCAGTAAAGATCGGCGTCAGGTAGTCGCGGGTGCCTTGGATGCGCTCCAGGTGCGGGTAGCGCAGGCCGTCGTGGTAGTCGATCTGCAGGGTGCGGTAGGTATCCAGCTCCCTGACCAGCAGGGTGATCGGCTCGGCACTGTCCTTGGCCGCGCGCACGGCCTGTTCGAGCTCGTCGCCGCTGTACTGCAGGCCGTTGACCGCGACCAGTTGCATGCCGGTGCCGATGCCGGCGTTGAAGGCCGGGCTGTCCCAGCGCACTTCGCCGACCTTGCCGCTGCCGTCCACGCTCACGCCGAGCGAGTAGATGAAGTTGGCGCCGCGGCCCTTGCCCACGGCCTTCTGGTAGGCGCTGGGCTTGTCGCGGTAGACCAGACGCCAGCCGCTGGCCTCGATGCCGGCGGTCAGCCCGACGCGGCCCTCGACGCGGTCGCGCAGGAAGCTCTCCCAGTCGCCGGTGGGCTGGATCTTCTCCAGCGTGGCGACCACGTCGTCGAAGGTGTAGGTGTCCGGGCGTTCCCACACGCCATCGTCCTGGCCGAAGAAGGCGCGGGCGAAGTCATCCAGGCTGCGCTTACCGCCGCTGAGCTGGCGCAGGCGCACGTCGGCCTCCAGCCACAGCATCTGCCCGCCCTGGTAGTAGTCCTCGCTCATCTGGTAGTTGCGGTAGGGCTTGGGCTTGCGGCGGGCGATCACCGGGTCGTTGGTGGTGTCGCCCATCGAGCGCCATTCCAGACCCGGGCGGTTGTCGGCATAGGTGGCGGCGACCAGCGCCAGCGCATCGCGCGAGGCCTCCATCGGGCGCAGCCCGGCACGGGCGGTCAGCACGTTGCCCCAGTACTGGGTCTGGCCTTCGTAGACCCACAGCAGGCTGCCCTGCATCGGCACGTTGTAGTGCGGCGTGGTCAGGTCGGCCGGGCGGCGGTACTTGCCGTCCCAGGAGTGGGCGTACTCGTGGCCGAGCAGGTCGGTGCTGCCGATCTTGGCGTCCCAGCCGCTGAAGTAGTCCCGGTCCTCGGTGTTCTCGCTGGAGCGCTGGTGCTCCAGGCCGATGCCGCCGAGCTGGCTGGTGACGGCGAACAGGAAGTCGTAGTGGTCGTAGTGCTCGGCGCCGAACAGCCTGCGCGCCTGCTCGATGAGCTTGCGGTGCTGCTCGATGTGCTCGGGCTTGGCGTCCAGGTCCTTGGCGCGGTCGGCGAACACGTTCAGGCGCACCGGGCGGGTGCCGGGAGCGGACAGCTCGATGGTGCGGGCGTGGCGGCCGGCGAACACCGGCGAGTCGACCAGGATCTCGAGGTTGGCCGGCACGTAGTGCACGGTGTCGCCGTCGCGGCGGGCCTGCGGCAGCGCGCTGGCCGCTTCCCAGCCGGCCGGGTAACGCACGCTGGCTTGGTAGGTGATGGCGCTGGCGGCGTGGCCGGCCGGGTACAGCACCATCGCGTTCCACTGCAGGTTGAGCAGGTTGGGGGTCATCACCGTGCGGCCCTGGGCCGAATCGGTCGGGCTGAGGAACTGGTAGTCCATCTGCAGCTCGGTGACGCCCTCGGGCACGCGCACGTTGAAGGTGTAGACGTCCAGCGGATCGCGCTGCCAGTCCAGGCGCTGGCCGTTGGCGCTGATCACTAGGCCGGCGAGCTTCTCGATCTGGCCGGTAGGCGAGTGGTTGCCCGGCAGCCAGGCCGGATAGTGGAAGCGGCGCTCACCGGCACTGACTGGCACGGTCTGGCGCACCGAGAACACGCGCTGGCCGAGGTTGGTGGCATCGATCTCGAGCCGGACCGTGCCCGGGTAGGCGGCCTGGCTGATCTCCACGCCGCGCGCGTCGACCGTTACCGCTGCCGGCGTCGCCTGCACCCCACCGGCGCCCATCAAGGCCAGCGCCAGTACCGTCCACTGCAATCCCCGCATCCTGCTGTCCCCGAAATGGAAAGACCCGATGGTGACCCAAGCGGCGCTGCTGCGACATGGGTCGAAGGGCATGGACGCGCTCAGGCGTCCTGCAGTTTTGCGAACTCGACCGCGAGGTGGTCGACCAGCGCGCGCACCGAGGGCAGCAGACCGCGGCGCGAGGGGAACACGAGGTGGATCAGTTCCTGCGGCGGCGCCCAGTCGGGCAGCAGGTGCACCAGCCGGCCCTTGCCAAGCGCGTCGTGCACGATCATCCGCGGCAGCTGCACCACGCCGACGCCGGCGCAGGCGGCCTCACGCAGGGCGAGCATGCCGCGGGTGACCAGCCGCGGCCGATACGGTACTTCGGCCACAGCACCGTCGGGACCCAGCAGGCGCCAGACGTGTTCGTCCTGCGGCTGGCCCAGGGCGAGGCTGGGCAGCTGGCCGAGGTCGGCCGGACCCTGCGGGGTGCCGTGGCGCGCCAGCAGGTCCGGGCTGGCCACCAGCACCTGGCGGCGTTCGCCCAGCACCCGCAGTACCAGCTCGCTGTCCTGCAGCGGCGGCGGGCGCACGCGGATGGCCAGGTCCAGGCCCTCGGCGATCACGTCGACCCGGCGGTTGGTCGCTTCCAGCTGCAGCTGCACGTCGGGGCAGGTGGCCATGAACCCGGCCAGCATCCGGCCCACGCCGAAATCCAGCAGGGTGGTCGGGCAGCTCAGGCGCACGGTGCCGCGCGGCTGGCTGCGGGTCAGCTCGATCGCTTCGGTGGCGGCCTCGGCCTCGACCAGCATCGCCTGCACGTGGGAATGAAAGGTCTGCCCGGCCTCGGTGACCGAGAAGCGGCGCGTGGAACGCTGGATCAGGCGCACGCCCAGCCGTTCCTCCAGCAGGGCGACACGCCGGCTCAGCTTGGACTTGGGCTCGCCCAGCGCCCGGCCGGCCGCGGCGAAACCGCCGTGCTCGACCACCTTGGCGAAGTAGTAGAGGTCGTTGAGGTCGTGCATCACCGGTCCATCGTTCACCAGATAGGACTATGAGAGCACTTTTTGCCGACTACTGCGCCCAGCGTTGCACCCATATCGTTACCTGCAACGAGGCGCATGCCGCGCCCGCAACCGGAGCAATGCAATGAAGAAGATCAGCGGCCTGTACAGCGCCCCCCGCCCGCACTGGGTCGGCGACGGTTTCCCGGTGCGCTCGCTGTTCTCCTACAACACCCACGGGCACCAGCTCAGCCCGTTCCTGCTGCTGGACCATGCCGGTCCGGCGCAGTTCGACCCGGCACCGACCCCGCGTGGCGTCGGCCAGCATCCGCACCGTGGCTTCGAGACCGTGACCATCGTCTATGACGGCGAGGTCGAGCACCGCGATTCCACCGGCGCCGGCGGCGTGATCGGTCCGGGCGACGTGCAGTGGATGACGGCCGCGGCCGGGATCCTGCACGAGGAGTTCCACTCCCACGACTTTACCCGCAAGGGCGGCCGGCTGGAGATGGTGCAGCTGTGGGTCAACCTGCCGGCGGCCGACAAGATGGCCACGCCCGGTTACCAGAGCATCACCAGCGCCGACATTCCGGTGGTGGCGCTGGACGGCGATGCCGGCAAGGTGCGGGTGATTGCCGGCCAGTTCGGCGGTGCCAGGGGCCCGGCACGCACCTTCACCCCGATGGACGTGTGGGACCTGCGCCTGAACCGCGATGCCAGCACCACGCTGGACTTCGCCGAGGGCCACACCGTGGCGATGGTGGTGCTGCACGGCACGGTGCTGGCCAACGACAGCCAGGTCGCCCGCGAGGGGCAGATGCTGCTGTTCGACCGTGCCGCTGGCCAGGTGAAGCTGGAAGCCAATGCCGAGGCCACCGTGCTGGTATTGGCCGGCGAGCCGATCGACGAGCCGATCGCCGGTTACGGGCCGTTCGTGATGAACACCCAGGAGCAGATCCAGCAGGCGATCGAGGACTTCAACAGCGGTCGCTTCGGCCAGATGCCGAACTGACCCGCGGCGAGGACAAGGCCCGTGCACTGCACGGGCCTCTTTGTTGCTGCACGTGCACTCATCGAACCATCCCACGCCTGTGCCTTGCTCGCATGCGCCGACCCCATCGCGCTTTGGCTGGTGGCCCGGTCACAGATTGGCGCATCCATCGGTTTGGCCCCTTGCTGCAGGCGTAGAAACGGCAGCGCAGGGGGCACTTCACCGTGGGAACCGCTGATCATGAAACGCCATCACCTGGCAGCGCAGGCTGCCGTGCTCGTCGCGTTGTCCGCTCCGCCCGCCTTCGCCGCACCCACCGGAACCGCGCTGCCTGCCGAGGATGCTCTGCTCGCCCACCTGCAGCAGGAAGAAGCCGAGCTGCGCCCGCAGCGGCAGGTATTCCAGCGCCATTTCCGCCAGGCCTATGCGCGCTATCCGTCGATCCCCGCCGGCACCCTGGAGGCGATCGCCTTCGTGCAGTCGCGCTGGCAGCACCTGCAGCCCGATACCCCACTGCAGGCCGAAGCCCACCACCACATGCCGGCCGCGCATGGCGTGATGGGCCTGTACGCCGGTGATGGCTTTGCCGACCAGGTCGGCGAGGCCGCGCGGTTGCTGGGCGTGCCGGCCGAACGCGTGCGCGCCGATGCACTGACCAACATCCTGGGCGCCGCCGCGCTGCTGGATGCGCAGATCCGCCACGACCTGCCGCAGGCCGGACGCGCCGATCGCCTGGGCAGGCCCGCCAGTGTCACGCCCGAGGCGATTCGTCCGGCACTGATGCGCTACGCCGGCTTCTCGCCCTCGCCCGCGGCCGCCGCACAGGCCAGCGCGGTAGGCGAGTACGCCCGCACCAGTTTTGCCTACGACGTGCTGCTGGCGATGGACCGGGGCGTGGATGACCGCGGCATCGTCGTACCCGAGCGGGCGATTGCCTGGGAGGACGCCTTCGACGTGCCGCAGCTGGTCAAGCTGCGTGCGCCGATGCTGCGGCTGGACGTGGCCAACGACCGGGTCGAGACCGAGGCCTATGTGGTCGACCCGGTGAGCGAGACCCTGCGCGAACGCCACGCCGCCAGCGTCGGCCCGGCGACCGATGCCACCATCCAGAGCACCGACTATGGCCCGGCGATCTGGGACCCGGCATCGGCGTCCAACTACACCGCCTCGCGCAGTTCGTCGATCAGCGCGGTGACCCTCCACACCGCGCAGGGCAGCTATGCCGGGACGATTTCCTGGTTCAAGAACGCCAGCGCCCAGGTCAGCGCGCACTACGTGATCCGCAGCTCCGACGGACAGGTCACGCAGATGGTGCGCGATGCCCACACCGCCTGGCACGTGCGCAACCAGAACAGCTACACGCTGGGCATCGAGCACGAGGGCTACGTCAACAACAGCTCCTGGTACACCAGCGCGATGTACAACGCCTCGGCGGCGCTGGTGCGAAATTTCTGCAGCAAGTACAGCGCGATCTCCTGCACCAGTGCCTACAAGGGCGCGGCCAGCAGCGGCATCAACGTCCAGCCGGACAGCGTCAGGATCAAGGGCCACCAGCACTTCAGCGGGCAGACCCACACCGACCCCGGCATCAACTGGAACTGGGCCAGCTACTACAGCCTGCTCAACCCGGGCAGCGGCGGTGGCAGCGGCACGACCAAGATCCTGGACAGCTTCGAGAGCAGCGTTGGCCACTTCACCACCAGCCCGGCGTACTCGGGCAGCACCACCGGCATCTCCACCGCCTCGACCACCACCCGCGACTGCACCACGCGCAAGAACGGCAGCTGCTCGCTGCGGGTGCTGCTCAAGGACAACACCAGCACCACCGCGGCATGGAACGTGCGGCTGCTGTCGGGCACCGGAACCCCCGGCAGCAACACCACGCTGAGCCGCGCCAACGGCAGCATCGGCTTCTGGGTGTGGACCGGCGGCAGCGGCGTCAGCGTGGGCGTTGGCATCGACGACAGCGACGGCACCGAGCGCTCGACCAGCAAGGCAATCCCGGCCAACACCTGGACCTACGTGTCGTGGTCGCTGACCGATTCGTCGCAGTGGAATGCGTGGGTATCGGGCAACGGCGCGATCACCGCCGGCAGCGTCACCCTCGATGCGATCTGGCTGTACCGGGCCAACACGTCCTACGACGTCAACGTCTACATCGACGACGTGCAGATCCGGAACTGATCCGGCCCCGGGGACGCCGCAGTGGCGTCCCCGTTCCTGCCCGCCAGCCTCGCGTCAGTGCTGCGCGGGCAGCTGTTCCAGCGCGCGCAGTTGTGCGGCCAGCGGCGTGGCCAGCGCCTCTTCTGTATCGGCGGCGGCGCTGCGATGGTCGGCGTCATCGACATGGCCCTGCAGCGCCAGCACGGTGCGCGCCTCGTTGCCAAAGCACGCCTCGTCGATGCGCTGCAGGCCATTGCGACAGGCGGCCACCAGCAGCGCGATGGCCAGCCGCTCGCCCAGTGGATCGCTGGCCCGCCCGTGGTCTTGGTACAGGCGCCGCACGGCGTCCAGCGCCTGTTGCCACAGTTCGTGCAGGCGGTGATGCGGATAACGCGGGTCGCCACCGGTCACGGCGGTAGTGTGCAGCTGCACGTCGAGCGGCGCACCATTGGCTTCCCTGGCCAGCTGCAGCAGCTGGTCCGCCAGCGATGCCACGCCCCCCGTGGCGGCCCGCGCCCATGCGGCTGCCAGCGCCTCGACGTCGCTGCTGGCGGCCTGCAGCTGTTTCCAGTCGCCGGTGGCGTTGTCGGATTTCGCCAGTGCCTCGATCCGCGCAGCCAGTGCCTGCAGCTGTGCGTGGTCGAACACCAAGGTTGCACGCGTGCGTGACCGCAGCGGGCCTGTGCCATCGGCGGCGGTCAACGCCTGGTTGAGCGCTGCGATGTGGCCGGCATGATCTGCGCCACGCAGGTCGACGTGCAGGGCCAGGCAGGCATCGCCCTCGCTACCGTCCAGTCGCCGCCAGCTGGTGATCGAGGCATGGGCATCACCGGCAAGCTCCCAGCCACTGACGCGGACCTGGCTGCCATCGGCGCGCCGAAGCTGCAGCGCGCGCGTGGCCCCGTTGTTTCCGTAGGCGCCCTGCCACTGCACGCTGGACAGAGCGACCGCCTCGCTGCCCGCGACGAGCTCGCCGCTGCCGAGGAGATGCGCATAGGCCTGCTGGCCTGCCGGCTCGCCCAGCTCGAAGGTGGCGATCATCAGTCGCGCGGGCTGGGCTTCGGTATCCAGCGACACGCCCGCCCACGACAGCGGCCCGCTGCCATCGAGCCTGCGCAGCAAAGCAGTGGAGCCCAGCAGCACGCGCAGCGTGGAATCGGCAATACGCTCCACCCGCCAGGCCGTGTCCGCAGCCGCCACACCCAGCCCCGCGGCGACATGGGCAAAGCCTGCCGCCAGTGGGGTGCCGGCAAAGTCGGCCGCCTGCAGCGTCAGCCGAGCGCCCACCGGAAGGGTGAGCGGATCGAACGGATGCATTGTCGCCGCCAGCAACGCATCACCATCGGCGGATACGCTGGCCAGGTAATGGCCACGCACGCCGGCGCGGGCGCGCGGATCGGCCAGGCTGCCGCGACGCCGCGCCTCGGCCTCGCGCTGCGCGCCGGTAAGCAGTTCCATGTCGATGCGGTAATCGACCCGCCCATCGACGCTGGTGCCGGCAAACGTGACCGCGCGTGCCTCGAACAGCGAGCCGCCGGACAGCTGCAGCACATCCACGCGCTGCGCGCCGGGCATGTCGCGCTCCGGTGGCAACCATTGCAGGTGGGGCCCGGTCATGTCGGGCCCGGGAGACGGCGTGTCCATGCCGACGTGCCTGGGGGAGGCATTCATGGCGAATTCCCGTGGGGTTCCAATCGATTCTAGTAAGCGCGCCACGGGCAAACCGGGATGCCCGCGACGTTTCCTGGCAACAGTGTTCGGCGTTATCCAGACCGTGCGACACGCGCGGTTGTCACTGTGACTTCCGGCCCAGTTCTTCCGCACACGCGATCGCAATCACGTCACATGACCGACGTGGAGGCGTGATGCAGGCAGGGACAAGGACACCGCACGAGCGATGGCGGCGCTCGGCCACGGTGCTGCAGGTCGATGGCGCCATCGCCACCGTGCGGGTGGAACGTCCGTGGTTCATCGACCATCCGCAGCTGGGCCGCCTCGACGGATGCTGGGTGATCGTCAATGCGCCGTGGCGGTCCAGACGCAAGCCACAAGCAGGTGGGAGCACGCGCAATGAATACGCCACGGCATGACGTGGATCGCACAGCGCAGGCGATTCCTACAAAAGTACAGTGTCGCGCCAGGCATCCGGGTTGTTACCGTCCCGGGCCTTGTTCCCCCACCGGTACTGCCATGAGCGCTCCCACCCAGGACAGCCTGTCTGCCCGTTTCGCCCTGCGCTGCGCCCGCTTCTCCGAACGCTGGTTCCCTGATTCCTGGGTGTTCGCGGCGTTGGCGCTGGGCGTAGTCAGCATCGCGGCGATGCTCAACGGCGGTGCCGCAACCGATACCGCCAAGGCCTTCGGTGACGGTTTCTGGAGCCTGATCCCCTTCACCATGCAGATGGCCTTCGTGGTCATCGGTGGCTACGTGGTGGCCAGCTCCGGCCCGGCCTCGCGACTGATCGACCGGTTGGCGGCGCTGCCGTCGAGCGGTCGCGGTGCGGTCACCCTGGTGGCGGCGGTGTCGATGTTTTCCTCGCTGCTCAACTGGGGCCTGAGCCTGGTGTTCGCCGGCCTGCTGGTGCGTGCGCTGGCCCGCCGCACCGAACTGAAAATGGATTACCGCGCGGCCGGTGCGGCCGGTTACCTCGGCCTGGGCGCGACCTGGGCGCTGGGCCTCTCGTCCTCGGCCGCGCAGCTGCAGGCCAACCCGGGCAGCCTGCCGCCGTCGATCCTGTCGATCACCGGCGTCATTCCCTTCACCGAGACGATCTTCCTGTGGCAGTCCGGCGTGCTGCTCGGCGCGCTGGTGATCGCCTCGCTGGTCGTGGCCCATGTCACCGCGCCGGGCGCCTCGTCGGCGAAGACGGCCGAAGACTGCGGCGTGGACGTGCAGCCCACCGCGGTGGCGGCGCCGAAGAAGGCTTCGCGCCCGGGCGAATGGCTGGAGTACAGCCCGCTGCTGATCATCATGCTGGTGCTGCTGGCCGCCGGCTGGCTGGTGCACGAGTTCTCGACCAAGCCGGCGATCCAGGCCATCTCCGGGCTCAACACCTACAACCTGCTGTTCCTGATGGCCGGCGCGCTGCTGCACTGGCGCCCGCGCAGCTTCCTCGATGCGGTGTCGCGCGCGGTGCCGTCCACCGCCGGCGTGCTGATCCAGTTCCCGCTGTACGGCTCGATCGCCGCGATCATGACCAACGTCACCGGCAACGACGGCCACAGCGTCGCCCACCTGATCTCGGCCGGCTTCACCAGCGTGGCCAGCCACGACAGCTACGCGGTGCTGATGGGCAGCTATTCGGCGGTGCTGGGCTTCTTCATCCCCTCCGGCGGCGGCAAATGGATCATCGAAGCGCCGTACGTGATGATGATCGCCAACGACCTGCGCTATCACCTCGGCTGGGCGGTGCAGATCTACAACGCCGCCGAAGCGCTGCCGAACCTGATCAACCCGTTCTACATGCTGCCGCTGCTGGGCGTGCTGGGCCTGAGGGCGCGCGACCTGATCGGCTTCACCTTCGTGCAGCTGCTGGTGCATACGCCGCTGGTGCTGCTCCTGCTGTGGCTGCTCGGCACCACGCTGACCTACACGCCACCGGTCATGCCCTGAGCCACTCCGACGCCCCGCACATGCGGGGCGTTGTCCATTGCGCGCTTGACGGCTCCGGGCGCCACTGGCTATCAAGCCTGCATCCCTTCCGTGGAGCCAGCCGATGCGCCCAGCCCTGCCCCGTGCCCTGTCCGTGCTGTTGTGCATCGCCCTGCCGGCACTGGCGCATGAGCCCATTGCCACGGTGCGCGTGGCCTTCAACCGCGATGGCGTGACCGCCACGCAGGTGCATGGCCTGGCCGATGTCCGCCAGCAGCGTGCGGTCACTGCCGATGACCCGGTGCGCATCGCCTCGATCTCCAAGCTGGTGCTGACGATGGGCGTGATGCGGCTGGTCGAGGAGGGCAAGCTCGACCTCGATGCCGACGTCTCGCAGTACCTGGGCTGGCAACTGCGCCATCCGCAGTATCCGCAGGTGCCGATCACGCTGCGGATGATGCTTTCCCACCAGTCCGGGCTGACCGACGAGGCCGGCTACTGGGCCACGCCACTGGATGGCGAGACCCGCGAGCTGCTTGACGACCCGCGCGCCTGGGACCCGCATGCCCCCGGCACCTGGTTCCGCTATACCAACCTCAACTTCCCGCTGATCGCCGGGGCGATGGAACGCGCCACCGGCGAGCGCTTCGACCTGCTGATGCAGCGGCTGGTGCTGGCCCCGGCCGGGATCGAGGCCTGTTACGGCTGGGAAACCTGCAGCGATGATTTCGCCCGCCGCGCCGTGGTGCTGTACGACGACAAGGGCGAACCGGCGGTGGACGACAACCACGCCGGCAAGCCGGCCTGCAATGTGCGCCGCGCCCGCGATGGCAGCTGCGATCTTTCGCTGTGGCAGCCCGGTCGCAATGGCGGTGCGTTCTCGCCGCAGGGCGGGCTGCGGATCTCGGCCAACGGCCTGGCCCGCGTCGGCCGCCTGCTGCTCAACGGAGGGCAGATCGATGGCGCGCGCATCCTGCGCCCCGAATCGGTGCAGGCGATGACCACGCCGCAATGGACCTACCAGCCCGGCAACGGCCAGACCTGGGAAGACGGCGAGCCCGAACCGCCGCCGGGCGTGCCGCGCGCCACGCTGTGCCGCTACGGCCTGTCCACGATCACTCTGGCCAGCGGTCATCCGGACTGCGGTGATGACCCGTTCGGCGACGGCGTGGCCCGCGTCGGCCATTCCGGCAATGCCTACGGGCTGCGTTCGGGCCTGTGGATCGATCCCGCCAGCGGCACCGGCGTGGCCTACTTCGCCACCGGCATGGACGGCGCACCACTGGGCACGCATTCGGCCTACACCGCGGTGGAGGAACAACTCGCGACAGGCAAGCCTTCCAGCGAACCGCGATAAGGCACCATAACCGTCATCCCCACCCAAGGAAGCACCATGCACGGATGCCGCACTGCCTAGGCGCTTGCCGGTGGGCTGATCGCCATCGCAGTACTGCTGGCCTCGTGGCCGACCGATGCGCAGACAGTGCGCGCGGCAAGGGGCGTATCTGCGCCGGGAGCCACTCCACCGGGACGTCAGCCGCACAACTCGATGGCCCGCGACACCACGCCCTTCAACTGCGAGCAATACCGCGGCCATCCGCATCCGGGCATGGTGGGCTTCTGCCAGGGCATCGAGAACATGACGCTGCAGGACGAGGCCCGCCGGCAGGGCAGGCCCGCGCCGTCGTCATCCGTGATCCAGTGCCCGGCATGGGCAGTCCCGAAGCCAAGGCCCTGGGGTACGCCTGCATAGGGGGCCAGGCTTTCCGGCGCCTGGCCAACGGCTGGGAACAGGTCGCTGCCGCCGGTGGCAGCTGGCAGCGGTGCCAGGGCGGCTAGCGCGACTTCAGCGCGCGGGCACCCAGGTGCCACCCATCGACGTGCACGAGGCCGGCAGCGAGGCCAGGTTCTCGCCGTGGCGCTGGTAGTAGAAGCCGTCCATGCCGGTGTTGCCCATGTTGCGGCAGCTGCCCTGCGCCGGGGTCGGGCAGCGCTGCACGTACTCGATCTTCGCCGGGACACTGCCCATCTGCACGAACGCGTCGCCCAGGCCCTCGCAGGCTTTTTTGAATTCGGCCACCGAATACTTGCCGTTGGACTGCATGCAGTCGCGCACGTCCTCGTCCACTCCCAGCGCCGGAATCACCACGCGCCCGGCGATGATGCAGGCCTGCTGCGGCCCACCGCTGCCCCTGGGCTGCCGTGCCTGCAGCTGCCGCCGCACATGCTCGGCCGCGTCGTAGTTGTCCACATCCATGTCGAGGTCGTCATCGTCGTCCGGATCGAAGCGGTCCGCGCCGGCAGGTGGTGCGGCAACGCTGGGAATCGCGGCCATCCCGGCCGGAAGAAGAATGCACAGCGCAAGCAACAGCGAACGCGGGGAAATCGACATGCCATCGGGTCCTTGATGAAAGCGCCGGATCATCGGCCAAGGCATGCCGGGGCGCAACAGCATGTTCCAGCCAGCCCCGTCGGTTTTTACGGAGGCATAAAACGCCGCTGTCGATACTCGGCCTCCCTGCCCCTCCCCGGTACCCACGATGAAACGCACCCTGTCCCGCCTGCTGCTGCCGGCCCTGCTGCTGGCCGCCGCCCTGCCCGCCACTGCCCAGGAACCCGCCGAATCCGAGCCCAACGAGGCCGTCGCGTCGGTGGACCTGGACCGCTACGCCGGCCGCTGGTACGAGATCGCCCACCTGCCGATGTATTTCCAACGCAAGTGCGTGGGCGATACCACCGCCGAATACACCCCGCAGCCTGACGGCACCATGGCCGTGCTCAACCGTTGCCGCACCGAGGACGGCAGCTTCCAGCAGGCCGATGGCGAGGCCCGCAAGGTCGACGGCAGCACCTCAAAGCTGGAAGTGCGTTTCGCCCCGGGCTGGCTGTCGTGGCTGCCGATGGTGTGGGGTGACTACTGGGTGATCGCGCTGGACCCGGATTACCAGTGGGCCATGGTCGGCGCGCCCAAGGCCGACTACCTGTGGATCCTGTCGCGCACGCCGACGCTGGACGAGGGCATCCGCAAGGAGCTGATGGCCAAGGCCCGGCGCATGGGCTATCCGGTGGACAAGGTCGAGCTCACCCCACAGGGGACGGCCACGCAGGAGCAGGCCGGGCGCGACTGACGGCCCACGTGCAATGTGGCGCTCGCACAGCCAGCGCCGCTTCGTTAAGTTACGCCATCCTGGCCGCCAGCTCGGCGGCCAGACTCCATTGATGGCCGCAACGTGACCGCCTCCGCCTAGCACCCTTCGCTCGCGACCTGCGAGAACTGCCACACCGCCCTGCAGGGCCATTACTGCCATGTGTGCGGGCAGTCCGCGCATGATCCGACCCGGCACCTGGGACATGCGATCGAGGAGGTGTTCGAGTCTTTCTGGCACCTGGACGGGCGCATCTTCCGCACCCTGCGCGACCTGCCGGTTCCCGGCCGCATCGCCCGCAACTACCTCGACGGAAAACGCGTCACCTACGTGCAGCCGCTGCGGCTGTTCGTGATCCTCACGCTGTTCACCTTCTTCGTCATGAAGCTCACCGTGCACGGCAGCACGACGTTGAACGTGGTGACCCGGGACGACACCTTCACCACCGCCGCGACCGTGGCCGAAGTGGAGGCGCGGCGTGACCAGGCACTGGCCGAGCTGGACGAAAGCGTCCGCCAGGCCCCGGCGATGGCCGGGGCAATGGTCGCTCCGCGCAGGGCCCTGGAACTTGCCGCCGACCGCCGCCTGGCCGAGCTGCGCGGCGAGCCGTTGCCCACCAGCGAGGACACCGGCCTGACCCTGAACTTCCAGTCCAACGGCAAGCGCTGGGATCCGCAGACCAATCCGGTGAAGTGGGACGGCGTGCCGCAGTTCGTCAACGACTTCGTCAACCGCCGCCTGGTGCGCATGCAGGAAAACGTGCAGCGCATGGGCAACGATGCCGGCGCGTACTTCACCGCCATCCTCACCGCGCTGCCAGGCGCGCTGTTCTTGCTGATGCCGGTGTTCGCGCTGGTGCTGCGGGTGATCTACCTGCGCCGCCCGATCGGCTACCTGGGACACCTGGTGGTGGCGCTGTACAGCCATGCCTGGCTGATGGTGGTGATCCTGGCCACCACCCTGGTCAACGCCGCCGGCACCGCGCTCGGGATCTCCGACACCGGCCCGCTGATCATCAGCGGCCTGCTGTGGATGACGGTGCCGCTGTACCTGCTGGTGATGCAGCAGCGGGTCTACGGCGGCCGCTGGTGGTTGACCCTGCTGCGCTACCTGTTCATTGGCGGCGTGTATTTCTGGCTGGTGGGGGCGGCGGTGATCTACGCCGTTTTCGCCGGCATCAGCGCCTGACCCCGCACTGGATAAAAAAAAACAGGCCCCATGACGGGGCCTGTTTCGTTGTTGCCGGGTCCGATCAACGGTGCAGGACGATGTCGGCGATCACGCCCGAGGCGATGGCCACCAGCAGCGACTGGTTGTCCACGCGCCGCCACTCGTAACCGCGCGGCGGCTGGCGCAGGCCGGCGTACCTCCAGTCGTTGATGCGGACCGCACTTACGTGCGGCGGCAGGCGGTCACCGCGACGGGGGGCGACCACGACCGGACGGGCCGGAGCGTGGCGCACCACCGACGGCGGCGCATGACGGACGGACGGGGGCGCCGCGACATGACGCGGGGCAGTCACATGCTTCGGCTGCATGACCGGCGGCTTGGGGCCATGCTGCGGACCCTTGTGCGCGGGGGCGGCCATGGCCGAACCGGAGGCCAGCAGGGCGAGGGACAGGACGGTGGCAGTGATGTGCTTCATGGCGTTTCCCTTGGCTCGCAGCGTCGATGTGCTGCGGTAGGTCCAAGCTAGCGCCGCGAAAATGAACGGGCTCCTGCTGTTCCGGCCCTGCCGATGTCGCTTTGTACCGATATGTAACGAGGCGGCAACCGGTGTTTCATCGCGTGTCGGCGCGGCCTGTTCTGCTGCATTTCGACACGGATCCGCTGCCGGCACAGGTCGCGCCATCGCTGATCGATGCTGTCCTGGCGCAGTGAGCCGGGGGCGCCCGCCTGATCAGATGTCCTTGTAGCTGTTGGCCGCTGCGATCACGGCAGTCAGCCGTTCGCTCTCGGCCTTGGGGTCTTCGCCGAGGACCTGCCGGTTGCCGAAGTCCCTGGCCCCGCCGAAGCGATGGTAGACCTGCACCATGCGCTCGCTGGCATTACGGACTTCCAGCGTGGTCCACGCGCCGTCGCCGCTCACGCCCCCGATGCGCACACGCTTGCTGATGCGCTGACCGGGCTTGAGCCCGCCCTCCTGCTCGAAGTTGGTGGTGGCCCAGTAGCTGGCGACGGGGGTTTCACCGCCGTCCACGTGCAGCTGCAGGTTCCAGTCCATCTTGCTGAGCGACAGGTCACTGCCGTTGTCGATGACCATGTGCACCACTGGCATCAGGCCGAAAAAGTCCTTTTCCAGTTTCAGCCGCACTTCCGGCACGGTGATCCGCATCAGGCGGGCACGCATGGCCTCGGCCGCTGCAGCCCGGGGAGCCAGCTCGGCGATGCGGGCCGGGTACTTCTCCAGCACCGCGGCCACTTCGCCACGGATGATCTGGCGCGGCGTGGCGTGGCGTGCGGGTAGCGCGCGTGCAACTGGTCCTGGTCGATATCCGACACGGCCCAGTTGAAGGCCTTCTGCTCGTGATCGCTCATCTGCGCGAACGCCGGGTTGAGCGAGGCGAAGTAGGCGTCACTGCCCTGGCCAGTGACCAACTTGCGATCCAGCGGGCCGGCGCAGGCGACCAGCAGCACGCACAGGGCCAGCAAGCAAAGGGCACGGAGCAGGTTGTTTCGATTCAGCATGGGCATCCCGGTCAATCCGGTCTACGCCGCCGGGGGGCTACGGCGTTGCCTGGTGATCGCCCGGTGGCGGTGCGGGCGCGTCCTCGGCCCAGCGCGCGGCGCGCGCCCACTGCTCGTCGTCCAGCGGCGGTGGCCGCGCCGCGGCCCCCTGGATCTGGTCGGGGCCGCCGGTGGCCTTGTTGAGCCAGCGCCCGCCAAGGATCACGCCCTTGGTGATGCCGTACATGATGTAGCCGTGGTAATCGAGCGCGATCTGCTCGGGCGTCGGCGGGTTCCTGAAGCGCTTTGCGAAGGTGTTGGGCGGCGGCGCGAACGGATCGCGCAGCGGTTCCTCGTCCTCCGGCCTGATCGCGCGCACCTCGCCCAGCGTCACCGGCTCGCGTCCGTCATCGGCCGACGGTTTTGCGACATCGGCCGGCTGCGCCCGCGCCACATCCCATGGCGCCATGGCCAGCACCACCATTCCCATCCAGACCCTGTTGCACATTCCATTCCCTGGCAGCTGTCGATCCGGCGGCGAGCTTAGGCCGGCCCGCCTTTGGATTTCGTTAGCCAAGCTGACAGGTTCAGCCTGTGGCGCGTGTCGGTCTCACAGGCTGAGACCCCGCTGTGGTTCCATGGCGCCCTTTGACCGGCACCGGATCCTGATGGCGTTTTCCCTCGCTCCCCGCACCGAAGCCAGCGAACGGGCGCTGGCCACCACCGACGGCCTGCCCTCGCGCGATGGCGCGTTGCTCGGCCAGCGGCTGGCGCGGCGTTATGGCGACCGCATCACCGGCAGCTTCACCATTCCCGGCCGCGAAGGCAGCTACGCGCCGATCCCCGACGACGTGCCCGGGGCACTGAAGGCCGCGCTCAAGGCGCGCGGTATCGAACGCCTGTACTCGCACCAGGCCCAGGCCTGGCAGGCGACCCAGCGCGGCGAGCACGTGGCCATCGTCACCCCGACCGCCTCGGGCAAGTCGCTGTGCTACACCCTGCCGGTGGTCAGCGCGGCGATGCAGGGCAATGCCAAGGCGCTGTACCTGTTCCCGACCAAGGCGCTGGCCCAGGACCAGGTGGCCGAGCTGCTGGACCTCAACCGCGCCGGCGACCTCGGCCTGAAGGCCTTCACCTTCGATGGCGACACGCCGGGCGACGCACGCCAGGCCATCCGCCTGCATGGCGACATCGTCGTGTCCAACCCGGACATGCTGCACCAGGCGATCCTGCCGCATCACACCAAGTGGGCGCAGTTCTTCGAGAACCTGCGCTACGTGGTGATCGACGAGATCCACACCTACCGCGGCGTGTTCGGCAGCCACGTCACCAACGTGCTGCGCCGGCTCAAGCGCATCTGCGCGTTCTACGGCGTGCAACCGCAGTTCATCCTGTGCTCGGCGACGATCGGCAACCCGCATGCGCACGCGCAGGCGCTGGTGGAGGAGGCGGTCACCGCGATCACCGAATCCGGCGCGCCCTCCGGCGACAAGCACGTGCTGCTGTGGAACCCGCCGGTAGTCAACGCCGATCTCGGCCTGCGTGCCTCGGCCCGTTCTCAGGCCAACCGCATCGCCCGCATCGCGATCAAGAGCGGGCTGAAGACGCTGGTGTTCGCGCAGAGCCGGCTGATGGTCGAGGTGCTGACCAAGTACCTGAAGGACATCTTCGACCACGACCCGCGCAAGCCGCCACGCATCCGTGGCTACCGCGGTGGCTACCTGCCGACCGAGCGCCGCGAGGTGGAGCGGGCGATGCGCGCCGGCGACATCGATGGCATCGTCTCCACCTCCGCGCTGGAGCTGGGCGTGGACATCGGCGCGCTCGACGTGGTCGTGCTCAACGGCTATCCCGGCAGCGTGGCCGCGACCTGGCAGCGCTTCGGCCGCGCCGGTCGTCGCCAGCAGCCGTCGCTGGGCGTGATGGTGGCCAGCAGCCAGCCGCTGGACCAGTACGTGGTGCGGCATCCGGACTTCTTCGCCAATGCCAGCCCGGAGCACGCGCGGATCTCGCCGGACCAGCCGCTGATCCTGTTCGACCACATCCGCTGCGCGGCGTTCGAGCTGCCGTTCCTGGCCGGCGAGCCGTTCGGCCCGATCGACCCACTGGTGTTCCTCGAGGCGCTGGCCGAGACCGAGGTGATCCACCGCGAGGGCGACCGCTGGGAGTGGATTGCCGACAGCTACCCGGCCAATGCGGTGAGCCTGCGCGCGGTGGCCGACGGCAACTTCGTGGTGGTGGACCGCAGCGACGGCAAGCAGCAGATCATTGCCGAGGTCGACTACTCGGCCGCGGCGCTGACCCTGTACGAGGGCGCGATCCACATGGTGCAGTCCACCCCCTACCAGGTGGAGCGGCTGGACTGGGACGGCCGCAAGGCCTACGTCACCCGCACCCACGTGGACTACTACACCGACTCGATCGACTTCACCAAGCTCAAGGTGCTGGACCGTTTCGACGGCAACGGCGCCGGCCGCGGTGACAGCCACCACGGCGAGGTGCACGTGGTGCGGCGCGTGGCCGGCTACAAGAAGATCCGCTACTACACCCACGAGAACATCGGCTACGGCCCGGTCAACCTGCCCGACCAGGAACTGCACACCACCGCGGTGTGGTGGCAGTTGCCGCAGGCCACCCTGCTACGCGCGTTTGCCAGCCGCCAGGATGCGCTCGATGGTTTCCTCGGCGCGGCCTATGCGCTGCACATCGTCGCCATCGTGGCGGTGATGGCCGACGCGCGCGACCTGCAGAAGGCGGTGGGCAGCGGCGATGGCGCCTGGTTCGCGGTGGCCGACCAGACCGGCCGCGGCCAGCTGCGTGGCCACGAGGACGGCGAAGGCTCGGTCGAGCTGATGCAGGCCTTCGTGCCGACCGTCTACCTGTACGACAACTTCCCCGGCGGCGTTGGCCTCAGCGAGCCACTGTGGCAGCGCCAGGCCGAACTGGTGCAGCGCGCGCTCGAACTGGTGCAGCGTTGCGACTGTGCCGCCGGCTGCCCAGCCTGCGTCGGCCCGGTGCTGGCCGCGCAGGAGGAAGGCCAGGCAACCACGCCGCGCTCGCTGGCGCTGACTGTGCTGTCGCTGCTGTCCGACCAGCATTGCGATTCAGTACCGACGGTGGGCATGTGCGAGGAGGCGCTGGACCTGCTGGCATGAGCATCAGTCTGGACAAGCTCAAGGCGCTGCGCCGCCAGGCCGGACAGGTCGTTGCCACCCCGGCGACGGACAAACCTGCAGCAGCGGCGCCGGCGACCGTGCGCGATGCCGCCGCCGGTGACACCGCGGCCGAAGTGCCGGCCAATCCGCCGGCAGCGCCTGCGCGCGAGACCTCGGTGTTCGGCTGGGTCGAGCAGATCCGGCACAAGCCGGCCGAGCCGGCGCCGCCTGTCCAGCCGGTAACCACCGCCCCGGTCCGGCGCGTGGCCGACGGTGCCGCGTTGCGCCGCCTGCTGGGCTCGCGCAACCGCGCCATTGCCGAGGTCCGGAGCCCGGCGCGCAGTGGGCCGGTCGACCGCGAACTGCCCGGCACCGAGGTCGCGCCCGGGCTGCACCTGATCGAGGCGTTCCTGCCGCAGCCGATCCCCCGGCAACCGCTGTCGCTGGCCTTCAGCAAGCGCCCGGAAGAACATGTCGCCCCGGCCGACCTGCTGTTCTTCGATACCGAGACCACCGGCCTGGCCGGGGGCACCGGCACCCGCGCCTTCATGATCGGCGCCGCCGACTGGCACCACGATCCGGCGCGTGGCGAGGGCCTGCGCGTGCGCCAGCTGCTGATGGCGACGATGGCCGCCGAGAACGCGATGCTGGAACTGTTCGCCAGCTGGCTGGCACCGACCACGGTGCTGTCCAGCTACAACGGCCGCTGCTACGACGCCCCGCTGCTCAAGACCCGCTACCGCCTGGCCCGGCGTGCCGAGCCGCTGTCGGCGCTGGACCATGTCGACCTGCTGTTCCCGACCCGTCGCCGCTACCGCGGCACCTGGGAGAACTGCCGGCTGGCCACGATCGAGCGCCAGCTGCTGCGCATCGCCCGCGAGGACGACCTGCCAGGCTCCGAGGCGCCGGCGGCGTGGCTGGGCTACCTGCGCGGCGGCAGCGCGCGCAACCTGCGCCGCGTCGGCGAGCACAACCACCAGGACGTGGTGACCCTGGCCCAGTTGTTCCTGCGCCTGGTCGAGGAACAGAAGAACGACGACGAGCGCCTGGCACTGGGCATCACCGGGGAAGCGCTGGTCGGTTGAGCAACGCCGCCGGCACTACACATGCCGGCAGTATCGGAAGCCCGTGAAAAAAGCCCGCATGTGCGGGCTCTCTGGATCGCCGGCAGTAATGCTCAACCGTGGGTCGGCCGGGCGATGCCGTTGCGGATGGACTGTTCGATCAGTTGCCGCGCCTCGCGCCGGGCCCGCTCACTGGCTGCTGCCTGCTTGCGACCCAGTTCGGCCTGCTGCTTGGCCAGCTCGGTCTGGCGTGCGGCCAGCTGTTCCATCTCCTGGTGCACGCCGGAGGCTTCCAGTTCGCGCTGCGCATTCCTCACCTTCAGCTCGGCCTGCTCGCGTGCCTTGCGTGCGGCCTCGCTGTCGCCGGCATGGGCCCGCGCCTGGCGGGCGTGCTCGGCCGCCAGTGCCGCCATGCGTTCGCCCATTTCGCCCAAGCGTCCGCCCAGTTCGCCCTGGCGTTCACCGAGCTTGCCCTGCTGGTCGCCCAGTCGGCCCTGGGCCTGGCCCAGGCGCATGGTTTCGGCGTGCAGGTCGTGGAAGCGGGCCAGCGTGGCGGCATCGCGGACCACGTATTCGCGGCCTTCTTGGCGCACCCACAGCACGCCCTTGCCGTCGTCGAGACTGCGCGCGGCCTGGAGGTCCTGGGCCGAGCCGTTCATGACGTTGTGCCCGTCCTTCACCAGCACGAAGGCGTCGCGGTTGTCATGGCCCAGCCGCAGGCTGCCGTGGGTGACGGTTTCGGCGCCGGGAACCGGTGCCGGGGGCGCTGGCGGAGCAGGCGGAGCCTTGGGAGCCCGGGGCGCAGGCGGCGCGGGGGGTGCATCCGGCATCGGCGGCGCCGTCACCACCGGCACGGCGGGCATCGGCGGCGGGGACGGAGGCGATGGCATCGCCGGGGCCGCCGGGACTGGTGGCGGCGGCGGTACGACCGGCATTGCCACCAGCCGCAGCGGCAGTACGCCCAGCACGGTGACCGCGGCGAGGATCAGCCCGGCGCCCAGCCGCGGGAAGGAAGAGGTGTCCTGCAACATGAGCAATCTCCGCTTGAGACTGAGGAAGGAGGGCGACGCGCTGGCCAGGCCGGCAGCCGGTCGCGGGGCAATGCCCAGCTGCAGCAGCAGCCGGCCATAGTGCTGGCGGCAGTGGCGGTTGCCGGCGATCACCGCCGCATCCACCGCCACCTCGCGGGCAATGGCGTATTCGCGGGCGGCCAGTTGCACCAGCGGGTGGAAGAAGAACAGGTGCTGGGCCAGCGCCGGCACCAGGCCCAGCCACAGGTCATGGCGCTGCAGGTGGACCAGCTCGTGGGTCAGCGCCATGTCCAGCTCGTCGTCGTCCATCCGCGCCAAGCCATGGGCCGGCAGCAGCAGGACCGGACGCCACGGACCGACCAGTTGCGGCGAGTCGATCGCCTCGCCCAGCATCAGCCGCGGCGCACGGCGCAGGCCATGGGCTTCCGCCGCCAGCTGCAGCGCGGCGTTGAGCTTGGCGTCGTCGCAGGGCCGGGCGTGGCGCAGCTGTTCGCGGCTGGCCCGCCAGGCCCGCACCGTGCGCAGGCCCGTCACGCCGACCCCGGCCAGCCACAATGCGAGCAGGGCATGGCTCCACGACCACGTCGGCGACGTGGCTTCAAGCGCCATCGGGACGACCGTCGCTTCGACCGGCGCGATGGCCACGGCCTGCTGCACCACCACCTCGGTACCGGGCGCGGGCAGCAGCGGCACTTCCAGCGGCGACAGCCACGCCAGGCCCAGCACCGCCTGCAGCGCGACCAGCCACCACAGCGCGCACTGGGTCCGGGCCGGCAAACGCTTCACGTAGCGGCACAGCAGCCACACCACCGCTACCAGCACCACGCTCTGCAGGCTGGTGGCCCACAGCCGCTCCGCCAGGTGATCCATGAATGCATGCATGGTTCAGCCCTCCCGCCGCTGCGACTGCAGCTTTGACACCAGTGCTTCGAGTTCGGCCAGCTCGTCGTCGCTGACCTCGGCCTTCTCGGCCATCCACGCCACGAACGGCGACACCGAGCCCTGCAGGGTCTTCTCGACGAAGGTCGCCACCGCGCCCTGCACCACGTCCTGCTGCTCGGCCGTAGTCTGGTAGCGGTACACGCCATCCACCGGCTCGCGTTGCAAGTAGGCCTTGGAGCGCAGCCGCTCCATCATCGTCAGGATCGTGGAACGGGCCAGGCCACGCGGTTCGCCGAACCCGGCGGCCACCTCGCCGACGCTGGCCGGCTCGTTCTCTCCGATGTACTGCAGCAGGGCCAGTTCCTGGTCCCCGATCGTCTTGCGGCGCATTGCTCCGACTCCGTGATTACATTTGTCGTCACCGTAGGCATGACGACACTTGTAGTCAACCAGCCGGAAGTCACCCCCCGCGCCGTTACGTTGGCGTCCGTTCAGCCGCGCGGAGTCGTGAAGACCTGGCTCTCGATGCCCCAGCGTGCGAACTCGCCCTCGAAATCGGCCAGGGTCAGCAGCCCCATGCAGGCCTGCGCCCCGGACTCCAGTTCGCGGCCAGCCGCAAGCTGGCGGGCCAGCAGCACTGCGGCAAGGCACGGAATCTCCGGCCCGTGCAGCATCGGCGCGGTCAGGTCCCAGTACAGGGTGTGCGGCTGGCCGCCGCGCTGGCCACGCAGCGCGATGCGCATGCCGCCGAGGTCGGTACCGAAGCGATCGAACCAGCGGCCCGCCCTGGCCATCGTGTCGGCCATCGCATGCATCGGCAGCGGCAAGCCGCGCTGGCGCAGCCAGGCGACTACCGCCAGGCAACGCTGCAGGAACGTCACTTCGAGCGCGGCACGGAACTGCACCGTGCGTACCCCGGGATACCGCGCCGGCAGCAGGTCGTGGTCGGGCACATCGCAGGGCGAGGCCAGGCGCGGTGCCAGTTGCGCGAACTGCACGCGCTGCGGCTTGGCCCAGCCGACCACCGTCTGCCAGCGCCCGTCCTGCCACCACCGGAACGGCTCGCCGCAGTAGGACAGCACCGCGCGCACCGTGGCCAGGCCGAGCGGGGTGGCCTGCGCCGGCGCGATCACGATGCCGATGTGCTCGAGCTGGTCGAACTGGCCCACCAGCGCATCGATCACCGCGCTGGACAGCGCCGGCAGGGTACTGGCACCGGTGACCGCGCAGCGGCCGTGGCGGCGGGCCAGCGCATCGAGCGCGGCCGGGAACCCCCGCACGAAATCGCGGCCGTCGGCCAGGTCGATGTAGTGCATGCCGGCCTGCAGGCAGGCGCGGGCAACGCCATGGCCCTGGCCCTGGAACGGGCCGGCGGTATGGATGACCAGCTGCGCGCCGGTTGCCGCCAGCCGCGACGGGAATCCGGGGTCATTGATGTCCAGCCGGCAGGCGCTGACCGGGCTGCAGGCGTCCTCGATGCCTGGGACGGGGCGGGCTTTACGGCCGGCAGCCAGCACCTCCAGACCCGGCGTCCGCGCCAGCGCGCGCACGATGCGCGAGCCGAAATGACCATGGCCGCCCAGCACCACGATCCGGTAACCGTCCGTCATTCCACGCTCCTTCCCTGGCAGGCGCCCATTATCGGGCAGGTGGACCGGGGGTTTCCGCTTTGCTCACCTGGTCCGGGGCACAATCGACCCACTCCACTGCCGAGGTCCTGACATGCGTGCTTCCCTGTTCCTGCCCGTGGCTGTCTTCTCGCTCAGCGCCTGCGCTACCCCGTCCAACGCTCCCACGCCGCCGGAAGAGGCCGCGCCCAGCGTACGCCCGGTCGACGAGGGCTACCGCTGCAATCCCGGCGCGCTGGATGGCTTCGTTGGCCAGGTCGCCACCGAGGAGGTGGTGCAGAAGGCGGTGAAGGCCGCCGGCGCCCGCCATGCCCGCATCGGCAAGCCGGGCATGGCGATGACCATGGACTATCGCGAGGACCGGCTGACGATCTCGGTCGACGCGCAGAACCGGATCGAGCGGATCAGCTGCGGCTGATCCACCCGGCGGCCCGCCTCATCCGCGCGGGCCGCCCATCACCGGCAGGATCACGCCGTTGACGTAGCTGCCCATCACCGGCGAGGCCAGGAACACGTAGGCCGGTGACAGTTCTTCAGGCTGCGCGGCACGGCCCATGTCGCTGTCCCTGCCGAACTCGGCCACGTCCGGCGCTTCCTTGTCGGCCGGATTGAGCGGCGTCCACACCGGACCCGGGGCCACGCAGTTGACGCGGATGCCCCGCGGCAGCAGCTGGCTGGCCAGCGCCTTGGTGAAGGCGTGGATGGCGCCCTTGGTCGAGGAATAGTCGATCAGCGACTTGCTGCCGAAGATGCCCGTCTCCGAGCCGGTGTTGATGATGCTGGCGCCCTCGCCCATGTGCGGCAGCACCGCCCGCGCCATCTGGATGTAACCGCCGATGTTGGTCTGCAGGGTTTCCTGGAGGTGCTCGTCGTCCAGGTCCTCCAGGCGGTGGCAGTGCAGCTGGAAGGCCGCGTTGTTGACCAGGATGTCGACGCCCCCGAAGGCCTCGACCACTTCCTGCACGGCCGCGTTGCAGAACGAGGGGTCACGCACGTCGCCAGCAATGGTCAGGCAGCGCGCGCCCTCGTCCTCGACGTACTCGCGGGTGGCCTCGGCATCCTCGTGCTCGTCCAGGTACAGCACGGCGACATCGGCCCCTTCGCGGGCGAACAGCACCGCCACCGCGCGGCCGATGCCCGAATCACCGCCGGTAACGATCGCGCGCATGCCCTTGAGCTTGCCGCTGCCGGTGTAGTCCGGGGCGAGGAAGCGCGGCGCCAGCGACAGCTCGTGCTCGTTGCCGGGCTTGGCGATGTGCTGGGCCGGCATCTTCTCCGGCTGGCGACGGGTGCCGGCCTGGGCGGGCTTCTTCTTGGCCGCCTGTTTGCTGGCGCGCGCGTCCTTGGCCTTTTCCAGATCCTGCAGGCGGCGCTGGCGTGCGGCCACGCGAGCCGCGCGCGGATCCTCGCCCGCCGACTTGCGGGTCGCGGTCTTGACCACGCGCTTGCGCGGGCTTTCGGTCGTGTCCTGGGTGGATGCCTTGGTGTTCTTGCGTACCTTGGGCGCCGCCTTCTTGCGGGCCGGAACCTTCTTGGCAGTAGCCATGGGGTCTCCTTCTCTGGTGCCACCGCGCGGGTGGCGGATGGGGGCACTCAGGCGCGGTCGGCGACGCCTTCCACGCCGGCATGGCCGGCATGGCCGGCGCAATGTGCGCAGCAGTAGATCGCACCCTTGCCTTCGACACCGTGGCCGATCACCGTGCAACCGCAATGCGCGCAACGCGGGGCGAAGGCATGGATGGCGCACTCGAACGAATCGAAGGTGCCGCGACGCTCGCCCTGTTGCAGGGTGAATGCCTTGTCGTAGTCATTGCCGCATACATCGCAGTTCGCCATGGCGTGCTCCCTGGAAAGTGGAGCCCTCATCCTCGCCAATGCCGCGGACAGACCGGGTGAACGGCGTGTCGGCGTGGCGTGCACTTTCATCGCCTGCACACGGCGCAGGACCCACGCTTTCGCTCCCCGTCTGAAGGAGCATCGCCATGTCCCGTCGCCTTTCCCTCTACCTTGGCGCGCTGGCCGCGATTGGCTTGTCCGCGTGCAGCACCACCCAGGTCGCGCGGGTGCAGCCGATCGATGGCGTGATCTCCGGCCAGTGCCATGTCGACATGGTGCGCGGTGCGGTGGGGCTGGCTGCATCGCCCGGTGCGGTTGAACGTGCCCGCGTGGACAGCGACAGCCTGCAGGTGCGGGTCGTCCGCGACGGCGAGGCGACGGTCGGCAATCCGGCCGGTGGCGAGCGCCTGACCATCCATACCGGTCCCTGGAACAACATCACCGCGATCGGCTGCGGCTGATCCGTCGTGACTTGCGCAGGTACTTCAGCGCGGCCTGCTCCCACTGGCGCTCGCCGCGCAGCCCGGCCAGCGCGGTGAGGTCGCCGCGTTCCCAGCCCTCGAACACGCTCGGATCGATGTAGGACTTGCGGCAGACCGCCGGTGTGTTGCCCAGCAGCGACGCCACCTTGCACACCACCTCGCGCTGGGCCGCGGCCAGTGCTGTCTTGCTTGCCGGCTCCGGCAGCTCGGTGATGGCGAACTGGCGCAGCGCCTCCATCGTGCCACCCCAGGTGCGGAAGTCCTTGGCGGTGAATTCCTCGCCCATCACCTCGCGCAGGTAGTCATTGACCTGGCCCGAGTCCACCGGCTGCAGGTTGCCCTCGTCATCACGGTACTGGAACAGCGCCTGCCCGGGCAGCTGCTGGATGCGCCTGACCATCAACGCCAGCTGGCGGTCGTTGATCTCGATCTCGTGCTGCTGGCCGGACTTGCCGCGGAAGCGCATCTGCACGCGGCCACCCGCCACCAGTGCCAGGTGGCGGTTGCGCAGCGTGGTCAGGCCGAAGGACTTGTTCTGCCGCGCATAGGTTTCATTGCCCACGCGCACCAGCGTCTGTGCCAGCAGCGCGACCACCGTGGCCAGCACCTTCTCGCGCGGGAAGCCGGCCAGCCGCAGGTGCTGGCGCACGCGCCGGCGCAGCTTCGGCAGCGCCTCGCCGAAGGCGATGATGCGGTCGAACTTGCCATCGCCACGCACCCGCGCCCACTCGGGGTGATAGCGGTACTGCTTGCGTCCACGCGCGTCGCGCCCGGTGGCCTGCAGGTGGCCGTTGGCATCGCAGCAGATCCATACGTCGGTATAGGCCGGGGGCACGGCCAGCTTGCGGATGCGCGCCAGCTCCTCGGCCTCGCGCACCAGCCGGCCATCGGGCCAGCGGTAGCTGAAGCTGCGTCCCACGCGTCTGCGGGCGATGCCGGGCACGGTGTCGTTGACGTAGCGCAGGCCGGCGCGACGGGCGGCCTGCACGGTGGGATCGACGCTTGCGCTGCGGGAAGGCAAGGGGCCGGCATTCCTTGGGGATGGAACGCGATGGTGCGGGCCGCGGCGTCAACGCCGTGCGGTTCGCCGTGCAGGTGGCGTGACGGTATCCTTGCGGTGTCATTCCAGCGTTCCGGAGCCTTGATGCCTGTCACCACGTCTTCCCGTGTTTCGCGCCTTCGTGGCGGAATCGTCCTGGCGATGCTTGTCGGCCTGGTGGCATGCCAGGGACCGGAGCTCGATGAGCAGGAGCGCGAGACTGCCGACGCCCGCGCTGCCGCCGAACAGGCCGCCGTTGCCGACGCACAGGCCGGCACCGAACCGCCACCGGTCGGCAACTGCGATGCCACCCAGGTGCAGGGGCTGGTCGGCCAGGCGTATACCGACGAAACGGGTGAACAGGCCCGCGATGACGCCGCCGCGCAGCAGTTGCGCGTGCTCAGGCCCGGCGACATGACCACGATGGATTTCGTCGGCGAACGCCTGAACATCGAGCTCGACGAGAAGGGCAACATCAGCGGCGTGCGCTGCGGCTGACCTCTTGTTTCCCCCGTGAAATCACGGGGTTGGTTGCGGCTGCAACGGTGTATTGTGGCGCTGCAGCATCTGTGCTCTAGTCGGTCATCCGGTGCACCCTCCACTGCGCTCCAGGGACTGAGCGGGGAAGCGTGTCGCCGCTTTCCGACAGCGCAAAGAGGCACAGATGGCCCCCCGCAACCGCCAAGGGCTGTACAACCCACTGGATGAGCGCGATGCCTGTGGTTTTGGCATGGTTGCGCAGCTCGATGACCAGCCCTCGCGGCTGCTGGTGGACACCGCCATCGCCGCGTTGTCCCGCATGACCCACCGCGGCGGCGTGGCCGCGGACGGGCTGACCGGCGATGGTTGCGGCCTGCTGCTGCGCAAGCCCGAGGTGTTCCTGCGCGCCCTCGCCGACGAGGCCGGCATCAGCATCGGCAAGCGCTTCGCTGCTGGCGTGGTGTTCCTGCCGCACGATGCCGATGCCGCCCAGCGATGTCGCCAGCAGCTGGAGCAGCAGTTGCTCGCCGCTGGCTGCCAGCCCCGCGGCTGGCGCGTGGTGCCGGTGGACCAGGACGTGTGTGGGCAACTGGCGCGCGACACCCTGCCGCATATCGAACAGGTCTTCGTCGACGCCGGCGAAACCCAGCAGCCGGCCGATTTCGCCCTCGCCTTGTTCCTGGCCCGGCGCCGCGCCGAACAACTGTTGCGCGACGTGGCCGACTTCTACGTCACCACCCTCACCCCGGATGCGATCAGCTACAAGGGCATGGTGCTGCCGGACAAGCTCCCGCGCTTCTACCCGGACCTGCAGCGCAGCGACCTGGCCTCCAGCGCCATCGTCTTCCACCAGCGCTTCTCCACCAACACGCTGCCGCGCTGGCCGCTGGCGCATCCGTTCCGCATGCTCGCCCACAACGGCGAGATCAACACCATCGAAGGCAACCGCCGCTGGGCGCAGGCGCGCAGCAAGGTGTGGAAGACCCCGCGCTTTGACATCGGCGAATTCGACCCGGTGATCTCGATGCATGGTTCGGACTCGCAGAGCCTGGACAACATGCTCGAGCTGATGGTCAACGCCGGCATGGACCTGATCCAGGCGCTGCGCATCCTGGTACCGCCGGCAACGCAGTCGCTGGAGTTCAAGGACGCCGACCTTGCCGCGTTCTACGAATTCTACGGCCTCAACAGCGAACCATGGGACGGGCCGGCGGGCATCGTCGCCTGCGACGGCCGCTATGCCGCCTGCACCCTGGACCGCAACGGCCTGCGCCCGGCACGCTGGATGCTCACCTCCGACCGCCACTTCCTGGTTGCCTCCGAGGCCGGCGTGTGGGAAGTGCCGCCCGAGCGGGTGGTGCGCAAGGGCAAGCTCGGCCCGGGCGAGATGATGGCCATCGACCTCAAGCGCGGTGACCTGCTCGATTCGGATGCGATCGACCGCATCAACCGTGCGCGTGCGCCGTACAAGCAGTGGCTGCACCACGGCGTGACCTACCTGCAGACCGAGCTGATCGACCCGTCGCTGGTCGAGGAACCGTTCGACGAGCAGACCCTGCGCAGCTACCACAAGCTGTTCCAGCTCAGCACCGAGGAAGTGGAACAGGTGCTGCGGCCGATGGCCGAGACCGAGCAGGAAGCCACCGGTTCGATGGGTGATGACACGCCGATGGCGGTGCTCAGCCGCCAGCAGCGCCCGCTCTACGACTATTTCCGCCAGGCCTTCGCGCAGGTCACCAACCCGCCGATCGATCCGCTGCGCGAGGACTGCGTGATGTCGCTGACCACGCAGCTCGGCCGGGAGACCAACATCTTCGGCGCCGGCGCCGAGGCGGTGAACCACGTCATCCTCAACTCGCCGGTGCTGTCCCAGCGCAAGCTGCGGCAGTTGCTGAAGATGGAGCAGTACGCCGAGCGCAACCGCCTGATCGACCTGTCCTACAGCATCGAGGAAGGCCTGCGCGGTGGCATCGGGCGCATCTGCGCCGAGGCCGAGCAGGCCGCGCGCGATGGCATCGTCATGCTGCTGCTGTCCGACCGCTACCCGGTGCCGGAACGGCCGATGGTGCATGCGTTGATCGCCACCAGCGCCGTGCACCACCACCTCTCGGCGCTGGGCCTGCGCTGCGACGTCAACCTGATCATCGAGACCGGCACCGCGCGCGATGCGCACCACATGGCCTGCCTGCTCGGCTTCGGCGCCACCGCGGTGTATCCGTACCTGGCCTACCAGACCCTGTTCGACCTGGGCCGACGCGGCATCCTGCACCTGAAGAAGGGCGGCGAGCAGTCGCAGATCGGCCGCAGCTACCGCAAGGGCATCTACAAGGGCCTGTCCAAGATCATCTCCAAGATGGGCATCGCCACCATCGCCAGCTACCGCGGTGCGCAGCTGTTCGAGATCGTCGGCCTGGACGATGACGTGGTGGAGCTGTGCTTCCCGCACACCACCTCGCGAATTGGCGGCGTCAGCCTGCAGCGGCTGGACGATGACGCGCGCGAACTCACCGTGCGTGCGTGGAACGACCTGGTCAAGCCCGAGGTCGGCGGCCTGCTCAAGTACGTGCACGGCGGTGAGTACCACATGTACAACCCCGACGTGGTCATGACACTGCAGCGCGCTTCGCGCACGGCCGACCCTGCCGACTGGCGCAGGTACACCGAGGCAGTGCACGCGCGCCCGCCCTCGACCCTGCGCGACCTGCTGCGCCTGCGCCCTGCGGCCACGCCGGTGCCGCTGGACGAGGTGGAGCCGGCCGACAAGCTGTTCCCGCGCTTCGATACCGCGGCGATCTCGCTGGGCGCGCTGTCGCCCGAAGCGCATGAGGCGCTGGCGATCGCGATGAACCGCCTCGGCGGTCGCTCCAATTCCGGTGAGGGTGGCGAGGACCCGGCGCGCTATGGCACCGACAAGCGTTCGAAGATCAAGCAGGTGGCCTCGGGCCGCTTCGGCGTCACCGCCGAATACCTGGTCAACGCCGAGGTACTGCAGATCAAGGTCGCCCAGGGCGCCAAGCCCGGTGAAGGCGGCCAGCTGCCCGGCCACAAGGTCAATGAACTGATCGCGCGCCTGCGCTATGCCAAGCCCGGCATCGGCCTGATCAGCCCGCCGCCGCACCACGACATCTATTCAATCGAGGACCTGGCCCAGCTGATCTACGACCTCAAGCAGGTCAATCCGCAGGCACTGGTCTCGGTGAAGCTGGTCAGCCATGCCGGCGTCGGTACGATTGCCGCCGGCGTGGTCAAGGCCGGCGCCGACCTGATCACCGTGTCCGGCCACGATGGCGGCACCGGCGCCTCGCCGGTCAGCTCGATCCGCTATGCCGGCGTGCCGTGGGAACTGGGCCTGGCCGAATCGCACCAGGCGCTGGTCGGCAACGACCTGCGCGACCGCACCATCCTGCAGACCGACGGCGGCCTGAAGACCGGCCTGGACGTGGTCAAGGCCGCGATCCTGGGCGCCGACAGCTTCGGCTTCGGCACCGCGCCAATGATCGTGCTCGGCTGCAAGTACCTGCGCATCTGCCACCTCAACAACTGCGCCACCGGTGTGGCCACCCAGGACGAACGCCTGCGCGCGGGTTATTTCACCGGCCTGCCCGAGCGCGTGGAGAACTTCTTCCGCCTGCTGGCCGAGGAAGTACGCGGCTGGCTGTCCTACCTGGGCGCACGTTCGCTGGACGAGATCGTCGGCCGCACCGAACTGCTCGAGCAGCTGGACGTCGCCCCGCGCGAAGGCGTGCACCTGGACCTGTCGCGCCTGCTGGCACCGGGCCGGTTCGAGGGCGAGCACTGCGCCGCGCAGCGCCTGTACGAATCCCCCGACAGCCTGGCCACGCAGATGGACAGCCTGCTGGCCCCGGCGATTGCCAGCAGGACCGGCGGCGAGCACCGCTTCCTGATCCACAACACTGACCGTTCGATTGGCGCGCGCCTGGCCGGCAGCATCGCCCGCGTCCATGGCAACCACGGCATGGCCGATGCACCGCTGACCCTGCGCTTCCGCGGCACCGCGGGCCAGAGCTTCGGCGCGTTCAACGTCGACGGCCTGAACCTGGAAGTCGAAGGCGAGGCCAACGACTACGTCGGCAAGGGCATGGCCGGTGGCCGCCTGGTGGTGCGTCCGCCACGCGGCGCGCGCTTCGAGGCCCGCTCCACCGCGATCATCGGCAACACCTGCCTGTACGGCGCCACCGGTGGCGAGCTGTTCGTGGCCGGGCGTGCCGGCGAGCGCTTCGCGGTGCGCAACTCCGGTGCGCTGGCGGTGATCGAAGGCGCCGGCGACCACTGCTGCGAGTACATGACCGACGGCATCGTGCTGGTGCTGGGCAAGGTCGGCCTGAACTTCGGCGCCGGCTTCACCGGTGGCATGGCCTACGTGCTGGACATCGAGCGTGACTTCGTCGACCGCTACAACCACGAACTGATCGACATCCACCGCGTGTCGGCCGAGGGCTTCGAGCACCACCGCCAGCACCTGCACCGACTGGTCGGCCGCCACCGCGAACTGACCGGCAGCATCTGGGCGCAGCAGATCCTCGACGAGTTCCGCGACTACATCGGCAAGTTCTGGCTGGTCAAACCCAAGGCCGCCAGCATCGAGTCGCTCACCGAATCGCTGCGCCGCGCCGCCTGACCTGCCCACGGATACCCCATGAGCCGCAAGCAAGCCTTCCAGTTCCTCGACATCCCCCGGACCATGCCGCAGCGCATCCCGGTGGAGCTGCGCGTCTCCGGTGACTGGGGCGAGCTCTACGGCCGCTTCGGCAAGGAGGAAGCGCAATACCAGTCCGGGCGCTGCCTGGACTGCGGCAATCCGTATTGCAGCTGGAAGTGCCCGGTGCACAACGCCATCCCGCAGTGGCTGCAGCTGGTGCAGGAAAACCGCATCCACGAAGCAGCCACGCTGTGCCACTCGACCAACCCGCTACCCGAGGTGTGCGGCCGCGTCTGTCCGCAGGACCGCCTGTGCGAAGGCGCCTGCACGCTGGAGGAATTCGGCGCGGTCACCATCGGCGCGGTGGAGAAGTACATCGTCGATACCGCCTTGGCCACCGGCTGGAAGCCGGACCTGGGCGGCGTGGCGCCGACTGGCCAGCGCGTGGCCATTGTCGGCGCCGGTCCGGCCGGCCTGGCCTGCGCCGACCGCCTGGTGCGTGCCGGCATCCACGCCGTTGTCTTCGACCGCTACGAACAGATCGGCGGCCTGCTGCAGTTCGGCATTCCCAACTTCAAGCTGGACAAGTCGGTCATCGCCCGCCGCCGCTCGGTGCTCGAGGGCATGGGTGTGGAATTCCGGCTTGGCGTGGAAGTGGGCCGCGACCTGCCATTCGACCGGCTGCTGGCGGAGTTCGACGCGGTGTTCCTCGGTACCGGTGCCTACCGCTACACCGATGGCGGACTGGTCGGCCAGGACCTCAAGGGCGTACTGCCGGCGCTGCCGTTCCTGGTGCAGAACAGCCGCATCGTCACCGGCAACGATCCACAGGGCCGGCCGATCGCCGGCTGGGAAGACACCGTGCCGCTGCCCGACCTGACCGGCAAGCGCGTGGTGGTGCTCGGTGGTGGCGACACCGGCATGGACTGCGTGCGCAGTGCGGTACGCCTGGGCGCGGCGCGCGTGACCTGCGCCTACCGTCGCGACGAGGCCAACATGCCGGGCTCAGCGCGCGAGGTGGCCAACGCCCGCGAGGAGGGCGTGCGCTTCCTGTTCAACCGCCAGCCGCTGTCGATCGAGGCCGGCGCCGATGACGAGGTGATCGGCGTGACCGTGGTCGAAACCCGCCTACGCGAACCCGACGCCAACGGCCGCCGCAATGCCGAACCCATCGACGGCAGCGAGTCGCTGCTCGAGGCCGACGTGGTGATCATTGCCTTTGGTTTCTCCCCCACTGCGCCGGCATGGATGACCGAACAGGGCGTCCAGGCCGCGGCCAATGGCCGTCTGCTGGTCTCAGGCGATGGCCACCTGCCCTACCAGACCCACCAGCCCAAGGTGTTTGCCGGTGGCGATGCGGTGCGTGGCGCGGACCTGGTCGTGACCGCGGTGGCCGAAGGCCGCGATGCTGCGGCCAGCATTACTGCCTGGCTGGCCCAGCAGGTGGCGCGCAGCGCGGCGTAAGTTTCCGTGTCACCCCAAACAAAAGGGCAGCCCATGGGGCTGCCCTTTTGTTTGGGGTGCTGCGCTGGATCAGCCGCCAACGACCGTGCCGTCTTCCTTGATGAACGGCGCGGCCAGCGGCGGCAGGATCTCCAGCACCGTTTCCGCCGGCCGGCACAGGCGCGTGCCCAGGTCGGTCCGCACGAACGGCCGGTTGATCAGGATCGGATGGGACACCATCGCCTCCAGCAGCGCCGCGTCATCCAGCGACGGATCGGCCAGGCCCAGTTCGGCGTGGACCGTTTCCTTGCTGCGGATCGCCTCGCGCACGCTGATCCCGGCCGCGGCGATCATCGCCGCCAGCTCGTCCTTGCCCGGAACCTGTTTGAGGTACTCGACCACTACCGGCTCCACGCCGGCATGGCGCAGCAGCGCCAGCGTGTTGCGCGAACTACCGCAGCGCGGGTTGTGCCAGATCACCGCCTCCATCAGGCAGCGCCCTTCAACGTGGCCATGTCGATCACGAAGCGGTACTTCACATCGCCCTTGAGCATGCGCTCGTAGGCCTCGTTGATCTCGTCCATGCGGATCATCTCGATGTCGGCGACGATGCCGTGACTGGCGCAGAAATCCAGCATCTCCTGGGTCTGGGCGATGCCGCCGATCAGCGAGCCGGCCAGGCTGCGGCGCTTCATGATCAGGTTGAACACGTTCGGGCCCGGATGCGGGTGTTCCGGCGCGCCGACCAGCACCATCGTGCCTTCGCGCTTGAGCGCAGCCAGGAACGGATCCAGGTTGTGCTGCGCGGCCACGGTGTTGAGGATGAAGTCCAGGGTGTTGGCCTGCGCGGCCATCTGCTGCGCATCACGCGACACCACCACCTCGTCGGCACCCAGGCGCAGCGCATCGTCCCGCTTGTTCTCCGACGTGGTGAACAGCACCACCGAGGCACCCATGGCCTTGGCGATCTTCACCGCCATGTGACCCAGGCCACCGAGCCCGACCACGCCGACCTTCTGCCCCGGCCCGACCTTCCAGTGGGCCAACGGCGAATAGGTGGTGATGCCGGCGCACAGCAGCGGTGCCACCGCCGCGAGGTTGCCCTCGTGGCGGATCTTCAGCACGTAACGCATGTCGACCACGATGTGGTCCGAGTAGCCGCCCAAGGTGTTCTGCCCACCGAACATCGGGCCGTTGTAGGTACCGACGAAGCCGTTCTCGCAGTACTGCTCCTCGCCCTCGGCGCACGACGGACAATGGCGGCAACTGTCGACCATGCAGCCGACGCCGGCCAGGTCACCAACCTTGAAGTCACGCACATTGCTGCCCACCGCGCGCACGCGACCAACGATCTCGTGGCCCGGCACGCACGGATACAGCGTGTTCTGCCATTCGTTGCGGGCGGTGTGCAGGTCCGAGTGGCAGACGCCGCAGTAAAGGATGTCGATGGCCACGTCATCCGGGCCGGGTTCGCGCCGATCGAAACTGAAGGGTACCAGCGCCTGATCCGGCGAAAGGGCGGCATAGCCGTGGGCTTGGCTCATGGGGATATCTCCGTGATTCATCGATTCGCCGCGGGGCTGCGACGGGGGCGAACAGCTTAGACCAGGGTCGCGAACGATGCCGTATGCCTCGCCTCCTGGCTCGATGCAGCAGGAAAACACACCGTTGTGCAGGCCAGGCTGCATGCGGGGAGGCGACGGGTCACGCGGTAAGCGGTTGGTAGGGCGCGACCTGCTGCCATCAGCCGGGCGTTCCAGGCTGGGATACACCGCGGAGCTGTGGGACCAGCGCTGGCAGGGCATCGGAGGCGCCAATGCATTTGGGTCCGCCCGTAGCCCCATGCAGGAAACGCTGGCCATGGCGATACACTCGTGGTCCTTCCACCGGGAGTTACCCATGCGTCTAGGACTGGCCGCAAACCGCCTCCATCACCAGGATCCCGACGCTGCCCTGTTTCGCTGGCTGCGTTGCTGTGGGTCCGGAGTGCGCGAACTGCAGGTAGGCCTGCACGCGGTTGGACGCACGCACGACGCGATCGCCGATGCGGGACTCCTCGCAGGTTACGCCGGCCTTGTGCGCTACCCGTACGGACGCGACGGTGGACTGATGAAACTGGTCGCCGAAGTCGTCGGCATGGGACCGGAGCGCACACTCGACGGGGCGATCTACCTGATCGACCCGGTGGATCCGTCCTCGATCTTTCCCGAGGCGGTCGCGCTCAAACGCCAGTGCGTGATCCATGGCAAACCTTTCATTTCCACCGTCGCCACGGCACGTGACTGGCTGGAAGTCGAACGCATCCACGCCGGCCTGGCGCCGGATCCGGGCGCTGATGACCTGCACGACCCCGCCGGACAGACCCTGGCCCTGATCGCCCACGACGCGCTCAAGCCGCGGATGCTGGCCTTTGCCGACGCCCATTTCGACGTGCTTTCGGCATTCAGCCGTCGGGTCGGCACCGGCACCACCGGCCAGCGTCTCAACGAGCTGGCATGGAGCCGCGGTTGGCCGCGTGACACGCCATGGATCGAGCGCTACCAGAGTGGCCCGCTCGGCGGCGACGCGCAGATCGCCGACCAGGTCCTCGAGCGGCGTTGCCACCGTGCGATCTTCTTCGAGGACCCGCACGTGGCGCGCCAGCACGAGGCCGACATCCAGCTGCTGGAGCGCGCGGTGACCACGGTCACCGATTCGGCGGTGTGCATCACTTCGCCCGCGGTAGCCGAGCGCTGGGCGCAGGCGGTGGTGCTGCGCGCAGGCCGCAAATAGTCCCTGGCTACTACTTCACCAGTGTTTCCCAGTGCGCGGAAGCGGAGTGTTTACGTCATCTGGCAGAACGCAGATGGCGGCTTGCCAGGAGCTGGTCCAACCTCGACCGCACAATCCGACGCCGCTCCGCAATGTCGGCTAGCTCGGGCTGGAAAGCCGATGTCCTGCCTACGGAATTAACGACGTCCCCCCGCTTTCAGTAGCGGGGCTCTTTAGAGTCCGGGTTTCATCGTAGCGGCTTTGGCGCCAACTGTTCGGCATAAGCGGCCGGCGTCAGACCGCCCAAGGTCTTCTTCGGTCGTTCCTCGTTGTACTCCCGGCGCCAGGTTTCGATCTCGGTGCGGGCGTGCAGCAGCGTCGGGAACCAGTGCTCGTTGAGGCATTCGTCCCGTAGGCGGCCGTTGAAGCTCTCGATGTAGGCGTTCTGGTTCGGCTTGCCTGGCTGGATCAGGCGCAACTGCACACCGCGCTCGTGGGCCCACGTCACCATAGTCTTGCCGCAGAACTCCTTGCCGTTGTCGGTGCGGATCACCTGCGGCAGGCCGCGGGTCAGCGCCAGCCGATCCAGCACCCGGGCCACGCCGTGGCCGGAGATGGCCCGCTCCACCTCGATCGCCACCGCCTCGTGCGTGGCATCGTCGACGATGGTCAACGCCTTGAGCACACGCCCCTCGGCGGTGCGGTCGAACACGAAGTCCATCGACCAGACCTGGTTGGCGGCTTCCGGCCGCAGCAACGGTTGGCGCTCGCCCAGCAGCACCTTCTTCCGCTTGCGCCGGCGCACTTGCAACCTGGCCTCCTGATACAGCCGTTCCACCCGCTTGTAGTTCACCGGCCACTGCTCCTGCCGCAGCTTCAGATAGATCATCCCGACGCCATAGCGCTTGTGTCGCTGCGCCAGCGCCAGGATCCGCTCGCGCAGCTCGACGTTGCCATCCGGACGCGGGACGTAGCGCAGCGCGCTGGCGCTCATCCGTACCATGGCCAGCGCCCGTCGCTCACTCAGTCCCCGATCCACCAGATGCCGCACCAGCGTCCTGCGCACCGGTGCGGTCACCACTTTTTTCGCAGGGCGTCCTTGATGACGTCGTTCTCGAACAGCTGCTCGGCCAGCAGCTTCTTCAACCGCGTGTTCTCGGACTCCAGCTCCTTGAGCCGCTTGGCCTCTGGCACGCTCATGCCGCCAAACTTGCTGCGCCACAGGTAGTAGGAGGCCTCGCTAAAGCCGTGCCTGCGGCACAGCTCCTTGACCGGTAGGCCAGCTTCGGCTTCACGCAGGAAGCCGATGATCTGCTCTTCGGAAAAGCGCTTCTTCACGTCCAATCTCCGTCTCGTTGGGGATTGGACTCCAAATCGACCTGCTACTCAAAGATTGGGGGGACGTCGTTAACAGTCCGTAGACCCGTCACCCGTTGGCGTTCCACTAGTGGTCCGGGCTTGGCAGCTGGCCCATCCGCCTCCCTGCCGATCCGGGTCGCGGCAGCACCGCCGATTCCGCGGCGGCTTTGGCGCTTACATTCCCCAACCGGGGTGTCATGAACCGCTTGGCGGGAACCTCTTCCCGCCAAGCGTTGCCGACCCGTGACTTCGCCCCTGATCTGAGTAGATGTAGACGAGATCACCCGGCAGTCGCGGGGTCGCACCAGCAGGATCCCCGCGCCAACGGGGCCGTTTGGCTTGAGCTTCCTCCGCCGCCCAACGCCATTCCGGCGCAGGCAGGTTTCCGCCGAATAAGCGCCGTCGTGGCGGCGGCCCCCATCCCAGCGCTTTGCCCCCTTGCTGTTTCGATCCGGGGCAGCCAAACAGGAGCGCAGCATTCGCGCCATGCGTTCTGTAGCGACCGACTCGCCCTAGAGCAGGCAAATTCCCACGCCAGCGCCATCCGGGCTTCCCCCAACAGTCCCCACGAGCCCTCTCGATTAGCGGCGCGCGGACACCCCTGCGCGCAAAGAAAAACCCCCGCTTCTGGCGGGGGTTTTGGGATAAATCCTGACGAGGACCTACTCTCGCATGGTTTGGACCACACTACCATCGGCGCAGCTGCGTTTCACTTCCGAGTTCGGGATGGGATCGGGTGGTGCCACAGCGCTGTGATCGTCAGGAAGACGGTGGGCGGCGCGATGCGCCAGCCTGCAGCAGTACCCGTGTGGCGGGTAAAGAAAACCCCGCTGAGTTATCAGCGGGGTTTTCGGGATAAAACCCTGGCGATGACCTACTCTCGCATGGTTTGGACCACACTACCATCGGCGCGGCTGCGTTTCACTTCCGAGTTCGGGATGGGATCGGGTGGTTCCACAGCGCTAATTTCACCAGGGAGACGGTTGGAGCGTCGCCATCAAGGGATCTGATGAGGCGCCTGTCTCGCATAGTTCTTGTGACGTAGCGTGCACTTGGATATCCACCGACGTTGTCGTATGGCCAAGGCAACTTGAGGTTATATGGTCAAGCCGCACGGATCATTAGTATCAGTTAGCTCAACGCATTACTGCGCTTACACACCTGACCTATCAACCACGTAGTCTACATGGTTCCTTCAGGGGGCTTGTGCCCCGGGAGATCTCATCTTGAGGCGCGCTTCCCGCTTAGATGCTTTCAGCGGTTATCGCTTCCGAACATAGCTACCCGGCAATGCCACTGGCGTGACAACCGGAACACCAGAGGTTCGTCCACTCCGGTCCTCTCGTACTAGGAGCAGCCCCTCTCAAATCTCCAACGCCCATGGCAGATAGGGACCGAACTGTCTCACGACGTTCTGAACCCAGCTCGCGTACCACTTTAAATGGCGAACAGCCATACCCTTGGGACCGACTACAGCCCCAGGATGTGATGAGCCGACATCGAGGTGCCAAACACCGCCGTCGATATGAACTCTTGGGCGGTATCAGCCTGTTATCCCCGGAGTACCTTTTATCCGTTGAGCGATGGCCCTTCCATACAGAACCACCGGATCACTAAGTCCTACTTTCGTACCTGCTTGATCCGTCGATCTCGCAGTCAAGCACGCTTATGCCTTTGCACACAGTGCGCGATGTCCGACCGCGCTGAGCGTACCTTCGAGCTCCTCCGTTACTCTTTAGGAGGAGACCGCCCCAGTCAAACTACCCACCATACACGGTCCCCGATCCAGATAATGGACCTAGGTTAGAACGTCAAGCACGACAGGGTGGTATTTCAAGGATGGCTCCACTGCAGCTGGCGCCACAGTTTCATAGCCTCCCACCTATCCTACACAGACGAACTCAACGTTCAGTGTAAAGCTATAGTAAAGGTTCACGGGGTCTTTCCGTCTTGCCACGGGAACGCTGCATCTTCACAGCGATTTCAATTTCACTGAGTCTCGGGTGGAGACAGCGCCGCTGTCGTTACGCCATTCGTGCAGGTCGGAACTTACCCGACAAGGAATTTCGCTACCTTAGGACCGTTATAGTTACGGCCGCCGTTTACTGGGGCTTCGATCAAGAGCTTCGCCTTGCGGCTGACCCCATCAATTAACCTTCCAGCACCGGGCAGGCGTCACACCCTATACGTCCACTTTCGTGTTTGCAGAGTGCTGTGTTTTTGATAAACAGTCGCAGCGGCCTGGTCACTTCGACCATCGCCAGCTTATGCCCGCATGGGCCACCGGCAATGGTGCACCTTCTCCCGAAGTTACGGTGCCATGTTGCCTAGTTCCTTCACCCGAGTTCTCTCAAGCGCCTGAGAATTCTCATCCTACCCACCTGTGTCGGTTTACGGTACGGTCTGCGTAAGCTGAAGCTTAGGAGCTTTTCCTGGAAGCGTGGTATCAGTGACTTCGTCTTAAAGACTCGTCTCGGTGCTCGGTCTTAAAGGATCCCGGATTTGCCAAAGATCCAAACCTACCGCCTTTCCCCGGGACAACCAACGCCCGGTACACCTAACCTTCTCCGTCCCTCCATCGCACTTACGCGAGGTGCAGGAATATTAACCTGCTTCCCATCGACTACGACTTTCGTCCTCGCCTTAGGGGCCGACTCACCCTGCGCCGATTAACGTTGCGCAAGGAAACCTTGGGCTTTCGGCGTGCGGGTTTTTCACCCGCATTATCGTTACTCATGTCAGCATTCGCACTTCCGATACCTCCAGCAGACTTCTCAATCCACCTTCACAGGCTTACGGAACGCTCCTCTACCGCGCATAACAAAGTTATGCACCCCAAGCTTCGGTTCTGTGCTTAGCCCCGTTAAATCTTCCCCGCAGACCGACTCGACCAGTGAGCTATTACGCTTTCTTTAAAGGGTGGCTGCTTCTAAGCCAACCTCCTGGCTGTCTGTGCCTTTCCACATGGTTTTCCACTTAGCACAAAATTTGGGACCTTAGCTGTGGGTCTGGGTTGTTTCCCTTTTCACGACGGACGTTAGCACCCGCCGTGTGTCTCCCATACAGTCCGTCTCGGTATTCGGAGTTTGCAATGGTTTGGTAAGTCGCGATGACCCCCTAGCCATAACAGTGCTCTACCCCCGAGAGGATACATATGAGGCGCTACCTAAATAGCTTTCGAGGAGAACCAGCTATCTCCGGGTTCGATTAGCTTTTCACTCCTAATCACACCTCATCCCCTACCTTTGCAACGGGAGTGGGTTCGGGCCTCCAGTGCGTGTTACCGCACCTTCACCCTGGGCATGACTAGATCACCCGGTTTCGGGTCTACTGCCCGCGACTATGCGCCCTTATCAGACTCGGTTTCCCTTCGCCTCCCCTATACGGTTAAGCTTGCCACGAACAGTAAGTCGCTGACCCATTATACAAAAGGTACGCAGTCACTCTTGCGAGCTCCTACTGCTTGTACGCACACGGTTTCAGGTTCTATTTCACTCCCCTCTCCGGGGTTCTTTTCGCCTTTCCCTCACGGTACTGGTTCACTATCGGTCGGTCAGTAGTATTTAGCCTTGGAGGATGGTCCCCCCATGTTCAGACAGGGTTTCACGTGCCCCGCCCTACTCGTCTTCACTGGTATGGCCCTTTCAAATACAGGGCTATCACCTTCTATGGCCAGCCTTTCCAGACTGTTTTTCTAGAACCATACCAGCTTAAGGGCTAGTCCCCGTTCGCTCGTCGCTACTCAGGGAATCTCGGTTGATTTCTTTTCCTCTGGTTACTTAGATATTTCAGTTCACCAGGTTCGCTTCCAGCAGCTATGTATTCACTGCAGGATACCCGCAAGCGGGTGGGTTTCCCCATTCGGACATTACCGGATCAAAGCTTGTTGCCAGCTCCCCGATACTTTTCGCAGGCTGCCACGTCCTTCATCGCCTCTGACCGCCAAGGCATCCACCGTGTGCGCTTATTCGCTTGACCATATAACCGCAAGTTGCCTTGGGCTACATTTGATCCAGGGGTACAAAGCCTGGATACGAATATAACGACTCAATTAATAAGAAGACATTCAAGTCTTCCGCCTTAGCCTCACGACACGTCTGATAGATAATCTCAAACGCTCGCTACGTCACAAGTTGTAAAAGAGCAGATACCGGCCACAGTGCCGACATCTAAATTCTTTGTATGCGCGTCATTCAGAGTGGTGGGTCTGGGAGGACTCGAACCACCGACCTCACCCTTATCAGGGGTGCGCTCTAACCACCTGAGCTACAGACCCAATGTTCTGTTTAGTTCAGATGGTGGAGCCTGTCGGGATCGAACCGACGACCCCCTGCTTGCAAAGCAGGTGCTCTCCCAGCTGAGCTAAGGCCCCATATACGGGACTTTCCAACACGACCAGGTCGCGTTGAAACTCTGAATGCAGGTTACTTGTGAGGACGCCCGACAGGACGATGCTGTCATGCTCAAAAGGAGGTGATCCAGCCGCACCTTCCGATACGGCTACCTTGTTACGACTTCACCCCAGTCATCGGCCACACCGTGGCAAGCGCCCTCCCGAAGGTTAAGCTACCTGCTTCTGGTGCAACAAACTCCCATGGTGTGACGGGCGGTGTGTACAAGGCCCGGGAACGTATTCACCGCAGCAATGCTGATCTGCGATTACTAGCGATTCCGACTTCATGGAGTCGAGTTGCAGACTCCAATCCGGACTGAGATGGGGTTTCTGGGATTGGCTTACCGTCGCCGGCTTGCAGCCCTCTGTCCCCACCATTGTAGTACGTGTGTAGCCCTGGCCGTAAGGGCCATGATGACTTGACGTCATCCCCACCTTCCTCCGGTTTGTCACCGGCGGTCTCCTTAGAGTTCCCACCATTACGTGCTGGCAACTAAGGACAAGGGTTGCGCTCGTTGCGGGACTTAACCCAACATCTCACGACACGAGCTGACGACAGCCATGCAGCACCTGTGTCACGGTTCCCGAAGGCACCAATCCATCTCTGGAAAGTTCCGTGCATGTCAAGGCCAGGTAAGGTTCTTCGCGTTGCATCGAATTAAACCACATACTCCACCGCTTGTGCGGGCCCCCGTCAATTCCTTTGAGTTTCAGTCTTGCGACCGTACTCCCCAGGCGGCGAACTTAACGCGTTAGCTTCGATACTGCGTGCCAAATTGCACCCAACATCCAGTTCGCATCGTTTAGGGCGTGGACTACCAGGGTATCTAATCCTGTTTGCTCCCCACGCTTTCGTGCCTCAGTGTCAATGTTGGCCCAGGTAGCCGCCTTCGCCACGGATGTTCCTCCTGATCTCTACGCATTTCACTGCTACACCAGGAATTCCGCTACCCTCTGCCACATTCTAGTCAGCCAGTATCCACTGCAATTCCCAGGTTGAGCCCAGGGCTTTCACAGCAGACTTAACAAACCACCTACGCACGCTTTACGCCCAGTAATTCCGAGTAACGCTTGCACCCTTCGTATTACCGCGGCTGCTGGCACGAAGTTAGCCGGTGCTTATTCTTTGGGTACCGTCAGAACAATCGGGTATTAGCCGACTGCTTTTCTTTCCCAACAAAAGGGCTTTACAACCCGAAGGCCTTCTTCACCCACGCGGTATGGCTGGATCAGGCTTGCGCCCATTGTCCCATATTCCCCACTGCTGCCTCCCGTAGGAGTCTGGACCGTGTCTCAGTTCCAGTGTGGCTGATCATCCTCTCAGACCAGCTACGGATCGTCGCCTTGGTGGGCCTTTACCCCGCCAACTAGCTAATCCGACATCGGCTCATTCAATCGCGCAAGGCCCGAAGGTCCCCTGCTTTCACCCGTAGGTCGTATGCGGTATTAGCGTAAGTTTCCCTACGTTATCCCCCACGACAGAGTAGATTCCGATGCATTCCTCACCCGTCCGCCACTCGCCACCCGTAAGAGCAAGCTCTTACTGTGCTGCCGTTCGACTTGCATGTGTTAGGCCTACCGCCAGCGTTCACTCTGAGCCAGGATCAAACTCTTCACTTAAAACTACATGCCCGAAGGCAAATGCTCTTAGCTGCAGAAGTCCGACCTGGCAACGTATCGCTTGCTTTAAAACAATTGATTCATTGCTTGATCAAAACGTCTGCAAGATGGACAGTCATCCTTCCTGCAGGCGCCCTCACAAGATACCTGCGCATACTTTCAAAGAACTTCGGAATCGGCCTCAGCGCCTTCTTCCAAGTGCCCAACGTTTCCGTCGTAGCGAGCCGCCCATTATAGCCGGCTTTTCCGCCTCGTCAACACCTTTTTTCAAGGCCGCCACACCGAAGTGGACGTTGTTGCCGATGCCGCTTCAACCAAGCCCGGAGGCTTTCCGCCGAAGCGAGCCGCCTATTATGGCAGGCTTTGTGAGCCTGTCAACACTTAGGGAAATAACTTCAAGTATTTCTTCAAGTGGGCGTTGCAAGTGGGATTAAAAAATCAACAGCTTGCAAAAAAAGGAAAACCCCGCTGAGTTATCAGCGGGGTTTTCGGGATAAAACCCTGGCGATGACCTACTCTCGCATGGTTTGGACCACACTACCATCGGCGCGGCTGCGTTTCACTTCCGAGTTCGGGATGGGATCGGGTGGTTCCACAGCGCTAATTTCACCAGGGAGACGGTTGGAGCGTCGCCATCAAGGGATCTGATGAGGCGCCTGTCTCGCATAGTTCTTGTGACGTAGCGTGCACTTGGATATCCACCGACGTTGTCGTATGGCCAAGGCAACTTGAGGTTATATGGTCAAGCCGCACGGATCATTAGTATCAGTTAGCTCAACGCATTACTGCGCTTACACACCTGACCTATCAACCACGTAGTCTACATGGTTCCTTCAGGGGGCTTGTGCCCCGGGAGATCTCATCTTGAGGCGCGCTTCCCGCTTAGATGCTTTCAGCGGTTATCGCTTCCGAACATAGCTACCCGGCAATGCCACTGGCGTGACAACCGGAACACCAGAGGTTCGTCCACTCCGGTGCTCTCGTGCTAGGAGCAGCCCCGCTCAAATCTCCAACGCCCATGGCAGATAGGGACCGAACTGTCTCACGACGTTCTGAACCCAGCTCGCGTGCCACTTTAAATGGCGAACAGCCATACCCTTGGGACCGACTACAGCCCCAGGATGTGATGAGCCGACATCGAGGTGCCAAACACCGCCGTCGATATGAACTCTTGGGCGGTATCAGCCTGTTATCCCCGGAGTACCTTTTATCCGTTGAGCGATGGCCCTTCCATACAGAACCACCGGATCACTAAGTCCTACTTTCGTACCTGCTTGATCCGTCGATCTCGCAGTCAAGCACGCTTATGCCTTTGCACACAGTGCGCGATGTCCGACCGCGCTGAGCGTACCTTCGAGCTCCTCCGTTACTCTTTAGGAGGAGACCGCCCCAGTCAAACTACCCACCATACACGGTCCCCGATCCAGATAATGGACCTAGGTTAGAACGTCAAGCACGACAGGGTGGTATTTCAAGGATGGCTCCACTGCAGCTGGCGCCACAGTTTCATAGCCTCCCACCTATCCTACACAGACGAACTCAACGTTCAGTGTAAAGCTATAGTAAAGGTTCACGGGGTCTTTCCGTCTTGCCACGGGAACGCTGCATCTTCACAGCGATTTCAATTTCACTGAGTCTCGGGTGGAGACAGCGCCGCTGTCGTTACGCCATTCGTGCAGGTCGGAACTTACCCGACAAGGAATTTCGCTACCTTAGGACCGTTATAGTTACGGCCGCCGTTTACTGGGGCTTCGATCAAGAGCTTCGCCTTGCGGCTGACCCCATCAATTAACCTTCCAGCACCGGGCAGGCGTCACACCCTATACGTCCACTTTCGTGTTTGCAGAGTGCTGTGTTTTTGATAAACAGTCGCAGCGGCCTGGTCACTTCGACCATCGCCAGCTTATGCCCGCATGGGCCACCGGCAATGGTGCACCTTCTCCCGAAGTTACGGTGCCATGTTGCCTAGTTCCTTCACCCGAGTTCTCTCAAGCGCCTGAGAATTCTCATCCTACCCACCTGTGTCGGTTTACGGTACGGTCTGCGTAAGCTGAAGCTTAGGAGCTTTTCCTGGAAGCGTGGTATCAGTGACTTCGTCTTAAAGACTCGTCTCGGTGCTCGGTCTTAAAGGATCCCGGATTTGCCAAAGATCCAAACCTACCGCCTTTCCCCGGGACAACCAACGCCCGGTACACCTAACCTTCTCCGTCCCTCCATCGCACTTACGCGAGGTGCAGGAATATTAACCTGCTTCCCATCGACTACGACTTTCGTCCTCGCCTTAGGGGCCGACTCACCCTGCGCCGATTAACGTTGCGCAAGGAAACCTTGGGCTTTCGGCGTGCGGGTTTTTCACCCGCATTATCGTTACTCATGTCAGCATTCGCACTTCCGATACCTCCAGCAGACTTCTCAATCCACCTTCACAGGCTTACGGAACGCTCCTCTACCGCGCATAACAAAGTTATGCACCCCAAGCTTCGGTTCTGTGCTTAGCCCCGTTAAATCTTCCCCGCAGACCGACTCGACCAGTGAGCTATTACGCTTTCTTTAAAGGGTGGCTGCTTCTAAGCCAACCTCCTGGCTGTCTGTGCCTTTCCACATGGTTTTCCACTTAGCACAAAATTTGGGACCTTAGCTGTGGGTCTGGGTTGTTTCCCTTTTCACGACGGACGTTAGCACCCGCCGTGTGTCTCCCATACAGTCCGTCTCGGTATTCGGAGTTTGCAATGGTTTGGTAAGTCGCGATGACCCCCTAGCCATAACAGTGCTCTACCCCCGAGAGGATACATATGAGGCGCTACCTAAATAGCTTTCGAGGAGAACCAGCTATCTCCGGGTTCGATTAGCTTTTCACTCCTAATCACACCTCATCCCCTACCTTTGCAACGGGAGTGGGTTCGGGCCTCCAGTGCGTGTTACCGCACCTTCACCCTGGGCATGACTAGATCACCCGGTTTCGGGTCTACTGCCCGCGACTATGCGCCCTTATCAGACTCGGTTTCCCTTCGCCTCCCCTATACGGTTAAGCTTGCCACGAACAGTAAGTCGCTGACCCATTATACAAAAGGTACGCAGTCACTCTTGCGAGCTCCTACTGCTTGTACGCACACGGTTTCAGGTTCTATTTCACTCCCCTCTCCGGGGTTCTTTTCGCCTTTCCCTCACGGTACTGGTTCACTATCGGTCGGTCAGTAGTATTTAGCCTTGGAGGATGGTCCCCCCATGTTCAGACAGGGTTTCACGTGCCCCGCCCTACTCGTCTTCACTGGTATGGCCCTTTCAAATACAGGGCTATCACCTTCTATGGCCAGCCTTTCCAGACTGTTTTTCTAGAACCATACCAGCTTAAGGGCTAGTCCCCGTTCGCTCGTCGCTACTCAGGGAATCTCGGTTGATTTCTTTTCCTCTGGTTACTTAGATATTTCAGTTCACCAGGTTCGCTTCCAGCAGCTATGTATTCACTGCAGGATACCCGCAAGCGGGTGGGTTTCCCCATTCGGACATTACCGGATCAAAGCTTGTTGCCAGCTCCCCGATACTTTTCGCAGGCTGCCACGTCCTTCATCGCCTCTGACCGCCAAGGCATCCACCGTGTGCGCTTATTCGCTTGACCATATAACCGCAAGTTGCCTTGGGCTACATTTGATCCAGGGGTACAAAGCCTGGATACGAATATAACGACTCAATTAATAAGAAGACATTCAAGTCTTCCGCCTTAGCCTCACGACACGTCTGATAGATAATCTCAAACGCTCGCTACGTCACAAGTTGTAAAAGAGCAGATACCGGCCACAGTGCCGACATCTAAATTCTTTGTATGCGCGTCATTCAGAGTGGTGGGTCTGGGAGGACTCGAACCACCGACCTCACCCTTATCAGGGGTGCGCTCTAACCACCTGAGCTACAGACCCAATGTTCTGTTTAGTTCAGATGGTGGAGCCTGTCGGGATCGAACCGACGACCCCCTGCTTGCAAAGCAGGTGCTCTCCCAGCTGAGCTAAGGCCCCATATACGGGACTTTCCAACACGACCAGGTCGCGTTGAAACTCTGAATGCAGGTTACTTGTGAGGACGCCCGACAGGACGATGCTGTCATGCTCAAAAGGAGGTGATCCAGCCGCACCTTCCGATACGGCTACCTTGTTACGACTTCACCCCAGTCATCGGCCACACCGTGGCAAGCGCCCTCCCGAAGGTTAAGCTACCTGCTTCTGGTGCAACAAACTCCCATGGTGTGACGGGCGGTGTGTACAAGGCCCGGGAACGTATTCACCGCAGCAATGCTGATCTGCGATTACTAGCGATTCCGACTTCATGGAGTCGAGTTGCAGACTCCAATCCGGACTGAGATGGGGTTTCTGGGATTGGCTTACCGTCGCCGGCTTGCAGCCCTCTGTCCCCACCATTGTAGTACGTGTGTAGCCCTGGCCGTAAGGGCCATGATGACTTGACGTCATCCCCACCTTCCTCCGGTTTGTCACCGGCGGTCTCCTTAGAGTTCCCACCATTACGTGCTGGCAACTAAGGACAAGGGTTGCGCTCGTTGCGGGACTTAACCCAACATCTCACGACACGAGCTGACGACAGCCATGCAGCACCTGTGTCACGGTTCCCGAAGGCACCAATCCATCTCTGGAAAGTTCCGTGCATGTCAAGGCCAGGTAAGGTTCTTCGCGTTGCATCGAATTAAACCACATACTCCACCGCTTGTGCGGGCCCCCGTCAATTCCTTTGAGTTTCAGTCTTGCGACCGTACTCCCCAGGCGGCGAACTTAACGCGTTAGCTTCGATACTGCGTGCCAAATTGCACCCAACATCCAGTTCGCATCGTTTAGGGCGTGGACTACCAGGGTATCTAATCCTGTTTGCTCCCCACGCTTTCGTGCCTCAGTGTCAATGTTGGCCCAGGTAGCCGCCTTCGCCACGGATGTTCCTCCTGATCTCTACGCATTTCACTGCTACACCAGGAATTCCGCTACCCTCTGCCACATTCTAGTCAGCCAGTATCCACTGCAATTCCCAGGTTGAGCCCAGGGCTTTCACAGCAGACTTAACAAACCACCTACGCACGCTTTACGCCCAGTAATTCCGAGTAACGCTTGCACCCTTCGTATTACCGCGGCTGCTGGCACGAAGTTAGCCGGTGCTTATTCTTTGGGTACCGTCAGAACAATCGGGTATTAGCCGACTGCTTTTCTTTCCCAACAAAAGGGCTTTACAACCCGAAGGCCTTCTTCACCCACGCGGTATGGCTGGATCAGGCTTGCGCCCATTGTCCAATATTCCCCACTGCTGCCTCCCGTAGGAGTCTGGACCGTGTCTCAGTTCCAGTGTGGCTGATCATCCTCTCAGACCAGCTACGGATCGTCGCCTTGGTGGGCCTTTACCCCGCCAACTAGCTAATCCGACATCGGCTCATTCAATCGCGCAAGGCCCGAAGGTCCCCTGCTTTCACCCGTAGGTCGTATGCGGTATTAGCGTAAGTTTCCCTACGTTATCCCCCACGACAGAGTAGATTCCGATGCATTCCTCACCCGTCCGCCACTCGCCACCCGTAAGAGCAAGCTCTTACTGTGCTGCCGTTCGACTTGCATGTGTTAGGCCTACCGCCAGCGTTCACTCTGAGCCAGGATCAAACTCTTCACTTAAAACTACATGCCCGAAGGCAAATGCTCTTAGCTGCAGAAGTCCGACCTGGCAACGTATCGCTTGCTTTAAAACAATTGATTCATTGCTTGATCAAAACGTCTGCAAGATGGACAGTCATCCTTCCTGCAGGCGCCCTCACAAGATACCTGCGCATACTTTCAAAGAACTTCGGAATCGGCCTCAGCGCCTTCTTCCAAGTGCCCAACGTTTCCGTCGTAGCGAGCCGCCCATTATAGCCGGCTTTTCCGCCTCGTCAACACCTTTTTTCAAGGCCGCCACACCGAAGTGGACGTTGTTGCCGATGCCGCTTCAACCGAGCCCGGAGGCTTTAAGTCGAAGCGAGCCGCCTATTATGGCAGGCTTTTCTGCCCCGTCAACCCTTCGTGAAGAAGAATTTCCGGACCCGTTGTCGGCGCCACTTGCGTGGCCGCTTCGTCAGCGGGCTGCGCAGTTTATGCCTATTCCCCGGAAGGTCAAGCACCAATTCCGGCTGCTGCACAGCCGGCTGAATTGGGCGACTGCGCAGCTCACGGCCCCTGCAGAGGCATCACCTTGAAGGTCTGCGTCAGGGTATGGCTGCTGCCGGGCTGCAGCTCGATCACATCCGGGCCTGCATTGGACGCCTCCAGGCATACATAGCGGCGCCAGCCCTCACCGACGTCGGCCATCTTTGCTGCCGCCTCGGCGCCGGGGTTCCACACCACCAGCGAACGGCTACCGGTAGTAGTGATCTCCAGCGTGCGTGCCAGTCCCGGGTCATGCAGCAGGTAGCGCCCGCCGGCCTGCGTATAGATGCGGTCGCTGCGGCCGGGGTCGCGCGGATCACGCAGCGTCCAGTCGCCCAGCTGCCGGCGTGGCGTGGCGTAGCTCTCGTACTTGTCCAGGTAGTCCAGGCCAGCGAGGCCTTCCACGCGCACGGCGGTGGCATCGCTGACATTGAAGTAGTTGTGTAGCGCCTGGGTGAACACGACGGGTGTGGTGCCGGCGTTCTCGGTGACCAGTTGCTGTTCAAGCGTCCTGCCGATACGCACGACCATGCTGACGCGCAGCGCCAGGTCCTGCAGCGGCGGGGGCGCCAGGGTCAGCTCGATGGTGCCGTCGGCTTCGCGTCTGGCCTCGCGCAGTTCCCACGGCACGGTGCGGACGAAGCCATGTGACGGCACGTCATCGCCCTGTCCCTGGCGACCGAAGTACGGCCAGCACACCGGCGTGCCACCACGGATCGGCGTCGGCAATGGCTGGCGGGTGGGGGACAGCCACATCACGTCCTGCCCGCCCGCCGGGACGAAAGACAGCAGCTGGCCACCGAACACGGAGATGGCGGCGGTGGAATGCGGTGTCTGGACCAGCCATGCCTCCAGGCCCTGGAACTGGCCGGTGCTCAGGCCCTGGATCTGCTTCATTGCAGGCGTGCTCCTCACGACAGGGGATTGTTGGGACAGCCGCGCGTGGTTGCCCGGCAGGGTGAATACGGTAGGTGCCGGCGCAGGAGCCGGGGATGCCTGGCGCAACGCCTGCAGGATGCGCTGCCCGGCGCGGCCATCGGCGTTGGCCCAGCCCAGGCGCTGCTGTTCGGCCTGGATGGCGCGGCGGCTGGCGGTGCCGATCATGCCGTCCGCCTCACCGATGGCATGACCGCGGGCCAGCAGCAGGGTCTGCAGTTCACGGCGTTCGCGCCGGCCCAGGCCGGGATCATCGGTGGGCCAGGCGGTCACCAGGCCGGGCCCGCCGCGCAGCCGGTCGGCGAGGGTGGCGATGGCCAGCGCGTAGCTTTCGGCGGCGTTGTACGAATAGATCGCGTCGTAGTTGCGGAACACCAGCAGCGCCGGTCCCTTCGCAGCGGCTGGCAGCAGCAGTGCGGTCGGCGCGTCGTCGGCGATGCCGGCAGGTGCCAGCGCGCGGCCATCGAGCGTGGTGATGCCGCGCGCGCGCCACGCTGACAGCGGCTGGCGCTTGGTACGTCCAGCGATGCCGATGTCGAAACCGGCCGGGATCCGCACCTCGATGCCCCACGACTGGCCAGTGCGCCAGCCGGCCTTCTTCAGGTAATTGGCGGTGGAGGCCAGCGCATCGGGAATGCTGCCGACCAGGTCGCGGCGACCATCGCCATCGCCGTCCACCGCAATGCGCGCGTAGGTGGAGGGCATGAACTGGGTGTGGCCGAAGGCGCCGGCCCAGGAGCCGGTCAGTCCCTGCGGATCGAGATCGCCGGCGTGCAGCAGCTTGAGCAGGGCGAGCGTTTCGGAACGGAAGAAATCCTGGCGGCGACCGTTGCAGGCCAAAGTGGCGAGCGAGCCCAGCAGCGGGCGCTTGCCGAACACGCGGCCATAATCACTCTCCACGCCCCACACCGCGACCACGGTGGCGGCATCGACGCCGTGCTGCGCCGATACGCGGGCCAGCAGGTCGCCATGGCGGGCGAGCATGGCGCGGCCATCGTCCACGCGCTGCTCGTCGACCAGGCTGGCCAGGTAATCCCAGATCGGCGTGGTGAATTCGGGCTGCGCATCGAGCAGGGGCAGCACGCCCGGATCGGGCTGCACGTCGGCGAAGAACAGTTCGACGCGTTCGGCAGGCACGCCCTGCGCGAGCGCGGCGGCCTTGAGCCGGGTGCCGCACGCATCGAAATCGGCCAGTGCTGCGTCGGCACTGCCGGCCACGCTGGCGAGGATGGCAAACGCCAGCGCACCGAGGGTCCTGATCATGGGCGACTCCGGCATCTGCAGCAGGGAAGGGAAATGATAAACGCGCCGCGCCTGCGCCGATGCAGCCGGCGATGCGATCGAAGGCACCCTGTCAGGTGGACGGACGCAGCAGGCGCAGGCCGAACTCCGGTGCCGGGCTGTCCCAGCCTTCGCCAACAACGAGGCCAGCGGCAGCGGCCAGCGCGGCAAAGCTGGCGTCGGTGTACTTGTGGCTGTACTCGACCTGCATCGCCTCGCCGGCAGCGAAATGGAAGCGCTCGCCGTCGACATGGACGACCTGCTCGCAGGTGCTGACCAGCTCGGTTTCAATGCGCATGCGCGGCACGTGGTAGCGGGCGCGGTGCTGGAAGCAGGACAGGTCGAAGTCGCTGCCGACATCGCGGTTCAGGCGCGCCAGCAGGTTCAGGGTGAAGGCGGCAGTGATGCCGGCCGCATCGTTGTAGGCGGCCTCGACCACGGCAACGTCCTTGTGCAGGTCGATCCCTATCAGCGCCATGCCATCGCTGCCCATGGTCTGGCGCATCGCCCGCAGCAGCTGCACCGATTCGTCGTGGGTGAAGTTGCCCAGGGTGGATCCGGGGAAGAACACCAGGGTGCTGTCATGGCGCTGCGCCGGCTCGGGCAGGCGCACCGGGCCAGTGAAGTCGGCGCACACCGGCAGCATCTCCACCTGCGGCAGTTCCAGAGCCAGTTCAGTGACGCTGGCCAGCAGTGCGGCACGGGAAATCTCGATCGGCGTGTAGGCCACCGGATCGGACAGCCCCTGCAGCAGCAGGCGGGTCTTGCGGCCGCTGCCGCTGCCGTATTCGACCACGCGCGCGCCCGGGCCCACCGCGCGGGCGATGTCGGGCATCACCTGCTGCAGCAATGCCAGTTCGGTGCGGGTGGGGTAGTACTCGGGCTGGTGGGTGATCTGTTCGAACAGGGCCGAGCCGTGGGCGTCGTAGAAGTACTTGGACGGCAGGGCCTTGGGGTGTTGTGACAGCCCGGCCAGCACGTCGGCAGTGATGGTGGAACGACCGGGCTGCAGGTCGGTCAGGGCAGGGGCGAGGACCAGGCTCATGCGGCGTCCCTCGCCAGGCGCAGGCCGGTGAATTGCCAGCGCGCCGCCGGCCCGAAGAAGTTGCGGTAGCTGGCGCGCACATGGCTGCGCGAAGTCGCGCAACTGCCACCGCGCAGCACGAACTGCCCGCACATGAACTTGCCGTTGTATTCGCCCAGGCTGCCGGGCCATTCCTGGAAGCCGGGGTAGGGCGCGTAGGCACTGCCGGTCCATTCCCAGACGTCGCCGAACAGCTGCACGAAGCCGACATCGGCCGCGGCAGGGCAGGGATGCAGGCGCTGTTGGTCGACGAAGTTGCCTTGCACCGGCTGCTGGGAAGCGGCGTACTCCCACTCGAATTCGCCGGGCAGGCGCGCACCGGCCCAGCGCGCGTAGGCATCGGCCTCGAACCAGCTGACGTGACAGACCGGGGCATGCGGATCCAGCGCGCGCCAGCCGCCGAGGGTGAACTCCTCGTCCAGGCTGTCGCGCCAGTACAGCGGGTGCTGCCAGCCGGCGCTGCAGACCAGGTCCCAGCCATCGCTCTTCCACCAGCGCGGATCACGGTAGCCGCCAGCCTCGATGAACTGGCGGTACTCGGCATTGTTCACCGGCCGGCTGGCCAGCGCGTGCGCCGGCAGCAGCACGCGGTGGCGCGGGGATTCGTTGTCGTAGGCAAAGCGTTCGGCCGCCGGCCAAGGCGCGGCGCCGGCATCGACGATGCGCTCGCGGCACGGGATCCAGTGCAGCGGTGCCGGGCTGGCGGACGGCGCAGGGGCCAGGTCCTCGCGATACGGCGGCTGCAGTGGATTGCTCCACAACGCGTGCTTGATGTCGGTCAGCAGAAGCTCCTGGTGCTGCTGCTCGTGCTGCAGGCCCAGCAGCACCCGCTGTCGCGCCTGTCCATCGAGGCTGCCGGACTGCAGCAGCTCGCCGATGCGCTCGTCCACTGCCAGCCGGTAGTCGAGCACCTGCACCAGGCTGGGGCGCGACAGCAGTCCGCGCTGCGGACGCGCATGGGCCGGCCCGACGCTCTGGTAGTAGCTGTTGAACAGCAGGTTCCATTGCGGCTGCAGCGGCGCGTGGCCGGGCTGCGCGGACAACACGAACTGCTCGAAGAACCACGTGGTGTGGGCAAGGTGCCACTTGGCCGGACTGGCGTCGTCCATGCTCTGGACCATGGCGTCCTCGGCGGACAGCGGTGCGGCCAGTTCCAGGCTGCGCTGGCGCACCTGGCGGTACTGGCTCGCCAGCGGATCGACGTCAGGTCCGCGCGGTGCACGCGTCTTGAGCAGGGCAGCACTGGAAATCGGCATCCGGCGATGCTTGCCGATACGCGGTTAGCGCCGCGTCACGGCATGCCGCCGGGCCGCGTTCATTCCAGCGCGTCGAGGTAGTACCAGCGTCCGTCGATGCGCTCGAAGCGGCTGTGTTCGGCCATCCTGACCGCGCTGCCGCCGCCGATGCGGTAGCGGGCGACGAATTCCACTTCGGCCGTATCCGCGCCGGTGACGCGGTGGCGCTTCACGTCCAGGCCCAGCCACTGCGTGCGCTGGCCGGCTGCGTCGTCCAGCGACAGCTGCTCCGGGCGGGTCTTTGGATGCCAGCTGGCCAGCAGGTAGTCCACATCCTTGAGCACGAAGGCGCTGTAGCGCGAGCGCATCAGCGCCTCGGCATCGGCGGCCGGCTCGCCGGCGTGGCAGCGGCCACAACACGGGCCGTAGGGCTGGCCGCTGCCGCAGGGGCAGGGCATGGCGGGATCGGTATGCATGGGTGGCATTGTCGCCGCCACCGGGCCCGGCTCCAAGGCGGAAACACAGCCAGCCGCCGATGGCACAGCCGTGGCCGACGCAGGCGCGTATGCTGGCGCGCCCGCTCCACCGGACCGCGTCGTGCTCGAACTGCTCAGCCCCGAACTGCCCTGGCTGATGGCCATCGCCTTCATTGCCGGGCTGGTGGATGCGGCGGTTGGCGGCGGCGGCCTGATCCAGCTGCCGGGCCTGTTCACCACGCTGCCGCAGCACAGCCCGGCGGCGCTGTTCGGCACCAACAAGTTCTCCTCGGTGTTCGGCACCAGTGCCGCGGCCTGGCGCTATGCCCGCTCGGTGCGCTTCCCGTGGCGGCCGGTGCTGTTTGCCGCCGGCGCGGCATTCGCCTTCTCCTTCCTCGGCGCGACGGTGGTCAGCCTGATGCCCAAGGACGCGGTGCGGCCGCTGGTGCTGGCCCTGCTGGTGCTGATGCTGGGCTACACGCTGATGAAGAAGGATTTCGGCGCGCTGCACCGGCCGCGCCAGGTCGGGCGGCGTGAGCTGTCGATCGCGCTGGCGATGGGCGCGCTGATCGGCTTCTACGACGGCTTCTTCGGCCCGGGCACCGGCAGCTTCCTGATCTTCCTGTTCATCCGCTTCTTCGGGCTGGACTTCCTGCGCGCCTCGGCCGCCTCCAAGGTGGTGAACCTGGCCACCAACATCGCCGCGCTGTCGTTCTTCGTGCCCAGTGGCAACGTGCTGCTGCTGTTCGCGGTGCCGATGGCCGCGGCCAACATCGGCGGTGCGGTCACCGGCACCCAGCTGGCATTGCGCGGTGGCACGCCGGTGATCCGCAAGCTGTTCGTGCTGCTGGTGCTGGTGCTGATCGCACGCATGGCCTGGGACACCTTCGGCCACTGAGGACACGTCATCGACGCAACGAAGAAGAGGCCGGTTTCCCGGCCTGTTCTGTTCCACACCGCGGGTCAGTCCAGCCGGTAACGGTTGTTGAGCCGGGTGACTTCCTCGGCCTCGCCCTCCAGGGCGACGCGCACCTGCAGGCCGGCCGGCTCCCTGCCGCCCAGCGGCAGCGTGACCGTGGTGGTCTTGGGCTGCAGGTCGCTGGGCGCCGACAACGCCGGGATCGCGACCCGGGCCAGCTCGCGGCCGCGGGCGTCTTCCAGCACGGCGTAAGCGGCGGGCGTGGCGACATGGCCCAAGCTGTGCACGGTCACTTGCACCGCATCACCCGCCACGCGCACGTCGCCGCGGCCGATGCCCAGGTCCGGGCGGGTTTCCACCGGGGTGCCCGGCTGCACCCGCTCGAACTCGAACACCTCGTGCCGCCCGGGCGCGAATGCCAGTTCGGTGGACACGCTCTTCTCCAGATGCACCTGGCGCTCGCTGGCCTTGCCGTCGATCACGCCATCGCCGTCGCGGTCCACGCCGCTGCGCACACGCCACATGCCGGGGGCAACGTTCCAGCCGGTCATCCTTGCGGTGAAGCGGCGCTTGCCAGTGTTGTAGGCGGTGACGGTGAAGCGCTCGCGCGAGGGCGCATTGACCAGCAGCGCGACCTGTTCGGCGGCAGCGTCGTCATCGAAGCGCCAGCTCACGGTGTGGCCCGGCCAGCTCTGGTTGCGCTTGAGCGCGATGCCGCCCAGGCGGGCGCGCTGCAGGAACTCGCTAGGCGCCTCGACCCGGTCCGACCACCAGTGGCCTTCGGTATTCATGTATTCGCGCTGCGCCTTGGCCTGGATGCCCTCGGCATGCAGCGCCTCCAGGTAACGGCGATCACCGCTCAGCTGCCAGGCCACCACCGAGGGGAAGCCGGTGCTGCCCTTGTCGGCGGCCTCGACCAGTGCCTTGCCCCAGTCCTGCTCGCGGCCGAGCACCTGCACGAAGTTCTCGCCGAGGTTGGACAGCGATGCCGGCCCGCCACGGGCAATGCGGTAGTCCAGCGCCTTGAGGTATCTGTCATCACCGGTCCAGCGCCACGCCGCCCAGAACAGGTGCATGGTGTCGCCACCGCCCGAACCCTGGTTGAGCTCGCCACCGCGGGTCTTGCCGGTAGCCCAGTTGATCTCGTTGGGCAGCACCCACTGCCCGTCTTCGGCGGTGTAGGCGTGGGCAAGATAACTGTCGGCCAGACCGGTGACCAGCTTGCGGCCGGTAGGGTCGGCGTTCCAGTCGCCGACCAGGAAGGCCGGGTGCAGGGCCGGGAACGAGTAGGGCTTCTGCCACTGCCAGTTCGGCTCGCGGTAGATCTTGTGGCCGCCAAACCAGTTGCTGGAGAACAGCAGGTGCCCCTGCGGGTTGGGCAGGATGATGCGCTCGTCGAACGCTTTGACCGTCTCCATCAGCCGCTCGACGGTCAGCGGATCGCCCCAGTTGAGGTAGAGCATCGCGCTGTTGGCGTTGATGCCCTCCTCGTAGGAATGCAGCTCATCGGTCTCGATGGTGCTCAGGCCGTTGCTGAACATGCCATTGCGGTACACCGCATCGGACAGTGCGGTCAGTGAGGCATTGAGCCGGTCCGGCTGCACGCCCATCAGGGCCAGGCCCGGCCACTGCTGCACCAGGTCCGAGTCATCGGAGATGCCGCCGCCGAAATCGCCGTACCCGACCTGGCGATGGTCGATCCACCAGTCGACGAAGCGGCGCACGTATTTGAGGTCTTCCAGCTGGCGGAACGCCCACAACGGCACGCCCTTGGGCGGCTGCGGCTGCGCGAACGGGGGTTTGCCCTGGCTGTTGTAGCTGATGTAGTTCCAGTACAGCCGGCCCAGTTCGTGCTCCGGATCGACCCGCAGCAGGTCGGACAGGTCGGCGTAGACGCGCGCGTACAGCCGCTGGCGCTTGGAGGTTGTGTGTTCCTCGACCAGGAACCCCCAGTTGTCGCGCACCTGGTTGAAGCGGTCGGCCAGGTGTTCCTTCTTCGCTTCCTCGCGGTCCTTGAACACCAGGCGGATCTCGGCGCCATCCAGCACCGCGGAGTTGAAGCCCGGCGCGGCGCTGGCGATGCTGATCCACAGGCTGTCGGCGGTGAGGATGCGGTCGCGCAGGTCCAGCCACAGCGTGCGCTTGTGTCCCGGCTGCACCGAGACGGCGACATCGATCATGTCGCGGGCCGGCCAGATCGGATCCTTGATGCGGATGTTGAGCGGGATCAACCCGTCGTGTGTAGCCGGCAGGTCCAGCGCGGGGAGGTCGATCGCCACGCCGTCCAGCCCGTCATGCATGTTTTCCCAGCTGTGTGCCCAGCTGCGGATCAGCGGCTGCGCGGCCGGGGCGTCGCTCACCCCGGAGGGAATGAGCACGTGCACGACCGGCAGCGGCTGCGCTGGCAGGCTGTCGGCGCCACGGCGGCGCGAGCCCGCGCCCTTGGGCAGGGCCATCACCGTGCTGCGTTCGGCTACCGGGTAGCGGCCGTCGATGTACTCGCGCAACGCGGAAATGTTGGTGTAGTCGGGCAGGGCGTTGGCGTCGACGAAGTAACGCTGCTTGACCGTGCCTTCCGGCTCGGCGCCCTCGCTGACGTGGTAGCCCCAGATCTCCTGGATCGGGGTTTCCTGCTCGGTATTGGTGAACACCAGCGTCCCACCGCGCTGGGCGGCAAAGTCGTCGACGCTGCGCACCACGCCACGTGGGCGGGTGAACAGAGTGCCGGCGCTGCCTTCCAGCATGCCGAACGCGGCGCCGCGGATCTCCACGCGGTTGACCTGTTCGTGGTCGGGCACGGTCAGGGTGAGCTGCTTGCCCCCCTCCACGTAGGTATTCCAGTCCGGCAGCTGGAAGTAGTCATTGCGTCCAGGCAGGCGCGAGCGGTTGTACACGCCCGGCCAGGTGGTCTCGGCGATCCCGTCGGTGCCCTTCCACATCCACTGCTTGAGATCCTTGACGTCGGCGAACTCGACCTTGCGGATGCGCGTGGTCTCGGCGGTCAGCGCCGGCGGCGGCGTACCGTCCCAGCCGTGGCGGTGCCGCCAGGCCCGCTGCGAGCCGGTGCCGGCGACAGTGGAACCGGGTTCGACGTTGCGCACCAGCGAGGCGACGGCGGCGGCATCGAGCATGCGGTCATGCACGCGGATCTCGTCGAAGTCGCTGCCGCGCAGGAAGTTGTAGCGGCTCTGCACCTGGTAGGGCGCCATCACCCGCCCGGCCAGGCCTAGCTGGTCCAGTGCGGCGTCGTAGTCGCCGGTGGCCTGTTCGCGGGCGACCTCGCGGCCATCGACGAACAGCACCACGCCACGGTCCTCGTCCCAGCCAAAGGCGATGTGCTGCCACTGCTCGGGCGAGGGCAGCTGGTCGAGGCGGAACGACACCCGGGTGCGGGCCAGGTTGGCATCGGTGACGAAGGCATCGAAACCGTGGCCATTCCAGTCGATACGAAGCCAGGCCATGTCCCAGCTGCTGTGGTCGGCATAACCGACGCGGAAGATCACGAACGGCGCCTCGCCCACGGCATAGCGCGAACGCCAGAAGAAGGACAGGGTGCCGCGCTGGGCGTGGATGTTGCCCGGCGCGTTCCACGACAGCACGCCATCGTCGGCCCACTCGATCGCGCTGCCATGCGCGCCGCTGGCGACCAGCTTCACCTTGTCCTGGAAATTGGGGACGGGATCCCCGGCAGCGGTATCGGCAACCAGCCCTTTATCCGCGGAGACGTGGAACAGCAGTTGCGGTGCTTCGGCAGCCGTGGCGGCCAGCGGGGTGAGCAGGGCAGCCAGCACGCTGGCCAGGCGGGAGGGCCGCAACGAACGCTTGGGGATCATCAGTTTCTCTTTCAGCGCATCCGGAGGATGCAGGCCGGGGTCGCAGCAAGGCCGGCCGTGACCGGCCGGCGCAGCTATTGGTGCGACGTTACCAGCGGTTGCCGGCCCGGATCCTGGAGAGAGGAGGACCCGGGCCGGCCATGCCACGTCTGAATCAGAACTTGTAACGCAGGCCCAGTGTGTACTGGCGGCCGGTTTCGCTGTATTCCAGCGGCAGCGACACCGACGGGTTGGCCACCCAGGACTCCTGCGCCTCGTTGGTCAGGTTGGCACCTTCCAGGCTCAGCTCGAGCTGGTCGCTGATGCGGTAGCGGATCGAGGCATCGACGAAGGTGGTGCCGCTCTGCCCGTGCACGCCAAGACCAGCGCTGTCGAAGCCGGCTTCGGTACCCGGCACCTGGATCAGGTAGTCGTCACGGTTGGTGGCCGACACGCGCGCCGACCAGCTTTCGCCTTCGTAGAACAGCGTGGCGTTCCACGAATTCTTCGACAACCCGGTCAGGTCGGTCTTCTGTGCGGCCACACCGGCGCTGGTCACGTACTGGATCTTGGACTCGACGTAGGTGTAGTTGAGCTGCATTCCCAGGTTGGACCAGTTGCCCGGCAGGAACGTGAACGGCTGGGTGTAGTTGAACTCCACGCCGGTCAGGTCGCCGCCCGGGGTGTTGACCGGGGTGCTGAACACGAAGTCATCGCCGACGCTGGCATTGAGGTTGTCCAGCAGGCTGGCCGGCAGGCCGCTGCTCGAGTACGGACGGGTCTCGCGGGTGTTCTGGATGAAGCTCTCGATGTCCTTGTAGAACAGGCCCACGCCGAGCATCGCGCCTTCGTTGAAGTACCACTCAAAGCCCAGGTCAGCGGTCCTGGCGCGGATCGGATCCAGCAGCGGGTTGCCGCCGCTGACCGTCTTGGCGCTGCCGCTGACGTTGACGGTGACGCCCGGGGTCAGGCTGCCCAGGCCCGGACGCGACATCACCTTGGCCGCGCCAAAGCGCACCAGGAAGTCCGGGGTGATCTCGGCCACCAGGTTCAGCGAGGGCAGGAAATCGTTGTATTCGCGGGTCACCGTGGTGGTGACCGGGGTACCGCTGGCGGTCGCCACGCCGGTGGAGGTCTGCTTGGTCTGCACGTAGCGTGCGCCGAGGTTGCCCGACACCGGAATCGAGCCGACGTCGAAGCCGAACCTGCCCATCAGCCACGCGCCGCGATCCTGCTCCTGCACGCTGCGGATGCTGGCGGCATAGTCGGCCAGGGCGTAGATGCCTTCGCCGCTGAGGATGTCGAACTCGTTGGCGATGCCATCGAAGCTCGGCACCACCCACTTGCCCGGGGAACCGGACATGCCCTGCAGGCTGGCCAGGTCGGTCATGTTGACCGGGACGATGCGGGTGCCGTTGGCGAAGAACGGCAGCGAGGTGGCCTCGTTGCCGACGCGGCGGCGCTCCATCGAATCAAACGCGAAGTTCTTGGCCTGGATGCCGCCTTCCAGCGTGAACGACGGGCCCATCACCCACGAGAATTCCAGCTGGCCGTTGTCGAAATCGTTGGTGACGTAGTTCTGGCGCAGGCGGATGGTGGACAGCGTCCAGCCATTGGGATCGGTCGGATCGATGCCGTAGTTGAACACCGGCTTGTTGGCATTGCCGCGGTAGTCGTAGCTGTAGCCCTGGACATTGAGCTTGTCCATCATCACCGTGGCCTGGATCGGGTTGTCGTGCTTGGAGCGCGACGTACCGACCTTGCCGGTGATGGTGATGTCATCGGTCAGCTTGTGCTCGCCGTCCAGGCTGACCTGGTAGAACTCGGTGGCCCACTCGTCGTGGCGGTTCTCGGCGCGGATGTCGACGTTGTCCATTTCCGCGTAGACCAGCGCGCCATTACGCACTTCGCCATTGCGGACGATGATCTCGCGCTTGCCATCGGTACCGGACTTGCTCAGGCCGTTGGCCTCGATGTACTTCTCGTCGCGCTTGGCGTCGATCTTGGAGTACAGCGCATCCAGGCTGAAGGTGGTGCGGTCGCCGGGCTTGAACTGCAGCGCGCCGGTGACGCCCACGCGCTTCTGGTCATGCTCCATCAGCGTGTAGCGGGGGAAGCGCGGGGCGTACACGTCCGAACGCAGCGCCTCGGTATACTGGGAGGCCGGGTTGAAGCCGCCGTTGGTGGTGCCGCCGGCCCAACGCACGGTGCCGGTGCCTTCCTCGACGGTCTCGCGCTCGGAGTAGGCCACCGACAGCAGCGCGCCGAACTTGCCGTCGGCCCAGGTGTTGGAGATCAGGCCGGCAAAGCGCGGCATCGCCGATTGCGAGGCGTCGTTGTAGCCGGCCTGCACGTTGCTGACGATGGTCAGGCCGTCATAGTCGAACGGACGGGCGGTGCGCAGGTCCACGGTGGCGCCCAGCGAGCCTTCTTCCACGTCGGCCGAGGCGGTCTTCCGCGCGATCAGCTGCGAGAACAGGTCCGAGGCGAACACGTTGAAGTCGAAGCCACGGCCGCGGTTGGTGCCGCCCTGGCCGTCGCTGCTGCCGACCGTGCTGAGCGCTTCCAGGCCGTTGATGCGCACGCGGGTGAAATCCGGGCCCAGGCCACGCACGGCGATGTTGCGGCCTTCGCCGCCGTCACGGGTGATGACCACGCCGGGGATGCGCTGCAGGGACTCGGCCAGGTTGCTGTCCGGGAACTTGCCGATGTCCTCGGCGACGATGGCGTCGACCACGCCGGTCTCGCCGCGCTTGATGTCCAGGGCCTTTTCCACCGAGGCGCGGTAGCCGGTAACGTTCACGGTGTCCAGGTCCGTGGCGGCCGGATCCTGTGCCATGGCGTTTCCAGCCTGCAGGGCCAGCCCGATGGACAATGCCAACAAGGTAACCGGTGTCTTCTTGCGACGGGCGGGTACTGCGTGCATGTGCTTCCTCTCCCAAGGGTTCAACATGGAACTGCGCTGTTGGTGGATGTCACGGATGACACCGCTAGTCAGGGCGGACGGTAACAGCTGCTCCCGGGGCAGGCATCTTGCAGTGCAACAGCACGCAGGAGCGCGCAAACCACTGGATTTGCGGCACTGCATGGCACTCGCGAAGGCTTTCCATGGCTAGAATGACACCGATAGTCACCGGGTCAGGGTGGCGCCAAGCAACGGGAGGAGGACCCGATGAGCCGTACCCGAGTTGTCTGTTTTGGAGAGCTGTTGCTGCGCCTGGGCGCGCCGGGGAAACAACTGCTGCTGCAGACCCCGCAGCTCGACGTGCATGCCGGCGGCGCGGAGGCCAACGTCGGCGTTTCGCTGGCGCATTTCGGCCATGCCGTGGCCATGGTCAGCGTGGTGGCCGACAACCCGCTGGGCGCGGCGGTGACCGGCGAGCTGCGCCGGCACGGCGTGGATACCACCCATGTGCGCACCGCGCGCGGCCGCATGGGCCTGTACTTCCTGACCACCGGCGCCGGCCACCGGCCCAGCGAGGTGGTCTACGACCGCGCCGACTCGGCCTTTGCCCTGGCCAGCCCGGAGGGCTGGGACTGGAAGTCGCTGCTGGAAGATGCGCAATGGCTGCACCTGTCCGGGGTCAGCCCGGCGCTGGGCGCGCAAGCCGCGCAGGCCACCCTGGCTGCAGCGCGCGCCGCCTGCGAACTCGGGGTCAAGGTGTCCTTCGATGGCAACTTCCGGCCGAAGCTGTGGGAGCGCTGGGGCGGGGATGCCCGGGCGGTGCTGCGCGACCTGTTCGACTGCGCCCACATCCTGTTTGCCGACCATCGCGACATCGGCGTGGTGCTGGGTGGCGAGTTCGGCCAGGACGACGCGCAGGCGCGGGTCGATGCCGCCGCCACGCAGGCCTTCGCCGTGTTCCCGCGGCTGCAGTACATGGCCTGCACGCAGCGCACGGCACACAGCGTGGACCAGCATTCACTCGGCGCCATGCTGCTCGGCCGCGACGGCACCCGCGCGGTGGCCCCGGAAGAACAGCTGGTCGGTATCGTCGACCGCATCGGTGGCGGCGATGCCTTTGCCGCCGGCGTGCTGCATGGGCTGATCGAGGGCTTCGATGCTGATTCAACGATCCGCTTCGGGCTGGCCGCCGGCTGCCTGAAGCATTCGATTCCCGGTGATTTCAATCCGGTCGGCGTGGCCGACGTACAGGCCCTGGTGGGCGAAGGAAGGTTCGATGTCAGGCGCTGATCCCAGGGTACGCGCGGTACTGCGGCTGGCACCGGTGATCCCGGTGTTCACCCCGGAGAACGTGGACGATGCGGTGCAGGTGGCGCAGGCGCTGTTCCGCGGCGGCCTGCCGGTGATCGAGGTGACGTTGCGCACGGCGGTGGCGGTGGATGCGATCGCGGCCATGGCCGAGGCCGTGCCCGATGCCGTGGTCGGCGCCGGCACCGTGCTCGATGGCAGGCAGATGGAAGCTGTGAAGAAGGCCGGCGGGCGCTTTGCGGTGTCCCCCGGGGCGACCGACCGGCTCTACGCGGCAGCGCGCGATGCCGACCTGCCGCTGCTGCCCGGCGTGGCCACGTCCTCGGAGCTGATGCGCGGACTGGAGCACGGCCTGGACACGTTCAAGTTCTTCCCGGCGGTACAGGCCGGCGGCGCGGCGATGCTGGCGGCGTGGAACGGGCCGTTCGGCGACGTGCGCTTCTGTCCCACCGGCGGCATCAGCGCGCAGACCGCGCTGCAGTTCCTGCACCTGCCCAACGTGCTGTGCGTCGGCGGTTCCTGGCTGACCACGCGCGAACTGCTGCAGGCCCGCGACTGGGGCCGGATCGAACAGCTGGCGCGGGAAGCGGCGGCGCTGGCCGGCTGACGCCGGCCGGACCGCGTCCGACCGCAGGACCGGGAAAGCCCGGCCCTAGGATCCGCGCAACCCGGGCCCCAGCCGCCGGTACAGGGTGCTGCGGCTGATGCCCAGCCGGCGCGCGGCGCGGGCGACATTGCCGCCGCATTCGGCCAGTGCCTGGCGCATCGCCGCGGCCGTCATCGCTTCCAGCCCCCCGCCGGGAGCCGCGACGGCCACCGCCGGCGGTGGAGTCGATGGTGCCGAGGGCCGTCGCAGGTAGCCCGGCAAGCGCTCCACGTCCAGCAGCGCGCCGTCGTCGCTGAGCGCCACCAGGGTGCGCAGGCAGGACGACAGCTGCCGCAGGTTTCCCGGCCAGCCGTAATCGACCAGCGCCTGCAGGGCCGCCGCGCTCAGCCGGCGGCCGCCGCCCAGCCGCGACCACAGCGCGCGGACCAGCCCGGCGCGGTCGTCATGCTCGCGCACCGCGGCGATGCGCACCTGGTGGTCGGCGATGCGGTAGTACAGGTCGGGCCGGAAGCGGCCAGCGGCGATGGCGTCGTCCAGGTCGCAGTGGGTGGCGCACACCAGCGCGAAATCCAGTTTCACCGGCTTGCCGCCACCCAGCGGCGAGAGCTCGCGGTCCTGCAGCACCCGCAGCAGGCGCGGCTGCAACGCCAGCGGCATGTCGCCGATCTCGTCCAGGAACAGCACGCCACCCTGGGCCTGGCGCAGCAACCCCGGGCTGCCCTGCTTGCGCGCACCGGTGAACGCGCCCTCCTCGTAGCCGAACAGTTCGGCCTCGATCAGGCCCTCCGGCAACGCCGCGCAGTTCACCGCCACGAACGGCTTGCCGGCGCGCGTGCAGCGCCGATGCAGTTCGCGCGCGAACACTTCCTTGCCGGTGCCGGTCTCGCCCTGCACCAGTACCGGCAGGCCGGCATCGAGCACCCGCCGTGCCTGTTCCAGCGCCTGCTCGAGTCCCGGGCCGAACACCGGACCGCTCGTTGTCGTTGTTGCTGTTGTTGTTGTGGCTTTTGCTGTTGCCGACGCGAACGGCAGCGGCCGCGAGGATGGCGCGAACGCTCGTTGCCGGCGTTCCTGCAGGTGGCCGTACAGCGAACGCCCCTGTCGGTCGATCAACGCGCCATCGTCGTGCAACCGCGACAGCGGCACCTCGAACAGGCTCTCGTACGTCGCCCGGCCGAGATCGTGCCGCTCCAGTCCGAACAGCTTCAACCCGACCCGGTTGGCCGCCACCAGCCGCCCGCCGCGGAATGCCAGCAGGCCCTCGCGGACGGTGCCCAGCAACGCCGGGTCGTGGTGCAGCCGCACCAGCTCGGCGCCCTCGATCCCCTGCTCGAAGTAGCGGTGCTCGATCCTCGCCACCGCCTGCCGCGCCATGCCCGGCGCGTGCAGGTGCTGCACGCGCGAGTCGCCGGAGATGTCGAGCACGCCCACCAGCGTGCCGCAGGGATCGAAGATCGGCGTGGCCGAACAGCTGAGGATGCCGTGCGGGGCGCGGTAGTGCTCGCCGCCGCGCACCTGCACCGAACGTCCTTCGACGATCGCGGTGCCGATGGCGTTGGTCCCCACCGTGGCCTCGTCCCAGCACACGCCCGGCATCAGCGCCACGCGGCCGGCGCGGTCGAGGAAACCCGGGCTGCCCTCGGCATCGAGGATCCAGCCGGCCGCGTCGGTCAACAGCACCATGCTGTCGGTGGCGGCCAGTTCGCCGGACAACCCGTCCAGTTCGGCCCGCGCCAGCCGCCACAGGCGCTCGTGGTGCTGGCGCAGCTCGTGCAGGCGGCCGCCCGCCACCGGCTCCAGCGCCGGCGGGGCATCGGCCGCCAGTCCCTGCTGCCGGCAGCGGCACCACGACTGCAGGATGGTTTCCGGTACGCCGCCCAGCGGCGCGGTGCCGCGCTCGAAGAACGAACGGCGGGCCCGGCCCACGGGGGGCGGCAACGATGGTGAAGCCATGTGAGCTCCCATGTCGCAATCTGCGACAGCTGTATCGACACCTGTCCCGATAAACACCACAAGCCGGGCGGCGGTGCAACGACCGCCTGTTCCGCGCCGCAACATTCTCCGCGGCCGGTTTGCGCAGAACCGGTGCCTGCGGCCACGCTGCGGCGCAGCAGGCCGGAATTGGCATCGTCCTTGCGCTCTCCGTGGGCACAGACCCGCACCGGGTCGCCACCGCTCCACGGAGATCCGCATCCATGAACGCCGTCACGTCCGCCAAGCCCTTCGCCACCGATCCGCAGTCCATCTTCAAGCCGCGCTACGGCAACTACATCGGCGGGCAATGGGTGGCGCCGCGCAGCGGCCGGTACTTCGAGAACACCACGCCGGTCACCGGCAAGGCGTTCACCGAGGTGGCCCGCTCCAACGCCGAGGACATCGAGGCCGCGCTGGACGCCGCGCACGCGGCCAAGGACGCCTGGGGCAGGACCAGCACCACCGAGCGCGCCAACCTCCTCAACCGCATCGCCGACCGCATCGAGCAGAACCTGGAACTGATCGCCCATGCCGAGACCTGGGACAACGGCAAGCCGATCCGCGAGACGCTCAACGCCGACGTGCCGCTGATGGCCGACCACTTCCGCTACTTCGCCGGCGCGGTGCGCGCGCAGGAAGGCTCGCTGAGCGAGATCGACCACGACACCGTCGCCTACCACTTCCACGAACCGCTGGGCGTGGTCGGGCAGATCATCCCGTGGAACTTCCCGCTGCTGATGGCCGCCTGGAAGCTGGCGCCGGCGCTGGCCGCCGGCAACTGCGTGGTGCTCAAGCCGGCCGAGCAGACCCCGGCCTCGATCCTGGTGCTGATGGAGATCATCGGCGACCTGCTGCCGGCCGGCGTGCTCAACGTGGTCAACGGCTTCGGCCTGGAAGCCGGCAAGCCGCTGGCCAGCAGCCCGCGCATCGCCAAGATCGCCTTCACCGGCGAGACCACCACCGGCCGGCTGATCATGCAGTACGCCAGCCAGAACCTGATCCCGGTGACGCTGGAGCTGGGTGGCAAGTCGCCCAACGTGTTCTTCGCCGACGTGATGGCCGAGGACGACGACTTCCTGGACAAGGCGATCGAGGGCTTCGTGCTGTTCGCCTTCAACCAGGGCGAGGTCTGCACCTGCCCCTCGCGCGCGCTGATCCAGGAGTCGATCTACGAGAAGTTCATGGAGAAGGCGCTGGCGCGCGTGGCCGCGATCAAGCAGGGCAATCCGCTGGACCCGAACACCATGGTCGGCGCGCAGGCTTCCGGCGAGCAGCTGGAGAAGATCCTGTCCTACATCGACATCGGCCGCCAGGAGGGCGCCGAGGTGCTGATCGGCGGCGGGCGCAACGCGCTGGGCGGCGAGCTGGCCGACGGCTTCTACGTGCAGCCGACCGTGTTCAAGGGCCACAACCGGATGCGCATCTTCCAGGAGGAGATCTTCGGCCCGGTGGTGGCGGTGACCACTTTCAGGGACGAGGCCGAGGCGCTGGCGATCGCCAACGACACCCTCTACGGTCTGGGCGCCGGCGTGTGGAGCCGCGACGCCAACCGCCTGTACCGCATGGGCCGCGGCATCCAGGCCGGGCGGGTGTGGACCAACTGCTACCACGCCTATCCGGCGCATGCCGCGTTCGGCGGCTACAAGCAGTCGGGCATCGGCCGCGAGAACCACAAGATGATGCTCGACCACTACCAGCAGACCAAGAACCTGCTGGTCAGCTACTCGCCGAAGAAGCTCGGCTTCTTCTGATTCCCGTCACCGCCGCGGCGCGATCCTGCCGGAGCCCGCCCGTGCGGCCGGATTTGCGCCGGATCAAGGCGCGCCCGGGCGAACCGCGCCATGTTGTTCCCGTTCCCACCAGGAGGAGGTCCGCAATGAACAAGACCATGAAAGCCGCCGTCGTGCGCGAATTCGGCAAGCCGCTGACGATCGAGGAAGTGGAGGTCCCGCGCCCGGCGGCGGGCGACATCCTGGTCAAGATCGAGGCCTGCGGCGTCTGCCACACCGACCTGCACGCCGCCGAGGGCGACTGGCCGGTGAAGCCGAATCCGCCGTTCATCCCCGGCCACGAAGGCGTGGGCCATGTCGTCGCGGTGGGTGCCGGCGTCACCCACATCAAAGAAGGCGACCGCGTCGGCATCCCGTGGCTGTACTCGGCCTGCGGCCATTGCGAACACTGCCTGGGCGGCTGGGAGACGCTGTGCGAGACGCAGCAGAACACCGGCTACTCGGTCAACGGCGGCTTTGCCGAGTACGCGCTGGCCAATGCCGGCTATGTCGGCCACCTGCCCAAGGACATCGGCTTCGTCGAGGTGGCGCCGATCCTGTGCGCCGGCGTCACCGTCTACAAGGGCCTGAAGGTGACCGACACCAAGCCCGGCAACTGGGTGGTGATCTCCGGCATCGGCGGCCTGGGCCACATGGCGGTGCAGTACGCCAAGGCGATGGGCCTGAACGTGGCCGCGGTCGACGTGGACGACGAAAAGCTGCGCCTGGCGCAGCGCCTGGGCGCCACCGTCACCGTGAACGCGAAGACCACCGACCCGGTGGCCTACCTGAAGAAGGAGATCGGCGGCGCCCACGGCGCGCTGGTCACCGCGGTCTCGCCCAAGGCGTTCGAGCAGGCCATCGGCATGGTCCGCCGCGGCGGCACGGTCTCGCTCAACGGGCTGCCGCCGGGCCAGTTCCCGCTGGACATCTTCGGCATGGTGCTCAACGGCGTGACCGTGCGCGGCTCGATCGTCGGCACCCGCCTGGACCTGCAGGAATCGCTGGAGTTCGCCGAGCAGGGCAAGGTCGCCGCCACCGTCGCCAGCGACCGGCTGGAGAACATCAACGACATCTTCGCGCGCATGCACGCGGGCAAGATCGAGGGCCGCGTCGTCATCGACATGGCCGCCTGAAGCGTTTCCGCGCCGGCCGCCTGCCCCCCTCCCCCGGCCGGCGGCGGGCGCGGAACCGTATTTCCCGCCGATCCTGCCCGCCGCCATGACCGACCCGCCCGTCCAGGTACTGGCCACCGACAGCGCGCTGGCGCTGGCCGCGCGGCTGCGCGAGCGCCACGGCCCGCTGCTGTTCCACCAGTCCGGCGGCTGCTGCGACGGTTCCTCGCCGATGTGCTTCGCCCAGGGCGAGTTCCTCGTCGGCGACCGCGACGTGCACCTGGGCGACATCGGCGGGGCGCCGTTCTACATCAGCGCGCCGCAGTTCGAGTACTGGAAGCACACCCAGCTGATCGTCGACGTGGTGCCGGGCCGCGGCGGCATGTTCTCGCTGGAGAACGGCGAGGGCGTGCGCTTCCTGCTGCGCTCGCGGCTTTTCGACGACGCCGAGTTCGCGCGGCTGCAGGCCGCCGGCAGGGTCTGAGGCCGTGGCGAAGCGCACCGCCGTCGGCAGGCGGCGGCGCGTTTCGCGCTTTCCCGGCTACGAGGAGCGGCGCAGGTCGTGGACCGCCGCCGCCGGCATGTGGTCCAGCGCCAGCCAGGCGTCCTCGATGACCGGGCGCACCTGCTCCCAGTCCAGCCGCGACTCGCCGCGGACCTGCTCCCAGTGCGCGGCCAGTTCGCCGTCGGTGCCGTCGATGCCGCGCGGCCAGTCGTCCAGGTGCGTATTCAGCGCGAAGGTGTAGGCCGGACACAGGTCGCGCCACAGCGCGCCCTGGCGGCGGCGGCGGTCGTAGTCGTGCAGGCTGTACTGCAGGAAGTCCTGGGCCACGGCTGATTTCTCCGGGGCACGCCGGGCGCTGCGGATTCCTTCGGCCGGCAGCGGGTCGAGATGGGCGTTGAAGGCCTGCTGCACCGAACGTCGTTCAAAGCGTTGCATGTCCCATCTCCGGTCCTGGCGGACGGTCAGCAGTAAACCCGCCGGTGTTACCGGCTGGTGATCCGTTCGTGGACGCAGCGCCGATTCGCGCCGATTTCACCGCCGCAGGTTTGTAGTCGTAGCCCCCCAAGGAGGTACGACCATGCAACGAGATCCCCTGCGTGAAGCGGCCGCCCCCGCCGCCGGCGAACAGCGCGGCAAGCACGATGTGATGGATGCCGAGGACCGTGGCGCCGGCATGCCGGCCGACGACCACAGCGCGGCACGCCCGGCGCGGCTGGCCGGCGAAACCGGCCCCGAGCGCGACGCCAAGGACCCGCCGGCCGGTCCGCGCGACGCGGAGGAAAGCGCCAGCGAGCGCGAACGGCGCAAGAAGCACGAGAACCGCAACCAGGACGAGGCGCTGGAAGAGACCTTCCCGGCCAGCGACCCGACCTCGCCGTTCGTGCCGGCCCAGGTGCCCGGGGAGAAGTGAGCAGGCGGCGCGCTCAGCGCGCCCACTGCCACTCCGCGCCCAGGCCGAAGCGCCGGCCCGGGCCCGGTTCGTAGAAGCGGCGGTTGCCGTCGTTGACGATCACCGAGCCCACATGGGCCCGGTCGAGCACGTTGTCCACCCTGGCAAATACCCGCAGCGGGCCGCGCGCCGTGTCCCACCGGCGCGAGGCCTCCAGGTGCACCAGGCCATAGCCAGGGGCGGCCTCGCTGCCGAGGTCGTCCACCGGGGTGTGGCTGGCCGCCACCCATTCCGCGGCAAATTCCCAGTCCCGCGGTTGCCAGCTCCCCCGCAGCTGCGCCTGCTGGCGCGGCACGCCCGGCAGCGGCGAACCGGCAGCGACCACGCCGGTCGGCTGCAGGCAGGGCGAGCCGCTGCAGGCCAGGTACCCATCGCGTACCTGCGCATCCACCCAGGTCCAGGCCAGCTGCAGCGCGGCGCTGCTGCCCAGCGGCTGCTGCCAGCTGGCTTCGGCGCCCTGGCGGCGGGTGCGGCCGATGTTGCGGTAGCTGCTGCGCCCGCCGGAATTGCTGGCTACCGCCAGCTCGTCGTCGGTATCGGCGCGGAACAGCGCCAGTTCCAGCGCCGCGCCATTGCGGCCGCGCCATTTGCTGCCCACTTCCAGGTTGCGGCTGCGCGCGGCGCGCAGGTCCAGCGCCAGCCCGGCGCCGCCATCGGCGCGATATCCCAGTTCGTTGAAGGTCGGGGTCTCGAAGCCACGGCCCAGTGAGGCGTACAGGCGCAGGTCGTCGTTGGCGTGGAAGCTGACCCCGGCCACCGGCGTGGTCGATCCGTAGTCACGGCGCCCGCTGTCGTCCGGGTTGCCCGGGGCCAGGTAATGGTCGTCGGAGCGGAACCACAGGCGGCTGTGGCGCACGCCGGCCAGCAGCGACCAGCGCGGCGCGGGTTGCCACCAGGCCTGGGCGAACTGGTCGAGGTTGTGGACGCGGTCGTGCTGGTCGCGGCGCAGCCGACCGCGCACGCCCAGCGCGTGGCCGATGAAGTTCTCGTAGCCGGTGCGGTGCTGGCGCTGCTGGTCGGCATTGGTCCCCACCACCACGTCCAGCGCGCGCCCGGCCAAGCTGCCGTGCCAGGACCAGCGCAGGTCGGCGCCGCCGAAGTCGCTGTCCAGATCGATCACTCCGCCGGCGTGCAGCGGGCTGGCCTGGGCGGCGGGCGGGATCGCCAGGAACTGCTCGACCTGGCGCTGGCCGGCATAGCCCATCAACCGCAGCGTGCTGGACGGACCCTGCTCGGTCAGCACCAGGCCCAGCTGCGACTGGCGCACGCTCTTTCGCGTGTCGTACTGGCGGGCCACGGCGGTGGCCTGGCGCGGGTCCTGCCGCCACTGGTCGCGGTCCAGCCCGAGCGGATCCTGTGCATCGGGCGCATCGAGGTGGTTGGCCAGCAGCTCCAGCCGCCGCCCCGGGGCCAGCTCCCAGCCCAGCCGTGCATTGAGTGACTGGCGCTGCGCGGCGCTGTGTTCGCGGTAGCCGTCGCTGCGCCAGTCGGTGGCGGCCAGGTTGTAGCGCAGCGGCCCCTGCCGGCCCTTGAGCTGGGCGCCGAGGGTCCGGCTGTCGTGGTTGCCGTAATGGGCCCGCAGCCGCCACGGGTCGCCCTGTTCGCCATCGCCGCTCCACACCTGCAGCACGCCGCCGGAGGAATTGCCGTACAGCGCCGAGAATGGCCCGCGCAGCACCTCGATGCGCTCGGCCCCGAACAGGTTGAACTGCGACAGCTGGCCCTGGCCGTCGGGCATCGTTGCCGGGATGCCATCCATCAGCAGCCGCACCCCGCGCACACCAAAGCCCGAACGGGCGCCAAAGCCGCGGATCGACAGCTGGGTGTCCTGGGCCGCGTTCTGGCGGTCTCGGGCCAGCAGCCCAGGCACCCCGCCCAGCGCCTCGGCCAGCTGGGCTTGGGCGCGATTGCCACTGTCACCGGCCTGGAGCGTGGACAGCGAGGCCGGCAGGTCGAAATCGTCCACCGCCCGCACCCGCGCGACCTGCACCTGCACCGCGTCCAGGGTGGACACCGTCTGTTGGGCGGCGGCCGGCAACGCGGCCAGGGTGGCAAGGGCAAGCAGGGCGGGACAGGGGCTGGATCGGCGCATGGGCCCGATGATCGCCTGTCCGGCGTGAGCATGGCCGGTACGGACAGTTGCGGCTGAAACCCTGGCCCGGGATCGGGCCCGGCCCTGTTAGGATGAGCCGGTTTTGATCGCGCCGCCCGCGCGCTCGGCCCCCACCTCCGTCACAAACGAGTACCGCCGTGTCCTTCTTTGCAAATGTGGAACAGGTTCCAGGCGATCCGATCCTGGGCCTGACCGAGGCCTACAACGCCGACACCCGCCCGACCAAGGTCAACCTCGGCGTGGGCATCTACTACGACGAGAACGGCCGCATCCCGCTGCTGCGCGCCGTCAACCGCATCGAGCAGCAGCTGGCGCTGGACGCGCGTCCGCGCGGCTACCTGCCGATCGACGGCCTGCCGGCCTACACCCAGGCCACGCAGAAGCTGGTGTTCGGGGCCGAATCGCCGCTGCTGGCCGCCGGCCGCGTGGCCACCTCGCAGACCATCGGCGGCAGCGGTGCGCTGCGCGTGGGCGCGGACCTGCTGCACCGGCTGCTGCCGCACGCCACGGTGGCCATCAGCAACCCGAGCTGGGAAAACCACCGCGCGGTGTTCGGTGCGGCCGGCTTCGAGGTCGTGGACTACACCTATTTCGACAGCGCCAGCCACGGTCTGGACTTCGCCGGCATGCTGGCCGACCTGGGCAGGCTGGAGCCGGGCACCGTGGTGCTGCTGCACGCCTGTTGCCACAACCCGACCGGCGCGGACCTGAGCGTTGGGCAGTGGAAGCAGGTTGCCGCGCTGCTCAAGGAACGCCAGCTGTTCCCGTTCATCGACATGGCCTACCAGGGCTTCGACAAGGGCCTGGAAGAAGACGGCGTGGCGGTGCGCATCGTGGCCGATGCCGGCATCGACAGCTTCATCGTCGCCAACTCCTACTCCAAGTCGTTCTCGCTGTATGGCGAGCGCATCGGGGCGCTGTCGGTGGTCGCCCCGGATGCGACCGCGGCCCGCGCGGTGCAGTCGCAGGTCAAGCGCATCATCCGCACCATCTACTCCAGCCCGTCGGCCCATGGCGCGGCGCTGGTGGCTGGGGTGCTCAACAGCCCCGAGCTGCGGCAGATGTGGGAGCAGGAACTGACCGAGATGCGCGAGCGCATCCACGCCCTGCGGGCCGGCATGGTGCAGAAGCTGGCCGCGCTCGGCGCGCCGGAGTTCGGCTTCATCCAGCAGCAGGCCGGCATGTTTTCCTACTCGGGCCTGAGCCGCTCGCAGGTCGACCGCCTGCGTGAGGAATACGGCATCTACGCCGTGGGCACCGGCCGCATCTGCGTGGCCGCGCTGAGCAACAGCAACCTGGATTACGTGGCCCGCGCGGTCTACGACGTCAGCCGCTGATCCACCCGGGCAGTACGGGAAGGCCGGGCCGCGCGGGCGCCCGGCCTTTTTCATGGGCGCTTGCCGGCATGTGACGGGTGCGGCCTCGTAAAGCCCTTGGCAACTGGCGACAATACGCATCCTTCCGCGTAAAGGTCCTGCACGTCCATGTCCCGTACCTCGCTTACCCGTTACCTGATCGAAGAACAGCACGCCGGCCGCATCAATGCCGACCTCCGCCAGCTGGTGGCCGTGGTGGCCCGCGCCTGCACCAGCATCTCGATCGCGGTGAGCAAGGGTGCGCTGGGCGGCGTGCTCGGCGACGCCGGCACCGGCAACATCCAGGGCGAAGCACAGAAGAAGCTGGACGTGATCTCCAACGAGATCCTGCTCGAGGCCAATGCCTGGGGTGGCCACCTGGCTGCCTGCGCTTCCGAGGAAATGGACCACTGCCAGCCGGTGCCGTCCGAATACCCGCAGGGCGACTTCCTGCTGCTGTTCGATCCGCTGGACGGCAGCTCCAACATCGACGTCAACGTCTCGGTCGGCACCATCTTCTCGGTGCTGCGCAATCCCGAGGGCGTGACCCAGCCGGGCGACGAACACTTCCTGCAGGCCGGCCGCACCCAGGTCGCCGCCGGTTACTGCATCTACGGACCGAGCACGATGCTGGTGCTGACCCTGGGCCACGGCACCCACGCCTTCACCCTGGACCGCGAGACCGGTGAGTTCGTGCTGACCCAGCGTGGCATGCAGATTCCGGCCGATACCAGGGAATTTGCGATCAACATGTCCAACCAGCGCCACTGGGAAGCGCCGATGCAGGCCTACGTGGCCGACCTGCTGGCCGGCGACACCGGTCCGCGCGGCAAGAACTTCAACATGCGCTGGATCGCCTCGATGGTGGCCGACGTGCACCGCATCCTCACCCGCGGCGGCATCTTCATCTATCCGTGGGACAGGAAGGATCCGGGCAAGGCCGGCAAGCTGCGCCTGATGTACGAAGCCAATCCGATGGCGCTGCTGGTCGAGCAGGCCGGCGGTGCGGCCACCAACGGCCGCGAGCGCATCCTGGACATCAACCCGGAGCAGTTGCACCAGCGCGTGCCGGTGTTCCTGGGTTCGCGCAACGAGGTGGCCGAAGCCACCCGTTACCACACTGAACACGACGCCCGCGCCTGAGCGGGCCCACGCGCGGCCGGGTGACAACCCGCCCGGCCCGCGCCACCATCGGCGATGGTTCCCCAAGGACGCGCCGATGCGGGCATTGATCGCGGTACCGCTGCAGTCCCCTTCCGAACACCCGCGGCAAACGCCGCCAGGGCAGGCACGATGAGCAGTCCAGCCGACTTCATCGAGGTCTACGACGAGGCGGTCAGCGCCGCCGACTGCGCGGCGATCGTGCAGCGCCTGCGCCAGAGCCCGCAGCTGCAACCGGGCGAGGTCGGCGGCGGCGTGCATCCCGAACTCAAGCGCAGCCGCGACCTGCGGATCAGCGGGCTGGCCAACTGGCGCGAGGTCGAACAGCGCCTGCAGCAGGCCGTGTTCGGCGGACTGCTGCGCTACCTGCGGCGCTACCCGCAGGCGCTGATCTCGCCGTTGATGCTGCAGGTCCAGGATGCCGACGGCCGGCCGCGGCGGCTGGCCGCCGAGGACTTCCCCGGCATGGACGAGGCTTCGCTGGCCGGGCTGGCGCAGACCTGCCTGCGCCCGGGCGCGATCAACCTGCAGTGGTACGCCGCCGGCGAAGGCGGCTATCCGTACTGGCACTGCGAACTGTTCCCGCGCGATGCCAGCGCCGAGACCCTGCACCGCCACCTGCTGTGGACGCTCTACCTCAACGACGGCTTCGACGAGGGCGAGACCGAGTTCCTGTTCCAGGGCCGCAAGGTCGCTCCGCGCACCGGCAGCCTGCTGTTCGCGCCGACCGCGTTCACCCACACCCACCGCGGCAACCGTCCGCAGGGCGGGGACAAGTTCATCGCCACCAGCTGGATCCTGTTCCAGTCGGCGCAGCGCCTGTACGGGCAGTAGCGCCGACCTCTGGCGCGGTCGGCGTCCATTCCAGCCCAGTGCATCAACGGCTGGTTCCGCTTTCCACTTAAGAGCAAGCAATGCGTACCCACGGAACGATCATACGTTGGAACAGCGAACGCGGATTCGGCTTCGTCCGGCCTGCGGGCAAGGACGATGAGGTATTCGTGCACATCTCAGAGTTCGGCCGCGGCGAGCCGCCGCAGATTGGAGAGCTGATCTCGTTCGAGGTCATCGATCACCAGGGCAAGCCAAGGGCGGTAAACGTGCAACGCACTGGTGCCAGCAACAAGGCACGCCAGCGGGGTGATGCCCGCCACGCGCGCAAACCCCGGCGCGAGGGCTTGCTTCGCCGCGGGCTCGGAGTTGCGGCCTTGGTCGCGATAGCTGTTGCACTGCTTGGCCCTCGCCTGGGACTGGTCGGAGGGCCACCCGCCTTTGCCCCGGATCCGATTTCCGCCACGGCTGCAGCCGCGCCTGTCAGAACCGATGCGTCGTCGACTGCCTATCGCTGCGACGGGCGCACCCATTGTTCGCAGATGAGTTCCTGCGCCGAGGCCACCTGGGTCCTGCGCAACTGCCCGAACACACAGATGGATGGTGACGGCGACGGCGTTCCCTGCGAAACCCAGTGGTGCCGCTAGTTGGGGGTCAGAACAGCTCGCCCTGTGGCGAGGGTTTGCGCGGCGGCACGAAGCGGCTGCAGTCCAGCGCCTGCCACTGGCCGGCGCTGTGGCCGTACCCCAGCCGCTGGCAGGCCAGGCGGAAGCGGCGTTCGAGTAGCTGCGCGTACACGCCCTCGCCGCGCATGCGGGTGCCGAAGCGGCTGTCGTAATCCTTGCCGCCGCGCAGCTGCTGGATGGTGCTCGTCACGTGTTCGGCGCGCTGCGGGTAATGCGCGGCCAGCCAGTCGCGGAACAGCGGCGCGACCTCGTGCGGCAGCCGCACCAGTACGTAGCCGGCGCGCAGCGCGCCATTGTCGCGGGCCGCAGCCAGCACCGCTTCCAGTTCGGAGTCGTTGATCCACGGGATGACCGGGGCAACCATCACCGACACCGGCACGCCGGCATCGGTCAGCCGGCGCATGGCCCGCAGCCGCGCATGCGGGGCCGCCGCGCGCGGTTCCAGCTTCGCCGACAGGTGCGGGTCCAGGCTGGTGACCGAGAACGCGACGCTGACCAGGTTGTCGGCGGCCAGGTCGGCCAGCAGGTCGATGTCGCGTTCGATCAGCGCGTTCTTGGTGATCAGCGAGACCGGGTGGCGGGTATCGCGCAGCACCTGCAGGCACTGGCGGGTGAGCTGCAGGCGCCGCTCCAGCGGCTGGTAGGCATCGGTGTTGATGCCCAGCGCGATCGGCTGCGGCACGTAGCCGGGCCTGGCCAGCTCCTCGATCAGGCGCTCGGCGGCATTGGTCTTGGCGAAGATCTCGGTCTCGAAATCCAGCCCCGGCGACAGGTTCAGGTAGGCGTGCGAGGGGCGGGCAAAGCAGTACGAGCAGCCGTGTTCGCAGCCTCGGTAGGGATTGAGCGAGACCGAGAAGCCCACGTCCGGCGAGTCGTTGCGCGAGAGGATGCGGCGCGCCCGCTCCTCATGCACGTGGGTGCGCAACGCCGGCCCGGCGAACTCCTCGCTTTCGTCCGCATGCCAGCCATCGTCCACTGCCTCGGAGGTGGCTGTCTCGAAACGGCCGGGAAGTCGCTGGCGGCTGCCCCGGCCCTTGATGGGTCCGGACTCGTGCATCCGGTAAGGATGCCGCGCCACTGTCTCATCGTCTGCGCCGCGGCGATTGATGTTCATGAAGCATGGGGTGGAGACGCCGTCGACGGCCGCACCACAGCGGCAACGATGCGTCCCACCGGGGAGGTATCTTCTGCATCAGGCCACTACCGGGCCCCTCCTAGAATCCGCGCATGCCCACATTCATCAAGGACGGCTGGGATGCCGTCACCTCCATTCCCCACCTCGGCACGGCTGCCATCTTGCTGTATGTGGCCTACCTGATCTGGCTGGCCGGCTACATCCTGCTGCAGAAGCGCGAACCGGTAGCCACGCTGAGCTGGGTGCTGTCGCTGGCCGCGCTGCCCTACCTCGGGTTGTTCATCTACTACCTGTTCGGCCCGCAGAAGGTGCAGCGCCAGCGCCTGCGTCGCGGCCGTGCACGCTCGGGCATGGAGCAGTACCACGCGGTGTGCCCGCCCGATGCCGACTGCAACGAGCTGGCCAAGGTCGGACAGGCGACCACCGGCCTGGCCCCGAGTTCGGCTACCGAAATCGAATGGCTGGTGGACGGCGCGGCGACCTATGCCGCGATCCTCGAGGCCGTGGCGGAAGCGAAGCACCACGTGCACCTGGAGTACTACATCTTCACCCCGGACAAGGTCGGCACCGCGCTGCGCGATGCGCTGGTCGAGCGCGCCCGTGCCGGCGTGGAGGTCCGCATGCTGCTCGATGCGGTCGGCTCCGCCCGGGTGCGCAAGTCCTTCCTGCAACCGCTGCTCGATGCCGGCGCGGACATCCAGTGGTTCCACCCCAGCCAGCTGCTCAAGCCGTTCAAGCGGCCGTGGCTGAACCTGCGCACGCACCGCAAGCTGCTGGTGATCGATGGCCTGGTCGCCTTCACCGGTGGTATCAACATCACCGATGACGAGGATGAAAGCCTCCGCGATGACGCGTTCCGCGACCTGCACATGCGTGTGCGTGGCCACGTCGTGCGCAGCCTGCAGCTGGTGTTCCTGGAGGACTGGATCTACGCCACCAACAGCTCGCGGACCGAGTTCAACGTGCCCGGCCTGTTTCCCACCAACGGGCCGTCACGCGAGGCCGGGCGGATCCAGGCGCAGGTGCTGGTGTCCGGGCCGGATTCGTCATGGGAAGCGATCCACCGCATGCACGTGGCCGCCATCCACGAGGCACGCGAGCGGGTGTGGCTGGTGACGCCGTACTTCGTTCCGGGCGAGGCCGCGCGCATGGCGCTGACCTCGGCGGCACTGGGCGGTCTGGACACACGCCTGCTGGTGCCCAAGCGCAGCGATTCGATCCTGGTGACCCTGGCGGCACGCTCGTACTTCGACGAGCTGTTGCAGGCCGGGGTCAAGATCTACGAATACGGCCCGCGCATGCTGCACACCAAGGCCTTCATCGCCGACGACGACATGTGCATCGTCGGCACCGCCAACTTCGATCACCGCAGCTTCCGGCTCAACTTCGAGCTGTCGATGATGGTGCGCGACCCTGCCGTCACCGCCGAGCTCGAGCGGCACCTGGAGAAGGAGTTCGAAACCGCCACGCCGGTGGAGCACGAGCGCGACCGCTCGCTGTGGCGCCACCTGTTGCCCGAAGCCTTCGCCCGCCTCGCTTCGCCACTGCTGTGACCTGCCCGGCGTGAGCGGCAATGGCGCCGACCGTGCGTCGGCCCGCACGCCGCGTCCGGCAGGTTCCATGGTGGTCGCAGGGCGGGGGACGATAAACTGCGCCGGTCCACCGGGGAGATCGTCATGTACTGGCTGTTCCTGCTGCTGGCCATCGCGGCCTTCGTGTTTGCCCTTTCCGCCACCAAGGTCAGCCTGCTGCTGCTGGCCCTGTTCGTGTCGCTGGTGTTCTTCCTGATGTGGGTGCGCGGCCTGTATGTCGCCCGCTTCGGCAGCGTGGTCAACGATGGCCCGCGCGTGCTGCATCCGGCCGAGCTGCAGCGCATGCGCGAACAGCTGCGTCCGGCCGCGCCGATGGAATCCGCTCCCGCACCGGAGCAGCGCGACTCGTGACCTGCCTGAGCGTCAACGTCAACAAGATCGCGGTACTGCGCAATTCCCGCGGTGGCGACGAGCCGGATGTGGTCCGCGCCGCCCGTACCTGCCTGGATGCCGGCGCGCACGGCATCACCGTGCATCCGCGGCCGGACCGGCGCCACATCCACGCCGAGGACGTGCTGGCCCTGGCCGCGCTCACCGCCGAGCGCGGCGTGGAGTTCAACATCGAAGGCAATCCGTTCGCACCGCCGCGCCCGGGTTATCCCGGACTGGTGCAGCTGTGCGCACGGACCCGGCCCGCCCAGGCCACCCTGGTGCCCGATGGCGATGGCCAGCTCACCTCCGACCACGGCTTTGATTTCGCCCGCGGCGAGCGCCTGCGACCGCTGATCGCGCAGCTCAAGGCACTGGGATGCCGGGTCAGCCTGTTCGTCGACGCCGGCAGCCCGGACATCGGCCAGGCCTCCACGCTGGGCGCCGATCGCGTCGAGTTGTATACCGGTCCCTATGCCGAGGCGCACGCCAGTGGCGATGCGCAGGCCGCGCTGGAGTTGTTTGCCGATGCCGCACGTCGTGCACGGGCCGCCGGGCTGGGCGTCAACGCCGGCCATGACCTTTCGCAGGCCAACCTGCGTGATTTCCTCGATGCCGTGCCCGACGTGCTTGAGGTCTCGATCGGCCACGCCCTGATCGGTGAAGCCCTGTACGAAGGGCTGGATGCCACCGTGCGGCGTTACCTCGCCCTGGTTGCCTGAGCACTCTGCGCGGGAATTGCCTGATGACGCGAGGGCAGGGCGGCCCGTGCCACTGCGCGGGTTTGGCGGCTGCATCAAAGCCGCAACCTCCGGTGCCTGTCGTTCCTGCGAGCGCCGATATACGCCGGTAACCGTATCGGCTGATTGCCCATCGGCCTTGCCCCCACTCCCCAGCTGGTCTACCTGCTCGGAAATCGCGGAGTGGCGGGTGCGGCTGTGACATTGCCCGGCAGCGGACGCGATCAATTCAACCCATGCCTACGGGACCGGCCCCTGTGATGGCCGGCAACCCGGTCGCGACCACACCATCCGGGTACTGAAGCCGCGCAATCGAACCCGTGGAGCACACGGCTGTGCATGACGCCGGGGCACACGACATCCAGGCCCGGGCAAAAAAATGCCCCCGGGTCTCCGGGGGCATTTCCAGTCGCGTCATGACTGAGGTGTTGCGTATTACTGGATGAAACCGATCTTCTTCATCTGAGCATTCTTGGCGGCGGCCAGGATCTTGGCCATCACCTCGTACTCGGAATCCGGGTTTGCATCGATGCGCAGTTCCGGCTGGTTGGTCGGATCGCGCTGCACTTCCTCTTCCATCCGCTGCTGCAGCTCACCCACGGCGACCGGGCTGTTGTTCCAGAACACCTGGTTGCTGGAATCAACACGCAGTTCGATCGGCGGCGGCGGCTCCACCAGCTGCGGCGGCGGGTTGATCACCCGCTGCGGCAGGTCCACGGCGATCGGGTAGGTCATGATCGGCGCGGTCACGATGAAGATGATCAGCAGCACCAGCATCACGTCCACGAGGGGCGTGACGTTGATGTCGGCCATTGGGCCCTTGTTACCACCACTACTGAATGCCATGGCTTATTGCCCCTTTTCTTTGGTGGCAACGAAACCGACGTCCAGCATGCCCTGGCTCTGCGCGATCTTCGTGACTTCATTGATCACGCGCATCTTGGTGGTGCGGTCGCCGCGCAGGTTGAGCGGCGGCTGCGGGGTCTGCTGGGCCGCAGTGGCAAAGCGCGATTCCAGGGTTTCCTTGGAAACCGGCTCGTCGTTCCAGTAGAGCGACCCGTCTTCCTTGACTGCCACCGTGATCGGACCGGAACGCTTTTCGGCATCTTCCGGACTCTGCACCAGGTTGGCCTCGGGCAATTCCACCTGGACCTTGTGCGACATCAGGGGCGCCGTGATGATGAAGATGATCAGCAGCACCAGCATCACGTCCACGAGGGGCGTGACGTTGATGTCGGCCATGGGGCCGCCGCTGTTACCACTACTGAAAGCCATAACGGGCTCCGTCTAGATCGTTGCGAGGACTGCTTGGCTTTGCGGATCAGCGAACGCGCGAACCGGTGGCGAAGAAGTCGTGCAGATCGTGAGCGAACGTATCGAACTTGCTGATCGTGGCGCTGTTGATCTTGCTGAAGAAGTTGAAGGCGAACACGGCCGGGATAGCGACGAACAGACCAATGGCGGTCATGATCAGCGCTTCACCCACCGGGCCGGCAACGGCGTCGATCGAGGCCGAACCGGTGGCACCGATCTTGATCAGCGCGCCGTAGATGCCCCACACGGTACCCAGCAGACCGACGAACGGAGCGGTCGCGCCGACGGTAGCCAGCAGGGTCATGCCCGACTGCAGCCTGTTGCTTTCGCGGGTCACGGCCTGGCGCAGGGCGCGGTCGACGAACTCCGAACGGCTCAGGCTCTCACCGGCACCGCTGGCTTCAGCACGCTGGTGGTGGGCGGCAGCCTGGGCGGCGTCCAGGGCGATCTTGGAGAACGGCTCGGAAGCCGGCTGTTCTTCCATGGCGCGGATGGCGTCCTGGGCGTTCGGGGTGTCCCAGAACAGGGTGGTCACGCGGTCGGCCGCGCTCTTCAGGCGGGTGGCGCGGAAGATGTTGATGACGGTCCAGTACCAGGACAGGGCGGACATCACGACCAGGGTGATCAGCACGACCCAGGAAACGGCGAACTCGCCCGGCTGGCTGACCATTTCGGTGATGAGGTGTTCGAAGCCCATCTGCGAGAGGGCGTTGTTCGCGTTGCCCCCGGCAGCAGCGGCGATGAAGAGTTCCTGCAGCATGACGCTTACCTTTGTTGTGTGTGGTGATAAAGGGTGGAGCTAAGACAGAAGACTGTTCCGGGGGGCGACGACTCAGCCGCCCCGATGGATCAGTTCAGCGCGAAGTTGACCGGGACGCGGACTCGACCAGCGGCCTTCTGTCCATTCACGATCGACGGGTTGAAACGCCACTTGCGTGCCGCCTCCATCGCTGCGCGGTCGAGGTCACGGTTACGGCTGGACTTTTCGACCGACACATTGGTGACGTTGCCACTGGCATCGACATCAATGATCAGGATGACTTCGCCCTGGATACCGGCACGGAAAGCTGCCGGCGGGTAGCGGGGCGGATTCATGTTCTTGGACGAGATATCGACGCTGGCGCTGACGTCAGTCGGCGGCTGCGGCGGGGCCGGCGGCGACGGCGGCGTCACGATGTCGCTCGGACGCGGTTCCGGCACGTCGACCACTGGCGCTTCCGGCGGCGGCGGAACCGGCGACGGCTTCGGCGGCGCCAGGTTCTTCACCGGCGGCGGCGGAGTGTCCTGCGGCGGCGGCGGCGGCGGCGGCGGCGGCGGGGGCGGCGGAGCGTCCACCAGGGTCACCATGATGTTGCGTTCCTTTTCCGCGGCTGCCTTCGGGGCAACGGCCGGGATCAGGAGCATCATCAGGGCAGCAAGATGAAGTGCGATTACAAAGGCGATACCAATAATGCGCGGCCAGCTCAGGCCTTTGTCATCATTGCTGTCATACCTGTGGTGGAAGACCAATTGTTCCGTCATGCGCCAAGAACTCTGTAGTGGGGCCGGGTTCGCTGCTGGAAGCCTGCAAACCCTGATTCAGCGGTGCATGACACCGCAGGAACCTCCAAGCTTATACCAATCCTGAGTGCCTGCGCACCCTTGGCGCAGGCATTCAGGCGTTATTACCTGTTACTTCAGGTTGATGATTTTCTTGGCGTCATCGGCGCGCTTCACACCCTTGGCGAGCGCCTGACGGGCCGCTTCCTTCGCTTCGGGGATCCGGTCCTCGGAATGCAGCACCTTGGCCAGATTGAGGTAGGTCTCGCCATCCTTGGAGAGCGGGGCCGCCTTCTGCCAGGCTTCGATGGCCTGCGGAATCTGGTCGGAGTAGTAGTAGGACTGGGCCAGCGCCAGATAGGTCTGGTAATCCGGCTTGAGGATGCCCTTGGACAGGCCCTCGTTGATCACCGCGATGGTGTCCTTTTCCTTGTTCTCGGTGTTGGCGTAGATCGAGTAGAGCTGCTTGTACTCACGCTCCTCGGTCAGCTGGCCGGCGGCGCGCAGCTTGTCCATCACCGCAGCGGCCTTGGCCATGTCATCGGCCTGCATGTACATGCTGGCCAGATTTAGCTGGGCCTTCTTGTCCGCCGGGTTCTTGGCGGCCAGCGCCTCGGCTTCCTTCACCGCGTCGCCGGTCTGGCCGGCCTCGGCCAGGGCGGCCATCAGCAGCTGGTTCCAGCTGTCCTTCGGCTCGGCGGCGGCAGCGATGGCCTGGCGCAGCACCGGCACGGCCTCGGCATAGCGCTCGGTCTGGTACAGGGCCTGGCCCTTGATCACCATGTCCTCGGCCTTCTTGGAACCGGATTCGGCCAGGTACTTGTCCAGCGTAGCCAGGCCTTCGGCGTATTCCTCGTCCTGCAGCTGCAGCCGGGCCAGCATCAGCATGGCCTGGTAGTGGCCGTTGTTGTCCAGCGAGTTGAACTGCAGCGCCTGCTGCAGGTACTGCTTGGCAGCCGGCATGTCGTCCAGGTTGTAGGCAGCCTGCGAACCCAGCTGGGCGGCGACCGAACGGTCGTAATCGTTGGCGGCATCGGCAGCCAGGATCTCATCGGCCAGCGTACGCGTGGTCTCGAAGTCGTCCTTGTTGTAGGCGTTGAACAGCTTCTGCAGCTTGCCGCCGACCTTGGCCGAGGGCTTGCCCTTGGGTTCTTCGCGGGTGGCTTCCGGGAACAGCACTTCGGCCTTGGCCGCGCCACGGGACTTGCTCGAACGTTCGGACGAACGGGCCTGGGCCATGGCATCGGTGACCACGGCGCCGCCGAGCAGGGTGGCGACTAGGACGGAAAGCACCGCTTTTTTCGGGCTACGGATAAGCATGGTTCACCTCGATCGGACCGCTCTCGGCGGTGCTGTAGACAACGGCTGCACAAAACTGAGCCAGCAACCGTACCAGAAAGAAGTTATCCGTTGAAACCGTTTTCGATGCTGCGCCACAACAAACGGTCAGCCACAACGAGGCGCGCGGCCGGCCGCACGGGCCTGCTGGTAGACCGGGGCAAGGGCCGGCGCGTCGCGCTGCAGGTCGCGGATGCGGTTGGCGGGATCCGGGTGCGTCGACATCCATTGCGGGGCACGGCTGCCGCTGGCGGCCTGCATGTTCTGCCACAGGCTGATGGCCTGGGCCGGATCGAAACCGGCCTGCGCCATGAGCCGCTGGCCAACGATATCGGCCTCGCCTTCCTGCTCGCGCGAGTTGGGAAGCAGGAAACCGGTCTGGGCGAGGATGCTGCCGCCCTGGGTGACCAGCTGGCCATAGTCCCCGGCCAGAGCGCCCGCCACCTGCAGAACGCTGGAAGCCACCATCTGCCGGGTGAGGCGCTCCTCGTGATGGCGCGAGATGACATGGGAGATCTCGTGGCCGATGACCGCGGCGAGCTGGTCCTGGTTCTTGGCCACGGTGAAGATGCCGGTATGCACGCCAACCTTGCCCCCGGGCAGGGCAAAGGCGTTGGGTTCGTTGTCCACGAATACCGCCGTCTCCCACCGTACGCCCTCGTACTGGCTGGGCAGCTGGGCGACAAGTGCGTTGACCACGCACTGCACATAGGCGTTCTGCGTGGCATCGGTGCTGACCTTCTGCTTGCTCTTGGCCTCGGCGAACGCCTGGGCGCCAAGCTGGTCAAGCTCGGCCTGCGACACGCCGCCCACCACCTGGCGCCGCCCGGTGGGCGAGGTCGTGGTGGCGCAGGCTGCGGCCAGGACCGTAATGGCGACACCCAGGAGCAAGGCCTTCTTCATCTGCATTCCCTTCATTGGTCCTGCGCTGATTTGTACACAGGCGGGCTTAAGGGCCCGTCAAGCCGCCGGTTCAGGTCCCCAGGAACGCAAGTGCACCCAGGGCGATCGCGTTGTTCAATGCATGCGCTACGAACGGTGCCCACAGCGTGCCGGTGCGCCAGTACAGCCAGGCAAAGGCCGCACCCATGCCGCCGTAGACCAGCCACAGCTGGGCGATTTCCGCCGCCCCGTTTGGCGTGGTACCCGGGATCTCGTGCACCAGGGCAAAAGCCGCGCTGCTGAGCACGATGCCCAGCACCGGCCGGCCCGCCGCCCACAGGCGTCCGAACAGCACCCGGCGGAACAGCAGCTCCTCGTAGGCCGGCGCCAGCAGCACGGCAAAGATCACCAGGAACACGGGGAACTGGGCCAATGCCTGCTGCATCAGGGCCATGTTGGTGGGCACCGGCTCGATCCCGGCCTGGCCGGCAGCCCAGCTGATCAGGCTGCTGCCGGCGAACACGCCCGCTGCCACCAGCAGGGTCCAGCCCCAGGTGGAGGGCCGCAGCGCGGCGCGATGCGAAGCCTGGCGCTCGGTCTTGCTGGCCCGGCGCCGCCAGAAGTACAGCAGCAGTGCGGCCGAGCCGGTGGCCATGATCGCCATCAGCATCTGCGCCAGCGCACCGGGCTGGCCCATCTGGGCTGCGAGAGCACCCGGATCCGGGGCCGCTCCCGAACGGGCAGCTTCCATGCCCAGCACCACGCCGCGATACACGCCCCAGGCGATACCGCACGCCAGGCTGACTGTCAGCAGGGTTGCGACGGCAATGCCAACGTCGATCCAGAAACCCATCACCGGCGAACCCGGGCGGGGCACAGGGGGAACGGCGGTGGACGGGGACGAGGGCGAGGTAGCCGGCGGCGGGGTCGGGACGGACATTGCGATCCTTGCGATGGGTTGGGATACCGGGCGGCACCCTTCCTGCGGGTGCCGCGGTCCGGCGGACGACTCAGACGTCGAGGTTGGCGACCTTCAGCGCGTTGTCCTCGATGAAGTCGCGGCGCGGTTCAACCACGTCGCCCATCAGGGTGCTGAAGATCTGGTCGGCGGCCACGGCATCCTCGATGCGTACCTGCAGCAGGCGGCGGGTGTCCGGGTTGACCGTGGTATCCCACAGCTGTTCCGGGTTCATTTCACCCAGGCCCTTGAAGCGCTGGATCTGCCGGCCCTTCTTGGCCTCTTCCATCAACCAGGCCTGGACCTGGGCGAAGTTGCCGACCTCGATCGACTTCTGCCCGCGCACGGCACGGGCGCCGTCGCGGATCAGCCCGTGCAGCAGCAGCTGGGCCTCGCGGATGGCGCGCAGTTCGCCGCCTTCGAACGCTGCCAGCGGCAGCTCCTGGCGCTGCAGTTCACCCATGTGGCTGCGCTTGATGATGATCGCCGGCTTGCGATGCTCGTCGCCCTCGAACAACTCCAGGGCAAAACGCGGCGAACCCAGCGAGCCCTGGTTGAGCTGGCTGGCCAGCGCCTCCAGGCCTTCGCCCGGGCCGGCATTGCGCAGATGCTCCAGGTCCATCGGGGTGAACTCGAGCAGGGCCTCGAGCAGGTGGCGGTCGTAGCGGTGGGCGTTGCGCTCGATCGCCTCGCGTGCGCCGGCATAGGCCAGCAGCAGCTTCTCCAGCGCCACGCCCTCGATGCCGGGCTCGCCATCGGCCGGGATCAGCGAGGCGTTTTCCACCGCGTTGGACGCCAGGTAGGCATCCAGCGCCGGATCGTCCTTCAGGTACAGCTCGCTCTTGCCCTGCTTGATCTTGTACAGCGGCGGCAGGCCGATATAGACGTGGCCGCGCTCGATCAGCTCCGGCATCTGCCGGTAGAAGAACGTCAGCAGCAGGGTGCGGATGTGCGCGCCGTCCACGTCGGCGTCGGTCATGATGATGATCTTGTGGTAACGCAGCTTGTCCGGGTTGTACTCGTCCCGGCCGATGCCCGTGCCCAGCGCGGTGATCAGGGTGCCGACCTGGTCGGAGGACAGCATGCGGTCAAAGCGCGCGCGTTCCACGTTGAGGATCTTGCCGCGCAGCGGCAACACGGCCTGGTTCTTGCGGTTGCGGCCCTGCTTGGCCGAGCCACCTGCCGAGTCACCCTCGACGATGAACAGTTCCGACAGCGCCGGATCCTTTTCCTGGCAGTCGGCCAGCTTGCCGGGCAGGCCGGCGATGTCCAGCGCGCCCTTGCGACGGGTCAGGTCGCGGGCACGACGGGCGGCCTCGCGGGCACGCGCGGCGTCGACGATCTTGCCGGCAATGGCCTTGGCTTCGTTCGGATTCTCCTGCAGGAACTCCTCCAGGCGGGCGCCGAAGGCGTTTTCCACCGCCGGGCGGACTTCGGAGCTGACCAGCTTTTCCTTGGTCTGCGAGGAGAAGCTCGGGTCGGGCACCTTGACCGAGAGCACGGCGATCATGCCTTCGCGCATGTCATCGCCGGTCAGGCTGATCTTGGCCTGCTTGGCGATGCCGCTCTGCTCTATGTAGTTGTTGAGCACGCGGGTCAGCGCGCCACGGAAGCCGGCCAGGTGGGTACCACCATCCTTCTGCGGGATGTTGTTGGTGAAGCAGTACATCGTCTCCTGGTAGGAGTCGGTCCACTGCAGCGCCACTTCCACGGTGATGCCGTTGTGTTCGCCGGTGACGGCGATGACGTTGGGGTGCAGGGGGGTCTTCAGCTGGGCCAGATGCTCGACGAAGCTCTTGATGCCGCCTTCGTAATGGAAGTCATCCATGCGGCCATCGCCGCGCTCGTCGGCCAGGACGATCTTGACCCCGGAATTGAGGAAGGACAGCTCGCGCAGGCGGCGGGCCAGGATCTCGTAATGGAATTCCACGTTGTCGTGGAAGGCCACCGCCGAGGGCCAGAAGCGAACGGTGGTGCCGCGCTTGCTGGTGTCGCCGAGCTTCTGCAGCGGGCCAACCGCCGCGCCATTGCTGAATTCCTGCTGGTAGTGGAAGCCACCCTGGAACACGTCCAGCAGCAGCTTCTCCGACAGGGCATTGACCACCGACACGCCAACGCCGTGCAGGCCGCCGGAAACCTTGTAGCTGTTGTCGTCGAACTTGCCGCCGGCGTGCAGCACGGTCATCACCACCTCGGCGGCGGAGACCTCGCGGCCGAGCTTGGCGCTCATCTGCTCGTGCTTGCCGACCGGGATGCCGCGGCCGTTGTCCGACACCGACACCGACCCGTCGGCGTGGATGGTCACCGCGACATGGTCCGCATGGCCGGCGAGGGCTTCGTCGATGGAGTTGTCGACCACCTCGAACACCATGTGGTGCAGACCGGTGCCGTCGTGGACGTCACCGATGTACATGCCGGGGCGTTTGCGGACGGCCTCCAGACCCTCGAGGGCGGTGATGCTGTTGGCGTCGTAATTGCCGTTGCTCGGCGGGGTGTTCTGATGTTCGGTCATGCGCTTGCCATCGGCTCCGCAGGCGGGGGCAGGGCACCAGGAAGGCGCCTTGCACCGGAGATAGGGGAATACCGCGAAATTATACCAGCCGGGGTCAAGAGGGCCCCGGACGGTCAGCCCGCGTGGCGGATGGACCCGTGTTCCACGTGGAACCTGGTCAGATTGAACGGTGCATTGGACAGGGCGGTCGGGGTTTCGGTGGCGGTAATGAACACCTGGGCCGGACTGGCGCCCAATCGGGCCAGCACGCGTGCCTGGTGCGGCCGGTCTAGCTCGGAACCCAGGTCATCCAGGGCGATCACTGGAAAATCCGACCGCTCGGCAGCGTAATCCTCTGCCTGGCCCAGCAGACAGGCCAGCGCGGTGAGTTTTGCCTGGCCACGGGAGAGTCCCTCCCGGCCGGGGATGGCGTGGAACCGCGGGGTCCAGTCTGCCCGGTGGGGGCCGACGGAGGTATAGCCGGCCGTCCGGTCCCGCTCCCTGGATACCAGCAGGGCGTCTGCCAGCGACAGTTCGGCCCGCTTCCAGCCGGGCTGGAAACCAAGCTCCTGCAGACCCAGCGCAGGGGAAAGCTCTCCGGCCAGTTCCACGGCCCGGTCCTGCAGGCGTTCGAGATAAAGCTGGCGGCGGGAAGACAGCGGTTCCCCCGCCTCCGCCAGTTCCCGGTCCCAGGCATCAAGCACACTGGCCGAGCCTCCGGCCTTCAAAAGCGCATTCCGCTGTTTGAGTGCCCGGCTATAACGGCGCCACAGGGCAAGGAAATCAGGTTCCACGTGGAACAATCCCCAGTCCAGGAACCGCCGGCGTGACTCGCCGCCACCGTGGATCAGGGCGTGGCTACCCGGCTCGAAGGTCACCACGGCCAACGCCGCACACAGGGTGCCAAGCTGGTTCACGTCCTCCCCATCGAGCCGTCCTTTCCAGTCCTGCCCGGTATGTCGCAGTCCAGCCCGGCGAACCTTGGGGCCGACGGCGCCCGTTTCCTCCCACTCCACGAAGACTTCCAGCGCTTCGGCTCCCTGCCGCACCAGCCCGTCGCGGACGCGGCCACGGAAGCTTCGGCCATACGCCATCAGGTGCAGCGCTTCGAGCAGGGTGGACTTGCCCGCGCCGTTCTCCCCGGTGATCAGGTTGATTCCGGGGCGCGGTGAGAACTCGGCGGTTTCGAAGCGGCGGACGTGGTGCAGGGCGAGGCGATTGATGCGCATGGGGGTCCAGGAACGGGCGACCGGCCCTGGCAGGACCGGTGGTGCAGCTTAAATCATGCCGCCCGTCGTGCCGGGTGAGCGCTGGGGGCGCTCAGTGGGCAAGCTGTGGGTAAAAATTGGCCCTCTCCAACCGGTTGAAGTTACCCACAGGTTTTCCCAACGCTCACCCTCGGTTGTACCGGGGGTTTCATACCGATATTTCCCTTTAGAAACAGTGACATGAGCCATTTTTCCGCGAAATCTGGGCCTACCATCACCACATAGCTTTTGATTTATCCACTTTATAGAAGCTTGGGAAGGGATGAAAAAAGCAGGATCAAGGGCTCCGCCGGACTCTGGCATACCGTAGCCGGGAAGACCTGCAAGATCACCTGATTCCACGCGCCCTCTTCCCCTGTGGTGCATCCGTTCCTGATTCTTCCCGCGGCTTGGACCGCTGGGATACACGTCGGGGGAATTGCATGTCGGCGGAGCATAAAAAGCCTGGCGACCAAGCCGGGCTTTTTGTGTTCCACGTGGAACCTGTCAGAGTCGCAGCGGCATGACCACGTGGCGCGACTTCGCACCGGCAGCCTCACGCACCAGCGCGGACGAGTTCGAGTCACGCAGCTGGATGACCACGTGCTCGTCGCGCAGGGCGGACAGCGCGTCCAGCAGGTAGTTCACGTTGAAGCCGATGGCCAGGTCGGAAACCTGGGTCTGGGCCTCGATTTCCTCCTGCGCTTCTTCCTGCTCGGGGTTGTGCGCGGAGATCTTGAGTTGGCCCGGGGTGACCTCGACGCGGACGCCGCGGTACTTCTCGTTGGACAGGATCGCCGCACGCTGCAGGGCAGCGCGCAGGACTTCGCGATCCACCTGTACTTCGCGGTCGGCACCGATCGGAATAACGGCTTCGTAGTCGGGGAAGCGACCGTCGATCAGCTTTGAGGTAAAGGTCACATCGTCGCGCTTGACCCGCACGTGGCTGCGGCCAATTTCCAACTCGACCTCGCGATCGCCGCCTTCCAGCAGGCGCTGCAGCTCGGTCACGCCCTTGCGCGGCACGATGATCTGGCGTTTTGCGCCGGCAGCCGCTTCCAGCTCGGTTTCGCACAACGCCAGGCGATGGCCGTCGGTGGCCACGCAGCGCAGGGTCTTGTCGCGCAGGTCGAACAGCAGGCCGTTGAGGTAGTAGCGCACGTCCTGCTGGGCCATCGCGAACGCGGTGCGTTCGATCAGTTCCTTCAGGCCGGCTTCCGGCACGGCGACCCGTTCGGTGGCTTCAACCTCGTCGACCGACGGGAAATCGTTGGCGGGCAGGGTTGCCAGGGTGAAACGGCTACGCCCCGCCTGCACGGTGACCTTGTCGGCGGTCTGCGAGACGGTGATCCGGCTGCCATCGGGCAGGGCGCGGATGATCTCGAACAGCTTGCGCGCCGGAATCGTGGTTTCGCCGTTCTCGGCGTCTTCCACCGCGATGCGCGAGACCATTTCCACTTCCAGGTCGGTACCGGTCAGCGACAGCTGGCCGTCCTGTACCTGGACCAGGAAGTTGGCCAGGACCGGCAGGGTTTGGCGGCGCTCGACGACATTGACGACCTGGGCCAACGGCTTGAGGAAGGCTTCGCGCTGCAGTGTGAAACGCATGTGGTTTCGTGCCCCTATGCTTTTAAAAGATGTGGGTTAAATCAAAAGCTTGGTGGTGATGGTAGCGCCAGATTTGGTGCAAAACACATTCAACTCTTTGTTTCACAAGGGTTTTTGTGACTCGAAACCCTATGGAACAACTGCCCCCAAGCGGTGGGAAAAGCTGTGGATAGATTTTGCCGGCAAGCGCCGCTGGATCTTATCCACAGATTCTCCCGGATTTCTTCCGGAATGATGCACGGTTTTATCCGATGACGCCCGTGCAGCGCGCAGGCATCATTCGCTCAGCTTGCGGATCAGCTTGTCCCAGTCCTCTCGCAGCTTCCCATCGGCTTCCATCAACGTCCTGATCTGGCGGCAGGCGTGCAGGACCGTGGTGTGGTCGCGACCGGCAAAGGCATCGCCGATTTCCGGCAGGCTGTGCTCGGTCAGCTCCTTGGTCAGGGCCATGGCGACCTGGCGCGGGCGGGCCAGCGAACGGGTGCGGCGCTTGGACAACAGGTCCTTGATCTGCAGGCCGTAGTAGTCGGCAACGATCTTCTGGATGTTGGGAATGGAAATGGCTTGCTGCTGGGCACGCAACAGATCGCGCAGGGTTTCCTGGGCGAACTCGGTGGTGATCGCGCGGCCGGTGAAGTTGGCGCGGGCGGTCAGCGTATTCAGGGCGCCCTCGAGGTCGCGCACGTTGGAGCGCATCTTCTTGGCGATCAGGAAGGCCACGTCGTCCGGGATCTCGGCGCCGCGTTCGCGGGCCTTGGCCAGCACGATGGCGGCGCGGGTCTCGAAGTCCGGCGGGTCGATCGCCACCGACAGGCCCCAGGCCAGGCGCGACTTGAGGCGGGCTTCCAGGCCTTCGACCTCGCGCGGGTAGCGGTCGCAGGTCAGGATGATCTGCTGCTTGCCGTCGAACAGCGCATTGAAGGTGTGGAAGAACTCTTCCTGGGTGCGGTCCTTGCCGGCAAAGAACTGGATGTCATCGATCAGCAGCGCGTCCACCTGCTGGAACTGGCGCTTGAACTGGTCCATGGTCTTTTCCTGCAGCGCACGGATCATCGCGCTGAAGAACTGCTCCGAGCGCAGGTACAGCACCTTGGCGTTCGGATTGGCCTGGCGCATCGCATTGCCGGCGGCAAACATCAGGTGGGTCTTGCCCAGGCCGGTACCTCCGTACAGCAGCAACGGGTTGTGCGCACGGTCGCCCGGCTTCTGCGCCGCCTGGAACGCGGCGGCCAGGCCCAGCTGGTTGCTGCGGCCTTCGACGAAGTTGGCAAAGGTGTAGTGCGAGTCCATGTTGCCGTTGAACGGCACCACCGGGGCGGCCGGAGCCGCTGCGGCCATGCTCGGGGCGACCGGTTCCGGCGCGCGCGGGCGCGAACCGATCTCCAGCGACACCTCGGACGTACCGGCGAAATGCGCCAGCAGTTCGCCGATCCGCGGCAGGTAACGCTCGCGCACCTGGTCGACGATGAAGGCGTTGGGCGCGTACAGCACCAGGCTGTCGGCGCGTTGGTCGGCCTGCAGCGGTTTCAGCCAGGTATGTACGTCCTCGGGGGGGAATTCCGCCTCGAGGCGCTCAAGACAGCGGGGCCATGCATCCATCGTAGATATCATCAAAGGCTGGCGGCAGGGCGCACGAAACCGCCGGGCCGCAAGCCGGAAAGTGGAAAAAGTGGAGGCCCCAGCCTACCATCGCCGGCCGGGACCGGGAATGCTTTGTCCAGTATTTATTCACAGGATGATCCACAGGCCGGAGAGGCCATCCAGCAGGCCAAAGCACATTCAAGTTGACGAAGTGCCTGTCGCCTCTATAGAATTTCCGGTTCTTTCCGTCCAATTCATACAGGTGCCCCCATGGCCACCAAGCGCACGTTCCAGCCCAGCAACCTCAAGCGCAAGCGCGACCACGGCTTCCGCGCCCGTATGGCTACCGCCGACGGCCGCAAGATCCTGTCGCGTCGCCGCGCCAAGGGCCGCAAGACCCTGAGCGCTTGATTGCCGTGCCGCCCCTGGCGGCAACTGCAATCGCGATGGTGAACACGACCGACCCGCGCAAGCGATTTCCTCGCTCTGCGCGGGTTCGTACGCGTGCCGAATACAAAACGGTATTCGACGGCGCCCGCCGTGTGTCCGACCCCCTGATGACACTGCACTGGCTCAAGGGCGACAACCCCGCGAGGCTGGGTCTTGCCGTGTCCAGGAAAGTCGATGCGCGGGCGGTGGGTCGCAACCGTATCAAGCGTGTGCTGCGCAATGCAGTACGCCATGTCCGGCCGTGGATGGCTGGAGGCAACTATGTCGTCGTGGTGCGGGCCGCCGCCCGCACTGCCAGCAACGAGCAGATCCACCAGGCATTCGAACGCCTGCTGCGCCGCATGGGCGCATTGCTCCCGCCGGGTGCGGACGGCACAATGCCGCCGCCTGATGGCACCGCCTTATCCTCTTTGACCGAGCCGGCACCGCGTTCCGGCCCCGCCGAGCCTGCCTGCTGATGAACCAGACCCGCGTATTCCTTGTTTTCGCCTGGCTGATGGTGGCTGTGCTGCTGTGGATGGAGTGGAACCGCGAGAAGACCGCGCCGCCCGCCGCCGAAGTTGCCGCGCAGACCACCGTTCCGGCCGCCAATGACGCCGATCTGGTGCCCAACGCTGGCCAGGTGCCGCAGGCCAGCGCCCCGGGCCAGGCTGTGGCGGCCCCCGCGGAAGCCAGCAGCGGCACCGCCCAGCGCGTGACCGTCACCACCGACGTGCTGCGCCTGGTGCTTGATGGCCGCAGCGTGGTCCATGCCGAACTGCTGCAGTTCCCGCAGAGCAAGGACGCCGGCAGCCCGCCGGTGCAGCTGCTGACCGAGAACAGCGCCCATCCGTACAGCGCCACCACCGGCTGGGCCAGCAGCGCCGGTTCGGCCGTGCCGGGCGTTGGTGGTTTCCGCCTCGAACAGCCGGTCACCGAACTGGCCCTGGCCGAGGGCCAGGACGAGCTGCAGATTCCCTTCGTGTGGAACGGGCCCGATGGCGTGACCATCCGCCGCACCTTCGTGGTGAGCCGCGGCCGCTACGCCGTGCGCATCCGCGACGAGGTCAGCAACGCCGGCGCCGCGCCGTGGAACGGCTATGTGTTCCGCAAGCTGGACCGCGTGCCGCCGACGATCAAGCGCGGCATGACCAACCCCGATTCCTTCAGCTTCAACGGTGCCACCTGGTACAGCCCGGCCGAGGGTTACGAGCGTCGTGCGTTCGATGACTTCCTCGACGACGGCAACCTCAACCGCACCATCACCGGCGGCTGGCTGGCGATGCTGCAGCACCACTTCTTCACCGCGTGGATCCCGCAGGCCGACCAGGCCTCGCTGTACGTGCTGGCGCAGAACGGCCCGCGCAACGTCATCGAGGCGCGCGGCCCGGCCTTCACCGTGGCCCCGGGCCAGAGCGTGAGCACCGAAGCGCGCCTGTGGGTCGGCCCGAAGCTGGTCGACCAGATCGCCAAGGAAGACGTGAAGGGTCTGGACCGCGTCGTGGACTACAGCCGCTTCTCGTTGATGGCGGTGATTGGCCAGGGCCTGTTCTGGGTGCTGGACCAGGTGCACAAGGTCGTCAACAACTGGGGCTGGGCGATTGTCGGCCTGGTGATCCTGCTCAAGCTGGCGCTGTTCCCGCTGGCCAACGCGCAGTACAAGTCGCAGGCCAAGATGCGCAAGTTCCAGCCGCGCATCGCGCAGCTGAAGGAACGCTATGGCGATGACCGCCAGAAGTTCCAGGTCGCGATGATGGAGCTGTACAAGAAGGAGAAGATCAATCCGCTGGGTGGCTGCCTGCCGCTGCTGATCCAGATGCCGATCTTCTTTGCCCTGTACTGGGTGCTGGTGGAGTCGGTGGAACTGCGCCAGGCGCCGTGGTTTGGCTGGATCCAGGACCTGACCGCGCGCGACCCGTACTTCATCCTGCCGGTGATCAACGTGGCGGTGATGTGGGCCACGCAGAAGCTGACCCCGGCCGTGGGCATGGACCCGATGCAGCAGCGCATGATGCAGCTGATGCCGCTTGTGTTCGGCGTCATGATGGCCTTCATGCCCTCGGGTCTGGTGCTGTACTGGGTGGTCAACGGCGGCTTGAGCCTCCTCCAGCAGTGGTGGATGGTGCAGAAGCACGGCCAGGACCTCCCGGCCAAGGCCGACGCCAAGTAAGCCTCCAGGGCCCGCCGCAAGGCGGGCCTTTCCACATCCGGCGATAGACTTCCCCGGCTAACCTTGCCGCTGCGGTACGGTCATCGTCCCATCGCAGTGCCATTGCCTCCATGAGCATGTCCGCCGAGACCGACACCATCGTTGCCATCGCCACCGGCCCGGCTGCCGGCGGCGTGGGCATCCTGCGCATCTCCGGCCCGCAGGCGGCGGCCATCGCCGCTCGCCTGGGCTGCAGCGCGCTGGCGCCGCGGCATGCGCGCTATGCACGCTTCCGCGATGGCGCCGGCGAGGTCATCGACGACGGCATCGCGCTGTATTTCCCGGGACCGAACAGTTTCACCGGGCAGGACGTCGTCGAGCTGCAGGGCCACGGAAGTCCGGTGGTGCTGCGCCAGCTGCTGGCCCGGTGCATCGAGCTGGGCGCACGCCAGGCCCGGGCCGGCGAGTTCAGCGAACGGGCGTTCCTCAACGGCAAGCTCGACCTGGCCCAGGCCGAGGCGATCGCCGACCTGATTTCCGCCGGTGACGTGCGCGCCGCGCGCGCGGCGCGGCGCTCGCTGGACGGCGTGTTCTCGCGCCGGGTCGAGGACGTGGCCGAACAACTGGTGCGGTTGCGCATCCATGTCGAGGCCGCGATCGATTTTGCCGACGAACCGCTGGACACCTTGGGGGGCGAGCAGGTGCGTCAGGGCCTGGTGCAGGCGCGCACCGGCCTGGAGCAGTTGCGACGCGACGCCGAGCGCGGGCGCAAGCTGCGCGATGGCCTGCATGCGGTGCTGATCGGGCCGCCCAACGCCGGCAAGAGCTCGCTGCTCAATGCGCTGGCCGGCAGCGAGCGGGCCATCGTCACCGACGTGCCCGGCACCACCCGCGACACCCTGCGCGAGACCATCCGCATCGACGGGCTGGAACTGGAACTGGTCGACACTGCCGGCCTGCGCGAAGGGGGTGATGCGATCGAGCGCGAGGGCATGCGCCGCGCAAGGGCGGAAATGCAGCGCGCGGACCTGGCCATCGTCGTGGTTGACGCGCGCGATCCGCAGGCCGGGCGCGACGCGGTCGGCGATGCCGCGGCGATGGCCGGCCGCCAGCTGTGGATCCACAACAAGTGCGACCTGCTGCTGCAGTGGCCCACCTCACTTGGCGAGGATGCGGTCGCGCTCTCCGCCGCCAGTGGCCAGGGCATGGCCGAGCTGCATGCGCGCCTGCGCGCGATCGCAGGAGCGGGCCTGGGCGATGGCAACCAGGGTGAGTTCTCCGCACGCCTGCGCCATGTGCAGGCAATCGAGCTGGCCGCCGATCACCTGGCCGCTGCCGAGGACCAGCTGCGGCACGACCAGCTGGAACTGGCGGCCGAGGAACTGCGCCTGGCCCACGACGCGCTGGGCGGGATCACCGGACGCATGACCGCCGACGACCTGCTGGGCCGGATCTTCTCCAGCTTCTGTATCGGCAAGTAAGCCGGCGATCGTTTACTCCTCGCCGGGCATCCGCGGCGGGCGCAACTGCACCACCACCTGGCGGTGCTCCTGGCGCGGCTGCCACAGCACGGGCACTTCCCGCGGCGAGGGCGGCTCCAGCACGTCGTCGCCGCCGGCATCGACCAGCTCGTCCTCCTCGTCTTCCCAGCTGTAGCGCTTGCGCGGGGCCAGCGGGTCGGCGTTGCGGAACATCAGCGCGGCGATCACGCCCGCGGCGGCCCCGCCCATGTGCGACTGCCAGGATACCCCCGGCTCGTAGGGCAGGATTGTCAGCAGCATCGAGCCGTAGAACAGGAAGGCAATCATGCCCGCGGCAATGGCCGGGCGGTCACGCCGCAGCAGGCCGAGCACGAACACCAGGAACATCAGCCCATGGGTCAGCCCGCTGGCGCCGAGGTGGCGGCTGCCAGGCTCGCCCAGCAGCCACGCGCCCAGTCCCGAACCGATCCACAGCAGCGGCAGCGAGCGCAGCGTGGCTTTCGGATACACGCTGCCGGCCAGCGTGCCCAGGATCAGCAACGCGACCGCGTTGGCGGCCAGGTGCTGGACCGAGCCGTGCAGCAGCGGCGCGCCGGGCAGGCCCCACAGGCCGGCCGTTTCCAGCGGGGCCACTGCCCACGGTCGCCAGTCGAAACTGCCCTGGGCGGCAAACACGCCCACCAGCAGCAGCACGAAGCCCAGGCTCAGGTTGAAGGCACGCAGCACGCGGCGGCGGTCCTGATGTGCCGGGGCGGAAGCCTGCCCGGCGTCGGCGGGGGTCTGTCGGTCCATGAACCCTGGGATTGCGTCGGCGGACGCGTTTGCAAGGGCGGGATTACGGGAACCGTCGTGCCGCCAGCGGGACAATCCCGCCGGCGACGCCGGCTCAGTGTGGCTGGCGCGGCGGCAGCTTCAGGCTCAGCACCATGGTCACCGCCAGGATCAGCGCGACCACACCCAGCGACACCACCACCGGGATCTTGAAGATGTCCATCAGCAGCATCTTGGCGCCGATGAAGGCCAGCACCACCGCCAGGCCGTAGGGCAGCAGGTGGAAGCGATCGGCCATGCCGGCCAGCAGGAAGAACATCGCGCGCAGTCCCAGCACCGCAAACACATTGGAGGTCAGCACGATGAACGGGTCGGTGGTGATGGCGAAGATCGCCGGGATCGAGTCCACCGCGAAGATCACGTCGGTCACCGCGATCAGCACCAGCACCACGAACATCGGGGTGAACCAGCGCACGCCATCCTTCTCGGTCATCAGCCGGTTGCCGTTGTAGGCATGGGTGATGCGCAGGTGCCGGCGCATGAACTTCAGCGCCGGGTTGTCATCCAGCGAGGGCTCCTGGCCGGCGGCGAACCACATCTTCCAGCCGGTGAACAGCAGGAAGGCGCCGAACACGTACAGGATCCAGTGGAACTCATTGACCAGCGCGGCACCGGCAAAAATCATGATCGTGCGCAGGAAGATTGCGCCGATGATGCCGATGATCAGTACCCGCTGACGCTGGATTTCCGGCACCGAGAAATAGCTCATGATCAGCAGGAAGACAAAGATGTTGTCCACTGCCAGCGCTTTTTCAATCAGGTAACCGGTCAGGAACTCCAGGCCCAGGGTGTTGGCCGTGGCAATGTCGACAGTTTCCTTCAGGTAGAACCACAGGCCGGCATTGAAGGCCAGGGCCAGCGCGATCCAGCCCAGCGACCACCCCAGGGCTTCCTTGAAGGTGACCTTGTGCGGGCCACCGTGGCGCATCAGCACCAGGTCAACGAGCAAGGCGACGATGACGACGACTGCAAAGCCGCCCCAGAGCCATGGATTACCGATTGTATGCATGGGAAAATTCCGTTCGAAAATAGGGTCTTGGAGCCGCTCTGGCCAAGAACTGGACACGGAATCGAAGGAGACCGGGAACAGAGCTTCGCCACAACGGCGAAGGTCTCGCTCACAGTTTCGCCGCAGCGAAACTGCCGTTGCACCGGAGCCGGCTGGCTCGAATTGACGGCGACAACGTCTGGGAGCTACTCCCCTTCTGGGCGATGATTTTGCCACAGTTGCGTGCAAGATCAATGAACACCTGACGCACGGGCTGCGGTGGCAGGGGCGTGGCGCCGTTACAATGGCCCGATGAATACCGCCTACCCCATCGTACGCCTCAAGAACGCGTGGCGCTCCAGCCACCCGTGGATCTTCCAGAAACTGGTCGAGAAGCCGACCGTGCGCCCCAAGCCGGGCAGCATCGTCGACGTGGTCGGCGTGGACGGCGAATGGATCGGCCGCGGTTTCTACAATGGCCATTCGCGCATTGCGCTGCGCATTCTGGAAACCCGCCAGGACGTGGACGTGGACCAGGCCTGGTTCGCACGCAAGATTGCCCAGGCGGTCGAACTGCGCCGCGACGTGCTCAAGCTCGATGCGGTGTCCAACGCCTGGCGCGTGGTGCACAGCGAAGGCGACGGCATCTCCGGGCTGGTGGTGGACCGCTATGACGACCTGATCGTGGTCGAGTTCTTCTCCGCCGGTGCGTTCCGCCACCGCGAGTGGATCTACGAGGCGCTGCGCGCCCAGTTCCCGGGCTGCCGTTTCCACAGCTTCGCCGACGAGCACGTGCAGAAGCAGGAAAGCTTCGACTTCCACGGCAACACCACCACCGAGCCGGCGATCATCACCGAGTACGGGGTGAAGTTCCGTGCCGACCCGGCCAGCGCACACAAGACCGGTTTCTTCGCCGACCAGCGCGAGAACCGCCAGTGGCTGAGCCAGCAGGTCGAAGGCAAGACCGTGCTCGACCTGTGCTGCAACACCGGTGGCTTTGCGGTGTATGCCGCAGCGCGCGGTGCGGCCGAGGTGATCGGCGTGGACATCGACCAGGACGTGATCCAGATCGCCAAGGGCAATGCGCGCCTGAACAACGTCAAGCCCAGGTTCGTGCAGGCCGACATCTTCCCGTGGCTGCGCGATGCCGCCAACCGCGGCGACCAGTACGACGTGGTGATCCTGGACCCGGCCAAGATGACCCGCGATCGCGAGCAGGTGATCAATGCGCTGAAGAAGTACCTGGACATGAACAAGCTGGCGCTGGGCGTGGTCAAGCCGGGCGGCCTGTTCGCCACGTTCTCGTGCACCGGTCTGGTGGCCGAGGACCAGTTCCTGGACATGCTGCGTCGCGCGGCCTACTTCTCCGGCCGCACCATCCAGGTGCTGAAGGTGGCCGGCGCCGGCGCCGACCATCCGTTCATGGCGCACGTGCAGGAATCGCGTTACCTCAAGGCCGTGTTCTGCCGCGTGGTCGACTGACCACCGCGCCAGCACTGGCTGCAACGGCCGCCGCAACGCGGCCGTTGTCGTTCTGGCGCCTACCCCGCGCATGTCTTCTGGCAGTGCGCGGCGCTGGAGCGGCGCGGCATACTCGGGCCTTCGTCACCCGACGTCTTTCCCTGCCGGAGATCCCATGGTCGTTCGCCGCCTGCCCCTGCTGCTCAGCCTCGCCCTTGCCCTGCCCACGGCCCACGCTGCTGATTTCAGCGCCAGGGAACTGGAGGCCGCGCGCGCGCTGCAGGCCCGGCTGGTCACGCTGGACAGCCACCTGGATACGCCGGCCAATTTCCCGCGCCCGGACTTCGACATCACCCGCAACCACGCCGGCAACGGTCTGTCGCAGGTGGACCTGCCGCGCATGCGCGAAGGCCTGCTCGACGGTGGCTTCTTCGCCATCTACACCGGCCAGGGTGACCGCCAGCCGGCCACGCTGATTGCCGACCGCGATGCCGGCCTGGTCCGCCTGCTGGATATCCACCAGAGGCTCGCCGCCCACCGCGACCAGTTCGAACTGGCGACCACCGCCGCCGATGCGGCGCGGATCAAGGCCGCCGGCAAGCGCGTGGCCTACATCTCGATGGAGAACTCCAGCCCGCTGGAACACGACCCGAGCCTGCTTTCCTATTACCACCAGGCCGGCCTGCGGATGCTCTCGGTCACCCATACCAGGAACAACGGCTTTGGTGATTCCAGCACCGCCGCGCCCGAATGGAAGGGACTGAGCCCGACCGGCCGAAAGCTGGTCGACGAGGCGGTGCGGCTGGGCATCGTGCTCGACCAGTCGCACGCTTCGGATGAACTGTTCGATGACCTGGTCCAGGTGCTGCCTGTGCCGTTCGTGCTCTCGCACTCCTCGTCCAAGGCGGTGTTCGACCATCCGCGCAACATCGACGATGCGCGCCTGCGCAAGCTTGCCGCCAAGGGCGGGGTGATCCAGGTCAACGCCTATGGCGGCTACCTGATCGACACCGCGGCCAGCGACGAGCGCAAGGCGGCCGAGGAAGCGGTGGAGCGCAAGTTCAGTGGCTGGGACCAGATGACCATCGCCGAGGGTGCCGAACTGACGAAGGCCATGGCCGAACTCGATGCCAGGTACCCGGTGCGCAAGGCTACCGAGGACGACTACTTCGCCCACCTCGAGCACATCCTCAAGGTCGTCGGCCCTGAGCATGTCGGTATCGGCATGGACTGGGACGGCGGCGGTGGCGTGGTCGGCATCAACGACGTGGCCGCGCTGCCGCGCATCACCGCTTGGCTGCTGCGCAAGGGCTACAGCGAGCAGCAGATCGCCGGCATCTGGGGTGGCAACCTGCTGCGGGTGATGGAGCAGGTGCAGGCCCACGCCGCGACCGCGGCGAAGAAGTAATCGGGCAGGCCCGCGGCCGTGCCCGGCCTAGGTGTGTAAACCCAGGACGTTGTTCAGTGGAAGCTGGATGCGGCTGATCGGGGGTTGGTAGCCAAGGCTGGCGTGCGGCCGGTGCCAGTTGTACTGGTGCAGCCAGCGAGGAAGAGCGTGCCGACGCTGCTCCGAGCTGTCGTAGGAGCGGGCATAGGCCCATTCGCGCAAAGCGGTCTGGACCAGGCGTTCGGCCTTGCCGTTGGTACGCGGGGTGTAGGGTCGCGTGCGCAGATGGCGCAGGCCCAAGCGGCGCAGGAGCCGGCGGAAGCGCCGGGACTTGTAGCAGGCACCGTTGTCGGTCATCACCCGGGTGAAGGTGACGCCCAGGCCGCGGTAGTAGCGCAGGGCTTGAAGCAGTGCGCGGCAGGCGCTGGATCCGCGCTCATCATCTTCGATGGTGCCGAAGGCGACTCGTGAGTGATCGTCGATGGCGAGGTGGACGAACTCCCAGCCTGCGCCATCGGAGGCGCCCTGGCGATCGCCCGTGACCCGATGGCCAGGGCGCCAGAAGCGACCCAGCATCTTGATATCAAGATGCAGCAGGTCCCCGGCCTGGTGATACTCGTAGCGATTGTCCGGGGGCGCAGGATCCAGCTCGGCCAACCGGTGCAGCCCGGCACGGCGCATCAGTCGGGCAATGGTGCTCAGGCCGACCGGCAGGGCCAATGCGATCTGGCGGTAGGTCTGGCGTTGACGGCGCAGCGCGGTCACCTCGGCGGCCACCGATGGTGGGGTGGCATGCGGACAGCGGTGCGGGCGCGATGACCGGTCATCCAGGCCTGCCCAGCCTTCCTCGCGAAAGCGGCGCAGCCACTTGTAAGCGGTTCTGACGCTCACGCCCGCGGCATGCGCTGCCTCCTCGACCCGCAGGCCATGGTTGATCACTCGCTCCACAAGCAAGGCTCGACCGCGAGGCGTAAGACGGGCATGTTTATGCAGGTTCATCCGGGGCTCCTGGAGGGGTGGCTGATTCGCACCTCCAGTCTTCCGGGATCACCCCGGATGAACAACCTACTGAGAGATCACACCTAGGTCGGCAGCTGAGTCCCCGCAGCCGGCTTCATTCACTCGTCATTTAACGAAAATTTGACACACGGAAGTGAAACCCGGAACGTGCGCCCCGCCCATCCGGGCACTCTTTTACGGATGAATGAATGAACAAGACCCTGATCCTGGCTGGCACCCTTGCGCTGGCGGCGTTCTCTTCCCAGGCCATGGCGGGCCAGGCCTTCGTGCGTGCCGAGGCGGGCTTCAGCGACATCGATGTCAGCTATGGCGGCTACCGCGAGAGCGAAGACGATTCCTCCGGCGTGATCGGCGGCGGCTACTGGTTCAACCCGAACTTCGCCGTCGAGGGCCACGTCGGCTCGCTGTACAACAAGTACCTCGGCTATGACGAGGAGCTGGACCTGGTGACCGTGGGCGTTGGCGTGGTCGGCAAGAAGCACTTCGGCAACGGCTCCACCGGCTTGTTCGTCGGTGGCCGCGCTGGCATTGCGCGGCTGACCGCGCAGGTCCGCGAGGACACCTTCGACGTGGTCGAGGACGAAACCTCGGTCAAGCCGTACTACGGCGTGTTCGGCGGCTACGACTTCAACCGCAACTGGGGCCTGAGCCTGAACTACGACCGTCGCAAGGCCAACTTCGACGGCATCGACGTCAAGGTCGACACCTTCAGCGTCGGCGGCGAATACCGCTTCTGATCTTCTGATCCGCTGGTCGATGGTTCGAATCCATCACGGCCCACCAGTACAATCAGTGACTTGCGTGTAGTCTCGGGATTCGAGAAACGCCATCGGTGCAGTTTCGGTACACCACCGAGGCGCGGCGACCGATGGCGACCATCCGCAAGACCCCTTCCGGCACCTGGAAAGCGCTCATCCGCAAGAAGGGTTGGCCGGCCAGCGCCAAGACCTTCCGCACCAAGCGTGACGCCGAGGACTGGGCGCGCCGCGCCGAGGACGAGATGGTCCGCGGCGTGTACATCGACCGCTCGCGCTCGGAGCGCATGAGCCTCGCCGATGCGCTCGACCGCTACCTGCGGGAAGTCCTGCCGACCAAGAAGCCAAGCACGCAGCGGTCGGAGGCGCCCCGCGCCGAGCGGCTGCGCGAATTCTTCGGCGCCTACTCGCTGGCGGCGATCACGCCCGACCTGGTGGCGCGCTACCGTGACGAGCGTCTGGCCACGCCCGGGCAGCGCGTGCACCGGCTGGCCGGCAAAGTGACGCCGTTGAGCCCCAGTACCGTGCGGCTGGAGCTGGCGCTGTTGAGCCACCTGTTCAACACCGCCATCCGCGAATGGCGGCTCGGGCTGGTCCACAACCCCGTGGTCGGTATTCGCAAGCCGCCGCCCGGAGAGGGGCGGTCCCGGCGCCTGCTGCCGGGCGAGGAAGCCCGGCTGCAGGCAGCCGTCAGCGCGCACTCCAATCCCATGCTGGGCTGGATTTTCAACGTGGCGCTGGAAACCGGCATGCGTTCGGGCGAAATCCTCGGCCTGCGGCTGCATCAGGTGGACCTGGCGCGGCGTGTGGTGCGGCTGTCCGTCACCAAGAACGACAGCGCCCGGACCGTTCCGCTGACGCAGCGCGCAACGCAGGTGCTCTGCGAGGCGCTGGCCAATCCGACGCGGCCGAAGGAGTGCGACCTGGTGTTCTTCGGCGAGCCGGGGAAGGACGGCAAGCGGGGACCCTATGCATTCACCAAGGTCTGGAACGACACCAAGCTGGCCTTGGGTATGGCCGACCTGCGCTTCCACGACCTGAGGCACGAGGCGGTCAGCCGGCTGGTGGAGGCTGGTTTCAGCGACCAGGAGGTCTCGGCGATCAGCGGCCACAAGTCCATGCAGATGCTCAAGCGCTATACGCACCTACGCGCGGAGGACCTGGTAGGCCGCCTGGACCGCGTGCAGCGGAAGCTGCCGGGCGGAGGTGGCAGCGACCACCTCCTCCAGCTCGGGCCACAGGTCCACGCTGGCGAAGTCGAAGCTGATCGCGCCGGGGCGCATCCGGACATGGGCCCAGAGGTCGGGAATGTCGAGCAGCAAGCGGTCCGCAGGCGCGTCAGTACGGTTGCCCGTAGTGACCTGCGCGGCAAGCGCCACGCCGGCCTGCAGCCAGGGCGCGCCCGGCGCGGCGGGGCCTGACCAGTCCTCGCCCTGCGAACTGCGCAGCGCGATGCGGTCCTGGTCGATGTCCACGGCAAGCAGCGACTCGGGGCGGGTGACTGCCACCGCGGGCACGCACAGGCATTCCAGCAGCGACAACCGTGCTGGCGTGGTGGCTTTGATGGCCTCGCTTCGTCGGCGGCCATACATCCTTGCGACGCTTTGGCTGGTCGCCAGCGCCTTCGCCCGCTCGAACCCCTGCGGCTGGCGCAGCTCGGGATACTTGATCGACAGGGCCCGCAAAAGAGCATCCCGGCCCGCTGCCTGGCGGCGGCGGAGCTGCTGCAGCGTCGCGTAATCGTTCTGCTTGCGGTTGCGGCTGACGTGCGCTTTGCAGAACCGCTGGCTGGCTCCCTCCACACGGATGCGAAGCCCGTCCTGCAGTGGCCAGTGGTGCAGAAGGGCACGCAGGCCGACCAGATCGACGCTCAGCACCTGCGCCGCAAAAGCTTCCGTGAATTCTCCGCAGAGCTTGCAGTACAGGCGATTGAAGTCCGGCCCGACATGGCAGCCGGGCGCGACGCCTTCTTCGTCCGGGCCGCTGCGCCGCGAGGTGGGGCAGGTGAACTTCGCCAATCGCGTGATGGTGGAACTGACCACGCTCACCACCAGGAACCTGTTCCAGCGGCTGCCATCGCCCACCGAGGAATCACGCGCGGCCGGCAACGGCTTCTACAATGCGCTGATTGCCAGCGTCGAGAAGGTGCTGGTCCAGGACCGGCCGCTGCTCGACAAGCTGGCCGCATCGATGATCGGCGGTGACGCCGAATTTGACGCGGTCGATGACGCGCACGGGTCGGCTTCCGATCCACAGGCGTGACCAGGTTTCGGCAGCGATCGAGGGCATGAAAATAGCCGCGCTGGCGGTATCCGGACGGCCGGGATAGGGTCATGCAGGTGGCTGCGATTCGGTTGCGCGCGCGGCACGACTGCCGACCGGAAATGCGAGGGGGCGACGATGCAGACCGAAGCCGAAGAACTGTACCTGCTGGCGCGCGTCCATTCCGTTCTCTCCGGCAGTCGTTCGGTAGAGCCCCTGACCTGGCCCGAGCGCGGCTTCCTGTTCGACCGGATGGCCGCGGCCTGTGAGACAGTACAGGCCATGACCCCGGCGGAGCGCCAGGCCTGTTCGCTGGCCTTTCGCCAACGCTTCACCCCGGCTGGCGATTCGGTCCCCGGTACGGTAGGCTACCGTACAAGGAGGCCCGATATGACCGCCATTGCCGACCGCCTCGACCTGCGCCTGAGCGTCGAGGACAAGAACCGCCTGCGTCGCGCCGCCGAGCTGCACGGCCTGCCGGTGGCCACCTTCGTGCGTGAAGCCGCGCTGCGCGAGGCCGAGACCACCATCGCCCATCCGCCCAGGGCCCGCCGCGGCAGCCTGGCCGCCCGCCTGCGCGGCCGCGCGACGGCGCGGATGGGGACCGACGAGATCATGCAGCTGACCCGTGGCGCCTGATGTGCCCGAGGCGAAGCCGGCCGCAGGCAAGCGCGTCCTGGTGGACGCCAACGTTCTGCTGGACGTGCTGACGGACGATCCGGACTGGTACGAGTGGTCGGCGGCGCAACTGGATGCCTGCGCCGACAGGGCCGAGCTGTGCATCAACCCCATCATCTACGCCGAGGTTTCGGTCGGGTTCCAGCGCATCGAGGAGCTGGACGTCGCCCTGCCGGCCGATGCCTTCACCCGGCTGGAGCTGTCGTGGGAGGCCGGCTTCCTCGCCGGCAAGGCCTTCCTGCAATACCGCCGCGCCAAGGGCGCCCGCACCTCGCCGCTGCCGGACTTCTACATCGGCGCCCATGCCGCCATCGACGGCATGGCGCTGCTGACGCGGGATGCGAAGCGATATCGCACCTACTATCCCAAGCTTCAACTGATCTGCCCATAAGGACAGGGGACGATGGCACTTCATCCGCAATTTCCACGGTCGCCGTATGCGACGCCGGATCCGGAGCACCGATGGTTTCCGGCCGACGAGGCCTTGCGCGGCACGGCGTACGAGAAGCTGCTGCCGCCGCTGGTCGCCAAGATCCGGGAAGAGGTCAGCCAATGGCGCAAGGCCGGCTACCCCGGTACGTCCGCCACATCACTGGCCCTGCTGCGCTGGTGGTTCCAGACCCAGCACATGGTCGAACAGGCAGACCACAGCCAGTCCGAGTTCCGCTACTACTTCGCCCAGCGCGAGGCGGTGGAAACCGTCATCTGGCTGCACGACGTACGTCGCGCGCGCGACAAGTTTGACCTGATGCGCTTCGACGCCTCTGGCGCAGTCTCGGCGGGCATGTTCGACGAAGACTGGCCGCGCTACGTCTCCAAGATGGCCACCGGGGCCGGCAAGACCAAGGTGCTCTCGCTGCTGATCGCCTGGAGCTACTTCCACAAGCTCTACGAGCCCGACTCGACGCTGGCGCGCAACATGCTGCTGATCGCGCCCAACATCATCGTGCTCGACCGCCTGCGTACCGACTTCGATGGCCTGAAGATCTTCTTCAACGATCCCGTCCTGCCCGACAACGGTTTCGACGGCCACAACTGGCGCGACGACTTCCAGCTCACCCTGCACATCCAGGACGACGTGCGCATCGTGCGTCCGGTGGGCAACCTGTTCCTGACCAACATCCATCGCGTCTATCTCGGCGACGTGCCCGACCCATCCCTGGAAGACGACGACCTGCGCGACTACTTCCTGAGCCCCTTTGGTCCTAAACCTGTCGGCAAGACCACCGACAGCCAGACGGACCTGGGGGAGATCGTGCGCGAGATTGACGAGCTGGCCGTGTTCAACGACGAGGCACACCACGTCCACGATCCACGCATGGCGTGGTTCAAGTCCATCCAGGACATCCACCACCGGATGCTGCAGAAGGACGGCCGGCTCTCGTTGCAGATCGACGTCACCGCCACGCCAAAACACAACAACGGCGCGATTTTCGTGCAGACCGTTTCCGATTACCCGCTGGTGGAGGCCATCTACCAGAACGTGGTCAAGCATCCGACGTTGCCGGACGAGGCCAGCCTTGCGCGCCTGCAGGAACACAAGAGCGCGATCTTCGAGGAACACTACGCCGACTACCTCAACCTCGGCATCGAGGAATGGCGCAAGAGCTACGCCGAGCACGAGGCCACCGGCAAGAAGGCGGTGCTGTTCGTGATGGTGGATGACACCAAGAACTGCGACCAGGTTGGCGCGTATCTGGAAAAGACTGCCCCGGAGCTGGAAGGCCGGGTGCTCGTCATCCATACGAAGAAAAACGGCGAGATTTCCGAGTCGGCAAGCAACAAGGCGGCGAAGGACGAGTTGGACGTTCTGCGCAAGGCCTCAAACGACATCGACAGCTGGGACAGCCCCTATCGCGCCATCGTCTCGGTGCTGATGCTCAAGGAAGGCTGGGACGTGCGCAACGTCACCACCATCGTCGGTCTGCGCGCCTACAGCTCGAAAAGCAACATCCTGCCCGAGCAGACCCTGGGGCGCGGCCTGCGCCGCATGTACTTCGGCAGCGACCAGCCTGAGTACGTCTCGGTGATGGGGACCCAGGCCTTCATGGACTTCGTGCAGACCATCCAGACTGAAGGCGTGGAGTTCGAGCGCAAGCCGATGGGCAAGGGCGCCGGTCGCCAGCAGTCCTTGGTGGTGGAGGTGGATGCAGAGAACCCGGACAAGGACCTCGACGCGCTTGATATCGCCATCCCCAAGCTGAGCCGCCGCTTCAACCGGGAGTTCAAGGACCTGGCCGACCTCGACCCGGCCACGTTCGGTCAAACGCCGATTCCGCTCAGGCCGTTCACCCCGGAACAAACCCGCGAGATCGTGTTCAAGACAATGCTCGAAGGGGAGGTCCACCATACCGTCCACCTCGACGGGCTGGGGCCGGCGGACCATCGCTCCGTTGTGGGCTTCTTCGCCCGGCAACTCCTGAAGGAGCTGCGGCTGGTCGGCGGCTACGAGCTGCTGTATCCCAAGGTGCGCGGATTCCTCCGCGACCACCTGTTCCAGGCATCGCCCGTCGATCTCGACGACCCCTTGGTGCTGCGCAACCTGGCCGAACCAGACGCCGGCAAGATCGTCTTCGACCGCTTCAAGGCCGCGATCAACGCGCTGACAGTCAAGGACAGCGGCAGCTCGCGCATCGAGGACACCATCCGTCTGCGCAACACCCGGCCATTCCGCATGGAGAACCGCGAGTACCTGCCGGCGAAGAAGTCCATCTTCAACAGGATGGTGCCGGAGGCCACCGGCGGCGGCTTCGAGCTCAAGTTCGGCAAGTTCCTCGACGGCGCACCGGACGTGGCGAGCTTTGCCAAGAACTACCTCGCCGTGGGCTTCAAGATCGACTACGTGCGCGCCAATGGCGAGCTGTCCAACTACGTGCCGGACTTCCTGGTCAAGACGCCCGACGGCAAGGTCTGGGTCATCGAGACCAAGGGCCGCGAGGAGCTTGACCTGCCACAGAAGATGGCGCGCTTGCGCCAGTGGTGCGGGGAGGCCACCGAAGCCAGCCAGGCCGAAGGCGGGCCGGCATATCGCTTCGTGTACGTGGATCAGGGCGGCTTTGAGCGCCACCCGCCCACCTCATTTGCCGCGCTGGTCGCCGGCTTTACCGAATATCAGGAGTCTTGAGCATGGCGCGCCCGCAGAAGGAAGCCTATGACCTGTCCGACGCCGAAAAGCGCGATCTGATCCAGCTGATCCAGGCCGGCAAGCCCCTGCCGGAGAAATACCGCTTCCTGCTATTCGCCGACAAGCGCGAGGTGGAGCTGGTGTGGAACGGCAAGAGTGCCGACGTATGCACGGCTGTGTTGCCGTTCCAGACGCTGGAGCATGTGGACGAACCCCGCGAGGAGACCAGGGCACAGGCCGAACTGTTCGACGCCCGCGGCCGGCAGACGCAGGGCTGGACCAACAAGCTGATCTGGGGCGACAACAAGCTGATCCTCTCAAGCCTCAAGGCCGGCGCGCTGCGCCGGCAAATCGAGGACGCGGGTGGGCTGAAGCTGATCTACATCGACCCGCCGTTCGACGTGGGCGCCGACTTCAGCATGGACATCGAGATCGGCGGTGAGACCTTCCACAAGGAAGCGAATCTGCTGGAGCAAATTGCCTACCGGGATACTTGGGGGCGCGGGGCGGACAGCTTTATCAGCATGATCTATGAGCGGTTGATCCTGATGCGGGATTTGATGCATCCGGAAGGAAGCATTTACGTCCACTGCGACTGGCGAGTAAACGCCTTTATTCGCCAAGTGCTAGACGAGGTCTTTGGTTCTGACCATTTCATAAATGATCTCGTCTGGAACTACTTTGCATTCAAGCGAAAGACGGCGAAGAAGTTTCCACAAAAACACGATTCAATCATTTCGTTCCGGAAGGGTGAGCGCCATGTCTGGCGAACCCAGTTCAAGCCTCATTCTCCCGAGTACCTGAAGCGATGGAAGACGGACGCCGATGGGCGCCTTTATCGAGACGACGTGAATCCAACGGCTGGTGGTGCCCGAGTGATTTATTTGGATGAACTCGAGGGAGACATCGTAGATTCCGTATGGGATGACATTCCGCCAGTGAACCCGGCGGGCGCAGAAAGAGTGGACTATCCAACGCAGAAGCCCGAAGCACTGTTGGAACGCATTATCAAGGCGAGCAGCAACGAAGGTGACCTGGTCGCCGACTTCTTCACTGGCTCTGGCACGACTGCTGCGGTCGCGGAAAAACTCGGCCGCAAGTGGATCGCCACCGACCTCGGCAAATTCGCCATCCACACCACCCGCAAGCGCCTGATCGGCGTGCAGCGCGAGCTGAAGGCCGCCAACAAGCCGTTTCGCGCCTTCGAGCTTCTCAACCTTGGCCGCTACGAGCGCCAGGCCTACCTCAACGTCGGCGGCCGGCTGTCGGCCGAGCAGCGCGAACAGGCGCTGCTGCGGAAGGAAACCGAATTCCGCGAGCTGATCCTGCGCGCCTACAAGGGCGAGCCGCTGGCCAACGACGGCTTCTTCCACGGCAAGTACGCTGGCCGGCTGGTGGTGATCGGTCCGATCAACCTGCCGGTGGGGCGGCTGTTCGTGGAGGAGGTCATCACCGAATGCCGCAAGCGCGGCGCCACCCGCGTGGACGTGTTGGCGTTCGAGTTCGAGATGGGCCTGTTCCCGGCGGTGCTGGAGGAAGCCAAAGGCAAGGGCATCGACCTCACACCCAAGTACATCCCGGCCGAGGTGTTCGACAAGCGCGCTGTGGACCGTGGGCAGGTGATGTTCCATGACATTTCCTTCGTCGAGGCGACGCCGCGTTATGCCAAGGGCCGGACTGCCCGCGACAAGCTGACGGTGCAGATCGAACTGACCGACTTCTCCGTCTACTACACGCAGGGCGCCGCCGAGGCGGCCATCGCCGCGCTCAAGGATGGCAAGTCCGACGTGATCTGCGACCAGGGCCAACTGGTCAAGATCAGCAAGAGCAAGGAGGGCGCGGTGAAGCGCGAAGTCCTCACCAAGCACTGGACCGACTGGGTGGACTACTGGGCAGTGGACTTCGACTACCAGAACCGCAAGGAAATCATCCGCGTGCCGGTCGGCGCCGGCCCCGGTGGCGTGCTGCCCGGTTTCGAGCACGGCCAGCAGGACATGCCGCTGGAATTCGAGGACCGCTGGACCGGAGGCTACATCTTTGAGAACGAGTGGCAGAGCTTCCGCACCCGCAAGCAGCGCGAGCTGGAACTCATTACCGCCGAGCACACCTACGACCGCCCCGGCCGCTACACCGTGGCGGTGAAAGTGGTGGACATCTTTGGCAACGACACCATGACCCTGGTGCCGGTCAGTGTCGGATGAGCCTAGCGACGCGTGCGAGGTACACCAGCGGTACACCGCGCAGTTTTTGTGCGCTGCAATAAGCTAACGCAAATTATTGATCTTCAAGTAAAACCGGCTAACAAGAGCTAACGCCAACTTCCCTTATGGATCAGTAAGTTACTGATTCATAAGGCAACTTCTGATCCGCTGTACTGGAAAACGGCCGCCTTGCGCGGCCGTTTTCCTTTGCGCGCTCAGCCGCGCTCGAGCTGCGACAGCGGCAGCGCGCGGAATTCCTTGACCGTGCGCAGCACGAAGCTGGAATTGACGTCGGCCACCCCCGAGGCATTGAGCAGCTTGTCCAGCAGGAACGCCGAGAAATGGTCCAGGTCGCGCACGTAGACGTGCAGCAGGTAGTCCATGTCGCCGGTCAGCGCCTGGCAAGCCACCACCTCGTCCCACTCCTGTACACCTTCGGTGAAACGGCCGATCGCCGACTGGTCGTGCTTTTCCAGCTGCACGCGCACGAAGGCCTGCAGGCCCAGGCCGATCCGGCGCGGTTCCAGCCGTGCCCCATAGCCGGCAATCACGCCTTCGGCTTCCAGCCGCTGCATGCGGCGCAGGCACGCCGACGGCGACAGGTTCACCCGGGTGGCGAGTTCGGCGTTGGTGGCGCGACCGTCGCGCTGGATCTCGACGAGCAGCCGCAGATCCGTGCGATCAAACGTGGAATTCGCTGTCATTGTTGCCCTGCAACATGGTTCGTACGCAAACATATTGCGCGTATCGCCTTGTTGCGCGCAATTTTGCAATCCTGTTGCGCGGCCCGTTCCCTACCATCATGGGTCCCTCGTTCCTGGAGTTTCCCGTCATGGAAGCCACCGCGCGCCGCGTCGAACACCAGCAGACCGACAAGGGCTACGTGCCGGTCTACACCACGGCCGTGATCGAGCAGCCCTGGGACACCTACAGCGCCGACGACCACGCCACCTGGAGCACGCTGTACCAGCGCCAGCGGGAACTGCTGGTGGGCCGCGCCTGCCAGGAATTCCTGGATGCCCAGGACGAGATGGGCATGAGCGAGCACCAGATCCCGCGCTTTGACCAGCTCAATGAAGTGCTGGGCGCAGCCACCGGCTGGACCCTGGTCGGCGTGGAAGGCCTGCTGCCGGAGCTGGATTTCTTCGACCACCTGGCCAACCGCCGCTTCCCGGTGACGTGGTGGATCCGCCGTCCGGACCAGATCGACTACATCGCCGAGCCCGACTTGTTCCACGACCTGTTCGGCCACGTGCCGCTGCTGATGAACCCGGTGTTCGCCGATTATTTGGAAGCGTACGGCCGCGGCGGGGTCAAGGCGCACGCGATCGGCCCGGACGCGCTGCAGAACCTGGCCCGGCTGTACTGGTACACGGTGGAATTCGGCCTGATCAATACCGCCGAAGGCCTGCGCATCTACGGCGCCGGCATCGTCTCGTCCAAGGGCGAATCGCTGTACTCGCTGGAATCGGTCGCGCCCAACCGGATCGGGTTCGACCTGGAGCGGATCATGCGCACCCGCTACCGCATCGACACCTTCCAGAAGACCTACTTCGTGATCGACAGCTTCGAACAGCTGATGCAGGCGACCTCACCGGACTTCACCCCGATCTACGCCGCCCTGGCCGAACAGCCGCACCTGCCAGCCGGCGAGGTGCAGGCCGGCGACCATGTGTTCCAGCGCGGCACCGGCGAGGGCTGGAGCAGCGACGGCGACGTCTAACCGCGCTCTGCTGCCCCGTTATGCTCGCGCTTCCCGTAACGACGTGGGGACAGGGATGTCTGAGTGGCTGAAGGTCGTGTTTGTGGTGTTGCTGCTGGCGGCTCTGCTGCTGGCTGTGCTGGGTACCAGGGTCAGCTGGCGCCGTGCGTCCATGCCACCGGAAGAGTCGCTGGACCATCCGAAGCGTTCAACCCGCTACTACTACCGGTTCTGGTCGTGGGCGGTTGCCTATGGCCTGGCGATGATGATCTCCGTCGCCTACAGCAAGCCGTTGATGGAGCTCCTGTTCACCGGCAAGCCGCCCGTGCTGGGCGGTGGATTGCTGTTTTTTACCGCTCCACTCCCGGTCGCGGTGTTGTTTTTCCGGTTGGATCGCACCCTCGCCCGTTGGAGTGGCGCGCGGATACGCGCTGGGCGACGGCGGCTGGGGTTGCGTGGCTACCGGGTGCCGGTGGAACTGGAAGCGCCGCCAATTCCCGTGGCGTTCGCTACTGAAGCCACCCAGGCACAGGCGCCTGTCCGCACCATCAGCGGGCCGGATATGCCGGACCTGGAACTGGTGCGCGAGGTGGCACAGAAGCATTGGGATGCGATCAACTTCGCCCTGGCGTCAGGTGGCGATGTGGCAGCCGCACAGTTGCGCCAGCAACGCTTCCTCGACGACGCCGAACGCGAATTGCCCGCTGGGTCGATGGCACAGCTACGCGAGGTGTACGCCACGGAGAGCGCAACGCATGCTGCGCGCATGGCAGGCATCGCGCGGCGGCAGGTCGAAGTACGGGAGCAACAGGAGTTCCTGCGTGCCCGCGCCCGGACGAACGCCGTCATCATCGGCGCCATTGTTGCGGCCCTGCTGGTCTTCGGCGGCTGCGCGAAGCTGTTGGGCTGAAGCGCTACGGCTGCTGCACGGGATACGCCAGCAACACCACCAGGTCTTCCTCGCCGGTCTGTTGCAGGGCATGGGTGCTGCCGGTGCGGGTCAGCAGGGCATGGCCGGGACCGACCTCGTACTGGCGGCCGTCGAGCACGTACAGGCCGCGGCCGCTGACGATGTAGTAGATCTCGTCCTTGTGCTGTGGGTGCAGGCCGATGCCCGCGCCCCTGTGCAGCACGCGCTTGCGCAGCACGAACGGCAGGTCGAGCACATCGGCGAACAACGAGTGCGCGGTGGTCGGGCCGGCGCCACCGTGCGGGCCGGGCTGCTGCTTCGCCACGTCGTTCTCGTGCACCACCTGCGAGCCATTGCGCGGTTCGCCGGTAGCGGCGCGTGGCGCGGCCGGGACCGCGGCTGCCGAGCTGGGCGTGTTCGGCGGCGCCTTGGCCACCTCGGCCGCGCTGCTGGCGCAGTCGATGTCGCGCTGCATCTGCGGCTTGAGCTCGGGCTGCAGCTGCACCCAGCCGCGCATCACCTGGCAGGCCACGGCGGCGGCGCCGGCGGTGCTGAAGTGGGTGCCGTCGGCCTTGTCCTGTTCCGGCACGAACATGAAGTACGGCTTGGCGCCCTGCTCGCCCAGCGCGCGGATCCACGCCATCGAGCTGGCGTTGAGGTCGATCAGGCCGACCTTCTGCTCCTCCGCTACGCGCTTGACCGCCTCGGTGTACAGGCCATGGGTGTCGACCAGCGAACCGAAGTCGTACAGCAACCGTGCCACCGGGGTGATGAGGATCGGGGTGGCGCCCTTGCCGCGCGCAACCTCGATGTAGCGGGCCAGCAACCGCGGGTAGTCGGTCTTCGGATCGGTGTAGCGGCTCGGATCCTCGAACTTGGCGTCGTTGTGGCCGAACTGGATCAGCAGCACGTCGCCCTTGCCGATCTGCGCTGCGATGGCATCAAGCCGGCCCTCGTCGATGAAGCTGCGCGTGCTGCGTCCGCCAATGGCGTGGTTGCGCACTTCCCACCGGTCCGGATCCAGCCAGCCCTGCAGCATCTGCCCCCAGCCGGCCTGCGGTGCGCGCTCGGGGCCATAGCTGGCCGCGGTGGAATCGGCGGCGATGAACACGCGCTGCGGTTCGGCCAGCGCATGGCCGGCGGACAGGCACAACAGCAGCAACCACGGGATCGAACGCTTCATGCGGGCTCCGGCATCAGCAACGGGGACGGACAGTGGGGACACAAACAACATGGGCGCCCCGCGGGCGCCCGTGTGTGCCCGATCGGGCGTACAGCGGTGTGCGGCTTACTTGCCGAGCACGCCCTTGACGTAGGCAACGATGGCCTCGTCCTTGGCGTTGTCGAAGAACGCCTTCTGGAAACGCTCGCCGCCGACGGCCTGCTTGACCAGTTCCTGGTCGATGGACTTCAGGCCTTCGACGAAGTCCTTGGAAGCAGCAGCCTTGACCTGGGCCAGGATGCCGGCGTTGGTCATCTGCGATTCCTTGCGCTCGGCCGGGTAACCCTGGCCACGCTCGCCGGCGAAGGCCTTCTCGAAGATGTAGCGGATGTTGATTTCCGCGCCCCAGCCGTAGCCCTTGGCGAACGGCAGCGCCAGTGCGTTGCCGTTGTTGACCTGGGCGAACAGGAAGGCGTCGGTCGGCTCGATGCAGTAGCCGCAGTACACGCCCGGCCAGGCATTGAGCGACATCATCGCGCCCTGGCCGGTGCCGCAGCCGGCGACGACGAAGTCCACGGCCTTGGCATTGAGCAGCAGCGCGGCGCAGATGCCCAGGTGGATGTAGGTCAGGCGGTGGTCGTTGTCACCGTCCATACCGACGTTGAACACTTCGTGGCCCTGGGTGGCGGCCACGTCGTTGAGCTGCTGCAGGACCACCGGGTTCTTCGCGGCCTGGCTGAATTCCTGCATCAAGGCGATCTTCATTGCGACATTCTCTTGCTTAGGGGGAGAGGGTTGCGCGTGCGGGACCAGCCGCACGCGCGACAGGGAGTTGGATCAGCGTGCCAGCCAGCCGCCGTCGACCGGGATGATCGCGCCGTTGACGTAGTCCGAGGCACTGGAAGCCAGGAACACGGCGGCGCCGCCCAGGTCTTCCGGCTTGCCCCAGCGACCGGCCGGGATGCGGTCCAGGATCGACTTGTTGCGCTCCTCGTCGGCACGCAGCTGGGCGGTGTTGTCGGTGGCCATGTAGCCCGGGGCGATGGCATTGATGCACACGCCCTTGCCGGCCCACTCGTTGGCCAGCAGGCGGGTGATGCCGGCAATGCCGCTCTTGGAGGCGGTGTAGGACGGCACGCGGATGCCGCCCTGGAAGGACAGCATCGAGGCGATGTTGATGATCTTGCCGCTGCCCTGGGCGATGAAGTGCCTGCCGGCGGCCTGCGACATGAAGAAGGCGGACTTGATGTTGACGTTCATGACGTCGTCCCAGTCCTTCTCGGAGAACTCCACCGCATCGGCACGACGGATCAGGCCGGCGTTGTTGACCAGGATGTCCAGCCCGCCCAGGCCCTCGACGGTCTCGCGTACGACGCGCTCGACCGGCTCGATGGTGACCAGGTTCGCCTCGATGGCGAGGAAGCGGCGACCCAGCGCACGCACCTTGGCGGCAGTCTCGTCCGGCGGGGCGATGCCGGCGCCGGCAATGTCGGCACCGGCGGCGGCCAGCGCCAGCGCGATGCCCTGGCCCAGACCGGTATTGGCACCGGTTACCAGGGCGACCTTGCCTTCGAGACTGAATGGATTCGTCATGTGTTCCTCTCCAGGGGTGGTTCGGTACGTAATGGATGCCGGCCCGCGCCGGCGCGTTCACTTGAGCTGGCAGATGTCCAGCACGTGCATGTCGGTGTAGTCGAGGTTCTCGCCGCCCATCGCCCAGATGAAGGCGTAGTTGCTGGTGCCGGCGCCCATGTGGATCGACCAGGGCGGCGAGACCACGGCCTCGTTGTTGCGCATCACGATGTGGCGCTGCGCCTCGGGCTGGCCCATCAAGTGGTAGACGCGGTCGTTGTCGCCCAGGTCGAAGTAGAAATAGACCTCGCTGCGGCGGTCGTGCAGGTGCGGCGGCATGGTGTTCCACACGCTGCCCGGCTTGAGCACGGTCAGGCCCAGCAGCAGCTGCGAGGACTGGCAGGTGGCCGGCACGATGTACTGGTAGATCGTGCGCTCGTTGCTGGTCTCCAGCGCGCCGCGCTCCAGCGCCACCGCGTCCTTGATCGAGAGCTGCCTGGTCTCGAAGCGCGCATGCGCCGGGGTCGAGACCAGGTAGAACTGCGCCGGGTTGCCGGCATCGGTCGAGGCGAACTGCACGTCCTCGCTGCCCATCGCCACGTACAGGCCGTCCTTGGGCCCGAGCACGTGGTCGGTGCCGTCCACGGTCACCGTGCCTTGCCCGGCGCCCACGTTGATGACGCCCAGCTCGCGGCGTTCCAGGAACGGATGGCCGGCGGCCGAGGCCGGCTCGGTCTGCCGCGGCAGCGCCAGCGGCTGGGCGAGTGGTGCGGCGCCACCGACCACGAATCGCTCGTAGTGGGTGTAACTCAGCCGCAGCTCGCCGGGGACGAACAGGCCGTCCAGCAGGTACAGATCGCGCAGCTCATCGTTGCTGGCGCCGTGCACCACGCCGGGATGGGTTGCGTAATAGGTCTTCTGGTACATGGGTCGTCCTCCATCGCGCCGCGCGCGGCCAGGGATTGGGTCCATTCTAGCCGGGCTGGAAACCGGTGTCATTTTGCGGCGCAAGAAGCCGCGGACCGACCGCCATCGCGGCCGGCAAGGGCAGTGGATCAATCCTCCGGGGGCTGGCAGGAGTCGCGCACGATCAGGTGCGGGCGCACGCTGGCCATGGGCAGGGTCTGGCTGCCGTCGGGCTGGATCAGCATCGCCGCGGCAGTGCGGCCGGTGTCGCGGGTGTGCCGGCGCACCGAGGTCAGCGACGGCCACAGGCGCGAGGCCAGCGGGCTGTCGTCGTAGCCGACGATGGACAGCTGGCGCGGAATGTTGATGCCGGCGCGCATGGCGACCTTGTAGACGCCGGCGGCCATTTCGTCGTTTCCGGTGAAGATCGCGGTCGGCCGCTGCTTGCCCAGCAGCAGCTTCTCGGCCGCGGCCACGCCGGATTCGAAGGTGTAGCCGGCCTCGATGATCCGTTCCGGCGGCAGCTCGATGCCGCGCTTGGTCAGCGCGTCGATGAAGCCGGCGGTGCGCTCGTGCGCCGAGCGGTAGGCCGTGGGGCCGGTGATCAGGGCAATGTCGCGGTGGCCCAGCGACAGCAGGTAGTCGGCGGCTTCGGCGGCGCCGTCGCGGTCGTGGGTGATCACCATCTGCGAGGAGTCATCCAAAGGCAGCGAGGCGATCCGGGTATAGCGGCAGCCGATCTCGGCCAGCATGTCGGCCAGGGCCTGGTCCTCGGAGGCACGCGGCACCAGGATCACCCCGTGCAGCTTCTGCTGCTGCACGAAGCGGCGCACGCCCTCGATGTAGCCGGGGCTGCGGCTGTCGCACGGGTGCACCACCAGCTCGAAGCTGGAGCCGCGCAGCGCATCCAGCGCGCCGTACTGCATGTCCACGATGTACTGCGCGGTGGGGTTGTCGTAGACCATGCCGATCAGGAACGAGCGCCGGAACGCCAGGCCGCGGGCCAGCGGGTCCGGCGCGTAGCCGACCTCGCGCATCAGCGCCTCGACCTTCTCGCGGGTGTCCTTACGCACCAGCGGCGAGTTGTTGATGATCCGCGAGACCGTCTTCTTGGAGACTCCGGACAGGCGCGCGATGTCGTTGATGGTGGCGGCCTTGCCCCCGGTCCTGGGGGCGCTTTCGAGGTCGGTCTTGCTACGCAGGGACATGGTCTTCAACCGTCAATACAGGGGTTCAACGGCCGCGCGCCATCCGGCGCGCGGTGCGAAGTGGCGGAGTGGCCTGTCCACCGCCGGCCAGCGGGCCAGGGGCAGGAATGTCCCGCGACATCGCGATGGTAGCCCGAGACACCGCCCGGTAACGGAACTCCGTACCGACCGGCCCGGGCCGGTGGCGAACATGGTGCGGCTGGCGGCGGCGGGCCGCCGGCCAGCCCGCCGGCCTCAGCTGCGCAGTAACTGCGGCAGCCACAGCGACAGCTGCGGGAAGAACGCCACCACCAGCAGCACGCCCAGCCCGACCAACCAGAACGGCCAGATGGTGCGCATGCTCTCGCCGACGCTGATCTTGCCGATCGCCGTGCCGATGAACAGCACCGAGCCCACCGGCGGCGTCACCAGGCCCAGGCCACCGGTCAGCACCAGCACCAGGCCGAAGTGGATCGGGTCGATGCCATAAGCCCTGGCCACCGGCAGGAAGATCGGCGTGCAGATCAGGATCATCGGCGCCAGGTCCATGAAGGTCCCCAGCAGCAACAGCATGACCACGATCATCAGCAGCACCATGTACTTGCTGTGGGCGAAGGACTGCAGGAATTCCACCGCCGCGGTCGGCACCTGCAGGTAGGCCAGCAGCCAGCCGAACACCGCCGCGGTGGCGATCACGAACAGGATCACGCCGGTGCTGCGCGCCGCGTGTACCACGGTTTCGAGGAATTCCTTCAACCGCAGCTGGCGGTACATCACGGTGGTCACCAGCAGCGCGTAGACCACGGCAATGGCCGCCGACTCGACCGCTGTGAAGATGCCGGCGCGGATGCCGACGAAGATCAGCGCCACCAGGCCCAGGCCCGGCAGGGCCGAGAGCAGGCGCAGCATTACCGCGCGCATGCCCGGGAAGGCTTCAACGCCGTAGCCGCGGCGACGCGCGACCACATAGCCAGTGACCATCAGTGCGACGGTCATCAGCAGCGCGGGCACGATGCCGGCGGCGAACAGGTCGGCGATCGACAACCCGCCACCGGCCGCGGCCGAAAACAGGATCAGGTTGTGCGAGGGCGGCACCAGCAGCGCCACCAGTGCGGCGGTGATGCTGACGTTGACCGCGAAGTCACGGTCGTAACCGCGCTTGACCATCTGCGGGATCATCGTGCCGCCCACCGCCGAGACGTCGGCGATCGCCGAGCCGGACACGCCGCCGAAGAACAGCGACGACAGCACCGACACCTGGCCCAGACCGCCACGCAGGCGGCCGACCAGCGAGGAGGCCAGCGCGATCAGGCGTTCGGAGATGCCGCCGCGCATCATGATTTCGCCGGCGAAGATGAACAGCGGAATGGCGATCAGCGAGGCCGAACCGGTGCCGGCCGAGATCTGCTGCACCAGCACGATCGAGGGGATGTCCAGGTACAGCAGGGTGGCCAGCGCCGCGGCGGCCAGTGCATAGGCCACCGGCACGCCGATCACCAGCAGGATCGCAAAGACAAGGAACAGGATGGCGATACCCATGGCTCAGCTGCCTCCTTCGAGGGTGGCCGGGCGCAGCGACAGCACCAGGCGGTTGAGCGCGAACACCACCATCAGCGCACCGCCCATGCTCAGCGGCAGATAATTGATGCTCTGCGGCATCGATGCGCCGGCGGCCTTGATCGACAGGCCATCGAACAACAGCACGCCGGCCCACCAGGCGATGAAGCCGCCGATGGTGGCGATCACCAGCGGCACGATCACGTCGATCAGCCGGCGCACGCCCGGGCGCACGTGGTCCTGCAGCAGGAAGAAGCCGAAATGTCGGTTGGTGTGCACGCCACCGGCCGCGCCCAGGCTCATCGCCGTGGCCAGCAGCAACAGGGTGACCGGTTCGGTCCAGCTGGGCGAATCGTTGATCACATAGCGGGCGAAGACCTGCCAGCCCTGCACCACCACCAGCCCGAGCAGGGCCACGACGGCGGTATGGATGGCAAGGTCGGCGAGCCGGGCCAGCACGCGCTGGGCACCGGTGGGAACGGGAATCTGGGTCGTGTCGGACATTCGCGGTGGGCCTCAGGCGAAGTCGCGGATGCGACGGTGCAGGGAAGCGATTTCGGGCTGGCCGAGGTAGCGCTGCAGCAGCGGCTGCGCGGCCTGGCGGAACGCGGCCATGTCGACCTCGTTGGCCTGGATGCCGGCGTCGAGCACGGCCTGGCGGGCCGTGCTTTCCGAGGCATCCCAGCGCTCGCGCATCACCTTGACCGAGGCGCGGGCGGTTTCCAGCAGCAACTGGCGATCGGCCGGGGCCAGCGTCTCGAAGCTGCGCCGCGACATCAGCAGCACGTCCGGCGCGTAGGAGTGCTCGCTCTGCGACCAGTAACGCGCGGCCTCGAAATGGCGGCTGGAATGGAAGCTGCGCATGTTGTTCTCGGCGCCGTCGATCATGTGCGTCTCCATGCCGGAGAACGTGTCGCCCAGCGACATCGGCGTCGGGTTGGCCCCGAGCAGGCGCATCAGCTGGATGAAGATGTCCGAGCTGGCCACGCGCAGCTTCAGGCCGTGCAGGTCGGCCGGGGTCACGATCGGGTGCTTGGTGTTGTAGAAGCAGCGCGCGCCCGAGTCGTAGATCGCAAGGCCCACCAGGTCGCGGTTCTCGAACCCGGCCAGCACCGCATCGGCGATGCCGCCATCGAGCGCGGCGCGCATGTGCGCGACCGAATCGAACACGTACGGCAGGCACAGCGCCTGGGTCAGCGGGAAGGCGTTGTTGAGCGCGCCCGAATACACGCGGGTGATGTCGATGGCGCCGAAGCGGGCCATGTCGATCGCCTCGGCCTCGCGGCCGAGCTGGCCGGAGTGGTACTGGCGCAGCTTCAGCCGGCCACCGGTCTCGCGCTCCAGCGTCTCGCCGATCCACTTCACCGCGGTGACTGTGGGGTAGTCGGCCACGTGTACGTCGGTGGCGGTCAACAACTGGGTGCCGGTGGCCGCCACGTCCTTGCCGCCAGCGCCGCAGGCACCCAGCAGCGGCGCGGCCATCGCGCCCAGGCTGGTGGTCAGGAAACCTCTGCGAGTAATCATTGCGCCCTCCCGCGCCTTCGCCGTCGTTTACCGGGCTTACCCGGCGGCGACGGCCCTGCAAGAAATGCCGCCGTGGCCCACGAACTCGATCATGGCCTGTTGGCCGATGGCGATGTCGTGGATGCCGGTGGCGTTGCCGGTGGCGATGAGATCGCCCTTCTTCAGCGGACGCCCGCGCCTGGCCGAGCGGGCCAGCGCGAAGGCAAAGGCGCCGCGCAGGCCACCGGGCAGCCGGCAGGCACCGCCGGTGCCGACCACCTCGCCCTCGATCCGGGTCTCGGCAACCAGCCCGGCCTCGTCCAGCGCGGTCCAGTTGGCGATCTCGCCCCCCAGCACCAGCCCGTTGTTGTTGCCGAAGTCGGACACCACCACGATCGGACCGAGCTGGTTGATGGTCGCCAGCGGGCTGCTGGCCACTTCCACGCCGATGTGCAGGGTGGAGGGCAGCTGCGCGGCTTCTTCCGGGCTCCAGTGGAGCTTGTCGGCCGGCGCGTCGGCGTCCAGCCGCAGCACGTACTCGGCCTCGACCGCGCCGAAACCGCCTGCAAATACCGGGATATCCACGATGGCACCGGTAGCATTCCAGAGCTTGCGGGAAAAGATCGGGCCCAGCAGGCGTTCGTCACCGGACTGGTCGCGGCGCTCCGGGGCGATGAAGCCGACCTTCCAACCAACCACCGCATCGCCCCACTGGGCGATGGCCTGGTCCTGGAGTTGGTACGCCGCTTCCAGGTCCGCCGGAATCGAGCCCGGGAAGGCGGGCAAGGCCTGCCCGCGGCGACGTGCGTCGAGGAACTGCCGGACGATTCCGGTCGCCTCGGCTTCGGGGTTTTCCTGTTTGCCTTGATCGCTGCTCAAGTGCGTCTCCTGGGGGTCGTGTTGCACTGCCAATCGACAGTCGTCAGGTTGGCTGTATATGGTAAACCGGTGTCATCTGGCAATCCGCGCCGCAACAACGGCCGGCCCTGCCGGGGGCCGATTGCCCTTCCGGAGCCTGCGATGTTCCCCGTGATCCGCCGCTGCTGCCTGCTTGTCGCCCTGGCCTTCCCGGTCGCCATGGCCGTGGTACCGGCTCAGGCCGCCGATGGCCCGTGCCTGCCGCTGTGGCCCGGCGGACTGGCACCATTGGACACGCCGCTGGCCCAGCCGGAGCGGATGGTCGAGCGCAGCGATGACCCCGCCCTGCCCGACCGTTATGTCGACCACATTTCCACCCCCTGCATGACCGTCCACCGCCCGGCGCGGCCCAATGGCGTCGGCGTGCTGGTCCTGCCCGGCGGCGGCTACCAGCGCGTGGTGCTGGACAAGGAGGGCAGCGCGCTGCTGCCCGACTTCGTCGAGCGCGGCGGGCTGACCCTGTTCGTGCTGCGTTACCGCCTGCCGGGCGAGGGCCGCACCGACGTGCAGGCCGCGCTGGCCGACGCGCAGCGCGCGCTGCGGCTGATCCGGGCCGGTGCGGGCGACTGGGGCCTGGACCCCGGCCGCATCGGGGTGATGGGCTTTTCCGCCGGTGGCCACCTGGCGGCGCGGCTGGGCACCGGTTTCGCCACCGGGACCTATCCGGCGGTAGACAAGGCCGATTCCCTTCCCGCGCGCCCGGACTTCCAGCTGCTCATCTACCCGGTGATCGACATGGAGGGGCCGGACACCCATGCCGGCTCGCGCCAGCGCCTGCTCGGCAATGCGCCTGATGCCGCGGCACTGCACCGCTTCTCGATGCAGCACCAGGCCAGCGCGGACACGCCGCCGACCTTCCTGCTGCACGCCCAGGACGACGAGGCGGTGCCGGTCGGCAACAGCCTGCTGTTCCACCGGGCCCTGCTGCAGGCCGGCGTGCCGACGCAGATGCACATCTTCCCGCGTGGCGGCCATGGCTTTGGCGTGCGCGGCACCGTGGGGCTGACCGTGGCGGCGTGGCCCCGGCTGGCCCTGGACTGGATCCACGCACTGCCCGAGGACTGAGCAATGGCCGACGACACCCCGATTTCCCCGCCCGGCATGGCGCTGGATCGCCGCGACTTCCTGCGCGGCAGCGCCCTGCTCGGCGCGGGCCTGGCGCTGGCAGGCTCGCCGCTGGCCCATGCCGCACCACCAGCCAGCTCCTTGGCGCGGACCCGCAGCGGCCACATCGCCGGCCAGCGCGAAGGCGGTATCCATGTGTTCCGGGGCATTCCCTATGGCGCCGACACCGCGCCGCGCAGGTTCCAGCCGGCGCTGCGCGAGGCCCGCTGGCGCGGCGTGCGCGAGGCTCTGGACTTTGGCAACGCCGCGCCGCAGGGCGGTGGCGAAGGCCCGGGCAGCGAGGACTGCCTGTACCTCAACGTGTGGACGCCGGGCCTGCGCGATGGCGGCAAGCGCCCGGTGCTGGTCTACATCCACGGCGGTGGATACAACAACGGCTCCGGCTCCAGCCCGCTGTACGACGGGGGTAACCTCGCCCGCCATGGCGACGTGGTGGTCATCACCGTCAACCATCGGCTCAACCTGTTCGGCTACCTCTACCTGGCCCAGCTCGGCGGGCCGGCGTTTGCCGATTCGGGCAACGTCGGCCAGCTGGACCTGGTGCAGGCGCTGCAGTGGGTACGCGAGCACGCGGGCGAGTTCGGCGGCGATGCCGGCAACGTCACCGTGTTCGGGCAGTCCGGCGGCGGCGCCAAGATCGCCACGCTGATGGCGATGCCGGCTGCGCGCGGGCTGTTCCATCGCGCCTGGACCATGAGCGGCCAGCAGGTCACCGCCGCCGGCCCGCGTGCGGCCACCCAGCGCGCGCAGCTGGTGCTGGAGCACTTCGGCGCGCGCGACGCGCAGGCACTGGCCACGATGCCGATGGAAAAACTCCTGGAAGCCACCAGGCTGCGCGATCCCTCGCGCGTGGAGGACACCTCGCTGTACCTGGGCCCGGTGCTGGATGCGCGCGCGCTGCCGGCGCATCCCTTCTGGCCGCAGGCGCCCGTGCAGTCGGCCGGCATCCCGATGGTGATCGGCAATACCCACGACGAGACCCGCGCCTTCCTCGGCAATGACCCGCGCAACTTCGAGCTGGGCTGGGACGAGCTCCCCGCCAGGCTGGAAACCCAGCAGTACGTGGACCTGTTGCCGTCGGTGGTGATCGACGAGTACCGCCGCCTGTATCCGCAGTACACGCCGTCGGAGGTGTTCTTCGCCGCGACCACCGCCGGGCGCTCGTGGCGCGGCGCGGTGGAGGAACTGGAAGCGCGCGCGCGGCAACCGGCCGGTGCGGCGCCGACCTGGGCCTACCAGCTGGACTGGTACGCACGCGGCGGCGAGGCGGAGAAGCTGCGCGCCTTCCACACCCTGGACATCCCGCTGGTGTTCGACAACCTCGACCTGCCGGAATCACGCACCGGCACCAGTGACGACGCTCGTGCCATGGCCGCGGCGATGCGCGACGCGCTGCTGGCATTCGCCCGCCACGGCGATCCCAACCACGCCGGCCTGCCGCGCTGGGAACCGTACGACCTGGCGCGACGACAGACGATGGTGTTCGACTCGCCCAGCCGGCAGGTCGACGACCCGCGCGGCGGCGAGCGCCGGCTCTACCAGCAGGCACCCTTCATCCAGCGCGGCACGTTCTGAGCAATGAGGTGATATCCAGTGAAACGGGGGCGAACCCCCGGCAACATGCCGTGATAAGCCGGAATCGGCGCGAGCGTGGCACCGCGGCGAACACTTGATTAACTGCGCTCCACTAGACTGTCGCCCATGACAGCCGACTTTCTTCTTCCGCAGTGCCGCGGCGGCACGCGCCTGATCGAACAACTGGACCGCGCCGTGCAGGCCGGCAATGCCGGAGAGGTAGCCGCAGCCGTGGAGCGCGTGCTGCTCGACGCCATTGCCGATCCGGGCATCGAACTGCCGTCGGTGATCCGCGAGCCGGTGGAGGGCCATTACGCACGCCGCGAGATCTACCGCAGCGCCGCGCATGGCTACAGCGTGATCGCGATGACCTGGGCCCCGCACCAGGGCACGCCGCTGCACGACCATGACGGGCTGTGGTGCGTGGATGGCGTGTGGCAGGGCGACCTGCAGGTCACCCAGTACGAGCTGCTGGAAGAGCAGCCGCAGCGCGCGCGCTTCCGCGTCGTGGGCACGATTCCGGCCGGGCCCGGCAGCGCCGGAAAGCTGGTGCCGCCGCATGAATACCACGTGCTGCAGAACCCCAGCGACGACACCGTGGCGGTGTCGGTGCACGTGTACCAGGCGCCGATGGAACACTGCACGGTGTTCCTGCCCGAGGGCGGGGACGGCTGGTTCCGCCGCGAGGAAAAACTGCTGCTGGTCGACGACGCCTGCTGAGACAGGCGTCGCCGCAGCGAGGGGTCAGCGCTTGCCGCCGACCTCGATGAACTGCAGGAACTCGGCGCGGGTGCGCGCGTCGTCGCGGAACGTGCCCAGCATCTTCGACGTGACCATCGACACGCCGCGCTTGTGGATGCCGCGCGTGGTCATGCACTCGTGCGCACCTTCCACCACGACGCCCACGCCCAGCGGCTGCAGCACGTCCTGGATGCACTGCGCGATCTGCGCAGTCATCTTCTCCTGCACCTGGAAACGGCGCGCATAGGCTTCGACCACCCGCGCCAGCTTGGAGATGCCCACCACCTTGCCGGCCGGCAGGTAGCCCACGTGTACGCGGCCGATGATCGGCGCCATGTGGTGTTCGCAGTGGCTTTCGTACTCGATGTCGCGCAGCACGATCAGTTCGTCGTAGCCGGCCACTTCCTCGAAGGTGCGTTCCATGTAGGCGCGCGGGTCCTCGCGGTAACCACTGAACCAGTCGCCATAGGCCTCGGCCACGCGTCGCGGGGTATCCAGCAGGCCTTCGCGCGCGGGGTCTTCGCCGGCCCAGCGCAGCAGGGTGCGCACGGCGTCCTCGGCCTGGGCCTGGGTGACGGGCGGATTCTTGGGGTCGGCCATGGGACGGTGCCTGCAATGCCTGTAATACGGGGGCGACATGCTACCAGCCGGGCCCTGCCCGAGCATGACCGGCAGCGCTGCCTGCCCGCACGCGGCCCGCAGCAGGCACAATCGCCGCTGGCTCTTCCACTGGACTCCTGCATGCGTCATTACCCTGCCTGTACCGCCCTTGCACTGGCCCTGGCCCTGTCGCTGGGCGCCTGCTCCCGCGATGCCGCCCAGCCGCAGCCGCAGAACCCGGTCGCCAGCGCCGAGGCCATCCAGGCCGAAACCGAACGACTCAATGCCTGGTTCGAGACCAAGTACGAGGAGCTGCTGCAGTTCAGCCCGATGGGATTGTCGGTGCTGGGCCGCAAGGACAAGTACGACCAGGTCGATGACCTGTCCGAGGAAGGCATGCGCAGGCAGCTGGCCTGGCGCGAGGCCACGGTCAAGGAGATGGAGGACCAGTTCGACTACACCAGGCTGGATCCGGAGGCGCAGCTGTCCTGGGACCTGTGGAAGAAGCAGTACGAGAACGAGCGCGACGGCCTGGCCTTCCTGCTCAACGACTACCCGTTCGACCAGATGAACGGCATGCAGAACTTCGTGCCGACCTTCCTGATCAACTACCACAAGGTCGACGAGGAGCAGGACTACCTCGCCTATATCAGCCGCATCAACAAGCTCGGCACCGCGTTCGACCAGGCGCTGGATCGCGCGCGCGCCGCGGCCGGAAAGGGCATTCGCCCGCCGCGTTTTGCCTGGCAGGGCGTCATCGACCAGTCCAGGAAGGTGATCAGCGGCGCGCCGTTCGATGGCGGCGCCGACAGCGCGCTGTGGGCCGACGCCCAGGCCAAGGCCGACAAGCTGGCCAGCGACGGAAAGATCACTGCCGAGCGCGCGGCCGAGCTCAAGCAGCAGGCGCGTACCGCGCTGGTGGAGCAGTTCAAGCCGGCCTACGAGCGCGTGATCGCATTCGGCCAGGAACAACTGCCGCTGTCGCTCGAGAACCCTGCCGGTATCGGCACCACCCAGCCCAATGGCGCGGAGTACTACACCCAGCTGCTCCGCATGCACACCTCCACTGACATGGATGCCGAGCAGATCCACCAGCTTGGCCTGTCGGAAGTGGCCCGCCTGCGCGGCGAGCTGGAAAAGGTGCAGAAGACCATCGGCGTGGAAGGCGACCTGCAGGCGTTCTTCAAGCATGTGCAGGACGATCCGGCACAGCGCTTCCCCAACACCGATGCCGGCCGCCAGGCCTACATCGACGAGGCCAAGGCCAAGATCGAGAACATCCGCCAGCACTTGCCCGAGTACTTCGGCCTGATGCCCAAGGCCGCGCTGGAAGTGCGCCGCGTGGAAGCCTTCCGCGAGCAGGACGGCGCGGCCCAGCACTACCACCCGGGTACGCCGGATGGTTCGCGTCCGGGCGTGTACTACGCGCACCTGTCGGACATGAACGCGATGCCGAAGACCGAGCTGGAGGTGATCGCCTACCACGAGGGCCTGCCGGGCCATCACATGCAGATCGCCATCGCCCAGGAACTGACCGGCGTGCCGACCTTCCGCACGCAGTCGTTCTCCACCGCCTACATCGAGGGCTGGGGGCTGTACTCGGAGAGCCTGGCCAAGGAAATCCCGGGCACCTACGAGAACCCGTATTCGGAATACGGCCGGCTGATGTCGGAGATGTGGCGTGCGATCCGCCTGGTGGTGGACACCGGCATTCATGCCAAGGGCTGGACCGAGCAGCAGGCGTTTGACTACTTCCGCGCCAACAGCTCGGTGCCCGATGCGGCGATCCGTTCGGAAATCCAGCGTTACCTGATCATGCCCGGCCAGGCCACGGCCTATAAGGTCGGCATGATCCGCATGCAGGAACTGCGCAGGAAGGCCGAGAAGGAACTGGGCGACAAGTTCGACATCCGCGGTTTCCACGACACCGTGCTCGGCGGCGGCAGCCTGCCGCTGGACCTGCTGGAGCGCCGCGTCGATCGCTGGATCGCGCAGAAGAAGGCCGCCTGATCCGGTCGTTCCTTCGCTGACGAAAGGGCCGGCATCATGCCGGCCCTTTTTTGTTTCTATGCCGCCAGCGGCTCGCCGCGGCCGGTGACGCCCAGCCGCTGCAGCAGCCGTCCCAGCGCCTGCGGATCGGTCACCGCATGCACCCGCGTGCTGCCCAGCGCCTCGTCCAGGTAGCGCGCATTGGCTCCGCCCACCCACACCGGGATCGCCGGATCCAGCGTCGCGTCCAGCCCCTGCAGTTCGGACAGCGCCAGTGGCGCCTGCCCGGGGTCGATCGAGCTGACCGCAATGGCCGCCGGCTGCAGCCGCTCGGCCACGCGCACCAGTTCGGCCGCCGGCAGTTCGCTGCCCAGGTACAGCACCGGCGCCCCGGCCTCGTGTGCATGCAGCGCCGCGCCCAGCAGGCCCAGCTCGTGCGGCTCGCCGGGCAAGGTGGCGAACAGGATGCGCGGCCGCCGCTCTCGCGGGTGCTGGTTGAGTACCGACAGCAGGCGCGCGCGCAGCAGGCTGCTGACCAGCCGCTCCTGGGCGATCGCCAGGCGGCCGTCGGCCCAGCGCAGGCCGACCTCGCGCAGCAGCGGCATCAGTACCCGCTCCAGCAGCACCTGGATCGGGAGCGTGGCGATGGCCAGTGACAACTCGCGATCGAACAGGTCCACCCGGTACTCGGCCACCGCATCGAGCATCCGTCCGGGCAGCACTTCCAGCCCGCCGTAACCGGTGCTGCGGCTTTCCTCCAGCAGCGCGTCCAGCGCGGCATCGTCCAGACCGGCCAGGTCACGGATCGGATGGCCGCGGTCGGTCAGGCGGTGCAGGCGGCTGAGCCGCTCGATCATCGCCGCGTCGTAGAGGCGGCGTCCGGAGGCATCACGGTGCGGCACCACCGCGCCATGGCGGCGCTCCCAGGCGCGCAGGGTTTCAGGGCTGAGCCCGCTGAGTTCGGAGGCGGCTTTGACCGGATACATGCGCGGGAATGTACAACCTTCGTACAAGCTCTGGGTCGACGCGTGTGTAACGCTGCGGACGGAAGACTGGCCCCGTACCCCCCCCCGGAGTTCCGCCATGTCCCGCCTCACCCGCTCTACCCGCACTCTCGTCGCTGCGCTGGCCCTGGGCCTGGCCGCGCCGATGGCCTGGGCCGCCCCAGCCACCACCACCGCCCCGGCCGCGCGTGCCCAGGCCGACATCGTCGACACCGCCGTGGCGGCCGGCCAGTTCAACACCCTGGCTGCCGCGCTGAAGGCTGCCGGCCTGGTCGACACCCTGAAGGGTGCCGGCCCGTTCACCGTCTTCGCCCCGACCGACGCCGCCTTCGCCGCGCTGCCGGCCGGCACCGTCGAGAACCTGCTCAAGCCGGAGAACAAGGCCAAGCTGGCCTCGATCCTGACCTACCACGTGGTCCCGGGCAGCTACCCGGCCGCGCGCGTGACCACGCTGGACAAGGCCACCACCGTGCAGGGCGGCCAGATCGACATCACCGTCGCTGGCTCTGGCGTCAAGGTCGATGACGCCAATGTCGTCACCGCCGACGTCACCGCCAGCAACGGCGTCATCCACGTCATCGACAAGGTCCTGATGCCGGGCGGCTGAGCCCACCTTCCAAGGAGATAGCCATGAAAGCACTCAACATCATCACCCTGGTCCTCGTGATCATCGGTGGCATCAACTGGGGCCTGGTGGGACTGGCCCAATTCGATCTGGTCGCCGCGATCTTCGGTGGCCAGGATGCGGCGCTGGCCCGCCTGGTCTACACCCTGGTCGGTGTATCGGCCCTGTGGCAGCTGGTTCCGTTGTTCCGCGCCGGCAACACCGGCGAGGTGCGCGCTCAAGCGCACCGCTGAAGTGCTGTAGAACTCCCTGTGTAAGACCCTGTGTGACTGGTTGTGTGCCGCCGCCCACCGCAAGGTGGGCGGTTTTTGCGTGTGTTGCTAGTTCAGCGCGCGGGAGTCGGCGCGTGCAGTGACTTGTCGAACATGCCCGAACGGTCGAAGCAGCACGCCCGCCGCTGGCCCTTGCCCAGCTTGTCGCAGGCCACGCCGATGCGTTTTGCACGGGTCTCGGCCTTCCTGCCGGAGGTGACCCAGGCGATCCAGTCGCGCCTTGCCACCGCGGTGATGTCGCGCCAGGTCGCCAGCGCTGCGGGATGCCCGGCCAGTGCCGTGGCCAGGTCGTCGGGCACTTCCGGTTCCGGCTCGACCGCGGCGCGTGAGACCTGCAGCTGCACCCGGTCGCCCGCGGCGACGCCCGCTGCCTCGCATAGCGCTTTTTCCACCTTCAACCAGTGCCCGCCTTCGCCATCCGGTTGCAGCGTGGCGAGCAGCGGCTGCCTGGCGAAGCTGCCCTCCACGCTGACCATGCTGCGCGTGCCCAACTGCGCGCTGGCATCTGCGGGCACGCGCAGGAACAGCCAGTCCGCATCGGCTGGCTCGGCCGGCCGATGCAGTGGCGTCTGGAAACGCAGGATGTCGGCGGTCTTGGCCATCGCCGCGGACGATAGCACCGGGGCCCGACCACACCTGCAGCGCTGCCGCGCCCGCGTGCAGGCAAACGACGACGACGCCAGGCCGCCGCCGTCGGGGTGGTGCTGCGTCAGATCGCCTGGCCGCCGGACACCTCGATCCGCTGCGCGTTAACCCAGCGGTTGGCCGGGCCCAGCAGGCTGGCGACCATTGAGCCGATGTCGTCCGGCACGCCGACCCGCCCCAGCGCGGTGATGCTGGCCAGCTGCTGGTTGATCTGCGGGTTGTCGCGCACCGCGCCGCCGCCGAAGTCGGTTGCGATCGCGCCCGGCGCCACCGTGTTGGCGGTGATGCCGCGGCTGCCCAGTTCCTTGGCCAGGTACACCGTCAGCACTTCCACCGCGGCCTTGGCGGCGGCGTAGGCAGCGTAACCGGGATAGGCGAAGCGGGTCAGCCCGGTGGAGAAGTTGAGGATGCGGCCACCGTCGGCCAGCAGCGGCAGCAGCGCCTGGGTCAGGAAGAACACGCCCTTCAGGTGCACGGTGAGCAGGCGGTCGAACTGCGCCTCGGTGGTGTCGGCGAACGGCGCCACGTCGCCATGGCCGGCGTTGTTGACCAGGTAGTCGAAGCGCTCGCGCTGCCAGGTGTCGGCCAGCGCGGCGCGCACCTGTCCGACGAAGGCCGGGAAGCCGGCGAGCTCGCCGGTATCGAGCTGCAGCGCCACTGCCTTGCGGCCCAGCGCCTGGATCTGGGCGACCACGGCCTGCGCCTCGGCGGCGTTGCTGCGGTAGGTCAGCAGCACGTCGCCGCCCCGGCGGGCCACGTGCAGCGCGGTGTTGCGGCCCAGGCCGCGGCTGCCGCCGGTGATGAGGGTGATGGTGGTGGCCATGTCGGGCTCCTTGGGGTGGTGGGAAGGTGGACACAGCGTCCTCCCGCGAGCGCAGCCCGGGTTGCCGGAACCTCGCAAGCTCTTGCCTGATCCTCCAGACCGCCACCACCGGCCCCGTGCAAGCGCTAGGCTGGCCGCATGAACACCTTGCTCGATGCTGTCCGTCGCCACGCCGATGCCCATTCCAACGGCGACGGCGTCGTGTCCACGGCCATTCCCGGCCTGCTGATCGTACGTGCCACCGCGCCCAGTGAGCTGATGCACGACGTGCAGCGCCCACTGGCCTGCCTGGTGCTGCAGGGTGCAAAGCACGTGTCGGTGGGTTCGCGCGCGTTCGACTTTGCCGCCGGCGATTCGCTGCTGGTCAGCGCCGACGTGCCCACGGTCAGCCAGATCACCCATGCAAGCATCGCCCAGCCCTATTACTCGCTGGTGCTGGAGCTGGATCCGGCGGTGATCACCGACCTGGTCGCGCAGATGCCGGCGCAGTCGGCCGGCGACCCCGCTCCGGTGCGGGTGGACCCGACCGAGGAGGAAACCCTGGACGCCGCGCTGCGGTTGATGAAGCTGCTCGAACGTCCCGCCTCGCTACCGGTACTGCAGGCGCAGGGGGTGCGCGAGATGCACTACTGGCTGCTGGCCGGCCGCCATGGCGATGCGATCCGCAAGCTCGGCTGGCCCGATGGCCACGTGCAGCGCGTGGCGCGGGCGGTGAAGCTGCTGCGCCGCCAGTACGCGCAGCCGATCGCGGTGGAAACGCTGGCCGCCGAGGCCGGCATGAGCCCCTCGGCCTTCCACCAGCACTTCAAGGCGGTCACTTCGTTGTCGCCGCTGCAGTTCCAGAAACAGCTGCGGCTGATCGAGGCGCGACGGCTGATGCAGTCGCAGGGCAGCAACGCCAGCACGGCCGCCTACGCGGTGGGCTACGAGAGCGTGCCGCAGTTCACCCGCGAATACGGACGCCTGTTCGGCCGCCCTCCGGTGGCCGACATGCGCGCCGCGCTGCAGCGAACAGTGGGCTAATTACGCGAGGCAGGGCCATACGAGCCGTCCGGCCCTGTCGCCTCACCCAGCTTCGACTGCCGTTGGCTGCGCCTGCAGTCGCAGGCGGCGCAGCCGCCACCAGATCCCGCCGGTGTGCAACAGCGAATACACCACCAGCGCCGCGGCGATGCCGAAGGTCAGCGGGCTGGCCTGGAAGCCGGAAGCACCGTCGCCGGTTGCGAGGGCGCCACTGCCCATCCGCCACGCCAGCCGGCCCAGCAACACCACCGTCAGCGCCGCGCCGATCCACGGATTGGTGGTCGACCAGCCCTGCCCGTCGCTCCATTCGGTATGGGTATGACGCAACGCCAGCACGCCCAGGCCGATGCCGACCACCGCGCCGGTCACGATGCCCGGCAGCACCCCCGGCAGGAAGACGGCAGCCGATACCAGCGCCGCGCCCAGCAGCGCCATCACGCCCTGCCGGATCCCCGAGCGCACCGGCTTCCACGGCTGCCGGCCGAACGTGCGGCGGATACGCCGGTAATAGAGGAAGGCGATGGCCGCCATCGACAGGTAAGGCGTCAGCGGCGCAAGGGCAATGGCGGCCATGCGGGAATCCCACAAGATGGCAAGTGTCACCTTGCGCAGCTGACAGCAACTGTCCGTTGCTTCCACGCATACGGCGATGCGCCAACCCATCTGGCTCGATCAGCCGCGCAAGCAGCACCGTGGGCGAGGTGTCATGAAGCCATCGCTTCATCGGCCAGTGGGGCTGCCGATGCCCACCACGGCCGGTCGGCAGCATGGCTTGACCCCGTATGCTCTCGATGGAGAGCATCGCGTCCGGCATCAGGACCACTAGGCTCGCATGCCGCTACAGACAACCCGCCAAGCAAATGCGTTGCGCCACGTGCTGGTATCAGCGGCAGCTGGATTCGCGCTATCGGCAGCAACTGCTCGATACCACACTGATCTGGACAGCCCCGCTGCTGCAGGCGGCTGGCACCAGCTCGAATCCTTCAGCGATACAGATGCCCTTGAATGGCAATAAATGCATTTCGGATGTCACTAACGGAGCCCAGCAGGCGCTTGGCATCGTTGGCGCCGCCATAGCGGATGCGCAACATATCGCCGAGTTTGGCCGGAGCCAGTTCGTCCACCCCGTGCCGTTCATACGCACTCAGCACGTAATTTAGGAACTCGCGCATCTGTGGCTCGTATCCGGCCAGACCACTTTCACGAGCCGCTTCCACCCGTTCGGTTCGCGCCAAAGGCGCCAGAGCAAACCGTACATACCCCAGTACGTCAAAGATGTCGCTGTTTCCCGCATCAATTAGCCGCCGCATGTCATCCAGTCGCTCTCGGCCGTAGCCCATGTCCACGAGACGTTGCAGAAAAACCTCTCGTCTGTCCGGATCACTCCATGTGGTGCGTAGCTGGTCCTCATCAGGGACCAAGGCATTCAGGTCGCCAAACAGTTGCTGCATGAACTCCTGTGCGGTGATCATCCGCCCATCGTTTGACCAATACGTAGTCGCGGCCAGATAACGGATTGTGCGATCACGACCATCGGCCAGCTTCACCACGATTTTGGCCTCAGGCTCCTTCACACCTCCCGGCGGGCTACTTGGCCCAACCGGATAAGGCTCCCGGCCACCACCGGGCCCTACCGGCCCCGGCTTCCCTACCGGTTCGGGCGGCAACGGCTCACCGTCCCACTCCGGGTCGTTGAAGTGCTCGTAGGCCCCCACGAAATCGTAGATGGTGAAGAAATCCTTGCCATCAAAGGTGCGCGTGCCACGGCCGATGATCTGCTTGAACTCGATCATCGACTTGACCGGCCGCAGCAGCACGATGTTGCGCACGTTGCGTGCGTCCACGCCAGTGGACAGCTTCTGCGAGGTCGTCAGGATCGTCGGCAGGGTCTTTTCGTTGTCCTGGAACTCGCGCAGGTGGCGCTCACCCAGTTCGCCATCATCGGCGGTCACCCGCTCGCAGTAGTGCGGGTCCGGGTTGTCCTTGATCTGGTTGATGAAGTTGCGCACACGTGCGGCATGGTCCTGGGTAGCGCAGAACACCAGCGTCTTCTGCCGCTGGTCGATCTGGTCCATGAACTCCTGCACGCGGCTGATCTCCCGCTCGTCGATCTGCAGCCGGGTATTGAAGTCAGCCTCGCTGTATTCCTTGTCCGGGTCGATCTCGCCCGCCAGCACCACGTCGCCGTCGCTGAAACGGTAAGTGTCCAGCGTCGAGACCATCTGCCGCACCTTGAACGGAGTGAGGAAGCCATCGCCGATGCCTTCCTTCAGCGCATAGGTGTACACCGGCTCGCCGAAATAGGCGTAGGTGTCGGCATTGGTATCGCGCTTGGGAGTGGCGGTCAGGCCCAGCTGCACCGCAGGCTTGAAGTACTCCAAAATGCCACGCCAGGTGCTTTCGTCCCGGGCACCGCCACGGTGGCATTCGTCGATGATGATGAAATCGAAGAAGTCTGGCTCGTAGCCTTCAAAGGTGAACTGCGGCTCCTGCGTTCCCCCGCCATCGGTCATGAAGGTCTGGAAGATGGTGAAGAACACACTGGCGTTGCGCGGCAGCTTGCCCTGCTTGCGGATCTGCTCGGGGCTGATGCGGCACAGCGCATCCGGCGGGAAAGCACTGAAAGCGTTGTAGGCCTGGTCGGCCAGGATGTTGCGGTCGGCCAGGAACAGGATGCGCGGGCGGCGCACCGGGTCGCGGCTCAGGTTCCAGCGCGATTCGAACAGCTTCCACGCAATCTGGAAGGCAATGGACGTCTTGCCGGTGCCGGTAGCCAGGGTCAGCAGGATACGGTCACGCTGCTGGGCAATGGCCTCCAGCACCGCAGTGATGGCGTTGTGCTGGTAATAGCGTGGCTGCCACTTGCCGCCGCCGGTTTCGAACGGCACCGCGCCAAACCGCTCACGCCAGTCGTTGCCTTCGGGAAAACAGCGCAACCACAGTTCTTCCGGTGTCGGGAACGGCAGCGCCATGTCGCCTTCAGCGCCGGTATGCATGTCGATGGCGTACCAGCCGATGCCATTGCTGGAATAGCCGAAACGCGCCTTCAGCAGGCCGGCATATTGCTTGGCCTGGCCCACCCCGGCAGTGTGGCCCAGGCCGGCGCGCTTGGCTTCCAGCACCGCCAGCTGGCGGCCACGGTAGGACAGCACATAGTCGGCCGACAGCGCAGCCATGCGCTGGCCGGCGCCCAGAATTCTGCCGGGGGCGATGGTCAGTTCCCGCGCGATATGCGAACCGGGCACCACGCCCCAGCCCGCTTCACGCAGCACCGGGTCAATACGATTGGCGCGGGTGTCGGCTTCCGTTTCCGTCATATGTGTGAACGCAGTCGCAGATGAACCGATGGTCGCCGGTTGCCGGGGCTTATGCAATGCAACCGGCAAGGGAGCTCTAGAATCACGGCCAACATGACCCCCGCCTCTTGGTTCCTCGGAACTTACGCGGGGGTTCTTATTGTCTGTCTGGCATCACCAAGGCAGACTTGCCCACAAGTGGGTTGGGAGATCCCGGCCGGCGTCAGGGCTTCGGTGCGTTCACCGGGGCCTTTCGCTTTTCTGACCGCCTGATGCCGGTTCACCGCGCTTCCCCGCATTGCGCCTGGCGCAATAGAGTTGCATCAAGCGCGATTCCACCTGTAGAATCGCGGCCAACATGGCCCCTGCCTCTTGGTTCCTCGGAACTTACGCGGGGGTTCTTATTGTCCGCGTTCCGGCAGCCACCATGTTTCCCAACCATCCGGGACGCCCATGGCCGCGATGGATTGCTTGCGCTGGGAGGCCTGGACCGGAAAGGCCTGCAAGTGGTCGGCCAGGCGGTTGCGCCACTGACTACCGGGGCAAATCACATCCACCATGTGCCGCACGATGGCCAGATAGACGAATGGCTTGGCCAACAAGTCCGGTTTGCCTGCAAACGCGGCACACCATACTGGTGCCCCTGAAGCCGGCATCTTCGGCTCGGACACCATGTTGCGGTTCCACACCCGGCTGAGGTGCGCCACCAGGTTGCGCAGGTAGCTGAGCGCACGCACCCAGCTGGTAAACGCCTTCCAGTCAGCAACGCCGTAACGGGCAGCAATGGCCTGCTGGTCGGGCACTTTCATCATCGACAGCAGCTGAGACACCGCGCCGAAATCCCAGACTTCGATGGCTACCCAGATCGGCATGTCCGGACCATGCTTTTCCCGGTAATGCTTGACGAAATCCTCTTTCGAGCGCTGCACCAGCCCCTGATGCTTCTGCTGCCAAGCCGCAAACACGCTCGTGCCGGAACGGGCATCACGCCGCTCGCGGAACGTCGGGTGGAAGCTGTCCTCGTGCAGGTGGGCAAACGTGTCGATCCTGCCCAGCCGGTAGGCCACTTCCACCCGCAGCGAGACTTCGATGCGTTCCAAGGCATCGGCCAGCAGCACGCGCAACTTGCGGTCGAACAGATACAGATCGACCGCATCGGAAAACGTGGTGCCCGCCACGAAATCATCGGTACGCACCGAATGCAATGCGCCGGTGGCCGCATCCTGTTCAAGGCGGAACACCCGGAACGGGTACCAGTAGGCACTGAGCCGGTAATAGCCCACGCGCTGCAACCAGGCCTCTGCCCAAACCTCATCGGGCACGCTCATGCCACGTGCCTTCAGCAGCTCCAACTGCTCCTCAAATGCCTTCCACGGCCGTCCATAGCGGTTGGTGTCATTCATTGCGCGGTGATAGTCAGGTCAATTGGCCGGAGAAGGCTTTCTGCAGCAGGGATTGGCGGAGGTTGGCGAGGTCGGTGAGTTTGCTCTTGTAGAGTGACTCCAGGCAACCAACTTTCCTCTCCAAAGCAATCAAATCTTCGACAATTCGCTCCTGATCTTTCTCGGGAAAGTTGGGTATCAGTAATCCTTGGAGCTTTCCGATCGTGAGGGTATCCACTGTCGCTCCATTTCCTCGCTCAAGCTGGTCGTAGAATGATGACGACCTTATCCACAACTTCACATAGGCGCTCAAAACTTCTGAAGTTCGCCGCATCCACAGGACACTGGCATCCTTGAAGTAGAAACGATCACCTTCTTGGACGATATAGGCATTCCCGATAGTACCAATGGCCGTAATGAGGATATCGCCCGGACTGGGAACACCTGTTTTGGCAGCCAGTTCGTCATAGTGCGATTCCGAAATAAACAGCTCATTGTCTACACGACCTTCCTGTGCCAATCGCGTGACCTCGCGTCCACGATAGAAAGGAACTCCGGAATCTTTCCACTCAGACTTCAGAACCCGCTTGCTCGAACCCACCTCGAATAATTCGTCAATGCGGCACTCTTTGCTGGCAAAGCTCTTGAAAGTCGAGTCGAGCTTAATTTTGAACAAAGCTCGCGCATCCGCCAGATTGGCCTCGGCAAGGGCGCGGGCGCGATCGAGGGCGGCGAAGGCCTGATCGAGGATCGCGACGATGCGTTTTTGCTCGTCCAGTGGGGGGAGTGGCACCGGGACGTTGCCTAGATTTTTTCTGCTGATCCGTCGCCTTGTCGTTCCTGAGCAAAGATCATCAACGGCGCGCAGATATTCTTGAGTCTGTGAGTAATAGACAAAGAACTTTGGATCGATTGAGGCCTGTTGAACGCGCACGATTGAACAATCGACGGCGGTGATCATTTTCTGCGCCGTATCGGGGACGATGCAGGCTCGCCCGACTGGATCAGGAAGGCGGGATATAAGAAGGTCACCAGGAATGACTTCAAAGCACTTAAGTCGCGAAAAAGTTGCTTCGTCAATGAAACGTGCCTTTTCGGATCGATCCTTGAATTGACCGATGCCCACGTTTCCGGTTTGGATCAGGCGGACGCCTGAGTCAGCCTGATCCTTCGATTCGATCCAATCTCCGTCAGTAAAAACCTCTGCAATCTTCGCAAGCGGCTGCGCTTTCCATGCGCCCAGGGGGAATTGGGAGGCGAACGCTTCGTTCTTCACAACATCCCCCGAATCTCTTCCAAAATTTCCGCCGTTTCCACATCCCGCGCCAGCATGTCGGCAATGATCTGCTCGGGGCTGCGCAGGGCTTCGGCTTCTGGCGCATTCGGGTTCTTGACCGACAGATCCCAGGTGGCCGGGTCGATGTTCTCCACGCCCAGCGTCCAGCTGTTGCCGGTATCGGGCTTGTCCGCCTGCAGGGCGATGAACTCGGCCAGGTCGGCATCATTGAGTGGGTTGGTCTTGCCGAGGTTGCGGCCGGGGTCGAGCTGGTAGTACCAGACCTTGCGGGTGGGCGCGCCTTTGTCGAAGAACAGCACCACGGTTTTCACCCCGGCGCCCTGGAAGGTGCCGGACGGGCAATCAAGCACGGTGTGCAGGTTGCAGCTGGTGAGCAGCTCCTTGCGCAGTTCGACGCTGGCATTGTCGGTGTTGGACAGGAAGGTGTTCTTGATGACCACCGCGCCGCGGCCGCCGGCCTTGAGCTTGCGGATGAAGTGCTGCAGGAACAGGTAGGCAGTTTCGCCGGATTTGATTGGGAAGTTCTGCTGCACTTCCTTGCGCTCGCCGCCACCGAACGGCGGGTTGGCCAGCACGATGTCGTGGCGGTCGGCCTGCTGGATGTCCATCAGGTTTTCGGCCAGCGTATTGGTGTGGCGGATGTTGGGCGCATCCACGCCGTGCAGGATCAGGTTCATCACGCCCAGCACATAGGCCAGCGACTTCTTCTCCTGGCCGTAGAAGGTGCGGGTCTGCAGTGTGTCCCACTGGGTGGCGGAAAGATCATCACGGCGCAGGTAGTCGAAGGCTTCGCAGAGGAAGCCGGCCGAGCCACAGGCACCGTCGTAAATGGTTTCGCCGATGACCGGCTGGACCACCTGGATCATGGCGCGGATCAACGGGCGCGGGGTGTAGTACTCGCCACCGTTGCGGCCGGCGTTGCCCATGCGCTTGATGCGGGTTTCATACAGGTCCGACAGCTCGTGCTTGGCCTGGGTGCTACCGAAGTTGAGGGTGTCGACGATCTCCAGCACATCGCGCAGGGTGTAACCGGAGCGGAAGCGGTTGCTGATTTCGGTAAAGATCTGGCCGATCTTGTATTCCAGCGAATCGGCGTTGTCACTGCTGTCGCGGAACGAGGTGAGGTAGGGGAACAGCTCGCCGTTGACGAACTCGATCAGGTCCTTGCCGGTGCGGGCGTTGGGGTCAAACTGGCCGTCGGCGGTTTTCGGTGCGGCCCAGGTTCCCCAGCGGTACGGTTCATCGAGCAGTGGAGTGTAGTCATCGCCCCGGAGCACGGCTTCGTCGGCCCACTCCTGCTCCATGTCGTCCAGGTACTTGAGGAACAGCAGCCATGAAGTCTGCTCGGCATAGTCCAGCTCGGAGGCCAGCCCTTCGTCGTTGCGCATGGCGCGGTCGATGTTGTTGAAGGCGTTTTCAAACATTCCTTTCATTCCTTTCCGGACTGGCCCAGCGATGCTTGGAGCCGTTCAAATGGCGCTCGCCGGCGACCCAGCAAGCCTGATTTCTTTGGGGAGACGTTGACCGATACAACAGCCATGTCCCGAACCGGATCATCTTAGGCGCCACCTTTAGATTGAGCCATGGCACTACTGGGCTGATGCAGGCTTTGCTCTTCTGGCAATGCTTGGCATTCCCCCACTCCCGTAATACTGCCCCCCCGCTGCATAGGCGCCTCGATTCAAGTACTCAATTCTTAGCGCAAGCCGCGATGGCAACGCACCGAAACAGGCGGCACCGAAGTGTCGTCCCCGGGCTTACAGGAGCTCATGTCCCGCCGAACTGCAGGCGTCGAGCCAAGCCGCTCCAGCGCGCGGCTTGGCGGGCCAGCGCCAGTTCCAGGACCTGGGCACTCGCAGCCAGATGCAGGCTGCGGCGGGCGCGGGTGAGGCCGGTGTAGATCAGTTCGCGGCTGAGCACGCGGGCGTCGCGGGTGGGCAGCTGCAGCCACACCTCGTCGAACTCGCTGCCCTGGGCCTTGTGCACGGTCATGGCGAAGGCGCTTTCGTGCGCGGGCAGTGCGGCCGGGTGGAAGCCACGCACCTGGCCATCGCCGTCGCCCTCGAACCACGCCACCAGCGCGCCCTGCGCATCACGAAGGCAGATACCGACATCGCCGTTGAACAGGCCGTGGCGGTAGCTGTTCTCGGTGATCAGCAGCAGGCGCCCGTGGAACCACGGTGATGCGGTGCCGAGGCGGCGTGCGCCGGCGCCGGTGTCGGCCAGCAGTTGTTCGATACGCGCGTTGAGCCCGCGCGCGCCCTGCGGGCCGGCACGCACCGCGGTGAGCAGGCGCAGGCGGCCGGCATCGCGCAGTGCGTTGGCCGGGTCGTCGGCGGCGGCCAGAGCGCGCCAGTGCGCGAGCAGCGCGTCGCGGCGGGCCTGCAGTGGATCGTCGATGCCCTCGTGGAAATGCACGCCGGGCAGTTCGCCGCCGCGCAGCAGCGCCAGCGTGTGTTCGACATCGCCGGTGCGTACCGCATCGGCCAGCGGCGCGAGCGCGAAGCCTTCGGCCTGGCGGTAGCCGCGCAGCAGGTGCACGCGATGACCGACCAGGCCACCGGCGGCAGCATCGGCACGCGGCGCCTGGCCCAGCAGCGGCTGCAGTGCCTGTGCGTCGGCCGGCTGCAGGGCAGCGCCGTCGCCGGCGGCCTGCAGGATCGCGGCAAGCACGTCGCCGGCCTCGACCGAAGGCAGCTGGTCGGCATCGCCCAGCAGGATCAGCTGGGTGCCGTCGGCGACGGCCTCGACCAGCTTGCACATCAGCGGCAGGTCGACCATCGAGGCTTCGTCGACCACGATCAGGTCGTGCGCGAGCGGGTTATCGGCGTCGTGGCGGAAGCGTGGCTGGTCGGGGATGACCCCGAGCAGGCGATGCAGGGTGCTGGCACCGGCCGGCAGGGCTTCGGCCAGCACCGGATCGATGCCGTCTGCGACAGCCCGGGCCACGGCCGCGCGCAGGCTTTCGGCCATGCGTTCGGCGGCGCGGCCGGTGGGCGCGGCCAGCGCGATGCGGGGCGTTGGGCGGTCCGCCAGCCGGGCCTGGGAGATGCGCAGCAGCAGCAGGCGGGCAATGGTGGTGGTCTTGCCGGTGCCGGGGCCGCCGGTGACCAGCAGCAGCGCGCGGCGCAGTGCCAGCGCGGCGGCCTGGGCCTGGCGGTCCTCACCACTGGCGGCGTTGGGGAACAGCCGGGCGAACAGCGGCGCCAGCGCGGTGACGTCGAGCTCGGGCAGCGGCTGGCCGGCAATGCGGCGCAGGCCCAGCGCCAGCCGGCGTTCGTATTCGCGGTAGCGGCGCAGGTAGAGCAGGCCATTCTCCAGCACCAGCGGACGGTCGCCGGCCGAGGGCTGTTCCGGCGTGGGCTGATCGACCCATTGCGAGGCGGCCAGCGCGCGTTGCCAGTCCCCGGCATCGGGCAGCGGCGGCAGCGGGCCGTCGCGGTTTTCCAGCAGCACGCCGGCACGCGCGGGATCGAGCGCGGCATGGCCGCTGCTCACCGCCAGCGAGGCCAGCGCGGCGCCGGCCAGGGTCTGCGCGTCCGTGTCCGGCGCCAGCCGTTGCAGGGTCTGCGCAAGCGCGGCGTCGAGCGTACGCAGGGCGCCGGAGCGTTGCAGGGCGTCGAACAGATTCATGCGGCCACCTCCGGCAGCGCGCGGCCAGCGAACAGTGCATCCACGCCGTCCACCAGCGCCGGATCGAAGCGCCACGCATGCACGCCGGGCGAGGGATCGCGCGTGGCATCCAGGCCACGGCAGAACAGGTAGCGCACGCCGCCGAAGTCGCGTGCGTAGTCGTAGGCCTCGCCGAGGCGGAAGCGCAGCCAGCGGTGCAGGGCGACGGTGTAGATCAGCGCCTGCAGTTCGTACTCGCTGTGCGCCATCGCCCGCGCCAGCGCGTCGGCGTCGTAGCTGGGCAGGCGGTTGGACTTGTAGTCGAGCACGTACCAGCGGCCATCGTGGAGGTAGGTGAGATCGATCAGGCCGGTCATCAGGCCTTCCAGACGCTGGCGTGCACCGAAGGCCTGGCGTTCGCTGACCACGCCATGGCGATGCAGCAGGTCCAGCAGCGCCTCGACCCGGGTCGGGCGCATGGCGAAGTGGAATTCCATTTCGTTGCGGCGGTCATGGCCGGGCACGGCGGCCAGGCAGGTCTGCTCGGGCAGGCGCACGGTCAGGGTGTGGCCGACCAGCGCGGTGAGCATGCTGATGCCGTCGGCCAGTTCGTCCTCGGCATAACCCCCGCGCTGCAGCGCCTCGAGGATCGCGGCGCCCTGCCCTTCCGGCGCCGGCTGGCCGGGTTGCCAGTGGCGCCATGCGTTGAAGTCGCAGCGCTCGAACACGTCGTGCATCACCACGCCGAAACGGTTGCCGGCAAAACGCGGATCGAACGGCTGCGTCTCGCCGACGACGGTGGCGACCTCGCTGCTGGCCGGTTCATCGCTGCCGCCGCCACTTTCGACGGTGGCGCTGGCCAGGGTGTCGTGGGCCACGCGGGCATCGGCATTGGCCAGCTGGGTGAAGCTGTACACCCACCATTCCGGCACCACGCGGCGCTGCGGTGTCCGTGCGGGCGGCACCGTGCCCTCGTCGACCAGCGGCAGGCGCGCGATATGCGCCGGCGGCGGCGTGTCGTCGATGACGATCTGGCCCGACGCGCGTGCCTGCAGTTCGCCGGGTTTGCCGACCATCGCTGCCAGCGCGGTGCGCTCGTGCTGGTGGAAGGCGCCGGTGGCGATCCACAGCGCGTGTTCGGCGCGGGTCAGGCCGACGTAGAGCAGGCGCGCATCCTCGGCGCGCTGCTCCTGTTTCCATGCCGCTTCGGCCTGGCGCCAGCCCGCGTCTTCCTTGTCCACGCGCCACTGCAGGCAGCGCCCGCTGTCCGGGTCGTGGGCGACGCAATGACGGCCGGCACCGTTGTCGTTGCGGCCGATGCCGACGTAGGGCAGGAACACCAGCGGGTATTCCAGGCCCTTGGACTTGTGCAGGGTGACGATCTGCACGCGGCGTGCGTCCGATTCCAGCCGCAGCAGCTGCGCCTCGTCGCTGCTGTCGGCGGCGGCGATGCGCCGCGCCAGCCAGTCGACCAGGCCATGCGGGCCAAGCGCGCGGGCGTCGGCTTCCTGCAGCAGCTCGGCCAGCTGCAGGTAGTTGCTGAGCCGGCGTTCGCCATCGACCAGGGCAAGCAGGCGCTGGCCGTTGGCCGCGGCCAGTTCGCCGACCAGGGCAAGCGGGCCACCGCGCTGCCAGCGCTCGCGCCAGTCCAGCGCATGCTGCTGCCACTGCCGGTGGCGCTCGCCTTCAGTGGCCAACGCGGCGATGGCGGCGGCGTCCTGGCCGATCAGCACCGTGGCCAGCGCGGCGCGCAGGCGGCTGTCATCGCCCGGATCGAGCAGGGCCTGCAGCAATGCGAGCAGTTCCTGCGCCTCGGCGGTGGCGAACAGGCTCTGCTTGCCTGCGGCCACAGCCGGGATGCCGACCGCCGCCAGCGCCTGCTGCATGCGCGTGGCCTCGCCGTGGCTGCGCACCAGCACGGCGATGTCGCCGGCCTGCAGCGGACGGCCGCATACGCTGGCGGTGCCGGCGCGGCCGGCGGCCAGCCAGTCGCGGATCGCGGCGACACAGGCAGCGGTGCACATCTCGCGCGCACGGCCGGCGCTCCACGGCTTGTGCTTGCCCTTGTCCGACGGCGGCGCAGGCGGCGCCTGCCAAAGCGTCAGGGCCGGCGCGGGCGCGCCGTCGCGCTGCAGGTCGTCATCGCTGCGCTGGGTGCCCGGCTGCACCGGATGGAAGGCGATGCCATCGGTGAGGAAGGCGCTGTCGTAGCCGGCCTGGGCGTACAGCGCATCGATCGCGCCGAGCACGCCCGGCCGCGAACGGAAGTTGTGCGCCAGCGGTGGCGCGCCCTCGGCGGTACCGGCCGCGGCCAGGTAGGTGCGCACGTCGCCGCCGCGGAAGCCGTAGATCGCCTGCTTGGGATCACCGATCAGGAACAGCGCCGGTTGCAGTCCGTTGTCGCGCGCCAGTTCGCCCTGGCCGAACACGCTGGAGAAGATCGCCCACTGGCGGTCGTCGGTGTCCTGGAACTCGTCGACCAGGGCAATGGCGTACTGCTGGCGCAGCCGTTTCGCCAGCACGCCGGCCTGCGGGCCGCGCAACGCGCGGGCGACGCCATCGACCAGGTCGTCGTAGGTCTGCACGCGGCGCTGGCGCTTGAGCAGGGCCAGCCGCGCGATGGCGTCATCGCGCAGGTCGTGCAGCAGCTGCATGCGCAGTTCGCTGCGCCACTGCGCGACGTTGGCAAAGGCGGCGAGATAGCCATCGACCTCGTGGCTCATCGGCGAGGCCGGCGTGCGCCCGGAAAAATCCTTCTTGGTGCCGGCGGCCAGGTCGGCGCTGGTGAGCTTGACCAGCTTGGGATGCGGCACCGGCAGGCGCGAAGGATTGGCGGCGAACTGCTGCAGCCAATCCCACAACGCCACCACCCAGTCGGGCTTGTAGCTGTTGCGGTTCATCACCCCGGCCTCGATGGCCGCCAGCAGGTCGCTGCGGAACTGGTTGCCGTGCGTGTTGACGGCGTCGGCCAGCGCATAGGCAGCCTTGCGCAGTGCCTGCAGCAGGTCCTCGCCATCATCGCGGTCGACCGGCCGGGGCGGGTGCAGCACCTCGTGGCGCACCAGCTCTCGCAGGTCGTCGGCCAGCGCCTCGGGGCCGGCCGACCACAGCGTGACCAGGTCCTGGGCGATGGCTGGATCGGCGGCGCGCACGCGCCACAGGTCGGCGGCGACTTCGGCCAGCAGCTCGCGGTCGTTGGCCAGCAGCTCGGGCGCGGCGAAGGCCTGGCCGCTTTCCAGCGCGTGCTCGCGCAGCACCCGCGCGCAGAAGCCGTGGATGGTGAAGATCGCCGACAGGTCGATTTCCTCCACTGCCTGCTGCAGGCGGCGGCGCAGGCTGGCGACGGATTCGCCACTGGCCTGCAGGTGCTCGCGCAGCACGGTGGCGGTGAGGCGTGCATCGGGCGCCTCGGAGGCGGCGGCGACGTTGCCGTCGGCATCGGGCAGCAGGGTTACTGCCAGGGCCAGGCGCTCGCGGATGCGGCGGCGCAGTTCCTGGGTGGCCGCTTCGGTAAAGGTCACCGCCAGGATCTGGCCGATGCGCAGGCCGCGCTCGACCACCAGCCGGGTGAACAGCGTGGCCAGGGTGAAGGTCTTGCCGGTGCCGGCGCTGGCCTCGATCAGGCGCACGCCTTCCAGCGGCAGGACGAGATAGGGATCGGTCGGCGCCGTGTCGGTCATGTCGTTCATTCGGCGTCCTCCTGCTCGCCGCGTAGATGGCGCCAGCTGTCGGCCAGCATCTGCTGGTCGAGTTCGGCTTCGCTGCCGGTTTCCAGCAGGCTGTAGAGGCGATGGCTGGTGGTGGCGAACTCGATGAAGCGCGCCTCGCTGGCGAACGGATCGGCGCCGCGATGCACCAGCTGCAGCTCCGGTGCGTTGGACTCGCCCCAGCCAAAGCCGCCCTGCCACTGCCCCGCGGCGTCCTTGATCGCCTTGTCCAGTTCGCCACCATTCGCGGCGGCGTGGAACTTCCAGCTGCTGTAGGGCGCAAACACCAGTGGGGCCTGCAGGCCCTGGCGATACAGCTGCAGCAGCGACGACAGTGCCGCGCACGCCTGCTGCTGCGACAGCCGCGTCGCGTCCATCGGATGCGGACCAATGCCGTCCTCGTGGTCGAAGAAACGCACGTAGGGCACCTCGCTGCCGGAGGCACGCAGCAGCAGCCACTCCAGGCCGTGGCGGATCGCGGCACGACCGCCGATCGCGCCGACCTGCACGCGACCGACACCGGCCGCATACCACTCGTGCAGGCGGCCATGCACCGGCACGCCGTCGATCTCGACCTGCAGGCGCTCTGAGGTCGGCGTCGAGTCACCGCGCCAGCGCCGGAATGCCTGCGCGTACGGCTGCACCGCCGCGTACAGCTCCTCGAGCTGGGCGCGGCCCAGCGGCCCGGACGGCAGCAGCGCGCGTGCGCGCAGCCGCTCGTACAGGCGCACGGTGTCGTCGGCCAGCGCGGCCTCGAACACCTGCTGCTGCAGGGCGTGCTTGTCCAGCCCGTGGCCCGGGCTGAGCAGCGGCTCCAGGTCGCTGTCCTGGCCGGCAGGCTCGGGCAGGCGCATGCCCAGGCGATGGCGCAGGAACTGCCCCGCCGGATCGGTGAACAGCCGGCGCAGGTCGTCGATCGAGACCGCTTCCGGCACCCGTGCATCGTCGTCCGGCAGCTCACCGGCGATCCACGGAGCCAGCGTCTGCCGTTGTCCGGCCAGGCTGTCCACCGCCGGCCGCCACTGGCGGCGATAGCTGAAGCGGCGAGGATCCGGCCCGCCCTCGCCTACCGCGCCGAACGCGGCGGCGGCGAAGGGCTGCAGCGGATGGCGCACCACCAGCTTGCCGGCGGCCTTGGGATCGGCGTGGTAGGCCGCGGCGGTGGCCAGCAGCTCGCTGACCAGTACCGAGGGCTCGCGCACGCTGCCATCGCGCGCATCGGCGCCGAGCCAGCTCAGGTAGAGCACTTCCTGGGCGGAGGCGAACAGCTGCAGGAACAGGAAACGGTCGTCCTCGCGGGTGGAGCGGTCGCCGTGGCGGCGGCGCTCGGTGCCGAGTTCGGCGGTCAGCCGGTTCAGGCCGGCGGCCGGATCGCGACGCGGGAAGTCGCCATCGTTCATGCCCAGCAGGCAGATCACCCGGAACGGCAGCAGGCGCATCGGCACCATGCGGCCGAAGCTGATGCCACCGGTGAGCAGCGGCGCGCGGGTGTCGGCCTCGCCCAGCACCGCGGCAAAGTGCGCGCGCACCACCTCGGCCGGTACCGGCTGCTGGAATTCGGCGCGTTCGGCATCGCGGGCGAACTGGTCGATCAGGCTGCGCAGCCGGTCCAGCGCGCGTTGCGAGCGTGGCGCGGACGGCGCCGTGGGAATCAGTGCCTCGAGCAGGGCGAGCAGGCGCTCGCGCCACGCGGCTGGCGGCAGTGCCTCGGACAGCGCGGCCTGGCTGCGCTGCAGGGCGCGCAGCAGGCGCAGCAGTGTGTCGAGCGCGGCCAGCGCGCTGCCTTCCAGCTGCGGCCACGGCGCGACGCCGGCGATGTCCTCGTCGCTGCCGCTGGCATGGCCGAGCAGCAGGCGGTCGATCGCAAAGCGCCAGGTATAGGCGTCATCCAGTGGCGCCTGGTGCTGGCCGCGATGCTGCGCATCCAGGCCCCAGCGCGCGCCGGCGGCATGCAGCCAGCTGCGCAGGCGTTCCAGTGCGGCCTCGTCCAGGCCGGCGGCCTCGGCGATCGGTGCGCTGGCCAGCAGGTCCAGCACCTCGTGCAGGCCGAAGCGCGAGACCGGCAGCTCCAGCAGTTTCAGGAAAACCTCGGCCAGCGGCTCGCTGGCCAGCGGGCTGGTATCGGCCAGCGCGTACGGCAGGCCGTCCTCGCCGCCATGGCTGCCGAACACCGCGTCCAGGTAGGGCACGTAGGGATCGATGTCCGGCGACAGCACCGCAATCTCGCGCGGCTGCAGCGGCGGATCGAAGCGCGGGTCTTCCAGCAGCGCGCGCAGCTGGTCGTGCAGTACCTGCAGCTCGCGCAGGCGGGTGTGGCAGGCGTGCAGCTGCAGGCTGGGATCGTGCAGGTCCGGCACGGCCAGCACGGCTATGGGCGCGCGGCGGTTGAACAGGTCGCCCTGCATGCGCCGCAGCAGGCTGTCGCCCAGCCCGCACTCGGCCAGCGGCTTGCGCCCGGCGTCCAGCGGGTCGGCGTAGACGTTGATCTCCGCGGCCGGGTGCACCACCTCGTGGTCGCCGAGCAGGGCCATGAAATCGCGGCCGGCCGCGCCCCAGGCCTGCAGCAAAGGGTTTTCCTGCACCTCGTCGGCAAACAGCCCCACCGCCTCGCCCTGCTGGCGGCGCTGCCACAGCGTCTGCAGGTCGCCCCAGTAACCGCGCGTCGGCGTGGGCAGGTAGAAGTGCAGCGTGCCGACCCGCGCCTGGGTGGCGAGCACGCGCAGCACGTCCGGGGAGATGTTGAGGATGGCGAAGGCGAACAGGCGCCTGGGCAGGCCCTGCGGCAGCGGGCCATCGGCACGCGCGAAGCGGTCCAGGTACTGGCCGATGCGACGGGCGCGGTATTGTCGGCCCTCGCCAATGCGGCGCCACAGCCGCGCCTGTGGATCGTTCTCGTCGGCGCCGGCTTCCCAGCGCAGCAGCCAGTCGCGGCGCCAGGCCTGGTACTTCTCGAACACGTTGCCCAGCTCGCCAGCCAGCGCCCACGGCTTGAGCGCATCGCCATCGGCCAGGTAACCGGCCAGCGATGCCAGCGCCGGGTCGTCGCCCAGTTCCTCGCGCAGGGCCGCGTACAGCCGCCACTGGGTGGTGGCCATGTCCAGGTCGTCCTTCGCCGGACCCAGGTTGGCGAGCAGCGCGCGGGCGACGAACTCGCCGGGCGTGAGGAATTCCAGGTTCGCGGCCACGCCGTGTTCGGCGGCCAGGGTGGACTGCAGCCAGCGCCGCATCGCCACCTGCGGGATCAGCACCACTTCCGGTTCGAGCAGGGGTTGTCCGGGGACCGGTTTGCGCAGTTCCTCGGCCAGCAGGGCGGCGAGGACATCCAGCGCGTTGGAGGGGTACAGGCGGAAGTCGGGGGTGGCGTGGTCTGGCATCGCCCGCATTGTGCCGGAGCGCCGGGCAATCACCGAGTCCCCGAAGGACGGACCGTTGCGGTGTGCATGTTCCCGCCGCGGGAAGCGAATGCGACCATCTGCACGCGCCGGGTTCGGCTTTATTCAGCCGCCCCCTACAATGCTAGCCCGTTGGTTTTCCGTTAAAGGTCGCCATGCCCGCTTCCCAGTCCCATCTGGTACAGTTGTCGGACGTCCGCATCGAACGTGGCGGCCGGACGATCCTGCGCGACGTTTCGCTGAACGTTCCGCGCGGCAGCATCACCGCGGTGCTGGGCCCCTCGGGCAGCGGCAAGTCGACGCTGCTGGCGGCGCTGACCGGTGAACTGCGGCCGGTGGCCGGCAGCGTGCGCCTGTTCGGCAACGACATCCCGCACGGCAGCCGCGCGCTGCTGGAGATGCGCAAGAGCGTGGGCGTGCTGCTGCAGGGCAATGGCCTGCTCACCGACCTCACCGTGGCCGAGAACGTCGGCCTGCCGCTGCGCACCCACACCCGCCTCCCGGCCCCGCTGCTGCGGCGGCTGGTGGAGATGAAGCTCAATGCGGTCGGCCTGCTGGCCGCGGCCGATGCCTGGCCACGCGAGCTGTCCGGCGGCATGGCACGGCGCGTGGCGCTGGCCCGTGCGCTGGCCCTCGATCCGCCGCTGATGATCTACGACGAGCCGCTGACCGGGCTGGACCCGATCGCCTCGGGCGTGATCATGAGCCTGATCCAGCGCCTGAACCACAGCCTGGGACTGACCAGCATCATCGTCAGCCACCACGTCCACGAGACCCTGCCGATCTGCGACCAGGCGATCGTCATTGCAAATGGCGGCATCGTCTTCGCCGGCACCCCGGCGCAGCTGCAGGCCAGCGCCGATCCGCTGGTTCGCCAGTTCCTCGAAGGCCAGCCCGATGGCCCGATCCCGTTCGATGCCGCGCCGCGCGCGAGGGTTGCCTGATGCCGTTCGTCCAAGCTACCCGATCGCTGGGCCGCGCCGGCCTGTTCTCGCTGACCGTGCTGCGTGGCTCGGTGCCCACGCGTGATTTCCTCACCGAGCTGGTCCGCGAGATCTACAAGGTCGGCGCGCGCTCGCTGCCGATCATTGCCGTGGGCGGTGCCTTCGTCGGCCTGGTGCTGACCCTGCAGGGCTACCGCACGCTCACCACCTATGGTGCGGCCGATGCGCTGTCCACCCTGCTCGGCCTGTCGCTGTACCGCGAGCTGGCGCCGGTGCTGACCGCGCTGCTGTTCATCGGCCGCGCCGGCAGTTCGATCGCCGCCGAGCTGGGCCTGATGCGCGCCACCGACCAGATCAAGGCGCTGGAGCTGATGGCCATCGACCCGGTAGCCAAGGCGGTCGCGCCGCGCTTCTGGGCGGCGGTGCTGACCGTGCCGCTGCTGACCGGCATCTTCTGCTCGCTGGCCATCACCGGTGGCTACTTCGAAGCCGTGCACATCCTCGGCCAGGACAACGGCACGTTCTGGTCCGGGCTGCGCAGCAGCGTCGACTTCTGGGACGACTTCGGCGTCGCCCTGCTCAAGTCGGCGGTGTTCGGCGGTACCGCGGCACTGGTCGCCGCCCATGTCGGCTTCCACGCCGAACCCACCATCGAGGGCACCTCGGTGGCCACCACGCGCGCGGTGGTCAATGCCTCGCTGCTGGTGCTGATGTTCAACTTCGTGCTGTCGGCACTGATGTTCCAGTGACCCACGGTTTGCTTTTCCTCCAGCCGCGCCTGCGCGGCTTCCATGAATCGATCAGGTAGACACACCATGGCCATCCGCGGACCACGACTCGAATTTGCCGTAGGCGCCTTCCTCCTGCTGGCCCTGGCCTCGCTGCTGGTGCTGGCGGTGGCCTCGACCAACCAGCGCTTCGGCATGGGCGGCGGCGACTACGTGCTCAAGGCACGTTTCTCCCAGATCGGGCAGCTGCGCCCGCAGGCACCGGTGAAGATCGGTGGCGTGGTGATCGGGCAAGTGGCTGATATTCAGCTGGACCCGGTTAAATACGACTCGGTCGTGACGCTCACGCTGGATGGCAAATTCAAGGACCTGCCGGCCGACACTTCCGCCGGCATCTTCACCAGCGGCCTGCTGGGCGAAAGCTACATCGGCCTGCAGCCGGGCGGTGATCCGGACGTACTGAATTCCGGCGACGAGATCGTCTTCACCCAGCCCGCCGTGGACCTGATCCAGCTGGTTGGCAAATACATGTTCAGCGGTGGCGGCAACGCCGGCGCTGGCAACGACGCACCGGGCGCGGAAGTGCCCTCTACGGAACCGCAACCATGAAAATGAAACTGCTTCCCGCCGTACTGGCCTCGCTGCTGCTGGCCACCGCCCCGTCGATGGCCCTGGCCCAGACCCCGGCCCGCCCGGCTGCCGCCACCTCGCAGAGCGCCGCCGGCAAGACCGTGCTGGATTCCAGCAGCCGCGTGCTGACCACGCTGGAACAGCGTCGCGCCGAGTTCCGCCGCAATCCGGCTGCGCTGCGCGCGTTCATCGACAGCGAGCTCAACAAGGGCTTCGACCGCGACTACGCCGCGCGCCTGGTGCTGGGCGTGCATGGCCGCGGCGCCAGCGATGCCGACATCAAGCTGTTTGCCGATGCGATGGCCGACAACCTGATGCAGCGTTACGGTTCGGCCCTGCTTGAGATCGAAGGCAAGCCCAGCTTCCGCCTGCGCGGCGAGTCGCCGCTGCCGGGCAACCGCGGCGTCAAGGTGTCCACCGAGCTGGTGCGCGCCGGCAACGAGCCGACCCCGGTGGAGTACCTGATGCGCCAGGTCGACGGCCAGTGGAAGATCTTCGACGTGATGATCGAGGGCATCTCCTACGTGCAGACCTTCAAGAACCAGTTCGACGCGCCGCTGCGGCAGAAGTCCATTGCCCAGGTTGCCGCCGACCTGCGCAACGGCACCATGCAGGCTGGCCAGGCGCCTCGTGGCAAGTAATGCCGCCACGCTGCGCCGCGAGGGCGACACGCTGGTGATTGCCGGCGTGATCGACCGCGCCGCGGCGATCGCGCTGTGGCCCCCGGCACGTCAACAGCTCGCTGGCGCGCGCTCGCTGGACCTGTCCGCCGTCACCGGCCTGGACAGTGCCGGCCTGGCGCTGCTGGCCGAGCTTGCCGCCCAGCTGCCCGAAGCGACGCCCAGCGGCTCACCGCCGGGGCTGGCTGAGCTCTGCGCCGCCTATCGTCTCTCCCCTGCCCTGCGCTTTTCCGCGTCTCCTGCCCGCGAGCTGACATGAACGTCGTACGCATCCTCCCACTGCTGGCCCTGGCCTCTGCGCTTTCCGCCTGTGCCGGCCAGCCCGCGCGCGACTCCTCGCAGGCCAGCCTGCCGGTTGAACCTGCGCAGGGCGAGGCCACGCCCGCAGTAGACATGGCGGCGCCGGCCGCCGTGGCCGAAGTCCCGGCCGTCAGCGATGCCGGCGACAGCGCGCTTGAAGGCGAGCTTCCGGTCCTCGGCACCCCCGCACCGACCGAGGCCGAAGACGACTTCGCCGCGCTCTACGGTGGCCCGGCTCCGGCAGAGACCGGCAACGGCGGCGAGGCGGCCCCCAGGGCCTACGATCCGTGGGAGCCGTACAACCGCAAGGTGCACCGCTTCAACGACGTCGTCGACCGGGCGGTGGCACGTCCACTGGCACGCGCGTACGTGAACGTGGTGCCGCGCGTGGCGCGCACCGGCGTGAGCAATTTCTTCGCCAACCTGCGTTCGCCGCTGACCCTGACCAACCAGCTGCTGCAGGGCCGCCCCGGCGATGCCTGGGACACGCTGGGCCGGTTCCTGATGAACTCGACGCTGGGTATTGGTGGCCTGTTCGATCCGGCCAGCAAGGCGATGGTGCCCAAGCGCAGCGAGGATTTCGGCCAGACCCTCGGTGCCTGGGGCTGGCGTCGCTCGCGCTACGTCGAGCTGCCATTCTTCGGCCCGCGCACCGTGCGTGACGTATTCGGCCTGGCTGGCGACGCGCCGCTGTCGCCGATCCGCAGCATCGAGTCGGACAAGGTGCGCATCGGCCTGCAGGGCCTGCAGCTGGTCGACACACGCATGCAGCTGATGGCGCTGGACGACATCCGCGACAACGCCGTGGACGAGTACGCACTGACCCGCGACGCGTGGCTGCAGCGCCGCAGCTACCAGATCGAACGCGACCTGCGCGGCGGTCGCCATCGCGACCAGGAAGAACAGCCGACCGTCCCGGTCGACGCAATGCCGATGCCTGACTGGGGCAACTGACCGCTGGTTCCAGCGCTAGAAATAAGAAAGCCCGGGCATTGCCCGGGCTTTCCGTTTCAACCACCTGGTTGCTATCAGGCTGCCAGTGCAGCGTCGATCGCAGCCAGCAGCGCTTCGTTGTCGGCGGCGGTATCCGGCGAGAAGCGGCCGATCACGCTGCCGTCCTTGCCGACCAGGAACTTCTCGAAGTTCCACAGCACGGCGGGCGGCTCGTTGGGGGCGATGCCGAAGCCCACGAGCTTTTCGCGCATCGGACCTTCGCCGGTGGCCTGCGGCTGGGCCGCGGTCAGCGCCTGGTACAGCGGATGGATGTCCTCGCCGGCGACGCTGATCTTGGAGAACATCGGGAAGCTGACGTCGAAGTTCAGGCTGCAGAACTGCTTGATCTCGTCCTCGCTGCCCGGCTCCTGGCCGTTGAAGTTGTTGGCCGGGAAGCCCAGCACCACCAGGCCGGCGTCCTTCCTGTCGCGGTAGAGCTTCTCCAGCCCTTCGTACTGCGGGGTCAGGCCGCACTTGGAGGCGACGTTGACCACCAGCAGCACCTTGCCGCGGTAATCGGCCAGCGAGGTGGCGGCGCCGTCGATGGTGGTCAGCGGGATGTCGTAAACGGATGCGGTCATCGGGATTCCAGGTCAAGGCGAACAGGGGTGGCCAGCATAAACCGCCGCCGGCTCAGTCCTGCGGTTCGTTGCCGTTGTCAGCGGAGTCCTCGTCCTCGCCACCGATGTCGCCCAGCAGCGCCTGGCTCTGGTCGTTGTCCAGGGTTTCCACGCCACGCAGCTTGCGCTCGATGGCGCGGGTGCGCACGCCGGCGGCCTTGATGCTGTTCTGCACCGTGCCCAGCTGCGAGGTGGCCTTCTCCAGCACGTTGGCGAACTTGCCGAACTCGCCCTTGACCGCGCCCAGCAGCTGCCAGACCTCGGATGAACGCTTCTCGATGGCCAGGGTGCGGAAGCCCATCTGCAGGCTGTTGAGCAGGGCGCTGATCGTGGTCGGTCCGGCAACGACGATGCGGTGGTCGCGCTGCAGCACGTCGGTCAGCCCGGGACGCCGGATCACCTCGGCGTACAGGCCCTCGGTGGGCAGGAACATCACCGCGAAGTCGGTGGTGTGCGGCGGCACGACGTATTTTTCGCAGATCGATCTGGCCTGGATGCGGATCGCGCGTTCCAGCTGCGCGCCGGTGCTGCGCACCAGCTCCACGTCGGCCTGTTCCTGCGCCTCGAGCAGGCGCTCGTAGTCCTCGCGCGGGAACTTGCAGTCGATCGGCAGCCACAGCGGTGCGTCATCGGCGCTTCGGCCGGGCAGGCGCACGGCAAAGTCGACCATCTCGGCGCTGTCCGGGCGCACGCGCACGCCGCGCGCGTACTGCTCGGCGGTGAGGGTCTGCTCGAGCAGGTTGTCCAGCTGCACTTCGCCCCAGGTACCGCGGGTCTTGACGTTGGTCAGCACGCGCTTGAGGTCGCCAACGCCGGTGGCCAGTTGCTGCATCTCGCCCAGCCCGCGCTGCACCTGTTCCAGTCGCTCGGAGACCAGCTTGAACGAGGAATCCAGGCGCGAGGTCAGCGTGCTCTGCAGCTTCTCGTCCACCGTCTCGCGCATCTTCTCCAGCTTGGCGGCGTTGTCCTGCTGCAGCGCGCGCAACTGCTGTTCCAGCGTGGTGCGCATCTCGCCGATGCGCTGTTCGTTGCGCTGGGTCAGTTCGGCCAGGCGCTGGTTCAGTCCCTCGGCAAAACGCTGCTGCGACTCGCCGCTTTCCTGGCGGGTCTTGCGGGTTTCCTCGGCCAGGCCTTCGCGCAGCGCGGCCATGTGCTGGTCGGTGCGCGTGACCAGTTCGGTCAGCTGCTGGCCGAAGCCGTGGATGCGCGCCTCCTGCTGCTGGCCAAACGCCTCGAGCTGGGCGCGTACCTCATGCAGGCGCTGGGCCAGCAGTTCGCCATTGCGCTGCTGGGCCAGGCCGGCTTCCTCGCGCGCCTTGCGCGCGTCCTCGCCCAGTGCGTCGCGCAGCAGGTCCAGACGCTGGTCGGTGCGGGTGGAAAGATCGGTCAGCGCACGCGCGAAGCTTTCCAGGCGCGCGTCCTGCTGGCGGCCCAGGGCCTCGAGCAGTTCGCGCAGTTCGGCGCGGCCTTCGCGCTGTTCGGCGCGCACCGCCTGCTCAAGCGCGGCCCCGGGACGGCGCAGCAGCAGCATGAGCAGAAGCACGACGGAGGCGGCGACGCCGGCAAGCAGGGCGTAGATCAGGGACAGGGAGGCGATATTCATGCCGCAAGTCTATCGACAGGCGTCCCGCGGGGTGAGACTGCAGGCGATCGCAGTTGTGCATCCGATCGCCCGGCGCATGACCATTGGCACCCACGCATGTCGTACGGCGCCGATACCCTGCAGGCGCATTCGCCCTGGAGGATTCCGCATGGCCCCAAAGCTGCTGCGCCTGATCCTGTCGGCCGGAGTGTGGCATTGCCGCCGGCGATGGCGCAGACACCCCCAAGCGAGGATTACGCCAAAGCGCGCGCCGTGGTCGAGGACCTGATGCGCATCCCCGCGCCCGAGGGCGTGCAGGAAACCTACAAGGCCCGCATCGGCGGCATCGATCAGTGGATCAGCGTGCGCGGCCAGGACCGCACCAACCCGGTCATCCTGTTCATCCATGGCGGCCCGGCCACGCCGCAGATCCCCAGCCTGTGGCAGTTCCAGCGGCCGCTGGAGGAGTACTTCACGATGGTCAACTACGACCAGCGTGGTGCCGGCAGGACCTACGGGGAAAATCCGCCGGACCAGGTGGCCGGCACGCTGCAGATCCAGACCTACGTGGACGATGCGATCGACATTGCCGAACACATCCGTGAAAAGCTCGGCAAGCGGAAGGTGGTGCTGATGGCGCACAGCTGGGGCACGATCATCGGCATGCGCGCCGCGCTGCAGCGACCGGACCTGTTCCACGCCTACGTCGGCATCGGCCAGGTGATCAACACCATGGAGAACGAGCAACTGAGCGTGGCCTATGGGCTGGAGCAGGCGCGCCGCCACGGCAACAAGGAGGCGGTGGCCGAGATCGAGTCGATATCCCCGTACCCGGGGGATACGCCGCTGACCCGCGAGCGCATCGTCATCGCGCGCAAGTGGCCGCAGCATTACGGCGGGCTCAGCGCGTTCCGTGACGGCTCCAATGTTTACCACTTTGGTGCGGCCCGTCTTTCGCCGGACTACAGCCCGGCCGAGCGCGGCTTCATCAACGATGGGAGCCTGTTCACCCTTGGCCGGGTGATCGACGAGTTCCTCGCCGTGGATTTCAACGACGTGCGCGAATTCCCGATCCCGGTGGTTATGTTCATGGGCCGCCACGACTACACCACGCCCTCGGCGCCGACCGCACGCTGGCTGGACAAGGTGCAGGCACCGTCCAAGCAGGGCGTGTGGTTCGAGCACTCGGCGCACATGATGCCGTGGGAGGAACCGGGCAAGACCCTGGTCAGCCTGCTCAGCCACGTGCGGCCCCTGGCCGACGACCGTACGCCGGCAGCGCGCTAACGTACGTAGCCGCCGGCGGTTGTGGGCGGCGCGGCCAAGGCGGATGCGGGCCATCGCCTGTGCTGGCAATGTTGCGCCGCGTTCGGCGACACTCGGCGGCTTGTCTTTTCCAGTCATCCACGAGGTCCGCATGCAGTCCTGGCTCCGGCGCAAATCCATCGACCAGCTCACCGTGCATGAGGAAGGCCGGCGACTGGTCCCGTCGCTGGGCTGGCCGCACCTGGTCGCACTGGGCATCGGCGCCATCGTCGGCACCGGCATCTACACCCTGATCGGCGTGGGCGCGGAGAAGGCCGGCCCAGCCGTGCTGCTGTCGTTCCTGATCGCCGGCGTGGTCTGCGCCTGCGCCGCGCTGGCCTACGCCGAGCTGTCGACGATGATGCCGGCCGCCGGTAGTGCCTATACCTACAGCTACAGCGCGCTGGGCGAGACGATTGCCTGGGTGGTGGGCTGGAGCCTGATCCTGGAGTACTCGCTGGTGGTCAGCACCGTGGCGGTGGGCTGGTCGGGCTACTTCGTCGGCTTCCTGGAATGGGTGCAGAACCAGACCGGCTGGGCGGTGACATTGCCGGCGACGCTGGCTGCCGGCCCGCACGTGGAAGGCGGGCTGATCAACCTGCCGGCGATCGTGATCACCTTCGCCGTGGCCGGCATGCTGATCGCCGGTACCCGCGAGAGCGCGACGATCAATGCGGTGCTGGTGGTGTTCAAGCTGATCGCGCTGGCGATCTTCATCGCGGTGGCGCTGCCGGCGTTCGATCCGGCCAACCTGCAGCCGTTCATGCCGTACGGCTTCTCCAAGAGCGTGGATGCCGCCGGCGTCGAACGCGGGGTGATGGCGGCGGCGGCGATCATCTTCTTCGCCTTTTACGGCTTCGATGCCATCTCCACCGCGGCCGAGGAAACCAAGGACCCGGGCCGCAACCTGTCGATCGGCATCGTCGGTTCGATGATCGGCTGCACCCTGATCTACGTGCTGGTGGCGCTGGCCGCGGTCGGCGCGATGAGCTACACGGTGTTCGGCAAGAGCGCCGAGCCGCTGGCGCTGATCATGCGCGAGATGGGCCATGGCACCGCGGCGCTGGCGATCGGCGTGGTCGCCATCGTCGCCCTGCCGACCGTGCTGCTGGCGTTCTTCTACGGCCAGAGCCGGATTTTCTTCGTGATGTCGCGCGATGGCCTGCTGCCGCGCAGCCTGTCGCTGGTCAGCAAGCGCACCGGCACCCCGGTCACCATCACCGTGTTCACCGCGGTGCTGGTGGCGGCGATGGCCGGCGTGGCCCGGCTGGACGAGATCGCCGCGCTGGCCAATGCCGGCACCCTGGCCGCGTTCACCGCGGTCGGCGTGTGCCTGCTGGTGCTGCGCAAGCGCGAGCCCAACCGCCCGCGCCTGTTCCGCACGCCGATGGCGTGGCTGGTCGGGCCGCTGGCCATCGGCGGCTGCCTGTACCTGTTCTTCAGCCTGCCCACCCGCACCCAGCTGTGGTTCCTGGCCTGGAACGTGTTCGGCCTGGCGGTCTACGTGCTGTACAGCCGCCGCAACGCGGTGCTGGCGCGACAGGGCTGAGCCCCACGCCTGGGCACCAAAGAGAAGGCGGGCCATTGGCCCGCTTTTTTTTAGGTGTGGCTGGCGGCCTTCTGCGATCATTGCGGCCCGTAACCCCGTCCCGGCACCCCGCCGCGACCGCCCGCGCCCTGCCCCCATGCCTTTCCTTGGAATATCCGACCTGTGGCTGTTTGCCGCCACAGTCACCGTCTTCGTGCTGCTGCCCGGCCCGGGCATGCTGAGCCTGCTCACTGCCAGCGCGCGCGGCGGCTGGCGTGCCGGCTGGGCGACCTGGCTGGGCTTGGTCAGCGGCGAGCAGCTGTTCATTGCCGCCGCGGCCGTGGGCGTGGCTGCGGTGCTGGCCGCCCATCCGCTACTGTTCTCCACCCTGCAATGGGCCGGCGTGGCCTACCTGGCGTGGATCGGCATCGGCCTGCTGCGCGCGCCGGCCGTGGCCACTACCCAAGCCCCGCGCCGTCGCCAGGGGGATTTCGCCAACGGCGTGGCGGTGACCATGCTCAATCCCAAGGCGATTGGCTTCTACGTCGCCTTCTTCCCGCTGTTCATCGACCCGGCACGGCAGCGTGGCGCGCTGACCTTCCTGGCGATGGACGGGGTGATCCTGCTGATCAGCCTGGTGTTCAGTGCACTGTTCATTGCCGCCGGGCACTGGGGCGCGCGCCGGGTGGCGACGCGGCCGCAGTTGGGTGCGTGGCTGCGCCGCGGTGCCGGGGTATGCCTGCTCGGCTTTGCCGCCCGGCTGGCGCTGACCGCGCCCTAGGTGTGATCTCTCAGTAGGTTGTTCATCCGGGGTGATCCCGGAAGACTGGAGGTGCGAATCAGCCACCCCTCCAGGAGCCCCGGATGAACCTGCATAAACATGCCCGTCTTACGCCTCGCGGTCGAGCCTTGCTTGTGGAGCGAGTGATCAACCATGGCCTGCGGGTCGAGGAGGCAGCGCATGCCGCGGGCGTGAGCGTCAGAACCGCTTACAAGTGGCTGCGCCGCTTTCGCGAGGAAGGCTGGGCAGGCCTGGATGACCGGTCATCGCGCCCGCACCGCTGTCCGCATGCCACCCCACCATCGGTGGCCGCCGAGGTGACCGCGCTGCGCCGTCAACGCCAGACCTACCGCCAGATCGCATTGGCCCTGCCGGTCGGCCTGAGCACCATTGCCCGACTGATGCGCCGTGCCGGGCTGCACCGGTTGGCCGAGCTGGATCCTGCGCCCCCGGACAATCGCTACGAGTATCACCAGGCCGGGGACCTGCTGCATCTTGATATCAAGATGCTGGGTCGCTTCTGGCGCCCTGGCCATCGGGTCACGGGCGATCGCCAGGGCGCCTCCGATGGCGCAGGCTGGGAGTTCGTCCACCTCGCCATCGACGATCACTCACGAGTCGCCTTCGGCACCATCGAAGATGATGAGCGCGGATCCAGCGCCTGCCGCGCACTGCTTCAAGCCCTGCGCTACTACCGCGGCCTGGGCGTCACCTTCACCCGGGTGATGACCGACAACGGTGCCTGCTACAAGTCCCGGCGCTTCCGCCGGCTCCTGCGCCGCTTGGGCCTGCGCCATCTGCGCACGCGACCCTACACCCCGCGTACCAACGGCAAGGCCGAACGCCTGGTCCAGACCGCTTTGCGCGAATGGGCCTATGCCCGCTCCTACGACAGCTCGGAGCAGCGTCGGCACGCTCTTCCTCGCTGGCTGCACCAGTACAACTGGCACCGGCCGCACGCCAGCCTTGGCTACCAACCCCCGATCAGCCGCATCCAGCTTCCACTGAACAACGTCCTGGGTTTACACATCTAGGCACACGCATCGCGACGCAGCAGCTTGCCGACGGTGCCGCGCTGGGCCTGGCATTCGGCACGGGCCCTGGCCGCGTCCTGGGCCGCCTGCTCGCGCTGCTTGCGCTGGGCCTCGGCCAGCCGCTGCTGCTGCAGTTGCGCCAGCCTGGCGCGGATCTGCGGCATCGCCGCCATGGCCGCCTTTTCGCCCTCGAGGATCGCGCGGCCGCGCTGCTCGAAGTCGGCCGCGCCGATGTCCAGCACCTGCGGGCGGATCACGATATCGGCGCGCGACAGCTCCTGCGCGCCCAGCTTCTGGCCCATGATCGTGATCGACTGGTTGACCGCGCCGAGCATGCCACTGGGGCGCTGGCCGCTGGCCTTGCTGGAGATGTCCACCGCGATCACGAACTCGGCACCGAGCTGGCGCGCGGCGTCCACCGGCACCGGGCTGACCACGCCGCCATCGACATAGGTCTTGCCGCCGATGGTGACCGGCTCGAATACGCCCGGGATCGAGCTGGAAGCGCGCACCGCCTGGCCGACGTTGCCGCGCACGAACACCGCGCGGTCGCCGGTTTCCAGCTGGGTGGCCACCGCGGCGAACGGCTTCTTCAGCCGCTCGGCCGGCAGGTTCTTCACCTGGGTGTTGACGTAGTCCTGCAGCTTCTGGCCCTGGATCAATCCGCCGGAGAACAGGCGCAGGTCGCGGATGCTGGCTTCATCCAGCGCCACCGCCTTCTGCTGCATCTCGAAGGCATCCATGCCGCTGGCATAGAGCGCGCCGACCACGCTGCCGGCGCTGGTGCCCGACACCACCACCGGCTCCAGGCCGTTGGCCTCGAGCATCTTGATCACGCCGATGTGGGCAAAGCCCTTGGCCGCGCCACCCCCCAGGGCGACACCGATCTTCACCGGCGGCAGCTTCGGTGCCACTGCCTGGCTGGCAACCGGCGTTTCCGGCCTGGTGTTTTCGCCACCACAGGCAGCCAGCAGACCGAGCAGGGCAAGGGACAGCAGCGAACGGACGGAACGCGGTTTCATGATGAACAGGCAGGCGGGGAAAGCGCGCAGCATAGCGCCGATATCCCCAACGCCAGCATGCTGGACACGGGCCCGGCCTTCGCAGCGGATGCGATGGCGATGGGCGATCCTTGGCCTGGATCAGCCGCGAGGAACGAGCAATGGGCAGCAGCGACAGGCATACCGGGACAGACGACCACGATTCGCTGAAGCGCTTCGTGCAGGCCCAGGCCGACAGCTACCCGCAGGCGCTGGCCGAGCTGCGGCAGGGCCGCAAGCGCACCCACTGGATCTGGTACGTGCTGCCGCAGCTGCGCGGGCCGGGCCGCAGCCCGATGGCCGACCACTACGGCATTGCCGGACGCACCGAGGCGCTGGCGTATCTCGCCCATCCGCTGCTGGGGCCGCGTCTGCGCGAATGCGTGGAAGCGGTACTGCAGCACGCCGGCAAGGACGCGGTCGCGATCGTCGGGTCGGTCGATGCGCTGAAGTTCCGCTCCTGCCTGACCCTGTTTGCCGCGGTGGCGCCACAGGAGCCGGTGTTTGCCAGGGCGCTGGAGGTTTTCTACGCGGGAGCGGCTGACGAGGCCACGCTGCGCCTGCTGGAGGCAGGCGGCTGACGCAATGGGTGCCTGACTGGGCATCCCGCGACCGTGGCGCGGGCAGCGCCGCGCCACGGCGGCAGGGATCAGAACCGGTTGTCGCCGTCGAGCAGGCGGCCGAGGCCGCCGAGCACCGAGCCCTCGCCGCGGCTCTGGCCGCCGGCCTGCGGGGCGGCGGCGAACATGCGTCCAGCCAGGCGCGAGAACGGCAGCGACTGCAGCCACACCTTGCCCGGGCCGGTGAGCGTGGCCAGGAACACGCCTTCGCCGCCGAAGAACATGCTCCGGATCCCGGCCACGCGGCGCACGTCCATGTCCACGCTGGCGTGGTAGGCGACCACGCAGCCGGTATCCACGTCCACGCGCTCACCGGCCGCCAGCTCGCGTTCGACCACGCAGCCACCGGCATGCACGAACACCCAGCCGTCGCCCTCGAGCTTCTGCATGACGAAGCCCTCGCCGCCGAACAGGCCGGTCATCACCTTGCGCTGGAAGTGCACGCCGACCTGCACGCCACGCGCGCCGGCCAGGAAGCTGTCCTTCTGGCAGATCAGCCTGCCGCCGTGCTGGTCGAGCCTGATCGGCAGCACCGTGCCCGGATACGGCGCGGCGAAGGCGACCTTGGCCTTGCCCTGTCCGGTCTGGGTGTAGAGCGTGGCGAACAGGCTTTCGCCGGTGATCACGCGCTTGCCGGCCGACAGCAGCTTGTCCATGAAGCCGCCACCGGCGCCGGAGTGCGAGCCGTCGCCGAACACCGTGTCCATCTGCACGCTCGCGTCCTTGAACATAAGTGCGCCGGCCTCGGCAATCGCGCTCTCGCCCGGGTCCAGTTCGATCTCCACGAACTGCATCTCGTGGCCGACGATACGGAAGTCGATGTCGTCCGCGCGCTGGCGGCCGCCGGGCAGCGGAGGCGGTGCAATGCCGGGCGCCGGGCCTCTGCCACGCAGCTCCTCGATCTGGGCCACCGGCTTCCACTCGCTCATGCCTTCGCGCCAGGCCATTGCCTGCGGGGTGGACTGCGCCTGGCGAAGCGCGGCGGCCTCATCCAGTGGACCGATGCGGTCGGCCTGGCCGGGAACATGGAAGTACCACTGGGTCATGACGGCGGCTCCTTTTGTGGAAGGCGCAAGTCTAGGCCTGGACCGGGCCGGCGGCGAACTGGCGCGCAGACAACAGAAGGGCGCGGATGACCGCGCCCTTCCTGCGTGCATGACCGCCGCGCTCAGCGCGCTTCGGACAGCCCGGTGGCCAGCACCTTCGCCTCGGCCTCGCAGTCGCGCGGCGGTGCCAGCCCCAGCGTGCGGGCGTAGGCCAGCTCGATGCGGGCCTTGGCCAGGTCGGCCATGAACTCCGGGTTGCCGTGCAGGCGTGCCACCGCGGCGGCGCCCATGAACTGGCCCTGCTGCACGTCGCTGTACCAGTGCACGTTGCACACCAGGCGGCTGTGGCCGTAGTTGCGGCCGCGCTCGACCAGCGCGTCGGCATGCTCCGGATCGATCTCGGCCAGGATCAGGCCCCAGGCCCAGCCAATGGCGGTGTGGCCGGACGGGTACGAACCGCTGTTGCGCAGCGCTTCCTCGTCGGCCGGAGTGCAGGTCGGCTGGCCGTTGGCCATGAACGGGCGCGGCCGCTGGTAGCGGTTCTTGGCGTCCTTGGTCGCGGCGCTGGCATCGATGCGGCTGCGTTCCAGCAGCCGGTACAGGGTCGGGGTGTGTCCGGCATCCACCGTCACGCCCAGCGCACAGCTGAACTGTTCGGCGCCGACCGGGAAACGCAGCTCGGCATCCACGCGTGCCTGCTCGAAGCGCGCGCTGCCACGCAGTGCCAGTGCCTGCGCGGCCACGGCCTCGTCCAGCGCGGCGGCGGCCGAACCCGGGGCCGGCGGTGGCGGGCTGAGCAGGAGGCTGTCGGGCAGTTCGTGGGCCTGCAGGTAGCCGCGGGCCTTGCCGACCGGGGCCGCGGCGGCGTCGACCTGGGCCGGGGCCGGGGCCGGGGCCGGGGCGGAGGGAGCAGTGGTGCAGGCGGCCAGCAGGGCCAGGCCCAGGGCATAGCTGCCCAGGCGGATCGAAGAAAGTGCGGACATCGGAGGAGGGGATGGGTAATGCGGGCGGGCATGATCTCACGCACCCCGGCCGGGTCGCCCGTCGCGGACGCCCTGCGTACGGTGGAGTTGTGACCGCGCCACCAGTGCGGGGGCGGTGGCTGGACCAGAATCGTCCGGTCAGCCGCTCACGCCACGACGCGTCGGGCGGCCACCAACGCCAGCCCGGGTTGGTTGCATCTCTTGAATCAGGGGGACCACTGGCAAGGGAGATGTTCCATGTTGAGCAAAGGGAAGGGGATCCGGGCCGCGCTCGGGTTGGCAGTGATGCTGGCGGCCACGGAGGTACTGGCCGCCGATGTGACCGGTGTGGCCTTCGTGCACGGCACCGGCAAGCAGACCGATGCACTGAACAACTACTGGGAAGCGGCGATCGTCAACACCGTGCGTGGAGGCCTGCCCAACAGCGCCAACTACACGGTCGTCAACTGTGATTTCGACAAGTACATGTGGACCAACGAGGCCGCCGGTTGCCTCGCCGGCCAGCTGACCAGCTTCATCAATGCCCGCGGCATCACCCGCCTGGTGGTGATCACCCACTCCAACGGCGGCAACGTGATGCGCTGGATCCTGTCCAATCCCACCTACGACAGCCGCTACCCCAACATCATCAACAAGGTGCGCAAGGTCAACGCGCTGGCGCCTTCCTCGGCCGGCACGCCGCTGGCCGATGCGGTGATGAACGGCAATACGTTCGAACAGTCGCTGGGCTGGCTGCTGGGCTACAAGAGCGATGCAGTGCGCATGCAGCAGGTCAGCTGGATGGCCAGCTACAACGCCAGCAACCTGTACGGCACGAGCGGTCGCCCGGCATTGCCCAGGCCGTTCCGCGCGGTGGTCGGCACCGACGTGGAGTCCTCGCCGTTCGACAGCGACAGCTACTGCGGTGGCTATGCTGCCAACGTCGGGCTGGAGGCCACGCAGAACTGGCTGGCCTCGTGTTCGGATGGCTTCCTCAACTGCACCAGCCAGTCCGCCGCCGGCACGGTGTGGTTCCGCGACACCACCCGCACCCGCGATGCCGAACCGCTCAGCCACGGCCAGAGCCGCCGCAACTGCTTCAACCTCGACGCGATCCTGCGCGCCGACGTGAACCTGTGAGGAGCCGCCATGAACAAGACACTGACGATCGCCCTCCTCCTCGCCGCCGGCAGCCACGCCGCCTTCGCCGCGCGGGCTTCGCTCGCCACGCCGGCCGTTCCCGACCGCATCACCGCCAGCGTGGTCGCCGCGCCACTGCCGGCCGGCAACATCGAACAGGCACCGGTGCAGTTCGCCTGGCCCCTGGACCCCGGCCGGATGGTCACCGCCACCACTCCCGAGGCAATGGAAAGCCGCAGCTTCTGGCGCACGCTGGAGGCGGCCGAGCTCCAAGCGGGCGTCGAGCTGACCCTGTCCGCACCGGGGGCGGTGATCCAGCTCAGTCCGGCTGCGGGCGCCCGCCCGGTGCCGGTGGAAGCAATGAAGGTACTGTCCGGCGGCAAGCCGCTGCCGGCCCGCCGCTTCGAAACCGCCACGCTCAGGGATGCCGGCATGGCGGTGGCCCCGGGCACGGCCATGCTCAAGCTGCAGGACGGCAACGTCGGCAGCTACCGCCTGCAGGCCGAAGGCGTGAGCGGCCGTTACGTGCTGCAGGTGCTGGAGCCGGCCAGTCCGGTGGTGCTGCGTGCGCGTACCGACCGCAACGTCGTGCTGGCCGGGCAGTCGGTGGGCGTGCAGGTCCACCTCGACGGCGCCGCCGCGGCCGCGCCGGACCTGGCCGCGCGCCTGGTGCGTGCGCCGCTGCTGGCCGAAGGCCTGCTGGTCGCGCCTGATGGCCGCACCTGGCCGGTGCCGCTGCGCAGCGACCGCAGCGGCGGACTGGCTGCCAGCGTGCCGGTGCCCGCCCAGGGCAGTGACGTGCCCGGGCTGTGGGAGCTGCAGGTGTTCGGCGAGCAGGCCAGCATCGCCCGCGACACCCGCGTGGCCTTTGCCGTGGCCCGGCCCACCGCGCGGCTGGCCGGCGAGGCGCAGGCGGCGAACCCGGCCGACATCCGCTTCCCGCTGCAGGTGGGCGCGGCCGGGCGCTACGAGGTCCGCGCCACGCTGTTTGCCACCGGCGCCGATGGCCAGCTGCGGCCGGTCGCGCAGGGCCACAGCGCGGCGTGGTTCAACCGTGCCGGAGGCGGCGAGCTGGGCCTGTCGTTCGCCGGCGTCGAGCTGCCGGCCGGCTACGGCGCGCCGTACGAGCTGCGCGAGGTGGAACTGCACGACCAGACGCGCCTGGCACCGATCGAGTACCGGGCCCGCGCGCTGCGCTTCTGATGCGGACAGGGCAGGGCCGGTTTGCCGGTCCTGCCCCAACCCGATGGCTCAGGCCGGACGCACCTGCGCGTGCAGGCGGCCGTTGAGCTCACTGACCTCGATCGCGCCGCCGAACACGTCCGACAGCAGGGCCGAGCGCAGCACCTCCGCGCGCGGGCCATCCGCCTGGATGCGACCGCCACGCAGCAGCACCACGCGTTCGATCTCCGGGATCACTTCCTCGATATGGTGGGTCACCAGCACCAGGGTGATGCCCTGGCGCGCCAGTTCGCGCAGGCCATCGATCATCTGCTGGCGCGCGACCAGGTCCAGCCCGGTGGAGGGCTCATCCAGCAGCAGCGCCCGTGGCCGGTTCACCAGCGCGCGGGCGATCAGCACCCGGCGGGTCTCGCCGGCCGACAGCTCGGCATAGCTGCGTGGCAGCAGCGGCAGCGCGTTGACCATGGCCAGCGCCTCGCGGGCGCGTTCGTGCATTTCGTCGGTGACCTCGCGGTGCGGCGGCACCACCCAGCTGGCGAAGAAGCCGGTCAGCACCGCTTCCTCCACGCTCAGGCCCGGCATCCCGGCCAGGTTGCCGCTGAGGTCGGCGCTGACGATGCCCAGCTGGGTGCGCAGCCGGTCCACCTGCCAGCGGCTCTGCCCCAGCACCTTCACGGGCACCCGGCCATCGCCCTGCGCCAGCGGGTACAGCTCGCGCGTGATCAGCTTGATGAAGGACGACTTGCCGCAGCCGTTGGGTCCGAGGATGGCGGTGTGCTGGCCCTGGTCGATGCGCAGGCTCAGCTCGTGCAGCACCCGGACCTGGCCACGGACCACGCAGGCGCGGTCCAGTTCGATCAACGGCGCCTCGGCGTTGGCGGGGGCGGCCGGCGTGAAGGTTTCCAGCATGGAGGAGAGCTAAGCTGCGGCGGGGATGGGGCCAGCTGAACGACATACGCCGGCGGTGGGTGAAGTTTGCGCCTGCCGGACCCATGATGTCTGCCTCGGCGGCGCGTTTTTCCTACAGCTGCCACATCCCGATTGGAGCAATGCGATGTCTGAGACCCTCCTCGAATTCCTGACCGGAGGCATCGTCGGCCTGGGCTGGTGGGGAATGCTGGTCGTCCTGCTGGTGGTCACCCAGATCACCATCTTCGCCGTCACCCTGTACCTGCACCGCAGCCAGGCCCACCGTGGCGTGGACTTCCACCCGGTCATCGCCCACTTCTTCCGCTTCTGGGTGTGGCTGACCACCTCGATGATCACCAAGGAGTGGGTGGCCATCCACCGCAAGCACCACGCCAAGGTGGAAACCGAGGAAGACCCGCACAGTCCGGTGACCAAGGGCATCGGCCGCGTGTTCTGGACCGGCGTGGAGCTGTACCGCGAAGCCCGCGGTCTGCGTGCGGACATCGAGCAGTACGGCCGCGGCGCGCCGGATGACTGGATCGAGCGCCACCTCTACACCCCGCACGCCAACCTCGGCCCGGTGCTGCTGTTCGCCGTCAACGCCGCCCTGTTCGGCCTGCCGGGCATCGCACTGTGGGCGATCCAGATGGCGTGGATCCCGTTCTGGGCGGCCGGCGTGGTCAATGGTCTCGGCCACTGGTGGGGCTACCGCAACTTCGAATCGGCCGACACCTCGACCAACCTGACGCCGTGGGCGTTCTGGATCGGCGGCGAGGAACTGCACAACAACCACCATGCCTTCCCGAGCTCGGCGCGCTTCTCGATGCGGCGCTGGGAGTTCGACATCGGCTGGCAGGCGATCCGCCTGCTGCAGGCACTGCGCCTGGCCAGGGTGCTGCGCGTGGCACCGAGCCTGGACGTGCGTCCGAACATCGCCGTGCCCGACGCCGACACGCTCAGGGCGCTGCTCTCGCACCGCTTCCAGGCCATGACCGACTACCAGCGCAACGTGTTTACCCCGGCGTTGAAGGAGGAGGCGGCCGCCGCCGGCGCGCGCCTGCGCAAGCTGCTGCCGCGCCGCCTGCGCCGCGGCCTGGTCAACGACGGCCGCTGGCTGCCGCCGGAAAGCCGCGCGCATCTGCAGCAGTGGGTCGAGCAGCGCCCCCGCATCCGCACCCTGGTCGAGTACCGCGCGCGGTTGTCGGCCCTGCTCGAAGCGCGCAGCCACGATGCCGGCGAACGCCTCAAGCAACTGCAGCAGTGGTGCCAGGAAGCCGAGGCCAGCGGCATCCGCGCGCTGCAGGACTATGCCGCGCGGCTGAAGGGCTACGCCCTGACCACCGCATGAGCCGGCGCGTGGTCCGTCATCCGGCGCTGTTCCAGCGTGCCAGCGGCGTTCTGCTGGCTGCCTGCTGCATTGCGCCGGTCGCGGCGCAGGTGCAGGACACCAGCCAGTACCTGCAGCGCATGGACGCCAACGGCGATGGCCGCATCGACGTGGATGAGTACGTGGGCTGGATGATGTACGCCTTCGATCGCATGGACGCCGATGGCGACGGCGTGCTCAGCGCCGCCGAACAACCCGGGGGCCGCGGCAAGCCGATCACCCGTGAACAGCAGCGCCGTACCCTGGTCGAACGCTTCGCAAAACAGGATGCCAACCGCGACGGCTTCCTCAGTGCCGGCGAACTGGCTGCACCTCCCCGCTGATCCCCGTTCCATCCGATGCCCGAACTTCCCGAAGTAGAAACCACCCGTCGCGGCCTGGCGCCGCACCTGGAAGGGCGCCGCGTGCATGGCGTCATCCTGCGCCGGCCGGACCTGCGCTGGCCGATCCCGCCGGAGATCGAGCGCGAACTGCCTGGGCAGCGCATCGAGGCGGTGCGCCGCCGCGCCAAGTACCTGCTGCTGGATACCGCCGCCGGCAGCGCGGTGCTGCACCTGGGCATGTCCGGCAGCCTGCGCGTGCTACCGGGAGACACGCCGCTGCGCGCGCATGACCATGTCGACATCAGCCTGGACAACGGCCGCCTGCTGCGCTTCAACGACCCGCGCCGCTTCGGCTGCCTGCTGTGGCAGCCGGCCGGGCACACGCATGAACTGCTGGCCGACCTCGGTCCCGAGCCGCTGGATGACGCCTTCGATGGTGACTACCTGTTTGCGCGCAGCCGCGGCCGCAGTGCGCCGGTCAAGACCTTCCTGATGGACCAGCGCATCGTGGTCGGCGTGGGCAACATCTACGCCGCCGAAAGCCTGTTCCTGGCCGGCATCAATCCACTGCGCGAGGCCGGCAAGGTCTCGCGGGAACGCTACCAGCGCCTGGGCGACGCGGTGAAGCAGGTGCTGGGCCACGCGATCAACCGCGGCGGCACCACGCTGCGCGACTTCATCAGCCCGGATGGTGCACCGGGTTACTTCGAGCAGGAATTGCTGGTCTACGGCCGCGAGGGCGAGCCATGCAAGCAGTGCGGGCGCGTGCTGCGCCACGCCAACATCGGCCAGCGGGCCAGTGTCTGGTGCGGGCACTGCCAGCGCTGACTGGCCGCCGGCTTTCACGGTACCCGTTTGCCGCGCGCTATAGTCCGCGCACATACGCCCTGGCGGTGGAGTGCGAGATGGACAATGCACCCGATATCACCCTGTGGCTCGATTCGGCGCGCAGCGGCGATCGCCAAGCGCTGGACCGTGTCCTTGGCACGCTCTACCAGGAACTGCACACGATGGCGCGTCGGCAGCTGGCCGGCCAGCAGGGCCGCACGCTCGATGCCACCTCGCTGGTGCACGAGTCCTACCTGAAGCTGCTTGGCACCCGTGGCGGCGCCCGCTTCGAGGACCGCGCGCACTTCTTCGCCTATGCCGCCTCGGCCATGCGCAGCGTGGTCGTGGACTACGCGCGCAACCGGCTGGCGCGCAAGCGCGGCGGTGACCTCAAGCGCGTGGCCGAGATTCCCGAGGACAGTGCCAGCGGCGTGCGCCTGGACGAGGACCTGCTGGCGCTGGATGTCGCGCTCAGGCGCCTGCACGACGTCGATCCACACCTGGCCAAGGTGGTGGAACTTCGCTATTTCGCCGGGCTTTCGGAACTGGAGATCGCCGAACTGTGCGGGCGCTCGGAGCGCAGCATCCGCCGTGACTGGCAGAAGGCACGCATGTTCCTGCTCGCCGCGGTACGCGAGGACTAGGGCAGCACGGCACGCCGTTGGGGGACGGCGACGACACACGTACGGGGAAATGGCAGATGGACCAGGCCCGCTGGAAACTCCTCTCGCCCTTGCTGGACCAGTTGCTGGAAATGGATGGGCCAGCGCGCAGGCGCCGCCTGCAGCACCTGCAGGCCACCGATCCCGCGCTTGCCGACGAACTGCAGCGGCTGCTTGCCCATGGGCGCGACAGCGATGACTTCCTCGCCGAGCCGCTATGGTCGCCGCCACCGGCTGATCCACGCCACGACACCCTGGTCGGCCCGTACCGGCTGGTGCGCCTGCTGGGCGAGGGCGGCATGGGCCAGGTGTGGCTGGCCGAGCGCGCCGATGGCCTGTACCGGCGACCGGTCGCGCTGAAGCTGCTGCGCGCCGGCTACGCCGATCCCAACCTGCGCCTGCGCTTCAGCCGCGAGCGCGACATCCTCACCCGGCTCGAGCATCCCAATCTTGCCCAGCTGCTAGATGCCGGGGTGGACACCCACGGCCAGCCGTTCCTTGCCCTGGCCTATGTCGAAGGCGAACCGATCACCGACTACTGCCAGCGCCTGCAGTTGCCGGTCGAAGCACGGGTGAAGCTGATCCTGCAGGTCTGCCGCGCGGTCAGCCACGCGCACGCCAACCTGGTGGTGCATCGCGACCTCAAGCCATCCAACATCCTGGTCGCCGCCGACGGGCAGGTGCGGCTGCTGGACTTCGGCATCGCCAAGCTGCTCGACAGCGCGGACGGAATGGCGGTGCATCCGCCCACCGAGGCGCGTGCCTTCACCCTGCACTACGCCGCGCCCGAGCAGGTGCGCGGCGAACCGATCACCACCCAGGCCGATGTCTATTCGCTGGGCGTGGTGCTGTACGAGGTGTTGACCGACCAGAAACCCTACCGCCTGCGCCGCCAGAGCGATGCCGAATGGGAGACGGCGATCCTCGACGTCGATCCGCCACGGCCCTCGCAGGCGGTGCTGCGCGCGGCCGAGGCCGGACTGCGTGACGGGGCCTCGGCGCGGCGGCTGGCACGTCGCCTGCGCGGTGACCTGGACAACATCGTGCTCAAGGCGCTGCACAAGCCGCTGGCGCAGCGCTACGCCTCGGTCGAGGCGCTGGCCGGCGACCTGCTCCGGCACCTGCAGGGCCGCCCGGTGCAGGCGCGTCCCCAGCACCTGGGCTACCGCATGCAGAAGTATGTGCGCCGGCACCGCTGGGGGCTGGGCGTGGGCAGCGCCGCGCTGCTGGCGCTGGGCGTGGTGTCGGCCACGGCGGTGTGGCAGAAGCACCAGGCGCGGCAGGAAACCGCCCGTGCGCAGGCCATGCAGGACTTCGTGGTCGGCCTGTTCGACCAGGCCGGCAACGCGCGCCAGGGCAGCTTCGACGTGCGTCGCCTGCTCGAGGTAGGTGAGCGCCGCGGTGCCACCGAGCTGGCCCAGCAGCCGCTGGCGCGGGCCGAGCTGGAGGGGGTGATTGCCCGCCTGCGCATCGGCCTGGGTGATTACGACCATGCACGGGGACTGCTCGAACACCAGCGCCAGGTGCTCGATACGCTGGACGACGTGCCGGCCAGCCTGCGGCTGGAATCGGCGACCCAGCACGGCCGCGTGCTGGCGCTGCTGGGCCAGGCCGGCCATTGCGTGGCGGTGATGCAGCCAATGAGCGGTCATGCCGGCATGCAGCAGTCGGCACTGCCGCAGCTCGCGGCCGCCTTCCATTCCCAGTTGGGCCGCTGCCAGCGCATGGTTGGCGACCTGCAGGCGGCGCGGCGCTGGTTCGAGAAGGCGCTGGCGCTGCGCCGCGGCGTGCTGCGCGACCGCATCGGCGAGGTCGAGAACCTGACCGACCTGGCCATGCTCGAGGCCGATGCCGGCAACACCGCACGGGCGATTGCCGGCTACGAGGCCGCGCTGGCGCAGCTGCAGGGCGAGGGTGGGGGCAGTCATCCGCAGCTGGTCCAGCTGCGTCGAAACCTGGGCATCGCTTATCGCGAGCTGGGCGACGTCGATCGCGCCGGCCGCGAACTGCACCAGGCCCGCATCGTGGCCGAGCGCCTGTACGGGCCGCAGCATCCCGAGACGCTGGACGTGCGGCGGCTGCAGGCCGGGCTCAGGGTCGGGCAGGGACAGCTGGCTGCCGCCGCGGCCGAACTGCGCGACGTGCACGCCCAGACCCTGGCCGCGCTCGGCAGCGAGCATCGCCAGACCGGCTGGAGCTGGCATGCACTGGGCCTGCTGGCGCTGAAGCAGGGCGACGCCGCGCGGGCAGTCGAGGACATGGCCCAGGCCGTGAGCATCTGGCGCATGCCCGACAGTGCGCGCCTGCTGCCGCTGGGCCTGTACGGCCTGGCCCTTGCCCAGCAGCAGGCCGGGGCGCCGGAGCAGGCCCGGCGCGCGCTGGAAGAAGCGCGCCAGTTGCGCGTGGCCCAGCTCGGCGAGAACGACGTGGCGGTGGCCGACATCGACCACCGCATCGCGCAGGTGCTGGCCGCGCAGGGCCAGGCGCGGCAGGCCGGCGAGCTGCTGGCCGATGCGCTTGCGCTGGCCCGCCGCAGCCGCGGCGAAAGCCATCCGCAGCTGCTGGCGATGCGCCTGTCGTGGGGGCGGAACCTGGGGCAGCTGGGGCAGCGCGTGGAGGCGCTGCGCGAGCTCGATGCACTGGCCATGGCCGGCAACCAGGCGCTGCTGGAAGGCCGGCGCCTGCGCTGGCAGGCACGCGCCTATGCGGCCGAGATCCGCTGCCATGGCGAACCGGCGCGGGCACGGCGCGAGTTGGCCGGGCTGCAGGCCGAACTGCGCACGGCCCTGCCCGAAGGCGGCGCAGTGCCACGCGAAGTGCAGCAGTTGCTGCAGGACTGCGGGACCGCCCGGGTAGCGACGCGTTAACGCCGCGCTGCCTATCATGCGCGCTCATTCCAGAAACGCCGCCCGCATGGATCGACGCGATTTCCTCCGCAATGCTTCCGCAGCGCTGGCTGCGCTGGGCCTGCCGGCCTTCGACGCGCTCGCACAGGCGCCGCGCCAGCTTGGCCTGCGTCGCCTGGGCCAGCCGCAACCGTTCGATTACGCCTGGCTCAAGGGCCATGCCCGCGCGTTGTCGCAGCAGCCCTACCAGTCGCACAGGCGCACGCTGCCAGCGGCGGTGGAAGCCCTGGACTGGGACCAGTACCAGTCCATCCGCTATCGCCAGGACCACGCGCTGTGGGGCGATGGCGAAGGGAAGTTCCAGGCCAGGTTCTTCCACCTCGGCCTGTACTTCCATTCGCCGGTGCGCATGTACGACGTGGTCGACGGCAAGGCGCAGGAACTGGCCTATGACCCGGCGGCGTTCGACTACGGCCGTAGCGGGCTGAAGGGCCAGAAGCTGCCCGCCGACCTCGGTTTTGCCGGTTTCCGGCTCAACACGCGCAAGGACACCGAGCGCGACTTCGCCGCTTTCCTTGGCGCCAGCTACTTCCGTGCGGTCGGCAAGGAAGGCCAGTACGGCCAGTCGGCCCGTGGCCTGGCGATCGATACCGGCATGGGCCGGCCGGAGGAGTTCCCCGACTTCATCGCCTACTGGCTGGAACGGCCGGCCCCGGAATCGGACACCATCGTGGTCCATGCGCTGCTGGATTCGCCCAGCGTGGCCGGTGCCTACCGCTTTGCCATCACCAATGGCGACGTGCTGCTGATGGACATCGACAGCGCGCTGTATCCGCGCCAGCAGATCGAACGGCTCGGCATCGCGCCGTGCACCAGCATGTACCAGGTCGGCGAGAACGACCGCCGCATGGGCTGGGACTGGCGCCCGGAAATCCACGACACCGATGGCCTGTCGATGTGGACCGGCAGCGGCGAGTGGATCTGGCGGCCGCTGTGCAACCCGCCGCGGCTGCGCTTCAACATGTTCGTGGACAACAACCCGCGCGGCTTCGGCCTGCTGCAACGCGACCGCAACTTCGACCATTACCAGGACGACGGCGTGTTCTACGAGAAGCGCCCCTGCCTGTGGGTGGAACCCAAAAGCGACTGGGGCGAGGGCTCGGTGCAGCTGGTGGAGATCCCCACCGTGGACGAGACCTTCGACAACATCGTCGCGTTCTGGAACCCGCGCGAAAAGCCGCAGCCCGGCCAGGAACTGCTCATCGGCTACCGCCTGTACTGGGGCGCGCAGCCGCCGGCGCGGCCGCCACTGGCGCACTGCGTGGACAGCCGCACCGGCCTGGGCGGGGTGATCGGCAAGAAGCGCGAGTATTTCTCCTGGCGCTTTGCGGTCGACTTCCAAGGTGGCGAGCTGGCCTCGCTGATCGACAGGGCCGAGGTCGAGGCGGTGGTCAGCGCCAGCCGCGGGCGCGTGGAAATCGTCTCGGCGCGACCGCTGCGCGAAATCAACGGCTACCGCGCGATGTTCGACATCGTGCCGCCCGACGACGGTACCGAACAGATCGACATCCGCCTGTTCCTGCGCAGCGGTGGCCGCACCCTCACCGAAACCTGGCTGTACCAGTACACGCCGCCGCCGGCGAGCGAGCGCACGCTGTACTGAGCCCGACAGGGACACCGCCACAAACTTTCGTTGACAGCGTTATCAGGCGGCACTACAACGTCGTGCCGCCCTGACCGGCGGCTTCGACATGCAGCCGGCGCTGTGGGTCCGGCGGGCGCCGGAACACGGCCCCTCCAACCCGCAACGAGAAACCCATGAAACAAACAACCCGCTGGTCGCAGTTCGGCGTGCTGGTCACGGTGTTCTTCTTCTGGGGCTTCGTCGCCGCCAGCAACGGCATCCTGATCCCGGTGTTCAAGAAGGCCTTCGCGCTGACCCAGGCGCAGAGCATGTACGTGGCCATGGCGTTCTACGTCGCCTACACCGTCGGTTCGCTGATCTACGCCGGCATCTCGCGGGCGATGGGCCAGGACCTGCTCAACAAGGTCGGCTACAAGGACGGCATCTGCATCGGCCTGCTGGTCTCGGCCGTCGGCGCACTGCTGTTCTATCCGGCGGCCAACATGGCCTCCTTCAGCCTGATGCTGGCGGGCCTGTTCATCGTCGGCCTGGGCTTTTCGCTGCAGCAGATCGCCGCCAATACCCTGGCCGTGGTGATGGGCGATCCGTCCAACGGTTCGCAGCGGCTGACCCTGGCCGGTGGCATCAACAACTTCGGCACCACCGTCGGCCCGCTGCTGGTGAGCATCGCGATCTTCGGCAGCGTCTCGGCCGGCAACACCGAGGCCAGCATCGAAAGCGTCAAGACGCCCTACCTGGTACTGGGCGCGGCCTTCGTCGTGGTGGCGTTGTTCCTCAAGCTGTCCTCGGTGCCCAACCACATCGACCTGGAAGCACTCAGCCAGCAGGAAGCCACCGACAGCCGCCGCCTGGTGCAGCAGAAGTCGGCGCTGGCCTATCCGCAGCTGGTGCTGGGCATGATCGGCATCTTCCTGTACGTCGGCGTGGAGGTGTCCACCATCGACAACCTGCCGGCCTACCTCGAGCTGGAAGTGGACAAGGGCGGGCTGGGCATCGACACCTCGCTGATCGCGCCGTTCGTGTCGCTGTACTGGGCCAGCCTGATGATCGGGCGCTGGGGCGGAGCCGCCGGTGCGTTCGACGTCAGCGCCGGGGCCAAGAAGCTGCTGATGCTGGTGCTGCCGTTCCTGGCCTTTGGCGTGTACCTGGCGGTCAACGCCATCTCCGGCCACGACGCCTCGCAGTTCTACCTGTACGCACCGCTGATCCTGGTGATGATCGCCGCCACCCTGGCCAGCCGCGGCAACCCGGCGCGCATGCTGCTGTACTTCGCCGTGTGCGGCGCGATCGCCCAGCTGGTGGGCATGTTCACCACCGGCATGACCAGCGTGATCGCCTTCATCAGCGTCGGCCTGTTCTGCAGCACGATGTGGCCGTGCATCTTCTCGCTGGCCATCACCGGCCTGGGCAATGCCACCAACCAGGGCAGCAGCCTGCTGATCATGATGATCATGGGTGGCGGCATCGTCAGCCTTGCCCAGGGTGCGCTGGCCGATGCGGTCGGCATCCATTACAGCTTCATCGTCGGCGTCGCGTGTTTCGCCTACCTGGCCTTCTACGCCATTGCCGCGACGCGCTCGCTGCGCAAGCAGGGCATCGACCTGGATCGACTGGCGGCCGGCGGCCACTGAACGACGTGTGCCGCCAGGCTCCGCGCGCCGCGGAGCCTGGCGATGGCGGGTCAGCGTCTGACCGGCCCGGTGGAGCGTCGCAACTGCAGCGCGTAACCCACCTCGACCACGCCGCCGGTGCCGCGCTCGCGGATTTCCTTGAGCAGTTCCAGCGTGGCCAGCCGTCCCATCTCGCGTGAGGGCTGGCGCACCGTGGTCAGTGCCGGGTAGATCTGCCGGCTGATCGGGGTGTCGTCGAAACCGCATACCGAGATGTCAGCCGGCACCGACAGCCCGCGTTCGCAGATCGCGCAGATCGCACCGGCGGCCATGTCGTCGTTGGCGGCGAAGATCGCCGTCGGCGGTTCGGGCAGCGCCAGCAGGCGTACCGTCGCCGCGTAGCCCGAGTCGTACGAGAAGGCTCCCTCGACCACCAGCGCCGGGTCGGCGGCCAGCCCGCCGCGCTGCAGGCCCTGCTGGTAGCCGGCCATGCGCCAGCTGCTGCCCCCGTGGGCCGGATGGCCCTGGATGTGGGCGATGCGGGTGTGGCCCAGCGCCACCAGGTGGTCGACGATCTCGCTGGCGGCCTGCACCTCGTCCACCACCACGCCGATGCGGCGGTTGGGCTCGCGCGCGGAGATGCCCGCGTGCGGGAGGTCCAGCTCGCGCAGCCGCTGCAGCAGCGCGGCGTCGTCGGTCAGCGGCGGGGTCAGCACCAGGCCGTCGACCTGGGACTGCGCCACCAGCGCCTCGACCTTGGCCACGATATCGGCCGCGTCGTACTCCAGCGGCGCCAGCATCAGGTTGTAGTGCCGCGCCTGGCAGGCATCGAGCACGCCCATCTCGATCTCCATCAGGTAGTTCGAGGACGGGTTGTCGAACAGCATCGCCACCAGGTAGGAGCGGTTCCCGGCCAGCATCCGCGCCGACGGCAGTGGCCGGTAGCGCAGTTCCTGCACCGCCGCCTCGACCCGGAGCCGCACCGGCTCGGAGACATTGGGCTCTTGGTTGAGCACGCGCGAGACGGTCTTCATCGACACCCCCGCCTGCGCCGCCACGTCCTGGATGCGTACGCGCCCGGCGGAGCGTGCGGCATCGGGGGCATGCGGGCCATTGCGCCGGTCGCCGCTCATCGATTCCCCGTGGTCATGCGTATGCCTGCCGGCCTGTGACGGATCGCCCACTCTAGCCCCAGCGCGGCCGTGGCCGCCATGCGGCCTTGGTGGAACCGGTGGGGCCGCGTTACAGGGGCAGCGGTGCCTGCATCGGCTCGATCCGGCCCTGGCCGCGGGTGATCTTCTTGAACTCGGCGCGGCTGACCGACACGTAGCGATCGTTGCCGCCGATCTCCACCTGCGGACCGTCCTGCACCGCGTGGCCCTGCTCGTCCACGCGCACGGTCATCGTCGCCTTCTTGCCGGAATGGCAGATGGTCTTGATCTCCTGCATCTCGTCGGCCCAGGCCAGCAGGTACTGGCTGCCCTCGAACAGCTCGCCGCGGAAGTCGGTGCGCAGGCCGTAGCACAGCACCGGGATGCGCAGCTCGTCGACCACCTCGCTCAGCTGCCAGACCTGCGCGCGTGACAGGAACTGCGCCTCGTCCACCAGCACGCAGCCCAGCCTGCCGCGCTCGGCGATGTCGTGTTCGATCAACCGTTGCAGGTCGGTGTCGCGGTCGAATGCCACCGCCTCGGCCTGCAGCCCGATCCGCGAGGCGACCACGCCGGTGCCGGCGCGATGGTCCAGCCGCGGCGTCAGGATCGCCACGCGCATGCCGCGCTCTCGGTAGTTGTGCGCGCTCTGCAGCAGGGTGGTGGTCTTTCCGGCGTTCATCGCCGAGTAGTAGAAGTAGAGCTTGGCCATGGCGCGATTTTAGCGCGCCATGAGCCTCGTCCCGCTTGCGTCAGGGACGTACCGGGCCCAGCGGACCGACGGTGGTCGCGCCTTCGCGCACTTCGGTCACGCCCACGCGCCAGGTCCGGTCCTGGTGCTTGAAGTACATCTCCGGCCGCCAGTAGAGCGGGTCGTAATACTTGTCACCGGTGATGGCGACCAGCGGTGCCTGCTGGTCGCCCTCGAAGTCCGCGCTGGCGTTCGCGCGCTTGACCGTGACCGCACCCGGCTGCATGGCCAGGATCGTCGTCGCCCTGCGCCCACGCCGGTCTGCTTGGCCGCCTGGCGGCGCAACTGGTGGCCCAGCCGCGGGCGGGCGACGTCATCGCCGTAGCGTGCGTACAGTTCCTGGCCCTCGGCCAGCGCGCGTTCGCGTTCCTGCGGGTCCAATGCAGCCCAGTAGGCCTCGCGCTGCCGCAGCAGCTCCGGATAACCACGCTCGGCGGCCAGGTCCATCCACGCGTAGGCGGCGGCACGGTCCTGCTGCTGGCCGTGCGAGCCCTGCCAGAGGATCTCGGCCATCAGTGCCTGGGCGGGCTTGTCGGCGTACTCGGCGGCGCGCCGGAGATAGCGGATCCCCCGGTGCGGGCGGCCCTCGGCCAGCGCCTGCAGGGCGATGCGGCGGAAGTACAGATCGTTGTGGTTGCTGGCCAGCCCCGCCATCAGCAACTCCGGCTCCATCAGGATCGACGGTTCCGCGGCAGTGGGCTGGGCATGGGCCGGCGCGGTGGCCGATAGGGCGAGGCAGGCCGCGAACACGGCAACGGCCGAACGCAGGGCAGTCGTGGCGAACTCGTTGTCTGGTCCATGTGGGCCAATGGAATCTAGCACCAGGGTGGGTCTGCGCGTGCATCCGCCCCTCGGGGACCCATACAGCCTGCGACCGGGCCGGCTGGCTAGAATGGCCACCTGTCTGTGGAACCCCCGATGCTGGACAAGCTCAATCCCCCCCAACGCGCCGCCGTGCTGCACAGCCAGGGCCCGCTGCTGGTGCTGGCCGGTGCCGGCAGCGGCAAGACCCGCGTGATCGTGGAGAAGATCGCCTACCTGATCGACAGCGGCCGCTACCCGGCCCGCCGGATCGCGGCGATCACCTTCACCAACAAGTCGGCCAGGGAAATGCGCGAGCGTGTGGCCAAGCGCCTGCGCCCGGACATCGCCGAGGAGGTGACGATCTCCACCTTCCACGCGCTGGGGCTGAAGTTCCTGCAGATCGAGCACGCCGCGGTGGGGCTCAAGCGCGGCTTCTCGATCTTCGACGCCGACGATGCCACCGCCCAGGTCAAGGATCTGCTGGGCGGCAGCAATGCCAAGCCCGACGACATCGAGGACGTGAAGAACCTGATCTCGCGCGCCAAAAACGCCGGGCTCTCGCCCGAGCAGGCCGCGCGGGCGGCCCGTTCCAGCCGCGAGAAGAACGCGGCCATGGTCTACGAGCTCTACCAGGCGCGGCTGACCGCGTTCAACGCGGTCGACTTCGACGACCTGATCCGGCTGCCGGTGCAGGTGCTGGAGGAGAACCCGGACATCGCGCTGGCCTGGCGCGAGCGCATCGGCTACCTGCTGGTGGACGAATGCCAGGACACCAACGATGCCCAGTACCGGTTGCTCAAGCAGCTGGCCGGGCCGGCCGGCAACTTCACCTGCGTGGGTGACGACGACCAGTCGATCTACGCCTGGCGCGGCGCCAACCCCGAGAACCTGCAGGCCATGGGCGTGGAATACCCCAACCTGCAGATCATCAAGCTCGAGCAGAACTACCGCTGCTCCAACCGCGTGCTGCGCGCGGCCAATGCGTTGATCGCGCACAACCCGCACGAGCACCTGAAGACGCTGTGGTCCGACCAGGCCGACGGCGAGCGCATCCGCGTGTGGGAATGCCGCAACTCCGAACACGAGGCCGAGAAGGTCGCCGCCGAGATCCAGTTCATCGCCACCAGCCGGCGCGTGCCGTGGAGCGATTTCTGCATCCTGTTCCGCGGCAACTTCCAGAGCCGGCCGCTGGAAAAGGCGCTGCAGATGGTCGGCGTGCCCTACCACCTCAACGGCGGCACCGTGTTCCTGGAGCGGCAGGAGGTCAAGGACACCCTGGCCTGGCTGCGGCTGCTGGTGAACCCCGATGACGACACCGCGTTCATGCGCGCGGTGCAGTCGCCCAGGCGCGAGGTCGGCGCCGGCACCCTGGCCAGGCTCGCCGAGCTGGCGATGGAGAAGGACATGCCGATGGCGATGGCGGCCGAGTCGATGGGCGCGCTGGCGCAGCTGCCGCCGCGCGCGGCCAACAGCCTGAGCAAGTTCACCGACATCGTGCGCGCGCTGCGCATGGACCTGCGCACGCTCACCTCCGGCGAGCTGGTGCGCAAGCTCGCCAAGGAGTCCGGCCTGCTGTCCGAACTGCGCCACCAGGCCAAGGACACCGCCAGCTACGAGCGTCGCGCCAACAACCTGGAAGAACTCGCGCAGTGGTTCGAGAACGGCCCGCGCGGGGCCAGTGCCGGCGACATGGCCGCGCAGCTGGCACTGCTGTCGCGCAACGACAAGGACGACGGCGGCAACCAGGTGCGGATGATGACCCTGCACGCCTCCAAGGGCCTGGAATTCCCGTACGTGTTCATCGTCGGCTGCGAGGACGGCGTGCTGCCGCACCAGGTCGCACTGGAGGAAGGCGCGCTGCAGGAGGAGCGGCGCCTGCTGTACGTGGGCATCACCCGCGCCAAGGTGCAGCTGTGGATGAGCTACAGCAAGCTGACCCGCAAGTTCGGCGAGCACATCCGGCTCAAGCCCAGCCGCTTCTTCGACGAGCTCCCGGCCGCGGAGATCCAGCGCGACGGCGCCGACCCGGTGGCCGACGCCGCGCACAAGCAGGAACGCGCCAAGGCCGGGCTGGCCGCGATCGAGGCGCTGTTCGACTGATCCGGCGCGGGCCGGCGCACAATGGCCGGCCGTCCTTGCCGCTTCACGCATGACCGTCATCGTCCAGACCGAACGCCTGCAGCTGCGCCGCATCGATCCGGAGCAGGACGCGATGCAGATGCTGGCCCTGCTCAACGAGCCGGGCTACCTGCGCAACATCGCCGACCGCGGGGTGCGCAACCGCGCGCAGGCGCGTGCCTTCATCGTCGAGCGCGTGCTCGCCAGCTATGAACGGCATGGCTTCGGCATGTACGCCATCATCCGTCGCGCCGATGGCGTCTGGCTGGGCAATGCCGGCCTGGTGCGCCGCGACGGCCTGCCCGGGCCGGATATCGGCTACGCGCTGCTGGGTCGCCACGAAGGCTGCGGCTATGCACTGGAAGCCGCGCGCGGCGTGCTCGATCACGCGCGAAGGGAGCTGGGCCACCGCGACCTGTACGGCATTGTCTCCCCGCACAACCAGCGCTCGGCCGCGCTGCTGCTGAAACTGGGGATGGAACAGCGCGGGCCGGTGCAGCTGCCGGCACCGCTGACCGAGCCGGTGCTGCTGTTCGCCACGCCCGGCGCGCCGATGCCCTGAGCTTCAGCCGCCCAGTCGTTCCTGCAGTTGCGCCAGTTGCTGCTGCAGCTCCGCGACCTGCGCTTCCAGCTGCTGCACGCGCTGCTCCAGTGCGGACGATCCGCCGGCGGGCGCGTCCGGCTGTACGCGCTGGGCCAGCGCCGCTACATCGACTTCGCCGCCCAGCAGGTGCACGAAACGGTCCTCGCGCTGCCCGGGCGCACGCGGCAACTGCAGCACCAGGGCCGGCTGGCGCTGGATGAGGCGCTCGAGCTGGTGGCGCACTTCCTCGGCATCGGCGAAACGGTGCAACCGCTCGCTGCGCGCGTACAGCTCGCCCACCGTCTGCGGCCCTCGCAGCAGCAACAGCCCGAGCAGGGCCACCTGCTGCCGGGTCAGGTCCAGTGCGGTGGCGATGCGGTGCTCATAGCGCTCGGCGCGCGAGGAGAACTGCTGGCGGGCCAGTCCCAGGGATTCGAGCTGGCGCAGGGCGTGGTGCACGTCGCCGGTGGACAGCGCCATCACCGGATCGCGCGCGGTCCTCTGGTTGGCCGCGACCTGCGCGGCGTTGACCGTCAGCGGATAGGTTTCCGGCGTGGTCGCTTCCTTCTCCACCAGGCAGCCCAGCACGCGGGCCTGGGCGGCATCCAGTACGGGGAGGGAAGGGCTCTGGTCCACTGCGGTCATCGTTCGGTCCACGGCTGGGCGCGCAAGGATAGCCCAGCGCCGGGAACCGCCTGCCAGTCGCAAGCCGCTAAAATGCGGCGATTACGAGCTGCCGGTGGTGTCCATGTCCCGAATTCCCGCCCTTTCCCTGATGACCGCCACGGTGCTGGCGCTGTCGGCCTGCGTTTCCACCGGCCCGGCGGCACGCGAGGTTGCGGCACCGGTGCCGGTCGTTGCTGCCGATGACAACCTCAACGCCGTGCTGTGGGTGCAGACCGCACAGGAATACCGTGCGCTGACCATGCAGGCCTGGAAGATGGCCGCGGCCAACCTGGACCGCGCGCTGGCCGACCCGACCTGGACAGCGCTGCTGCCGGGCGAAGGCGCCGAGCTGCAGAAGCCGGACCTGCCGCCGGCGGTCGTCGTGGACATCGACGAGACCATGCTCGACAACTCGGCCTACCAGGCCCGGCTGGTGCTCGACGGCGCCAGCTTCAGCGATGCCGGCTGGGCCGCCTGGGTAGCCGAGCGCAAGGCGCGTCCGGTGCCGGGCGCACTGGAGTTCGCCAGGGCGGCAGCGGCCAAGGGGGTGAGCATCGTCTACATTTCCAACCGCACCCACGACATGGCCGCCGACACCATCGCCAACCTGCGTGCGTATGGCTTCCCGGTGGATGAGTCCAACTACTACGGGCTGGGTTACGAGGTCCCCGGCTGCACCGCGCACGGCAGCGAGAAGGGGTGCCGTCGCATCGCCGCGGCCGGCAAGTACCGCGTGCTGATGCAGGTCGGCGACCAGATCACCGACTTCGCCCAGCTGACCGCCAACACCCGCGAGCAGCGCGATGCCCTGCTGGCCAACCATGGCCAGTGGATCGGCGAGCGCTGGTACATGCTGCCGGGCCCGACCTACGGCGGTTACGAGCCGGCGGCGTTCGGCAACAACTGGAAGCTGCCGGCCGGGGAACGCCGCAAGGCCAAGCACGCCGCGCTGGAGCCGGCGCGATGAGCCGCGGCCCGCTGCCGCTGGCCGCGCACGAGCGGCTGATCTTCGCCCTCGACGTGCCCGGCAGGGCGCAGGCCATCGAATGGGTGGAGCGCCTTGGCGATGCGGTGTCCTTCTACAAGATCGGCATGGAGCTGCTGGCCTCCGGCGAGTATTTCGATGTGCTCGAGGAGCTGGCCCGCCGCGACAAGCGCGTGTTCGTCGACCTGAAGTTCTTCGACATTCCGGCCACCGTGGCCGGGGTGATCAGGCGCCTGTCGCAGTGGCCGGTGGACTACTGCACGATCCACGGCTGGCACCCGGCGATGATGGAAGCCGCGGCCAGCGCCAACACCTCGGACATGCGCCTGCTGGCGGTGACCGTGCTGACCTCGATGGGCCGCCCGGACCTGGCGCAGATGGGCATCGACCGCGAGCCGGTGGAGGTGGTGGTCGAGCGCGCGCTGGCCGCCCAGGCCGCGGGCATCGACGGCGTCATCGCCTCCGGCCAGGAGGCTGCGCCGATCCGTGCGGCCACCGGCGCCGGCTTCTCCATCGTCTGCCCCGGCATCCGCCCCGGTGGTCCGGCCGGCGATGACCAGCAGCGCACCGTCGGCGTGGCCCAGGCCTTCGCCAACGGCGCCGACGCCATCGTGGTCGGACGGCCGATCCGGCTGGCCCCCGACCCGCAGGCTGCCGCCCGCGCCATGCAGGTGGAGATCTCTGAGGTTTTCAATAAGAAACAATAACTTGAAAAAAAATTGTCACGTATTGCTTCAACAAACGGGGGCCGGTAGGATGGCGATGCCCGGTCACTGACCGGCTGTTCCACCATGTCCACCGGCCCGTCCGGTTTGAGGAGGTCCGCCATCATCCGATGCGGCCTCTTTTTTTTGCCCCGCGTCCGGGCCGGTGGCGGCCGCAGCGTGACGGCCGTGCTTGCCGCGGCCACGGCGCAACCCCAAGATGCGGCGACACCGGGGGAGTCTTCACGCAATGCGACCAACGCAAACGACACCGCGCCTGTTCGCCGCCGCGCTGTGCGTGGGGATGCTTCTGGGCGGCTGCCGGGGCAAGGAGGAACTGCCCGGCGCGGCCACCGAACCGGCCGCCGCCGTGCGCCAGCTGGTCCAGCACCTCCATGACGACGACCTGGTCGGCTACGCCCGCGCGGCGGTGCCGCCGGAGCAGTACGTGCAGCTGGAACAGGCCTGGGCCGAGGGCCACAGCCGCTGGCCGCTGACCCAGCTGCCGCTGGACGAGCGACTCGCGCCGCTGCTGGCCACGCTGTCCGCGCCCGCTGCCGAAAAGGACCTGCAGCGTGCGTTCCGCGCCCAGATCGCCGGGCAGGCCGCCGGCGTGCGCCAGGCCGCGCAGTCGCTGGGGCTGTTCGGCGTGCAGTACCTGAGCAACAAGCCTGACTACAGCCCGGCCCAGCGCGAGCACTACGTGCAGCTGGTGCAGGCACTCAGCGAGTGGGCCATGGCTGCGCCGTTGACCGATCCGCAGCTGGCCAGGGGCAGCATCGAACGGCTGGCCAGGGCCGCGCGCGAGGCGGGCGTGGCCAGCGACGAGGACCTGGGCCGCGTGGGCATGACCGCCAGTCTGGAACGGCTGGGTCCGTTCCTGCGCGCACTCAAGCAGACCCTGGCCGCCTACGGGCTGTCGCTGGACGACACCGCCGCCGGTGTGCGCGTGGGCCTGGTCGAGCAGAATGGCGACCAGGCCACGGTGCGGGTGCAGTACCCGCTCGGCGCCCGGGAACTGGATATCGAGGTGGCGCTGCAGCGCCGCGACGGCCACTGGTACGTGGCGCGCACCCTGCAGAAGGTCGACGAGGTGCTGCAGGTGGCCGCTCAAGCCCGCGCCCGCGAGGCCGCCGCCGCGCTGCCGCCGACCCCGCAGGACGACCCCGGCGCACCGGCTAAGCCATAATGGCGCCGATGCCGAAACAAGATCCCTTGCCATTCCCGGGCCAGGAGCCCGCGCCGCCGGCCGAGGCCACCCCCGTTGCTTCCCGGCCCGGTCCGGGTGGATTCCGCGTGGGCAAGCGCCCGCTGTGGTCGCGCATACTCGGCCGCCTGGTCGAGCCATGGCTGTCGCTCAAGATCGAGCCCGAGCCGGCCGAGCCCTACGACGGCAACCGGCCGCTGGTGTACGTGCTGGAAGACTACGGCCTGTCCAACGCGCTGATCCTGGACAAGGCCTGCCGCGAGGCCGGCCTGCCCTCGCCGCTGGTGCCGCTGCCCGGTGACCCGACCGGGCGCCGCCGGGCCTACGTCGCGCTGTCGCGCCGCTCCAGCAGCAGCGCGCTGATCCCCGAGCAGCGCGGCGCCAAGACCCATTCCGACTCGCTGGCGCGCTTGCTGCAGGCCCACCGCCGCGACGAGGCCCTGGACGTGCAACTGGTGCCGGTGTCGATCTTCGTCGGCCGCGCCCCGGACAAGCAGACCGGCTGGTTCGCGGTGCTGTTCTCGGAAAACTGGGCGCTGGTCGGCCGCTTCCGGCGCCTGCTGGCGGTGCTGCTCAACGGCCGCAGCACGATCGTGCGCTTTGCCCCGGCCCTGTCCCTGCGCGAGACCGTGGACGAGGGCCTGGAGCCGGAGCGCACCGTGCGCAAGCTGCAGCGCGTGCTGCGCTCGCACTTCCGCCGCATCCGCGAGTCGGTGATCGGCCCGGACCTGTCCACCCGCCGCCTGCTGGTGGACAAGGTGCTGGAGGCCGAGCCGGTGCGCGAGGCCATCGCCGCCCAGGCCAAGCGTGACAACACCAAGCCGGCCGAGGCCTGGAAGAAGGCCCACGCCTACGCCTGGGAGATCGCCGCCGACTACTCCAGCCCGGTGGTGCGTTCGGCCAGCTTCATGCTCTCCCACGTGTGGAACCGCATCTACGCCGGCGTGCTGGTGCACCACCTGGACAAGTTCAAGGCCGCCGCGCCCGGGCACGAGGTCGTCTACGTGCCCAGCCACCGCAGCCACATGGACTACCTGCTGCTGAGCTACCTGCTGTACGACCGCGGCATCGTGCCGCCGCACATCGTGGCCGGCATCAACCTCAACCTGCCGGTGGTCGGCACCCTGTTGCGCAAGGGCGGCGCGTTCTTCATCCGCCGCAGCATCCGCGGCAACGCGCTGTACTCGGCGGTGCTCAGCGAATACGTGGCGCAGCTGGTCGCCGGCGGCTACTCGATCGAGTACTTCGTCGAGGGCGGGCGCTCGCGTACCGGCCGCCTGCTGCAGCCCAAGGGCGGCATGATCGCCATGACCCTGCGCGCGTTCCTGCGCCAGCCGCGCAAGCCGGTGCTGTTCCAGCCGGTCTACATCGGCTACGAGAAGCTGATGGAAGGCGGCAGCTACCTGGACGAGCTGTCCGGGCGGCCCAAGGAGAAGGAATCGATCTGGCAGCTGCTGTGGGGCATCCCCAAGGTGCTCAAGCAGAACTTCGGCCAGGTGGTGGTCAATTTCGGCGAGCCGATCGCGCTCAACGAGGTGCTGGCCGAGCGAGCGCCCGACTGGGACGGACAGCCGGTGCCCGACGACGAGAAGCCGGCGTGGCTGGCCGGCACCGTCGATGCGCTGGCCCAGCAGATCCAGGTGCGCATCAACGGCGCCGCCGACGTCAACCCGATCAACCTGCTGGCGCTGGCGCTGCTGTCCACGCCCAAGCACGCGATGGGCGAGGCCGACCTGATCGCGCAGATCGAGCTGTGCAAGACGCTGCTGGTCGACCTGCCGTATTCGGACCGGGTCACCGTCACCCCGCATTCGCCGGAGCGGATCATCGCCCACGCCGAGGAGATCAACGTCCTCAGCCGGATCAAGCATCCGCTGGGCGACGTACTCAGCGTATCCGGCGACACCGCGGTGCTGCTGAGCTACTTCCGCAACAACGTGCTGCACCTGTTCACCGCCGCCTCGTGGGTGGCGTGCTGCTTCCAGAACAACCGCCGCATGAGCCGTGCCGGCCTGGTGCGGCTGGGCCGCACGGTCTATCCGTTCCTGCAGGCCGAGCTGTTCCTGCCGTGGAGCGAGGACGAGTTCGCCGCACGCATCGAGCGCACCATCGAGGTGTTCGTGCGCGAGGGCCTGCTGCAGCACGTCGGCGGCGAGGAAGGCGACATGCTGGCGCGCAATACCGGGCAGACCGACGAGGTGTTCCGCCTGCGTGCGATCGGCCATTCGCTGCAACAGGCGTTCGAGCGCTATTACATCGCCATCTCGGTGCTGGTGAAGAACGGCCCCGGCACGCTGGGCGCCGCCGAGCTGGAGAGCCTGTGCCAGCAGGCGGCACAGCGCCTGAGCCTGCTGTACGCACCGGCGGCGCCGGAGTTCTTCGACAAGGCGCTGTTCCGCGGCTTCATCCAGAAGCTGCGCGAGATGAAGCTGGTGTGGCCGGACGAGAACAGCAAGCTGCTGTTCGACGAACGCCTGGATGCGTGGGCCAAGGATGCCAAGTTCATCCTCGGCCGCGAGCTGCGCCACACCATTGAGCGCGTCAGCCCGGAAGCCGCCAGGGAAGAACAGCCGCCGGCGCAGGACTGACCAAGCCGGCGGCTGGCGGGGCGGTCACGCCGCCGCGTTCAGGCCGGCTCGTTCGGGATCAGCATGCTTTCCAGCTTCGTGATGCAGTCGCGGAGCTGGAGCTTGCGCTTCTTCAGGCGCTTGGCCTCCAGCTCGTCCTCCGGATTGGAGGCAAGCTGGCAGATGCGTTCGTCCAGCGCGCGATGCTCCAGACGGAGTTCGGCGATGCGCTGGCTGATGCTGGCGGGCGTGAGGTCTTCCACGTGCCCGAGCATACACAGCCCGCGTGCGGGCGGCATCGACGTCCGCGGCGCGGTGGCGGCAGCCGGTAGAATGGGCGCCGATGAGCGCCGTCATACCCCTTCCCGATCCCGCCCCGCGCACCGCGCGCGATCCCCACGTGGCTGAACGCGAACACCACAAGCTGGCCAAGCGCCTGCGCCGCCAGGTCGGCCAGGCCATTGCCGACTACGGCATGATCGAGGCCGGCGACAAGGTGATGGTGTGCCTGTCCGGCGGCAAGGACAGCTACACGTTGCTGGACATCCTGCTGCAGCTGCAGAAGAAGGCACCGGTACCTTTCGAGCTGATCGCGGTGAACCTGGACCAGAAGCAACCCGGCTTCCCCGAACACGTGCTGCCCGAATACCTCACCAGCATCGGCGTGCCGTTCCACATCATCGAGCAGGACACCTATTCGGTGGTCAGCCGGGTGATTCCCGAAGGCAAGACCATGTGCTCGCTGTGCTCGCGCATGCGACGCGGCTCGCTGTACAGCTGGGCCGAGGCCAACGGCATCACCAAGATCGCGCTCGGCCACCACCGCGACGACATGGTGGCCACGTTCTTCATGAACCTGTTCCACCATTCCAAGATCTCCGGCATGCCGCCCAAGCTGCGCAGCGACGATGGCAAGCACGTGGTGATCCGCCCGCTGGCCTACGTGCGCGAGAGCGACATCATCGAGTACGCGCAGGCCAGACAGTTCCCGATCATCCCGTGCAACCTGTGCGGCAGCCAGGAGAACCTGCAGCGCAAGCAGGTCGGGCTGATGATGAAGCAGTGGGAGAAGGAGCATCCGGGACGGATCGAGCAGATCTCCCGCGCGATGGCCGACATCCGTCCCTCGCAGATGGCCGACCGCAGCCTGTTCGACTTCATGGCGCTGGGCCGCCGCGACGACGCGCCGCTGCCCGATGCCCACGCCTGGTTGGCCGGCAGCAGCGACGCAGCCGGTGAGACGCCGGCCGCCTAACCTGGCGGGCCGGCCGGTCCGCTACCGCATTCCAATCCTGGTATTCCATGTTTTTCAAGAACCTGACGTTTTTCCGTTTCCCCACCTCGGTGGATTTTTCCGAAGTCGACACCCTGCTGCCGCACGCGCTGCTCAAGCCGGTCGGCGCGCTGGAAATGAGCTCGCGTGGCTTCATCTCGCCGTTCGGCCGCGAGGAGAAGGAAGTGTTCTCGCACCGCATCGGTGACTCGCTGTGGCTGACCGTCGGTGGCGAGGAGAAGATCCTGCCCGGCGCGGTGGTCAACGACCTGCTGGAACGCCGGCTCGAGGAGATCGAGGAGAAGGAAGGACGCCGTCCCGGTGGCCGCGAGCGCAAGCGCCTGAAGGACGACCTGCTGCACGAGCTGCTGCCGCGTGCCTTCGTGAAGACCTCGCGCGTGGATGCGTTCTTCGACCTCGCCCATGGCTATGTCGTGGTCAATGGCTCCAGCCAGAAGACCGCCGAGAACGTGATGAGTGATGTCCGCGGCCTGCTCGGCAGCTTCCCGGCAATGCCGCTCAATGCCGAAGTCGCGCCGCGCTCGATCCTCACTGGCTGGATCGCCGGCGAGCCCCTGCCCACCGGCCTGAGCCTGGGCGAGGAATGCGAGATGAAGGATCCGGTCGAGGGTGGCGCGGTGGTCAAGTGCCAGCACCAGGAACTGCGCTGCGACGAGATCGACAAGCACCTGGACGCCGGCAAGCAGGTCACCAAGCTGGCGCTGGTGTTCGAGGACAACCTGTCCTTCGTGCTGGGCGATGACCTGATCGTGCGCAAGCTCAAGTTCCTGGATGGCGCGCTGGACCAGCTCGAGCATTCGGACGAGGACGGTCGCCGCGCCGAACTGGACGCGCGTTTCGCGCTGCAGAGCGGCGAGATCCGCCGCCTCTTCCTGCTGCTGGAAGAAGCCTTCAAGCTGAGCAAGGCCGACAACTGAGCCAGCCCTGGCCGTGCACCTGCCCCGGCGGTGCAAGGACTATGCTGTGGCCATGCCCCGCCTTCTCCGCCGCCTGATCGCGCCTGCCGCGCCGGTGATCCAGCGCGACACCGTGCGCCTGCGCCTGGAGGAAGCCGAGATCGACGTGCTGCGCGTGCGCGATCCGCGCGCGAGGCGGCTCAAGCTCAGCGTCGACGAGCGCGGCGTGCGCCTGACCCTGCCGTTGCGGGCCAGCCTGGTGGCCGGCGAGCGCTTCATGCAGGCCAACCGCCAGTGGCTGAGCGAACAGCTGGCGCGTTGCCGCCGCGATGACGTGCTGCCGGCGCTGCGCATCGGTGAGCCCGGCCAGCTTCCGCTGCGCGGGCAGCTTCTGCCGGTGCGCTGGCAGTCCGGCCGCTTCACCCGCATCGAACAGGACGAGCAGGGCATCTGCATCCACCTGGCCGCCCGTGCCGGTGATGCCGCGCTGCGCCGCGCGCTGCGCGAGTTCTACGAGGTGCAGACCCGCGCCGACGTCGGCCGTTGGCTGCCCGGCTACCTGGCCGGGTTGCCGCGTGCGCCGGCGCGCATCCGCATCAAGGTGATGTCCTCGCAGTGGGGCTCGCTGGCACCTGATGGCTCGATGGCGCTGGACCTGGCGCTGGTACTGGGCCGGCCGTCAGCGTTCGAGTACGTGCTGGTCCATGAGTTGTGCCACCTGCTGCAGGCCAACCACTCGCCGGCGTTCTGGGCCGAGGTGGAGGCGCGTTTCCCGGCCTGGCGCGACGAGCGCGCCTATTTCCATGCCGAAGGCCGCCGCCTGAAGGCGATGCTGCGACAGTTGCTTGCCCCGGCCGCCGCCTGAGGTGATGGCCGCTGGCCGGTCAGGCGGCGGCGCGGCCGGCTTCCACTGCCCGACGCAGGACGCGGATCGCCCCCACCGTGTGCTGGGTGGCCTCGTGGAAATCATGTTGCAGCAGCTGGTTGGCGCGCGAGTCTGGCCGCGCTGGTGCGAGCGCACCATCTCACCGGCCAGGCAGTGGAAGCGCGCATGTTCCAGGCGCAGCGCCTCGAACCCGGGCAGGGCTGCCACGCGCTGGCCCTTGCCATGGATCACTGGCCCATTGCGCAGACGTTGTCCTTGCCGGTGGTGGCCGCGTCCGGCGATTCACCTGCCCGTGCAGGAAGTTCTTCAGCCCCGGCTCACGGAGTGATCCGCCTCGATCATCGCGTCGAACTAGGCGATGTCGGCGGCGGCTCCCGGACGCTGGTGCACGGCATGGCTCGCGGCCGGGCGCGGCGCGCCACTGCGGCGGAACACCGAGACCGATTCGATCAGCTGGCGGGCCTGGTCTTCCATGACGCGCGCGGCGGCCGTGGCTTCCTCCACCAGCGCCGCGTTCTGCTGGGTGCTCTCGTCCATCTGGTTGACGGTGTGGTTGACCTGCTCGATGCCGGCGCTCTGTTCCTGCGAGGCGGCGGAGATCTCGGCCATGATCCCGGTCACGCGCTGCACGCTGGAGACGATCTCGTCCATGGTGCTGCCGGCCTGGGTCACCAGCGTCGAGCCTTCGGACACCTTGTCCACCGAATCGTCGATCAGGGTCTTGATCTCCTTGGCCGCACTGGCCGAGCGCTGCGCCAGGGTGCGCACTTCCGAGGCGACCACGGCAAAACCGCGGCCCTGCTCGCCGGCACGCGCCGCTTCCACCGCCGCATTGAGCGCCAGGATGTTGGTCTGGAAGGCAATGCCGTCGATCACCGAGATGATGTCGGCAATCTTCTTTGACGAGGCCTCGATCGCGCCCATGGTGGTGACCACCTGGCCGACCACCTCGCCGCCCTGCGAGGCCACGCCATGCGCGCCGATGGCGAGCTGGTTGGCCTGGCGGGCGTGTTCGGCGTTCTGGCGGACGGTGGAGGTCAGTTCCTCCATCGAGGCGGCGGCCTGCTGCAGGCTGGCGGCCTGCTGCTCGGTACGGTGCGACAGGTCGGCATTGCCATTGGCGATCTCGCCGGCGGCCAGGTGCATGCGGTCGGCGGCGGCCTGGATCCGGCCGACCATTTCGTCGAGCTGCTCGGCGGTGCGGTTGGCATCGTCCTTCATCGCCGCGAAATCGCCGGCGTAGTCGCCGACGATGCGGCGGTCCAGCTCGCCGCGAGCCAGCGCAGAAAGCATTTGCCGGATTTCGCCGGTGGCGCCGCTCAGGGTGTCGAGCAGCTGGTTGATGCCGTTGCCGAGGATGTGCATGAAGCCGGCTTCCTCCACCACCGGCAGGCGCCGGGCGAGATCGCCGCGGCTGGCGGCCTCGACGATGCCGGCGATGCTGCTTTCCAGCTGCAGTTCCTGGGTGCGGTCGTACCACTCGACGACGAAGCCATTGCGGTTGCCATCGGCATCGCGCACCGGCGTCACCACCTGGGCGAAGTGCACCTGGCCAATGGTCACCTTGCCGTTGTGCGGCTCGGTCATCGTGTCCAGCATGCGGCGGATGCGCTCGGGGTTGGCATGGAAGCGGTGGATGCTGCTGCCGACCAAGGTGTCGACGTCGAAGTCCGGGAACGACTCGCGCAGGGTCTTCTGCTGGTTGCGCAGCAGGGCCAGTACCGAGCGGTTGACATAGCGGATGATGTGGTCGTTGTCGGCGATCATCACCGCGGTGCGCGATACGTCCAGCGCCAGTCGCACCTGCGCATTGGCGACGTTGCCCTCGCTCTCGCGCTGCTGGCGTTCCTGCAGCTGGGTGTCCATCGCCACCAGCGCGGCGGCCAGCGAATCGGCACCGAAGCGGTGCTGGACCAGCCGCCCGGCGGCCGGATGGCCGGCAGCGACCTCGCGGGCCAGTTCACGCAGCTGCACCGGGTCGTGGCCCAGGGCATCGAGCTGGCGCCGCAGCCGGATCGCCATCGCGCAGACGAACGCGGTTTCCACCGCCAAGTAGCCGGCGTGCAGCAGCAGGATCTCCATGCCGCTGCCCGCGCTGAACGCATACACCGGCACGCCCCTGCCCTGCAGCCAGAAGAACACCACGTGGTGCACGGCAATGGCCACGGCGGCCACCGCCACCGGCAGCCAGTCGCGGTAGTACAGCAGCAGCGCGATCACCACGAACACGCCGAAATGCAGTTCGACCAGGCCACGGGCCTGGTGGATGCCGGCGGCCACCAGCACCATCAGCACCAGCGCCACGGTGATGCTGCCCAGGCGGGTGCCGCTGTTGAGGCGGATCTGCACCGCCAGCACCAGCAGGGCCGGCAGGCTGACCGCCAGGAACGGCATCCACTGGCCCGAGTACAGCGACATCGCGCAGGATGCGCCGGCACCGAGCAGGGCCAGCAGCAGGAACAGGCGGTCGGCACTGCGTGCCAGCACGCGGCTGTAGGAATCAACCCGGGTTTGCGGGAAGCGATGGGCGGACGACATGGGTGACTCCGGTCAGCAGCGACAGCGGAAAGGAAGGAACAACGGCGGCAGGCGACCGTCGAGCAGGGCCGGCAACGCGTCGGCTAGAGTGCCGCGGCCGCCACAGGAACGTGGCGGCGGGGCGAGCGGCCCGGCGTAGACCGGCCGGCCGCTGGAATCGAGAACGATGAGTTCGGTGCCGGCACTGCCGGGCAGCTCGAGCACGCGCTGGCCGGCGGTGGGGCCGGCGGCGGCAATCAGGGCGGGATCGTCGGCGTTGCCGGCGCAGCGGCACTGCGGGTCGCGCAGGTGCAGCAGCCACGGTTGCCCGGCGGCCAGCCCGGCCCGCTGCGGGCCAAGGCGCATGAGCAGTTCCTCGACCTGTCCTGCATCACCCGGCGGCGGCACGCCCACGGCCACCAGCGCAGGCACCGTCCACCCCAGCCAGCAGGCGAGCAGCAGCAGCCCGGCGGCACGCCGGTAGCGGTGGAAGGACAGGGCGGTGGACATGGGGGACAGCCGATGGACGGCAATGCACGGGCAACACGCATGGCAGGGAACGACGCCATGGGTATCGGCGGGCGTGCTGGAAAATCCAGCGCGGCTCCCGGCCCGTGGCCGGGATTCGTTCAGTTTGCCGCGGTGTCCAGGCCGTCGAGGAGGGCGCGGATGCAGGCGGCCACCGCGGCCGGCTGTTCCATGTGCAGGTGGTGGCTGCCGGGCAGGACCTCGACGCGACCATCCCGCAGCAGGGCGGCGCGCTGGCTGCGCAAGGGTTCGGGGAAATAGGGCTGGGCCGGGCTGGCGTAGATCACCTGGGTGGGGCATTCGATCGCCGCCACCAGGTCGTTGATCTGCGCCTCGGTCAGGCGCACCGCCGTGGGCAGGGTCAGGCGCGGATCGGTGCGCCAGTGGTAGCCGCCGGTTACCTCGCGCACGCCGCGCTCGACCAGCAGCCGCGCGGCGTCCTCGCCCAGCTGGTTGGCCATCATCCGTGCGCGTACCGGCGCGGCCAGGTCGGGGAACACGCGCAGGCGCTTGGAGGGCAGGGCGCGCACCGCGGCCAGGTGGTCACGCAGCCGCGAGGCGGTTTCGTCTTCCGGCGCGGACAGCCCGCCCAGGGCCTCGATCGCCACCAGCGCCTCGATCCGGGCCGGCGCCGCGGCGGCGACCATGCTGGCAATGCCGGCGCCCATCGAGTGGCCGAGCAGGGTGAAGCGCTCCCAGCCCAGCGCGTCGGCGATGTCCAGCACCCGCGGCAGGGCGTCGGCGAAGGTGTACTGCGCGCCATCGGGCAGGTGGTCGCTGTGGCCGTGGCCGGGCAGGTCGACCATCACCAGGTCCAGGCCGGGCAGGTGCGCGGCCAGCGGCAGGAAGCTGGCCGCATTGTCGAGCCAGCCATGCAGGGCCAGCACCCGGCGGCGGCCGCCTTCGCCGCTGCGCAGCGCCGCCACGCGCAGCGTGCCGACCGCCAGCTCCAGCCCCGCAGGCGCGCTCACGCGCTGCGGGCGATCGCCGCCAGCGCCCGGGCGTGGGCGGGGGCGTCGTTGAGGCAGGGGATGTAGCGCATGCTCGCGCCGCGCTCGGCCAGGGTTTCAGTAAAGCCCATGGCCACTTCCTCCAGCGTCTCCAGGCAGTCGGTGGCAAACCCGGGACAGACCACGTCGAACGAGCGCACGCCGGCTTCGGCCATCTCCCACAGCATCGGTTCGGCGTAGGGCTGCAGCCAGGTTTCGCGGCCGAAGCGCGACTGGTAACCCATCTTCCATTCGCCGTCGGCCAGGCCAAGCGCATTGGCGATGGCCTGGGCGCTGGCCTCGCAGCGCTGCGGGTAGGGATCGCCCTGGTCGGCCAGCCGCTGCGGGATGCCGTGGAACGAGAACACCAGCTGCTCGCCATGGCCGTTGTGCTGCCAGTACTCGCGGATCGACCCGGCCACCGCGTCCACCCAGTCCGCGTCGATGGCGTAGTCGCGTACGCGGCGCAGCGTCACCTGGCGGTTGCGGGCCTGCCACGCATCGAGCTTGTCCTCGATCGAGGCGGTGGTGGTGGTGGAGTACTGCGGATACAGCGGCAGCACCACGATCTCCCGGGCACCGTCGGCCACGAGGACATCGAGCGCCGGTTCCAGCGCCGGCTGGCCATAGCGCATGGCGTGGCGCACCTGCCAGTCCGGCAGCTCGGCCTGCAGGCCCTTCGCCAGGCGCTGGGTGTAGACCGCCAGCGGCGAGCCCTCCGGCAGCCACACCTGCGCGTACTTGGCCGCCGAGCGCGAACCTCGCAGCGGCAGGATCACCCCGTGCAGCAGCGGCCACCACAGCAGCTTCGGGATCGCCACGACCCGTGGGTCACCTAGGAACTCGGCCAGGTAGCGACGCACCGCCGGGGCGGTGGGCGTATCGGGCGTGCCGAGGTTGACGACAAGCAGGGCAGTGCGGGCGGGCTGGTTCATGCCCGCATTCTGGCATCGCGCGCACGGTGGGGGCCATCGCAAATGCCCGATCGCCGCGATCACCTGCTTCGATGGGTTCCCTGACCGCTTACTGCCGGTTCATCGCGCCGCTACTAATTTCAGGCGCTTGCTTTATCTTTCCGTGCATCGACTCCTGGAGCCTCCCATGCGCCGCCTGCCGTGCCTGCTGTTGCTGTTGTCCGCCAGCCTGTTGTCCGCCCCGGCCATGGCCGGCCCGCAGGAAGACCAGCGCGCCCGCAACGCGGTGCGTGTGCTCAGCGAGATCCAGGACATTCCCGAGCAGGCCATTCCCGACAAGCTGCTCGACGAGGGCCGCGCGATCATCGTCATCCCCGACACGATCAAGGCCGGCCTGGTCATCGGCGGGCGCCGCGGCCACGGCCTGCTCTCGGTGAAGACCGAGGAAGGCACCTGGTCCAACCCGGTGTTCATCAAGCTCACCGGCGGCAGCATCGGCTTCCAGGCCGGCGTGCAGTCCTCGGACGTGATCCTGGTGTTCCGCAACGACCGTTCGCTGGACAACATCGTCAATGGCAAGTTCACCCTCGGCGCCGATGCCGGCGTGGCCGCCGGTCCGGTCGGCCGCAACGCCGCCGCGGCCACCGATGGCCAGCTCAAGGCCGAGATCTGGTCGTGGTCGCGTGCGCGCGGCCTGTTCGCCGGCGTCGCCCTGGATGGCGCGGTGCTGCAGATCGATGACGATGCCAACCGCCAGGCCTACGGCACCAGCGTGACGCCGCGAATGATCATCGAAGGCCGCATGCCGGCGCAGCCGTCCAGCGACGTGGTCTCGTTCCGCGACCGCCTGGAGGAATCCACCTATTCAGCGCGCGAGAAGCGCGGTACCGGCAGCAATGGCAACGTCGCCGCCGCACCGCGTCCCAGCACCAGCACCCCGGTGCCAGTCGATGCACAGCAGGCGCCGCTGTCCAGTGGTGAAGCCACCACCGCGCCCCTGCAGGCGGTGCCTGCGCAGCAACAGCAGGGCTTCCAGCCGGTGTCCGATGGTGAGTTCCGCACCGAATCGCTGGACGACAACAACTGACCTTCGGCAGGGGCGCCGCGCCCGGCGCGGTGCGTTATCCTCGCCCGATGTGCTGGCGTTGCCGCAACGGCACGCCGGCCACGCGCCAGGCGCGTGACGCGGTCCGTTCCCACGCGGGGCGGCCTCCAAATCCATGATCAGGCGGGAAGGGCTTTATGGGCAGCATGAGTTGGGTGCATTGGCTGGTGGTTCTGGTGATCGTGCTGCTGGTGTTCGGCACCAAGCGCCTGACCAGCGGCGCCAAGGACCTCGGCAGCGCGGTCAAGGAGTTCAAGAAGGGCATGCGCGAGGACGACAAGCCGGCCGCGCAGCTCGGCGATGCCAGCCGCAGCCAGGAAAGCAACCGCGAGAACCAGGCCGAGCAGGACCGGCGCTGACCGCGTCCGCACAGGCGTCGTTGCGTGTTCGACATCGGTTTCAGTGAGCTGCTGCTGATCGCAGTGGTGGCCCTGGTTGTCCTTGGTCCCGAGCGCCTGCCCAAGGCGGCGCGCTTTGCCGGCCTGTGGGTGCGCCGCGCGCGCAACCAGTGGGATTCGGTCAAGCAGGAGCTCGAGCGCGAGCTGCACGCCGAGGAACTCAGGCGCAACCTGCAGCAGGTGCAGGCGGCGATGCGCCAGAGCGAGGCCCAGCTGCGTGCCAGCAGCGAACAGCTGCAGAACGAAACCGATGCGCTGCGTCGCCAGGTCGAAGGCGACGGGGTGGATCCGGTCGTTGAAGCGAGCCCGGCAGAACCCACAGCAGGCATCCCCGGCAACGCCATCGAGTCGACCGATGCGACCGATGCAGGCAAGCCGCCCACGGAGCCGCGTCCATGAGCCTGCCCCCGGAGAACGAAGCGCCGCTGGTTGCCCATCTGCTCGAGCTGCGCTCGCGGCTGATCCGCGGCCTGGCCGGCCTGGTCATGGTGCTGCTGGCGCTGCTGCCGTTCTCGCGCACGCTCTACACCCAGCTGGCGATGCCGCTGGTATCGCAGCTGCCCACCGGGCAGTCGATGATCGCGACCAACCCGGCCGGCGCGTTCTTCGCGCCGATCAAGCTGACCTTCTTCGTCGCCCTGTTCGTGGCGGTGCCGTGGCTGCTGTACCAGGCCTGGGCGTTCGTGGCCCCCGGCCTGTACGCACGCGAGAAGCGGCTGGCGGTACCGCTGCTGCTCTCGTCGATGCTGCTGTTCTACCTCGGCTGCGTGTTCGCCTACTTCCTGGTGCTGCCGTCGGTGTTCCACTTCCTGACCACGTTCCGGCCGGACGTCATCGCCATCACCCCCGATGCCACCGCGTACCTGGACTTCGTGATGGCGATTTTCTTCGCCTTCGGGCTGAGCTTCGAGCTGCCGGTGGCGATGGTGATCCTGGTCCTGCTGGGCTGGGTCAGCCCGGCGCAGCTGCGCGAGGGCCGTGGCTACGCCATCGTCGGCATCTTCGTGCTCGCGGCCATCGTGACCCCGCCGGACGTGGTGTCGCAGCTGATGCTGGCGATCCCGATGTGCGCGCTGTACGAGCTGGGCATCCACGCCGCGCGCTGGCTGACCGGGCGTCCGCGCGTGGGCCAGGGCGACTCGTCCTGATCCCATCGCAGGCCATGCCGTAACGAAGGACCCCGGCACGTGGCCGGGGTCCTGGATCATGCGGCGAAGATGTTGTCCGGCTGCAGCGCGGGCGGGCGCGGGGCCTGGGGCCCGAACATCTGCTTCCACGCGGCATAGACCGCGCCGGCCAGCACCGGCATCACCACCGCCATCAGCAGCAGCTGCGCCACCCACAGGGCCAGCAGCTGGCCGCCAAGCAGCTGTGCCACCAGCGCCACCACCATCACGATGAAGTAGATCGCGAACACGGCCACGAAGGACAGCACGAAGAACACCAGCATCGGCAACAGGTTGCAGAACGCGCTGCGCAGGCTCTCGCGCAGGGCCAGCAGGCCGTTGCGGTGCTGGAACATCACCTGCGGCGACAGGGTGAACAGCGCCAGCGCCATCGCCGCGAAGGTCACCACCACCAGCAGCAGCCACAGCAGGATGCGGCCGGCCGGCAGGCTGGCGACCAGCGCCTCGATCACCTCCGGGTCGGGCTGCTCGCCGGACTGGCTCAGTTCGTTGAGCTGGGACATCACATCGCCCAGCTGCTGCAGGCCACTGCTGCCCAGCAGCAGCAACAGCAGGCCGCCGAGCAGCAGGCCACCGGCCAGCTGCGGCAGCAGGGCCACCAGCAGGTGCGGCGCGCGGCCGTCCTGCAGGCCCTGCACCAGGTGCGCCGGCTGCGCCGGGCGGCCCTCGTCGACCTCGCGCACCGCCCACACCATGCCGCCGAAGAAAACCGGGCCGGCCAGCGCCAGCAGGAACTGGCCGATGGTGGCCAGGGCCGGGTGCAGCATCGACAGCGCCATGACCACCAGGGCGGCCAGGCCCCACAGCACGCCCAGCAGGCCCAGCGCCAGCGGCGCACGGCGCAGCAGCGAGAAGCCAGTCAACAGCCATTCCGCGCCGGCCGAGGCCGGCAGCTTGCGAATTTCGCTCATTCCATTTCCGAGAAGGGGGAACGCCCGCAGACCCCGGGCGCGCCGCGATTATCGCCGGAACCCGTGGGCCCAGCGAGTGAAGCGTGTTCAGCCCGCGATCGTGCGTTCAGTGCACGGGCGCGTGGCGGGCATGCCGTACGAAACGACGAAGCAACTGGCGTGCCAGGGGCGCGGCGGTGACCTGGCGGACCACGGTGCGGGCGCAGCCACCATGGCGGGCGATGCAGTCGGCGCGGGCGCGCACGTAGCCGCGCATGTGATGGGTGGCGAATTCGGGATGGAACTGCACGCCCCAGGTGTTCTGGCCCCAGCGGAAGGCGTGGCAGTTGTCCTGGGTGGAGCGGGCCAGCACGGTGGCGCCGGCCGGGGCCCGCAGCACCGTCTGCAGGTGGGTGGCGTGGGCCGGGAAGCGCGCCGGCAGGCCGGCGAACAGCGGATCCTCGGCGGCCGGCGGCTCCAGGTCCAGCACGATGGTGCCGGACTCGCGCCCGGCCGGGTTGTAGTCAACCTCGCCACCGAGGGCGTGGGCCAGCAGCTGGTGGCCGTAGCAAATGCCGAACAGCGGCATGCCCTCGTGGGCGGCCTCGCGCAGCCAGTCGGCGCAGCGTTCGCTCCACTCGGCGCGGTCGGTGACGAATGCCGCCGAGCCGGTGACGATGGCTGCGGCGAACCGGTCGCGCTCGGGCAGTGCCTCGCCCTGGGCGACATTGACCACCACGATGTCGGCCTGCTCGAGCCCGGCGGCGACGCGGATCCAGTGCGGAAACCGGCCATAGCGCCGCAGCGAAGGCACCGGCTGGCCGGTTTCGAGGATCAGGAACGGGGCACGTTTCATTCCGGGGGAGGCAGGACCGACAGGACTTCCTCGATTGTAGTCAGCCCCGCGGCGACCTTTTCAAGGCCGGCGCGGCGCAGGGTGCGCAGCCCGGCACCGCGTGCGGCGCGGCTGAACTGGGCCAGGTCCATGTCCGCGCGGATCAGCCCGCGCAGCGGCAAAGCCAATGGCAGCAACTCATACAGGCCGATCCGGCCCAGGTAGCCGGTGCGCCGGCACTCCAGGCAGCCGACCGGCGCACATGGCGCCAGGACATCAGGTAATGAAGCATCGCCATCTCGCAGCGCGGCCCAGTCGGTATCGGTGAGCGGCTGCGGCTGCTTGCAGTGCGGGCACAGGGTGCGGACCAGGCGCTGGGCCAGCACGCCGTTGAGGGTGGAGGCGATCAGGTAGTGCGGCACGCCCAGGTCGAGCAGGCGGGTGATGGCCGAGGCTGCGTCGTTGGTGTGCAGGGTGGACAGCACCAGGTGGCCGGTCAGCGCCGCCTGCACCGCCATCTGCGCGGTCTCCAGGTCACGGATCTCGCCGATCATGATGATGTCCGGGTCCTGGCGCAGCAGCGTGCGCACGCCGGCGGCGAAGTCCAGGTCGATGTTGGCCTGCACCTGCATCTGGTTGAACTCCGGCCAGATCATCTCGATCGGGTCCTCGACCGTGCACACGTTGACATCGGCGGTGGCCAGCCGCTTGAGCGTGGAATACAGGGTGGTGGTCTTGCCCGAGCCGGTCGGGCCGGTGACCAGCACGATGCCGTGCGGGCGGCCCACCAGGTCATGCCAGCCGGCCGCTTCCTCGGGACTGAAGCCGAGCTGGTCGATGGTCTTGAACGCCGAGTCCGGGTCGAAGATGCGCATCACGCACTTCTCGCCGAAAGCGGTGGGCATGGTCGACAGGCGCATCTCGACCTCGCGCCCGCCCGGCGAGCGGGTCTTGATGCGGCCATCCTGCGGACGGCGGCGCTCGGCCAGGTCCATGCGCCCGAGCACCTTGATGCGGCTGACCACGGCGGTCATCACCGACGGCGGGACCTCGAACACCTTGTGCAGCACGCCGTCGATGCGGAAGCGCACCCGGCCCATGTCGCGGCGCGGCTCCAGGTGGATGTCGCTGGCGCGCTGCTCGTAGGCGTACTGCAGCAGCCAGTCGACGATGCTGACGATGTGGTGGTCATCGGCATTGACGTCGCCGGCGCGGCCCAGCTCGACCAGCTGCTCGAAGCTGGGCACCGCGCTGCCACCGCCGGCGTCGCGCGCATCGGCGCGGGCGCCGCGCACCGAGCGGGTCACGCCGAAGAACTCCATCGTGTAGCGGTGCAGGTCCAGCGGATTGACCAGCACGGTCTCGACGCGGCGCCGGCTCAGGTGCTGCACATCGGCCAGCCAGTCCAGCGCGGTCGGCTCGCTGGTGGCCACCAGCACGCGGTCCACCTCCACCGCCAGCGGCAGGATCCGGTGCCGCCGCGCGTAGGCGTGGGAGACCACGGCGGTGGCAGAGGCCACGTCCACCCGGGTCGGGTCGATGCGCAGGTAGGGCATGCCGGTGCGGGCGGCCAGCCATTCGGTCAGCCGTTCCAGGCCCAGCTCGCCGGCCGGTGGCCTGCCGGCCTGCAGCTTGAGGTTGGCCAGCAGCACCAGCGGATGCACCTCGCTGGGATTGCGCGCGCCAACGGCGGAGAACTGGATGCGCTCGCGGTCGGCCTCGGCGACCATGCCATCGGCCACCAAGGCGGCGGCGACGCGTTCAAACACCAGCCGGCCGGGGGGCAGCGGCGCCGCGTCCGGACCGCTGGCGAAGGGGGCCGTCGGGCGTGGATCCATCTGCCGGGTGTCCTGTGCTGCCGTGTGAGGCGGGATTGGGAGGGCCATCGCCCCGTATCGCAAACGGCCGGACGGCTGCGGCGCGGGCGGTCGCTATACTAGCGCACCCCTCCGTACGGCTATCCGCAGCATGTCCGCCAACCGGCCTGTTCCGATCACTTTTCAGGGCCTGATCCAGACCCTCAACGACTTCTGGGCCCGGCAGGGCTGCGTGCTGATCCAGCCGCTGGACCTGGAAGTGGGCGCCGGCACCTTCCATCCGGCTACCTTCCTGCGCTCGATCGGCCCGGAAAGCTGGAATGCCGCCTACGTGCAGCCCTCGCGCCGCCCCACCGACGGCCGCTACGGCGAGAACCCCAACCGCCTGCAGCGCTACTACCAGTACCAGGTGGCGATGAAGCCCAGCCCGGACAACATCCAGCAGCTGTACCTGGATTCGCTCAAGGCGCTGGGCATCGACCCGCTGGTGCACGACCTGCGCTTCGTCGAGGACAACTGGGAATCGCCGACCTTGGGCGCCTGGGGCCTGGGCTGGGAAGTCTGGCTCAACGGCATGGAGGTGACCCAGTTCACCTACTTCCAGCAGGCCGGCGGCCTGGAGTGCAAGCCGGTGCTGGGCGAGATCACCTACGGTCTCGAGCGCCTGTGCATGTACCTGCAGAACTGCGACAACGTCTACGACCTCATCTGGACCTACGGTCCGGACGGCACCCCGGTCACCTACGGCGACGTCTACCACCAGAACGAGGTGGAGCAGAGCACCTACAACTTCGAGCATGCCGACGTGGAGGAGATGTTCCACCGCTTCGACGCCTGCGAGCGCGAAGCGCAGAAGCTGGTCGAGGCCGACCTGCCGCTGCCGGCCTACGAGCAGGTCTGCAAGGCCAGCCACTCGTTCAACCTGCTGGACGCGCGCCGCGCGATCTCGGTGACCGAGCGCCAGCGCTACATCCTGCGCGTGCGCACCCTGGCGATGGCGGTGGCCAAGCTGTATGAGGCCAAGCGCATCGAAGCCGTGGCCGCCAAGGAGGTGCAGGCATGAGCATGAAACCGCTGCTGGTCGAACTGGGCGTGGAAGAGCTGCCGGTCAAGGCGCTGCCGGGCCTGGCGCAGGCCTTCTTCGATGGCGTGGTCGATGGCCTGGCCAGACGTGGCATCGCCTTCGAGCGTGGCGATGCAAAGCCGCTGTCGACCCCGCGCCGGCTGGCCGTGCTGCTGCCGGGCGTGGCCAGCGAGCAGCCCGAGCAGCATTCCGAAGTGCTGGGGCCCTACCTCAACATCGCGCTGGATGCCGACGGCAAACCGACCAAGGCACTGGCCGGCTTTGCCGCCAAGGCCGGCATCGAGTGGACGCAGCTGGAGCGCACCACCGATGCCAAGGGCGAGCGCTTCGTGCACCGTTCGGTCAAGCCGGGCGCGGCCACCGCCGCGCTGCTGCCGGAAATCGTGGCCGAGGCCATCGCCGCGATGCCGATCCCCAAGCCGATGCGCTGGGGCGCGCACGAATACGCCTTCGCCCGGCCGGTGCACTGGCTGGTCCTGCTGCACGGCAAGGACGTGGTCGCGGCCGAACTGCTGGGACTGACGTCCGACCGCATGAGCCGCGGCCACCGCTTCCTGCACGACAAGCAGGTGTGGCTGAGCAGCCCGGAGGACTACGTCGCCTCGCTGCAGGCCGCCTTCGTCGTGGTTGATCCGGACGCGCGCCGCGAGCGCATCGTGCGCGAGGTCAATGCCGCGGCCGAACAGGCCGGCGGCGTGGCCCGCATCACCGAGGACAACCTCGAGCAGGTGGTGAACCTGGTCGAATGGCCGAGCGCGGTGCTGTGCAGTTTCGAGCGCGAATTCCTGGCGGTGCCGCAGGAAGCACTGATCGAGACGATGGAGATCAACCAGAAGTTCTTCCCGGTGCTGGATGCCGAAGGCAAGCTCACCGAGAAGTTCATCGGCATCGCCAACATTGAATCCAGGGACGTGGCCGAGGTGGCCAAGGGCTACGAGCGCGTGATCCGCCCGCGCTTTTCCGATGCCAAGTTCTTCTTCGACGAGGACCTCAAGCAGGGTCTGGAAGCGATGGGCCAGGGCCTGTCCACGGTGACCTACCAGGCCAAGCTGGGCACGGTGGCCGACAAGGTGCAGCGCGTCGCCGCGCTGGCGCAGGCGATCGCGCCGCAGGTCGGCGTCGATGCCGGAAAGGCCCGCCGGGCCGCCGAACTGGCCAAGAACGACCTGCAGAGCCGCATGGTGGGCGAGTTCCCGGAACTGCAGGGCATCGCCGGTCGCCACTACGCCATTGCTGCCGCCGAGGACGCCGAGGTGGCGCTGGCCATCGACGAGGCCTACCAGCCGCGTTTTGCCGCCGACGACATCGCGACCTCGGCGCTGGGCAAGGTGCTCGCCATTGCCGAACGCCTGGACACCCTGGCCGGTGGCTTTGCCGCAGGCCTGAAGCCGACCGGCAACAAGGACCCCTTCGCCCTGCGCCGCAATGCGCTGGGCCTGGCGCGCACGATCATCGAGTCGGGCTTTGACCTTTCGATCAATGACCTGTTGTCCAATGCGGTAGAAGCTATTGGCCCGCTTCCTGTTGGAAAAGGTGATGAAAAGGCTTACGCCGACCGCGGGGAGCTCTATGACTTCATCATTGACCGCCTGAAGGGCTACTACGCCGACAAGGGCGTGCCGGCCACCCACTTCAACGCGGTGGCCGAGCTGAAACCGGCGTCGCTGTACGACTTCGACCGCCGCATCGACGCGATCGGCACCTTTGCCCAGTTGCCGGAGGCCGAGGCGCTGGCCGCGGCCAACAAGCGCATCCGCAACATCCTGCGCAAGGCCGAGGGCGAGATCCCGGCGGCGGTGGATGCCTCGCTGCTGCGCGAAGCGGCCGAGAGCGAGCTGGCCGAAGCGGTGGCCGCGGCCATCGCAGACACCGACGCCTCGCTGGCCGGCAAGGACTACGTCAGCGCGCTGGGCCGGCTGGCCCGCCTGCGTCCGCAGGTCGATGCGTTCTTCGACAAGGTGATGGTCAACGTCGACGAGCCGGCCGTGCGCAACAACCGCCTGGCGCTGCTGCGCACCCTGGGCGAGCGCCTCGGCAGCGTTGCCGCGATCGAGCACCTGTCCAACTGACGGCTGCACCGCGCCGCGCCCGCAACGGGCGCGGCGCTGTACTACCTCGCTGCGATCCGGGCGTCGCCGTGTCGGCGGCGCGCGCTGCGTGCATTCCCCCCGCCGGCCGGAAGGGCTGCGCGATCGCCTTGGCAGTTTCCGGCGCAAGCCGCTGTATTCACAGTGGTTTCACTGCGGCCATGCCGTCGCGGCGCTGACACACGCAGATGCGAACGCCGGCTATGCTGTGCGCATGCCGCCCAGATTCCGTGCCGTTTTCCTGCTGCTGAGCTTCGCCCTCGCTTGCCCGGCGCATGCGCGCGGCACGATCGACAAGGTCCAGATCAGCGGCCTCAACCGCAACAGCGAAGCCGAGATGATCGAGAACATCGAGGTCTCGCTGTCGCTGTACGACGCCCTCGGCAAGCCGCAGGGTGAATCGCGGCTGGAATACCTGCTGTCCCAGGCCGAGCGGCAGACGCGCGAGGCCCTGGAGCCGTTCGGCTACTACAACCCGACCATCACCGTGGACGCGCCGCGCGACGGCGAGAACCTGCAGGTCAACATCCACGTCGACAAGGGCGAGCCGGTGCGCGTGCGCCGCTCCAACATCGTCATCACCGGCCCGGCCGAGGACGACCGTTACCTCAGCCAGGACCTGGCCGACTTCCAACCGCGCCGCGGCGACGTGTTCGACCACACCAGCTACGAGGCCAGCAAGGTGGTGATCACCCGCCGCCTGACCGAGCGTGGCTACTTCGATGCCGACTTCACCCAGCGCCAGGTGTCGGTGACCCGCGCCGAGAACGCGGCCGACATCGACCTGAGCTGGGACAGCGGCGCGCGCTACGACATGGGCCCAACGCGCTTCCACCAGGACTACTTCCGCCAGGACCTGTTCGATCCGCTGGTGTACTGGGAAGAAGGCAGCTACTACCACGAGGGCAAGCTCGACCGCCTGCGCGAGTCGCTGACCAAGCTCGACTACTTCAGCACCATCGACATCCAGCCGCGGCCGGAAGAGGCCGACGATGACTGGCGCGTGCCGGTGGACGTCAACCTGACCCTGGCCAAGCGCAACATCTACACCGCCGGTGTCAGCTACGGCAGCGAGAGCGGTGCCGGTATCCGCGCCGGCATCGACCGCCGCTACGTCAACAGCCGCGGCCACAAGCTCAGTACCCAGCTGGACTATGCGCAGAAGCGCAAGAGCCTGACCAGCAGCTACCGCATCCCCGCGTTCCGCTGGCTCGACGGCTGGTACACGATCACCGCCGCCGCCTACGACGAGCAGACCGACTACATTGACCTGCGCAACATGCGCCTGCTGGCCAGCCGCAGCGGCGAGCTCAACGACCAGTGGACGCTGATTGCCTCGATCACCGCGCTGCGCGAGCGCTGGCGCTACAGCTCGGCCGACAGCTTCGAGGGCTCGCGCTACGAGTATTCGACCCTGCTGTATCCGCAGATCGTGGCCGACTACGTGGAAGTGGACGACGAGCTGTTCCCGCGCCGCGGCTTCAGCGGCCATGCCACGGTGCGCGCCGGCGTGGAGGGCGTGGGTTCGGACACCAGCTTCGTGCAGGCCCATGCCGCGCTGCGCTGGTACCTGCCCCTGGCCGAAAGCAATCGCCTGGTGCTGCGCGGCGAGGCCGGTACCACCTGGACCAGTGACCTGGTGTCGATGCCGCCGAGCCTGCGCTACTTCGCCGGCGGCGACCGCAGCATCCGCGGCTATGCCTACCGCGAGGTTGGCCCGCGCACGCCGGCGCCGGACAAGTTCGCCCTCGGTGCCAAGAACGTGGTCGCCGCCAGCGCCGAATACGAGCACTACTTCGGTGGCGGTCCGTGGGGCGCGGCGGTGTTCGTCGATACCGGCAGCGCGTTCGACAACGACATCGACCTGCACACCGGCGTGGGCTTCGGTGTGCGCTGGAAATCGCCGGTCGGCCCGGTACGGGTGGACATCGCCCACGGCCTCAACAACCCGGACTCGCAGTTCCAGCTGTACCTCAACATCGGAGCGGACCTGTGAGCCAGCGCCCGGACCAGCCCACCCCGGAAGAGCGCGAGGCGCGCATCGCCGAACTGCGCGCGCGTCGCAAGGCGCGGCTGCGGGTGCTGGCGATCCGCAGCACCATCGGCGCGACCGCGCTGGTGGTGCTGGGCCTGCTGCTGCTGTACTGGCTGCTGCAGACCGTGGCCGGCCGCGAGGTGCTGATGGCGCAGGTGGTGGCGCGGCTGCCGGCCGATGCCAGCCTGACCTGGGAGCGCGCCGAGGGTCCGCTGGCCGGGCCGCTGATCCTGCACGACGTGGATTTCCGCTGGGGCACCGACATCCATTTCGCGGCCAAGCGGGCCTACCTGGATCCGGACATCCGCCCGCTGCTGGGCCGCAAGCTGCGCCTGGACGCGCTGCAGCTCACCGACGCGCAGCTCAACCTTGGCAGGAGCGAGGAGCCGTTCGAGCTGCCGTCCTGGCCCGAATCGCTGCCGCAGGTGGAGATGCCCCTGGCGATCCAGGCCGACACCATCATCGTCGACGGCCTGCGCGTGACCCAGCTTGGCGAGCCGGTGATCGACATCAGCCAGATCCGCGGCGGGCTGGAGCTGGCCAATGGCGAGCTGCGCGCGCAGCAGCTGCAGGTGCAGAGCGACCGCGGCGACTTCCGCGTGCACGGCCATTACCTGCCGGTGCGCGACTACGACACCGACCTGGTGGTCTCGGCGCGGCTGCCCGCGCCCGCTGGCCGCACCCCGGCCACGCTGGGCCTGGCCGCGCGCGGTGACCTGGCGCGGATGGAAGTCGCACTGGCCGGCAAGGCGCCACAGCCGCTGCATGCGCAGTTGGTGTTCACCGGTCGCGAGGATCCGGTGTGGGAGCTCAAGGCGCGCAGCGAGGAACTCGACCTGGCCCTGCTGCTGCCTCCGGGCGACGCCGCCGCCGGCGAACCGCTGGCGTTTGATTTCAGCGCCGGCGGCAAGGGCGGCGATGCGCGCCTGCAGGGTTCGCTGCGCCGCGGTGAGCTGGACGTGTCGCTGGAGCCGTCGCGGGTGAAGCTGCAGGACCAGGTGCTTACCGTCGCACCGCTGGTGGTCAACGCCTTCGATGGCCGCGCCGTGCTCAACGGCACCGCCGACCTGCGGGATCGCGACAACGCCAATTTCCGCTTCTCGGTGATCGCCGCCGGCCTGCGCTTCGAACCGGCTGCCGAGACCGGTAGCGCGCAGCCGGTGCCGGTGGAGCTGCTCGAGGCGCGCCTGGGCGTGGCCGGCAACCTGCAGCACTGGGCGGTGGTCGGCACCGCCGAGGTCGAGCGCGACGGCCAGCAGGCCCGCCTGCAGGTCGATGGCCGTGGCGCCGGCGAGGCCGTGGAGCTGCGCCAGTTCCGCGCCACCACGCCCGGCGGCGAGCTGGACGTGACCGGCAACATCGGCTGGTCGCCGGTGCTGGAATGGGACCTGGCCGCGCGCCTGGGCAATTTCGATCCCGGCTATTTCGTGCCCGGCTGGGATGGCCGCCTGTCCGGCCAGCTGGCCAGCGATGGCCGCCAGTTGCCGCCACCGGCACCCGGCCTCGCCAGCCCCGGCTTCGAGGCGCGGGTGAACGTGCCCGGGATCAAGGGGTCGCTGCGTGGCCGTCCGCTCGACGGCAAGGGACGCTTCAACCTGCGCGGCAGCCACGGCCAGGGCGAAGTCGCGCTGGCCGTGGGCAACAGCCGCATCGACGCACGCGGCAGCGTGGGCGACCGCCTCGACATCAATGCCCGCTTCGAGCCGCTGCAGCTGGACGACCTGCTGCCCGGCGCCAGCGGCAGCGTGCGGGGCACTGCCCTGATCAAGGGCCCGCGCAGCGCGCCGGACATCGACGTCGACCTGGCCGGCAACGGCCTGCGCTGGAACGACTGGAGCGCAGGTTCGATCACCCTGCAGGGACGCCTGCCCGCCCAGGGCGAGGGCGGGGCGCTGGCACTGCGCGCACGCGCGCTGGACGTCGGCATGCTGCTGGACCAGGTCGAGGCCGATACCCGCGGCAGCCTGCAGAACCTGCGCATCAACGCGCAGGTCGACAACGAGATGGCCAGGCTCGCGCTGCGCGGCAACCTCTCCCGCCGCGGCGAGCAGTGGCAGGGCATGCTCGACGGGCTGCGCATCGCCCCGGCCAAGGGCGCGCCGTGGCAGCTGCGCCAGCCGTCCACCTTCGCCGTGGCCGGACAGCGCATCACCCTGTCCGACACCTGCCTGGGCGCCGACACCGGCGGCGCGCTGTGCCTGTCGGCCGACTGGCCGCGGCAGGGCCTGAGCGTGCGCGGCGACGCGCTGCCGCTGGCGCTGGTGCAGCCGTGGTTGCCGCCCAATGCCGGGCGCCGCATCCACCTGCGCGGCGAGCTCACCCTGGACGGCAACCTGCGCCCGGCCGGCAACACCTGGCAGGGCGGCCTGAAGGTGGCCTCGCTGGAAGGCGGTATCCGCCTGGGCGACAACGCGCGGCGCGAACTGGTGCGCTACGACCATTTCTCCTGGGACGTGGAGCTGAACCCTCAGAAGATCCGCTCGCGCTTCGGCATTGGTTTCCAGGGCGATGGCTACGTCGATGCCACCGTCGATACCGGCTGGGACCCGGCCGCGCCGCTGACCGGCGAGCTGTACCTGTACATGTCGCGGCTGTACTGGCTGGAGCTGTTCTCGCCGGACCTGGTGCGGCCGCAGGGCGTGCTGGAGGGCCATGTCAGCCTGCGCGGCACGCGCGGCACGCCCTCGCTGGGCGGCGACGCACGGCTGAGCGAGTTCACCGGCGAGTTCCCGGCGCTGGGCCTGAACCTGAGCGAGGGCAAGGGCAGCTTCACCGCGCAGCCCGATGGCTCGGCGCGGATCAATGCCTCGGTCAGGTCGGGCGAGGGCACGCTGGTGGTCGACGGCGGCCTGTCCTGGTTTGGCGATGCCACGCCGCTGCAGCTGCACATCACCGGCAAGGACGTGCTGATCGCCAACACCAGCGAGCTGCGTGCGATCGCCCATCCGGACCTGGACTTCACCATCATCGACCGCACCCTGACCCTGCGCGGCAGCGTGCTGGTGCCCGAGGCCGACATCGACCTGGAGCGCCTGGACCGCGGCACCTCGGTGTCCGAGGACGTGGTGGTGCTGGACCCGGTCGATCCGGAGGCCGGCCCGTCCTCGCCGCTGGACATGGACCTGGCCGTGACCCTCGGCGACAAGGTGAAGATGTCCGGCTTCGGCCTGAAGGGCGCGCTGGCCGGCAAGATGCAGGTGCGCGCGCGGCCGGGCCGGGAGATGACCGCCACCGGCGGGCTGGAAGTCAGCGGCCGCTACAAGGCCTATGGCCAGGACCTGACAATCGCCCGCGGCGAGCTGGTGTGGAGCAACCACGTGGTGTCCGACCCGCGCATCAACATCCGCGCCGAGCGCGTGATCGGCGACGTCACCGCCGGCATCCACGTCACCGGCCGCGCGCTGGCGCCGCGTGCGGACGTGTGGTCGGACCCGGCGATGTCGCAGTCCGAATCGCTGGCCTATCTGGTGCTGGGGCGCAGCCTCAGCGGCGCCAGCGGCAACCAGGCCGAGCAGGTCAACGCCGCCTCGGCCGCGCTGTCGGCCGGCAGCGGCCTGCTTGCCTCGCAGCTGGGTGCGCGGCTGGGCTTCGACGATGCCGGCGTGAGCCAGTCGCGCGTGCTGGGCGGTTCGGTGGTCGGCGTCGGCAAGTACCTCTCGCCCAGGCTCTACGTCGGCTACGGGGTGTCGCTGATCGGCGCCGGTTCGGTGCTGACCCTGAAGTACCTGCTGCGCCGTGGCTTTGACGTCGAACTGGAATCAAGCACGGTGGAGAACCGCGGCTCGGTCAACTGGCGGCGGGAGAAGTAGGCCGGCTGCCTGGCGGCCGGCGTGGCTGACTACGGCGCGCGCTGCACGTGCGCACCGCGCAGCGCCGGCTGCCCGTCGACCACGTCGGTCCACACCAGGCGCACGCCGTCGCCTTCGGCCAGCAGCCGCGGAAAGCCGGTGGCGCGGCCGCGGCCCTGCAGCCGGGCGACCTGCAGGCGTGCAGCCTCCTCCCCGGTGTTCGTGAAGCGGGCCAGCCACAGCGACTGGCCCTCGCTGTCCTCGCGCAGCCAGGCCACCCACGCGCCATCGTCGACCGCGGCCACCCGCACCCGGCCCTGTACCGCGTCGCCGCGGTCCACACCCAGCGGCGCGGCGAAGGAGCTGCCGCCGTCGTGGCTGTGCGCCAGCCGCACCTCGGGCGTGCCGGCCGGTGCGGTGTACCAGGCCACCCAGGCCTCTTTGCCGGCCACGGACAGTGCCGGGCCGTTGACCGGACAGGCCGGCATTTTCCAGCGGTCGGCATGTACCGGCGCCGGGCGGCTCCAGCCGGTGCCATCACGGCGTGCGGCGAGGATGTCGCGGATCTCGCGGCTGTCGCGGCCGCGCCAGGCCAGCAGCGGTCCGTTGGCGGTAGCGGCCGCCGCGGTCTGGCAGCAGTCGCAGGTCATCGCATCCAGGAGCTGCTCGTCGTGCTTTCGCAGCGTGGCGTCGATGCGGGCCACCCGCAGCTGCATTGCCGCGCCGGCGTGTGCGTGTTCCCCGCCATGGCCACCGCCGGCGTTGCGGCCATCCAGCCAGGCGATGCCGATGCCGTCGGGCCCTTCGGGCCACAGCGAGACGAAGCCGTGTTCGCCGGCCGTGCCATCGTCGTGCACGGTCAGCGGTGCGCTCCACTGCACGCCATCGGCCGAGCGCGCCAGCAGCACGTCGTAGGCATAGGGTGCGGAGGCCGACTTGCGCAGCCACTGCGCCCACAGCGCGCCGTCGGCGCTGGCCAGCAGGTGCGGGGCGTCGGCCCAGTTGACGAACCAGTCCGCGCCTTCGGCAATGGTGCGTGGTGGCTGCCACTGCCCCCGGAAAAAGCGGGCGTGGCGCAGCAGGTGGCCATCGGCCTGCGGGGTGATCCACGACAGCAGCAGGTCGCCATTGCCGGTGCGCACCAGGTCCGGCTGCGCGGCCTGTGCGTCGGCCGGCAACGGCCAGGGTTCGATGGTCCACTCCGTGGCCACCGCCGCAGCTGGCGCGGGCCCGCGGCAGCCCGTGCCCGCCAGCGGAAGCAGGGTCAGGGCCAGCAGCGGGAGCCAACGGGACGGGCGCATGGGTCCCAGCATAGTCGCGACCGTGACCGTTGGCGGTTGTCGCCGTCACGGCCGGCTCGCTACTGTCGTGCCCTGTTCTGAATCCGGGGATGTTCCGATGACACGCAAACCGCTGGCTGCCGCACTGGCATTGGGGATGGGAATGGCCATGGGTGCCCAGGCCAACGAGGGCATGTGGATGCCGACCCAGCTGCCGGAGCTGGCCAAGACCCTCGAGCAGGCCGGCTTCAAGGGCGACCCGCGCGGCCTGGCCGACGTAACCGCGGCGCCGCTGAGCGCGGTGGTGCGCGTGGGCGGCGGCACCGGTGCGTTCGTCTCGCCCGATGGCCTGCTGCTGACCAACCACCACGTGGCCTATGGCGTGATCCAGTACAACGCCAGCAAGGAACACAACCTGATCGACGAGGGCTTCATCGCCCAGGGCCGCCGCGACGAGCGCGCGGCCAACCCGGATTACCGCGTGCTGGTGACGGTGGGCTTCGACAAGGTCACCGACGAGGTACTGAAGGACGCCCGCGGCAAGACCGGCCGTGACTATTACGAGGCGGTGGAGCGCGCGCCCAAGCGCATCGTCAGCGACTGCGAGGCCGAGGGCGGCGTGCGCTGCTCGGTGGCCAACATGTACTACGGCAGCGACTTCTACCGCATCCGCCAGCTCGAACTCACCGACATCCGCCTGGTCTATGCGCCGCCGCGCGCGATCGGCAATTACGGCGACGAGATCGACAACTTCATGTGGCCGCGCCACACCGGCGACTTCACCCTGCTGCGTGCCTACGTCGGCAAGGACGGCAAGCCGGCCCCGTACAGCCAGGACAACGTCCCCTACCAGCCGCCGGCACACCTGAAGATGTCGCTGGACGGTCCGAAGGAAGGCGACTACGCGATGCTCGCCGGCTACCCGGGCACCACCTACCGCCTGCGCACCGCGGCCGAGTTCGCCAACCAGATCGAGACCGTGCTGCCGCGCCGGGTCGAGGTGTTCCAGCAGCTGATCGACATCGTCGAGGCCCATGGCAAGGACAACGCCGACGTCCGCACCCGCTACGCCTCGCAGCTGCAGGGCCTGAAGAACAACCGCAAGCGCGCCGCCGGCGAGCTGGAAGGGCTGCTGCGCAGCGATGCACGCAACCTGCGGGCGCAGGACGAGCAGGCGATGCTGGCCGCCACCAACAGCAAGTACAAGGCCGACATCGACGCCCTGTTCGCCACGCTGGAAGCCGAGGTCGAGATGGGTGCCAGCGACTTCCTGCTCGGCACCATCTCCAGCCAGACCCAGCTGCTGCGTTCGGCGCTGCTGCTCGAGCGCCTGCGCGTGGAATCGGCCAAGCCCGATGCGCAGCGCGAGTCCGGCTACCAGCAGCGCGACCACGCGCTGATCGAAGGAGTGCTCAAGCAGGTCCAGCGCCGTTACGACCCCACGGTCGAGAAGGCCCTGCTGACCGCGCTGCTGACCCGTTACCAGCAGTTGCCCGATGCGCAGCGCGATGCGCGCTATGACCAGGTGTTCGGCCGCACCCCGGCCGAGCTGGGCAAGCGCCTGGACGCGCTGTACGCCGGGACCCGGCTGGGCGAGGAAGCGCAGCGCCTGTCGCGCTTCGAACGTGCCCGCAACGGCCAGGCGCTGGACGCCGACCCGCTGCTGGCCGCCGCCGCGACCCTGGTCGCCGCCCAGCTCGACTCCGAGGGCAGGAGCAAGCAGCGCCAGGGCGAGCAGCTGCGCCTGCGCCCGGCCTACATGCAGGCGCTGTTCGACTGGCGGGCAAAGCAGGGCCGTGCGGTGTACCCGGATGCCAACAGCACCCTGCGCATCAGCTACGGCAAGGTCGAGGCGCTGCACCCGCGTGACGCGGTGAGCTATTCGCCAGTGACCACTGTGGCCGGCATCGTCGAGAAGAACACCAACACGGTGCCGTTCGACGCGCCGAAGCCCTTGCTGGACGCCATCGCCAAGGGTGACTTCGGCAACACCGCCGATGCGGCGCTGAAGACCCAGACGGTCAACTTCCTCACCAACCTGGACACCACCGGCGGCAACTCCGGCTCGCCGGTGCTCAATGCGAAGGGTGAGCTGATCGGCCTGAACTTCGACTCCAACTGGGAGTCGGTCAGCGCCAGCTGGTGGTTCGACCCGCGCTACAAGCGTGCCGTGCACGTGGACATGCGCTACCTGCGCTGGCTGATGGACAAGGTCTATCCGGCCCACGACCTGCTGGCCGAGATGGGCGTGCCGGCCGAGTAAGCCCGCACCCTCGCCACCGCCCAGCTGGCGAGGGCCGGTGGCAACCCGGGACGGCTGCTGATGCAGCCGTTCCTCCCGGGGCCGCACTGGGTACACTGCGGCCTCGCGCCCGTGCCCGGAAAGGACGCCCTTGGTCTCTAGCTGGATACTGCTGCTGGTCTCGCTCGGCTATGCCGCGCTGCTGTTCGGCGTGGCGTGGTGGGGCGACCGTCGCCCGATGTATCCAGACCGGCCGTGGCTGCGCCCGGCGGTCTACAGCCTGGCGCTTGCGGTGTACTGCTCGTCGTGGACCTTCTACGGCGCGGTCGGCACCGCGGTGCGCAGCGGGGTGAGTTACCTGCCGATCTACGTCGGCCCGATCCTGCTGATGCTGTTCGGCTGGCGCATCATCGAGCGGCTGGCGTTGATCGCGCGCAGCGAGAATGTCGTCTCCATCGCCGACTTCATCTCCTCCCGTTACGGCCGCTCGCGGCGGCTGGCCGCGCTGGTGGCGCTGATCGCCCTGATCGGCGTGATCCCCTACCTGGCGCTGCAGTACAAGGCGGTGGCGATGAGCCTGCGGGTGCTGACCGGGCATGATGGCAGCGGCAGCTTCCTGACCGATCCCGCCCTGTACGTGGCGCTGCTGATGGCGCTGTTCGCCACCCTGTTCGGTACCCGCCAGGTCGATGCCACCGAGCACCACCACGGCATGATGCTGGCCATCGCGCTGGAGTCGGTGATCAAGCTGGTGGCGATGGTGGCCGTGGGCCTGTTCGCCTACCTGTGGCTGACCGACCGCGACGTGGCGGTCACCGATTCGGTGCAGACCCTGTTCCAGCACAGCGCGCCGGTGGGGCTGGTGTCGCAGACCCTGCTCAGCTTCCTGGCCATCATCTGCCTGCCGCGCCAGTTCCACGTGGCGGTGGTCGAGTGTGGCGCCGTCGGCGATGTGCGCCGTTCGCGCTGGCTGTTCGCCGGCTACCTGGTGATCATCTCGGCGATGGTGGTGCCGATCGCCACCGCCGGCATCACCCTGTTCGGCGGCAATGCCGAAATCGCCAACGACTCGATCGTGCTGGCGCTGCCGCTGGCCGAAGGCCGCAACGCGCTGGCGTTGATCGCCTATGTCGGCGGCTTCTCCGCGGCCACCGGCATGGTCATCGTGTCCTCGATCGCGCTGGCGACAATGATCTCCAACGACCTGGTGATGCCGCTGCTGCTGCGTCGCAGTGACGACCACGAGGAAGCGGCGGCGGTGGCCTCGCGGGTGCTGTGGATACGGCGCTGGGCGATCCTGCTGCTGGGCCTGGCCGCCTATGGCTACTACCGCTCCAGCAGCAACGACAGCTCGCTGGCCTCCTACGGCCTGATGGCCTTTGCCGCGGTGGCGCAGTTCGCCCCCGGCCTGATCGGTGGCCTGTACTGGCGCGGCGCCAGCCGCCGTGGCGTGGAGACCGGCATGGTGCTGGGCTTCGCGGTGTGGCTCTACACCCTGCTGCTGCCCGCGCTCACCCTCGGTGGCTGGATCGACGCGGCGTGGCTGGACGAGGGTCCGTTCGGCCTGCGCTGGCTGCGTCCGCAGCAGTTGTTCGGCCTCACCGGCTGGGATCCGCTGACCCACGGCACGTTCTGGTCACTGCTGGTCAACGCCTTCACCATGATGGTGGTGTCCGCGCGCTGGCGCCCGGGCGTGGCCGAGCGGCTGCGCGCCGCGCCGTTCCTGGAACCGTATGCGCAGCGCCCGGTGGTCGGCGGTGACTGGCCGGGCCATGTCCAGGTCGGCGACCTGCTGGCACTGGCCGCGCGCGTGGTCGGCGAGCGCCATGCCCGGCGCTCGTTCCAGGAACAGGCGCAGGTGCTGGGCCGCGAACTGCAGGACACGGCGGCGGCCGACCGCATCTGGGTGCAGTTCACCGAGCGCATGCTCGCCGCCTCGATCGGCGCGGCGTCCTCTCGCCTGCTGCTGACCAGCCTGCTGCGCGGCTCGGGCATGGACCTGGGCGAAGTGGTGGCGGTGCTGGACGAGGCCGGGCAGGAGCTGCGCTTCAATCGCGAGATCCTGTCCACCACGCTGGAGAACATCAGCGCCGGGGTCAGCGTGGTCGATCCGGACATGCGCCTGACCGCATGGAACCGACGCTACCAGCAGATGTTCGACTACCCCGACGGGATGCTCTACGTCGGCCGCCCGGTGGCCGACCTGATCCGCTACAACGCCGAGCGCGGCGAGCTGGGCGAGGGCGACATCGAACAGCAGATCGCGCGCCGCATCGCGCACATGCGCGCCGGCTCGCCACACGTGTTCGAGCGCACCCGTGCCGACGGCAAGGTGATCGAGCTGCGCGGCCAGGCGCTGCCAGGTGGCGGCTACGTCACCAGCTACAACGACATCACCGACTACAAGCGTGCCGAACGCGCGCTGCTGGAAGCCAACGAGACCCTGGAACAGCGCGTGGCCGAGCGCTCGCAGGCCGCCGAGGCCGCGCAGCAGTCCAAGAGCCGCTTCCTGGCCGCGATCAGCCACGACGTGCTGCAGCCGCTCAACGCCGCGCGCCTGTTCGCCTCGGCGCTGCGCGAGAGCGAGCACAACAATCCCGAGCAGCAGCACCTGGCCGAGCGCGTGGATGCCTCGCTGCGCGCGGCCGAGGAACTGCTCGACGGCCTGCTCGACGTCTCGCGCCTGGACGCGGGTGCGCTGCAGGCCAAGCACACCGATTTCGATGCCAGCGCGCTGCTGCACGAGCTGGCCGCGCAGTACGCGCCGGTGGCCGCCGCGCGCGAACTGCGCCTGCACGTGCACGCGCGCCCGCTGTGGGTACGCAGCGACCGCCGGCTGCTGCGCCGGGTGATGCAGAACTTCATCGCCAACGCGCTGCGCTATACCCGCCAGGGCCGCATCGTGCTGTGCCTGCGCGGCCGCGGCGACCACGTCGAGCTGCAGGTGTGGGATACCGGCCCGGGCATCCCCGAGCGCCACATGCAGCAGATCTTCGACGAGTTCCACCGCTACCAGCAGCCGTTCGACTGGGGCGAGCAGGGACTGGGCCTGGGCCTGTCGATCTGCCAGCGCATCGCGCGCCTGCTCGACCACCAGCTGCAGGCGCGCAGCCGCGTCGGCCACGGCAGCATGTTCGGGATCATCGTGCCGCGGGTGCGTGCCTCCGAGCGCGTCGTGCCGGCGCCGGGGCGCGAGATCGCCGGCACGCCGGTGGGCGAATCGCTCGAAGGCCTGCGCGTGCTGTGCGTGGACAACGACCCGGAGATCCTGGACGGCATGCGCGCGCTGCTGGGCCGCTGGCAGGTGGAGGTCATCACCGCCTCCACCGTCGATGCGGCGCTGGAGGCGCTGGCCCGGGAGCCGCACGTGATGCTGGTGGACTACCACCTGCACGACCGCCTCGACGGCCTGGAAACCCTGGCCCTGCTGCGCGAGACCAGCGCGCAGCGCCTGCCGGGCGTGCTGCTCACCGCCGATGGCCGCGACGAGCTGAAGAAGGCCGCGCGCGAGCAGGGCTGGCGGCTGCTGACCAAACCGGTCAAGCCGGCGTCGCTGCGCGCCTTCCTCTCGGCCCAGGTGGTCCTGCGCCGCAACGGCGGCTGAGGTCGCCGCCGCGCGATCGTCAGGCTGCGACCGCGTGCAGGTGCTCGTAGAGGATGCCGGCGCCGATCACGATCAGGATCACGCCGCCGATGATCTCCGCGCGCTTGCCGGCCAGGTCGCCCAGCACCCGGCCCAGCATCACGCCCAGGGTGACCATGGCGAAGGTGCACAGGCCGATCACCGCGGCGACCACGCCGATATGCACGTCCAGGAAGGCCAGGCCCACGCCGATCGCGGCCGCGTCGATGCTGGTGGCCAGGCCGGTGAGTGCCAGCAGCCAGGACGACCGCGCCTTGCCGGTGGCCTCCTGCTCCGGGTCCTCACCGCGGATGCCGGCGTGGATCATGTGCAGGCCCAGCACCAGCAGCAGGCCGAACGCGATCCAGTGGTCCCAGGCCTGCACGTACTGCGCGGTGGCCTTGCCCAGCAGCCAGCCCAGGAGGGGAGTAATGGCTTCGATGGCGCCGAAGATCAGGCCGGCGCGCAGTGCATCGCCCAGCCGCGGGCGGCCCATGGCCGCGCCCCTGCCGATGGCGGCTGCGAAGGCGTCGGCCGACATGGCCAGGCCAATGAAGAAGATCGAAATGGGAGACATGCGGTATACGGGTCGGGCGGGGCGGACACGGCGTACGCACGCGCCCAACCGTCGTTGCGCACGCACGCCGCTGGTCTCGCCTACCTGACGGTCGCCCACACCATGGCGCAATGGCCAAGCATGTTGATGTGGGCCGCTTCCGGGAACCGGAAGCTGGCTACTCCCCAAGGGATCACGCAATTCTAGCAGGTCTGGCCGGGCGACCCGGGCCAACCGGGATCATCCGGGATCATCCGGGCCCGGCGGGGGCCGCCGCTCAGTCCTCTTCGACCGGCAGCACGATGCCTTCGCCATCAATGGCCAGCTTGCCGGCCATCAGCACCGCCTGGGTGCGGTTGGTGGCGCCGAGCTTGCGCAGGATGGCGGTGACGTGGGCCTTGATCGTGGCCTCGGAGACGTTGAGCTCCCAGGCGATCTGCTTGTTGAGCAGGCCCGAGCCGAGCATCTGCAGCACGCGGAACTGCTGCGGGGTCAGCTCGCGCAGGCGCGCGCCGACCTCGCGCTCGGCCTCGTCGATCGGGGGTTCGCTCTGCGCGGCCTCGGGCATCCAGTGTTCGCCGTCCAGCACCGCGGTCAGGGCGCGGCCGATGGTGTCCGAGTCGGCCGACTTCGGGATGAAGCCGAACGCGCCGTGGTCCAGGGCGCGGCGCATCACCCGCGCTTCCTCGCGTGCGGAGACCACCACCACCGGCAGCTGTGGATGCTGCGAGCGCATGTGCACCAGCGCGTTGAAGCCCTGCGCGCCGGGCATGTTGAGGTCCATCAGCACCAGGTCGGCGTCGTTGTGCTGCTCGGCCAGCGCGTACAGCGCCTCGACGCTGTCGGCCTCGTGCAGGGTGACGCCGGGGATGACGCGCTGCACCGCGCCGCGCAGGGCCTCGCGGAACAGGGGATGGTCGTCGGCGATGAGGAGGGTGGTCATGAGCGTGTTCTTGCGGAAAGGAAAAGTAACTGGAACCACGGGCAGCGGCGGCGGTCCCTCCCACCGCCTGCCGCTGCCCGCGGGATATCAGGGTCAGCGCACCTGGCGCTGCTCCACCAGCGAGGCCACGACCGAGGGATCGGCCAGGGTCGAGGTATCGCCGAGCTGGTCGGGCGCGTTCTCGGCGATCTTGCGCAGGATCCGGCGCATGATCTTGCCCGAACGGGTCTTGGGCAGGCCAGGAGCCCACTGCAGGTGGTCGGGCGTGGCGATCGGCCCGATTTCCTTGCGCACCCACGCCACCAGCTCCCTGTGCAGTTCCTCGCTGGGCTGCTCCTCGGCGACCAGGGTCACGTAGGCATAGATGCCCTGGCCCTTGACGTCGTGCGGGAAGCCCACGACCGCGGCCTCGGCCACCTTGGGATGGCTGACCAGCGCGCTCTCCACCTCGGCGGTGCCGATGCGGTGGCCGGAGACGTTGATCACGTCGTCCACGCGGCCAGTGATCCAGTAGTAGCCATCCTCGTCGCGGCGGCAGCCGTCGCCGGTGAAGTAGCTGCCCGGGTAGGTGCGGAAGTAGGTGTCGATGAAGCGCTGGTGGTCGCCATAGACCGTGCGCATCTGGCCCGGCCACGAATCGAGCAGGATCAGGTTGCCCTCGGTGGCGCCTTCCTGGATCTCGCCCTCGGCATTGACCAGGGCCGGGCGCACGCCGAAGAACGGCAGCGTCGCCGAGCCGGGCTTGAGGTCGGTGGCGCCGGGCAGCGGGCTGATCAGGATGCCGCCGGTCTCGGTCTGCCACCAGGTATCGACGATCGGGCAGCGGCTGTCGCCGACCACCTCGTGGTACCAGCGCCAGGCCTCGGGGTTGATCGGTTCGCCGACGCTGCCGAGCAGGCGCAGGCTGGCACGGCCGGTCTTCTTCACCGGCTCCTCGCCCTCGCGCATCAGCGCGCGGATCGCGGTCGGCGCGGTGTAGAAGATGGTGACCTTGTGCTTGTCGATCACTTCCCAGAAGCGCGACACGCTGGGGTAGTTGGGCACGCCCTCGAACATCACCGAGGTCGCGCCGTTGGCCAGCGGGCCGTAGACGATGTAGCTGTGGCCGGTGACCCAGCCCACGTCGGCGGTGCACCAGTAGATGTCGTCCTCGCGCAGGTCGAAGATCGCCTCGTGGGTATAGGCGGCGAACAGCAGGTAGCCGCCGGTGGTGTGCAGCACGCCCTTCGGCTTGCCTGTCGAACCGGAGGTGTAGAGGATGAACAGCGGGTCCTCGGCGTTCATCCGCTCGGGCTCGCACTGCGCTGGCTGGCTGTCGACCACATCATGGAACCAGCGGTCGCGCGGGGCCTGCATCTCCACCGCGCCGCCGGTATGGCGCACCACCAGCACGGTTTCCACCGAGTTGGTGCCGGGCAGCTTGAGCGCGGCATCGACATTGGCCTTGAGCGGGATCTTCCTGCCACCACGCAGGCCTTCGTCGGCGGTGATGATCAGCTTGGAGCCGCAGTCGGCCACGCGGTCGGCGATCGAACTGGGCGCAAAGCCGCCGAACACCACCGAGTGCACCGCGCCGATGCGCGCGCAGGCCAGCATCGCCACCGCCGCGTCGACGATCATCGGCAGGTAGATGGTGACGCGGTCGCCCTTGGCCACGCCGAGGTTGCGCAGCGCATTGGCCAGGCGGCAGGTGCGCTCGTACAGCTCGCGGTAGGTCACGCCCCTGGCAGGGGCGTCCGGGCTGTCGGGTTCGAACAGCAGCGCAATCTTGTCACCGCGCTTTTCCAGCTGCCGGTCCAGGCAGTTGACGCTGGCGTTGAGCTCGCCGTCCTCGAACCATCTGATGTGGAAATCGGACAGGTCGTAGCTGACGTCCTTGATCCTGGTCGGCTTGCGGAACCAGTCCAGCCGTTCGGCTTCCCTGGCCCAGAACCCCTCCGGATTTTCGACCGACTCCCTGTAAAGCTCTTCGTACCGGGCCTTGTTGATCCTCGCCTTGGCGGCGAACTGCGGATCGACCGGATGGATATCTGCCATGGCACCCTCACCTTGCACTTGGACGATGTGTGCCGCGCACGCGCGGCCGACGGCCCAGTTTGCCGCATCCATCCGGCGCCGAGGCGGAGTCCGGCTTAGACCATGGTCGCAACGGCCCGGGGGTGCTTCGACTAATGGCGAATGGCGGCGCAAGGCGCATGGCGCGCAACCTCGGCCCGACCGTGCCTGTCGCGCGGCAACGTCTTGCCACCGGGAGAGAGGCAATCCAATGAACCAAAGCATCGTGAGGACGACGCGCAAGCCGCTGGCTGCTGCGCTGTTTGTCGCGCTGGTCGCGCCGGGCTTGGCCCTTGCGCAGACCCCGAGGGAGAAAGCGCTGGAGGCCCGCGTGGCCGACCTGGAACGCCAGGTCCAGCTGCTGCTCTCCGCCCAGCAACAGCAGCAGGGCCAGATCAGCCAGGCACAGGAGCAGGTGAGCCAGGTGCAGGCTGCGCAGGCCGAACGCCCCGTGGTGCCGGCCGGCAAGCAGCCGATCCAGGCCACTACCGTCACCCCGGGCGCCGCGCCGGGCACGACCTTCAAGTTCGGTGGCTTCATCAAGGCCGACTTCCTGGCCACGCAGACCGGCGATGGCCAGCTGGCCGACGATGCCACCGGCCGCGCGCTGTACCTGCCGGGCCAGACCCCGGTCCATGGCGCGGGCGGCAGTGGCCAGCGCTCGGACGTGGACTACAACGCCCACGCCAAGTTCTCGCGCTTCAACCTTGGCGTGGACCATGTCACCGAGTCCGGCGACAAGGCCGGTGCGCTGGTGGAGATGGACTTCTTCGGCAATTCGCTGGGCAACCAGACCGCCACCAACACCTACGGCGTGACCCTGCGCCACGCCTACATGTACTGGAACAACTGGCTGGCCGGCCAGACCTGGTCCAACTTCATGGACGCGGGCTCGCTGCCGGAGGCGGTGGACTTCGTCGGCCCGACCGACGGCGTGCTGTTCGTGCGCCAGGCGCAGATCCGCTACACCAACGGCGGCTTCTCGGTCGCGCTGGAAAACCCGGAAACCACCCTGATCGGGCTGGGCAACTCCGACCGCGGCTCGCTGCCGGACCTGACCCTGCGCTACGGCTGGAAGGGTGACTGGGGCACCTTCGGGGTGGCCGGCCTGCTGCGCCAGCTCAAGGTCGACAACACCACCACCGGCGCCGATGCGACCAAGGCGGCCGGCGGCCTGACCCTGGGCGGCAAGTGGGTGATGGGCAGCAGCGACACGCTGCACTACCAGCTCACCGGCGGCGAAGGCATCTCGCGCTATGTCGGCCTGGGCATCACCGCCGACAGCGCCTACGACGCGATCCGCGACGAACTCAACCCGACCGGCGTGATGGCGGGCTACGTCGGCTGGCGCCATGCCTTCAGCCCGAAACTGCGCACCAACCTGATCTATGCACGCAGCGACTACGACAACGAGTCCGCGATCACCGGCAACCTGGTGACCAAGAGCGTGCAGTCCATCCGCGGCAACGTGTTCTACACGCCGATGCCCAAGGTCGACGTGGGCGCCGAGCTGATGTACGGCGTGCGCGAGATCGAGAACGGCAACAAGGGCGACATCCGCCGCGTCCAGTTCACCACCAAGTACAGCTTCTGATGCAACGCGGCCGGTGCCTTGGTGCACCGGCCGCTGTCTGTCCAGCACTCCCACGTTGATCCGCTACATGCACTGACATCCCACTACATCCCGCTACACGATTGCTTCGGAGGGGAAGCGACTCATGTCCAGCACAAGCGCAACGCCAGTGGCCGGTGAACTCACCAAGGGCCACAAGAAAGTCATCTTCGCATCGAGCCTGGGTACCGTTTTCGAATGGTACGACTTCTATCTGTACGGCTCGCTTGCCATCATCCTGTCGCGCCAGTTCTTCAGTGGCGTCAACCCGACCACCGGCATGATCTTCACCCTGCTCGCGTTCGCGGCAGGCTTCTTCGTGCGTCCGTTCGGCGCGGCGTTCTTCGGTTCGCTTGGCGACCGCATCGGCCGCAAGTACACCTTCCTCGTCACCATCCTGATCATGGGCTTCTCGACCTTCCTGGTCGGCGTGCTGCCCAGCTATGCCTCCATCGGCATCGCCGCCCCGATCATGCTGATCGTGCTGCGCCTGGCGCAGGGCCTGGCCATGGGTGGTGAGTATGGTGGCGCTGCCACCTACGTCGCCGAACATGCCCCGCCGGGCAAGCGCGGCTTGTACACCAGCTTCATCCAGACCACCGCCACGCTGGGCCTGTTCCTGTCGCTGATCGTGATCCTGGGCTGCCGCTATGCCCTGGGCGCCGAGGCGTTCGAGGAGTGGGGCTGGCGCATCCCGTTCCTGGGTTCGATCATCCTGCTGGCCGTGTCGGTGTGGATCCGCCTGCAGCTGAGCGAATCGCCGCTGTTCCAGCAGATGAAGGCCGAGGGCAAGGGTTCCAAGAAGCCGTTCCGCGACGCGATCAAGGGCGGCAACCTGAAGCTGATGCTGCTGGTGCTGTTCGGTGCCACCGCCGGCCAGGCCGTGGTCTGGTACGCCGGCCAGTTCTACGCGCTGTTCTACCTGCAGAGCATGCTCAAGGTCGACCTGACCGTCTCCTACCTGCTGATCGCCGCGGCACTGCTGCTGGCCACGCCGTTCTTCCTGTTCTTCGGCTGGCTGTCGGACAAGATCGGTCGCAAGAAGATCATCATGGCCGGCTGCCTGATCGCCGCACTCACCTACTTCCCGATCTTCAAGGGCCTGACCCACTTCGCCAACCCGGCCATCGAGGAGGCCAGCCTGAATTCGCCGGCCGTCGTCGTCGCCGATCCGGACACCTGCTCGTTCCAGTTCGATCCGACCGGCGTGCGCAAGTTCACCAGTTCCTGCGACGTGGCCACCGCCGCGCTGGCCCGTGCCGGCGTGCCGTATTCGGTGCAGGCCGCACCGGCTGGCAGCCTGGCCGTGGTCGAAGTGGGTGAAGGCAAGGTCACCTCGTACGAGGCCGCCGGCCTGGCGGGCGATGCGCTGAAGGAAAACTCCGGCCGCTTCAACACCGAGCTGCGCTCGGCGCTGAACGCCGCGGGCTATCCGGAAAAGGCCGATACCTCGCGCATCAACATCCCGATGACCATCCTGCTGCTGTGGCTGCTGGTGATCTACGTCACCATGGTCTACGGCCCGATCGCGGCCTACCTGGTGGAGCTGTTCCCGACCCGGATCCGCTACACCTCGATGTCGCTGCCGTACCACATCGGTAACGGCTGGTTCGGTGGCTTCCTGCCGGCCGTTTCCTTCGCGCTGGTCGCGGCCACCGGCAACATCTACTACGGCCTGTGGTACCCGATCGGCATCGCGCTGATGACCCTGGTCATCGGTACGCTGTTCCTGCGCGAGTCCAAGGACGTGGACATCACCAAGTAAGCACTGCTTCCTCCGGCCGGAATTCCCGGCCACGACGAAGGGCGCCGGCGCAAGCAGGCGCCCTTCTTGTTGGGCGCTGCACGGGCCCGCGGCTGCGGCACAATGCGGGACCTTCGCCATCCAGGTCACCGACATGCCCGATACCGCTGCGTCCCTGCCTGCCGTGCTCGCGCAGATGCGCAACGCCTGGATGCAGCAGCGTCCGGACCATGCGCAGCGGCGCGATGACCTGCGGCGGCTGCGCGGGGAGTTCAAGCGGCGCCTGCCGCAGATGGCGCAGGCCATTGCCGATGATTTCGGCCACCGCTCGGTGCACGAATCGCTGGTGGCCGACGGCATGACCGTACTCGGCGAGATCGACCACCTGCTGCGCCACCTCAAGGGTTGGATGCGCACGCGCCGGGTTTCCGTAGGCTGGCGCTTCCTGCCGGCACGTGCGCAGCTGCGGCCGGTGCCGGTCGGCGTGGTGGGTGTGATCGCGCCATGGAACTACCCGGTCAACCTCGCCATGGTGCCGCTGGCCACCGCGATCGCCGCCGGCAACCACGTGCTGCTCAAGCCGTCCGAACACACGCCGCGCACCAGCGCGTTCCTGCAGGAGCTGCTGGCGGCCGTGTTCCCGCCCGAGCGGGTGGGCGTGGTGCAGGGCGGGGCCGACGTGGCCGCCGCGTTCGCCGCCCTGCCGCTGGACCACCTGGTGTTCACCGGCTCAACCGCGGTCGGCCGCAAGGTCATGGCCGCCGCCGCTGCCAACCTCACGCCGCTGACGCTGGAGCTGGGCGGCAAGTCGCCGGCGATCATCTGCCCGGATTACCCGATCGAGGCGGCCGCCGCGCGCCTGGCCAGCGGCAAGTGGTTCAACGCCGGCCAGACCTGCATCGCGCCGGACTATGTGCTGGTCGATGCCGGCCGCGAAGCCGCGCTGGTGCAGGCCCTGCGCGAACAGGCCAGTGCCCGCTACGGCGATTTCAGCGATGCCGGAGATTACACCCGCATCATCAACGAGAGCCAGTACCAGCGACTGCGCGGCGTCATCGACGATGCGCGTGAGCGTGGCCTGGAAGTGATCGAGCTGGCCACGGTCGATCCTGAGCGGGCGCAGCGCGAACGGCTGTTGCCGCCGACCCTGATCCTGCAGCCCGGCGACGATGCGGCGGTGATGCAGGAGGAAATCTTCGGCCCGATCCTGCCGATCCGCAGCTACCGTTCGCTGGACGAGGCCATTGCCACGGTCAACGGCCGCGACCGACCGCTGGCGCTGTATCCCTTCAGCCACCACCGTCCGTCGGTGGAGCGCATCCTCGGCCAGACCGTGGCCGGCGGCATCACCGTCAACGACACCTTGGTCCATTTCGCGATCAACGACCTGCCGTTCGGCGGCATCGGTCCCAGCGGCATGGGTGCCTACCACGGCCGTGCCGGCTTCGATGCGATGAGCAAGCAACTGCCGGTACTGTGGCAGCCGCGCTGGGCCGGCAGCGACCTGCTCAAGCCGCCCTACGCGAAGGTGGCGCGCTTCATCGACCTGCTGGTGCGCTGACGCGTCTTCCTACGGTCGCGGGGTGACTTCCCTCACTGCACCGCCGTTGCGCCCTCTGCGTCAATGCGTGCCCTTGTTGACTGGACGTCCCATGCGTTTGCCCCGACTGCGTTCCTGCCTGCTGTTGGCCGGCTTCCTGTCCTCGCCAGTACTGGTGGCCACGGCCGCGCCGGCCGACAAGGCACAGGTGCTGGTGATCGGCACCTTCCACTTCGCCAACCCCGGCCTGGACATGATCAAGTCGCCGGTGGCCGACGTGCTCTCGCCGGCCAGCCAGGCCTGGCTGGCATCGCTCGCCGCGCGGGTCGCCGCTTTCGCTCCCACCGACGTGCTGGTGGAGTGTGCGGCCAACGAGCAGGCCGACATCGACCGGCGCCTGGCCGACTACCGGGCCGCCGCTACCGCCTGGGCCGCAACGAGATTGACCAGATCGGGCTGCGCGTGGCCGGGTCCGTGCAGGGCGCACGCCTCATCTGTTTCGACCAGCGCGACGTGCAATGGGAAGGCGACCGGCTGATGGCGTTCCTGGGCGAGCACGCACCGGAGACGATGGCCCGCCTGCAGGCCGGGTTCGCCGACCTCTCCGCGCGCGAGGCCAGCGAGCAGGCCTCGATGACCCTGGCGGAGCTGCTGCGGCTGGGCAACTCGCCGGCGCGCGATCG